>JAVBQG010000043.1:0-101277 GCA_031549185.1 Synergistaceae bacterium | reverse complement strand
TTTGTCCTGGAATTTTACGTCGGGTTGAGTCATAATAATTGCACCTCGCTGGTGAAAGATGGTGCTTCGCAAACAACATCTTATCACGCTGCTCGCGCAGTTTCAGCGAGGTCTTGCTTGCTTTGAGGTGGAGATGGGGGTTCAAGCGCTGCCATTCAAGCGCACATTCAAGCGAGAGATCTCCCTCGCCGATAATAGAAAAACAGGAGTGCTGAGGAGGTGATGCCCTGTGATGGATCTGGTGAGCAGTATCAGCGGTATGCAGCAAGCGGCAACGCAGACGCAGATAGGTTACGCGGTCGCGGCGAAAGTGATGGATTCCACTTCGGCCCTGCAGGCGGATTTGATCAACCAGATGCTCGGTAAGATGGGCATCGGCGGCAATCTCAACACGGTGGCTTGAAGCACTCCCAAACCACAGAAAACCCCGGACACGGACGTCCGGGGTTTTTTGTATATAGTTATGCAAAAACTTTGAATATTAAGGGGTGCATATTGAACTCACGCCAGGCTCTGGTTTATAATCATCCTGCACGAAATATTATCGAGGGAGAGTGTAAATCATGGGATTCAGCAAAGTCGTCATCGCACTCGGCGGCAACGCCCTGCAGGAAGCCGGGACGCCTTCTACCGCGGAGGCGCAACTTGAGGTCGTCCACAAGACGTGCGGATACCTCGCAGACATCAGCTGTAAAGGATATGAAATGGCCGTCGTTCACGGCAACGGTCCTCAGGTCGGGCGTATCGTCCTCGGACAAGAGATCGCTTCGAAGGCGGACGCCAATCTCCCCGCGATGCCGTTCGATGTCTGTGGCGCGATGAGCCAGGGTTACATTGGCTACCAGATTCAGCAGGCCCTCCGCGACGCGCTGCGGAATCGCAACAAGAACACCCCGGTCGTCACGCTCCTCACGCAGGTCATCGTGGACGAGAACGACGCCGCTTTCAAAAATCCCACGAAGCCCATCGGCCCCTTCTACAGCGAGGATGAGGCGAAGAAGCTGATGGCCGAGAAGGGCTACACGATGAAAGAGGACGCAGGCCGCGGTTGGCGCCGCGTCGTGGCGTCTCCCAACCCGAAGAGAATTGCCGAGATAGACTCCGTCAAGCGCCTCTGGGATTCGACGATCGTCGTCACGGCGGGCGGCGGCGGTATCCCCGTGATCGAGAACATGGACGGTTCTCTCACCGGCGTCGCGGCGGTCATCGACAAGGACCTCGCGGCCGAGCGCTTGGCCGAGGATATGGAGACCGACTATCTTCTGATTCTCACCGAGGTCGACAAGGTCTCCATCAACTTCAAAAAAACCGACCAGAAGGATCTCTCCCACATCACCGTCGCGGAGGCCATCAAATACATCGACGAAGGACACTTCGCGCCCGGCAGCATGTTGCCGAAAGTCATGGCCGCGATCAAGTTCGCCCGCCGCTTCCCCGGCAAGAAGGCGATCATCACCTCCCTCTACAAGGCCGTGGATGCGCTCGAGGGCAAGGCGGGCACCGTCATCACGATGGCGTAGGCCGAAAATTCCACAGGACATATAAAAATGCCCCAAGCCTGAAATGGCCGGGGCATTTTTATATGCATAAATGTTTTATTATTTTCTCGTCAGCTCTTTCCGCGATTCCTTCGCCCTCGCGAAGATGTCATCCCGATCGAGCGTGAGGTATTCGCCGTCTTTGTAAAGTATCTGTCCCGAGACGATCGTCGCGCGCACGTCGCGGGAAGACCCCGCGTAGACGAGAAATTCCGGCACGTTCGTCTCGTCGATCCCGAGGTAGTGAGGCTGGTTGAAATCGACCAGGATGATGTCCGCCCAGTACTCCGGTTCGAGCAAACCCACTTCGGGGAAGCCCATGCCGTGCGCGCCGGTTACCGTTGCCATGCGCAGCACCTCGCGCGCGGAGACGAGCGTCGGGTCCTTGTGATAACCCTTGTGCATCAGGGCGGCCGTTCGCATCTCGTCCCACATGTCGAGGCGGTTGTTGCTGGCGGCTCCATCCGTGCCGAGCGCAACGTTTACGCCCCCTTCCAGCATCTCCTTGATCGGTGCATAGCCGCTACCGAGTTTCAGGTTGCTTTTGGGGTTGTGGACGAGGGTCACGTTGTCCAGCTTGACCCGGTAGAGCTCTTCCACCGGGAACCAGACCGAGTGCGCCAACAACAGCTCCTTCGCGTCGAGCAGGCCAGTCTGTTCCAAGTAATCGACGGGGTTCATCTCGAACTCGTCGCGGAAACTGTTCAACTCGCCCTCGGTCTCCAGCCAATGGAAATGGATGCCGAGGTCTCGTTCCTTCGCGATGCCGACGATTTTTTCTAGGTGTGTACGGGGAACGGTGTACGGCGCATGGGGCCCGAGCTGCACACGGATGCGCCCTTCGCGTCCGTCGAACTCCTCGGCGAGCGAAAGATTCTCGTTCAGTTTCGCCGTGTCGTCGCCGACAAGACCGCGGCAGAGTGCCGCCCGCATGCCTGCGTTGAGCGCCGCGCTCGCGACCTCGCGCATGAAAAAGTACATATCGGCAAAGCAGGTTGTTCCGCCAGCCAACATCTCCAGAAAGGCCAACTCCGCACCTGTCCGGATGTGCCTGGGGTTGAGTCGCTCCTCGACGGGAAAAATCTTGTTCTGCAGCCACTCCATGAGCGGGAGCTCCTCGCCGAGGCCGCGCAGCAGCGTCATGGAGACGTGCGTGTGCGCGTTGACCAAGCCGGGCATGGCGATCATGCGCCCACCGCCGTCGTAGAGGACGTCGCCCCGCGCCGTCTTTGAGGGGAGGACCTCCTCGATCCTACCGCACTCGTTGACCACGATATCGCCCGGCTCCGCGTCCGTGTGGGCACTGTCCCAGATCAGGACGTTGCGAATGATGGACATCTTATTCCCTCCAGTCGTTGAGATACTTCTCCTGCTCGGGGGTCAGTTTTTCGAGTTTGAGGCCGAGCGACTCGACCTTGTAGCTGGCGACGACCTTGTCGATCGACTCGGGTACGAGCTGCAGGCCCTCCTTCAGTTTTGCGCCCTTGGCGATGTAGAGGGCCGAGAGGAGCTGCGTCGAGAAGCTCATGTCCATGATCTCGATGGGGTGCCCGTCGCCGGCTGCGAGGTTGACGAGGCGGCCCTCGCCGAGCAGGTGCAGACGTCGTCCGTCCTTCGTCTCGTAAGTGCGCACGTTCGTCCGTGCGTCGTAAACCCTCGCGGCAAGCCCTTCGAGATGGGGGATGTAGACCTCGACGTCGAAGTGTCCGGCGTTGGAGAGCAGCACGCCGTCCTTCATCCTCTGGAAATGCTCGCTGCGGATGACCTGCGTATTGCCGGTGACGGTGACGAAGATATCGCCGACCTCAGCCGCATGATTCATGTCCATCACGCGGTAGCCGTCCATGTGCGCCTCGAGCGCGCGGTGCGCGTTGATCTCGACGACGACAATCTTCGCCCCGAGGCCGTCGGCGCGAGAGGCGACCCCCTTGCCGCACCAGCCGTAGCCGACGACCACGACGGTTTTGCCTGCGACGACACAGTTCGTCGTGCGCATGATCGCATCCCACACGGATTGCCCCGTGCCGTAGCGGTTGTCGAAGAGGTACTTGCTGAGCGCGTCGTTGACGGCGAGCATGGGGAACTCGAGCAGACCCTCGGCGTCCATCGCGCGCAGGCGCTTGATGCCGGTCGTCGTCTCCTCGCAGCCGCCAAGGATCTTCGGCGTCAGGTGCTTGTACTTTTCGTGGATCAGCGCCACCGTGTCGCAGCCGTCGTCGATGATCACATCCGGCTCCCACGCGAGCATGCGGTGGAGGTTCTCCTCGTACTCGGCGGCGGTCATGCCGTGGCGGCTGAAGACGTGCACGCCGTAGTCGGCGAGCGCCGCGCAGATCGGGTCCTGAGTCGAGAGGGGGTTGCTGCCCGCGGCCACGACCGTCGCGCCGAGGTCCTTCAGCACTTTCAGCAGGCACGCGGTCTTCGCCTCGAGGTGCAGGCAGGCAGCCACGGTGTGTCCAGCGAGGGGTTTCGCGCCGCCGGCGAGCTCCTTCTCCCTAATCAATTTGATAACCGGCATGTACTGCCAGGCCCAGTCGATGCGCGCGTGTCCTTCGGGCGCGAGGTTTATGTCTTTGATCCAGTAATCCTCTTTTTTGATCGTCATATTCTGGGTCCTCCCGGAAAATTTTTTGCCGCCTTTGCGCGGCCTTGCCTTCGCGAACATATATTACCACTATATAAAGCATCTGATATAATGCCTGAGTATTTATTTGGGCGTCTGCTAAGAGGTAGAAAATTCTTTCTTGGTTATTTAGCAAGTGGCCATAAACGGGAGGACATGTCATGCAGTGGAGAAGTTCGAAAGAGCTCAGAGAGATGTTTCTGTCATACTTCGAGGAGAAGGGTTGTAGGCGTTATCCCAGCTTCCCGCTGGTGCCCGACGACCCGACGCTTCTCTTTACCGTGGCGGGCATGGTCCCCTTCAAGCCCTACTTCCTCGGCCTCAAGACTCCCGAGGTGACTCGCGCGACCACCGCGCAGAAGTGCATACGCACCAACGACATCGACAACGTCGGGCGCACGGCGCGCCACCATACGTTCTTCGAGATGCTCGGCAACTTCAGTTTCGGGGACTACTTCAAGAAGGAGATCATTCCCTGGGCGTGGGCGTTTCTGACCGAGCGCGTGGGGCTAGACGCCGACCGTCTGTACGCGACGATCTATCTCGACGACGACGAGGCGCACGACTTCTGGCGCGATCTGATCGGTCTGCCGGAGAATCGCATCTTCCGCCTGGGCGACGACGACAACTTCTGGGCGGCAGGGCCGACCGGTCCCTGCGGCCCGTGCTCGGAGATCATCTACGATCAGGGCCCGGCGTTCTCCTGCGGCAAACCGACCTGCGGCGTCGGCTGCGACTGTGACCGCTACCTCGAGATCTGGAACCTGGTCTTCATGCAGTTCTCGCGCGACGAGCCGGGCAAACTGACGCCTCTGCCGAAGCAGAACATCGACACCGGCATGGGGCTCGAGCGCCTCTGCGCGGTCGTGCAGCAGGTTTCGAGCAACTTCGAGACCGACCTCTTCCGTCCCGTGATCGACGCGGCCTGCGATATCGCGGGCATCAAGTATGGCGCGTCCCAGAAGGGCGACCTCGCCTCGCGCGTCATTTCCGACCACTTGAGGGCGTCTGCCTTCATGATCGCCGACGGCGTCCTGCCGACCAACGAGGGGCCGGGATACGTGCTGCGCCGTCTTATCCGCCGCAGCGTCCGCTACGGTCGTTTGGTCGGGATCGAAAGGCCATTTCTGACGGGCCTTCTGCCGGTCGTCGACGAGATCATGAGCGCGCAGTACCCGGAGCTGGTCGAACAGCGTTCCACCATCGAGCAGGTAATCGACCTGGAGGAGCAGCGCTTCGGCCGCACGCTGGCTCAGGGAACGGATCTCCTCGAAGACGAGATCGAAAACCTCGCGAACGACGACAAAAAACTCTCCGGCGAAGTCGCGTTTGTCCTCTACGACACATACGGTTTCCCGCTGGAGCTGACGGAGGAAATCTGCGCAGAGGCGGGTGTGACCATCGGGCGCGAGGAGTTCGATACCGCGATGGAGCGCCAGAAGGAGCGCGCGCGCGCCGCGAGCAAACAGACCGGCGCGGTGATTGCGAAGAATGTCTTCACAGAGCTGGCCGACAAACTAGGGAACACGCCGTTTGACGGATACGACTTGACGGAGGAGAGCGCCACGATCGTGGCGATCGTGGACGGCGACAGGATGATCGACAGGGCTGCCGTTGGCAGTGAAGCGGGTATCGTCCTCTCTCGCACGCCCTTCTATGCCGAGCGTGGCGGACAAGTTGGAGACAAGGGGGTACTCGAAGCCCCGGGTGTCCGCTTCGAGGTCGAGGATACCGTCTACCCGAGCGGCGACCTGATCGTACACAAGGGCAGAGTGACGGAGGGCGAAATTGCCGTAGGGACGGAGTTCCGTGCCTCGATCGACGTGGAGCGCCGCAATGACATCCGCCGCCATCACACGGCGACGCATTTGCTGCACGAGGCGCTCACCCGCGTGCTTGGCAAGCATGTCCGCCAGGCTGGTTCACTTGTCACGCCGACCTTCCTTCGTTTCGACTACAACCACTTCGCGCCGATCACGCCCGACGAAATTCGCGAGATCGAGCACATGATCTATAGGCAGGTACTCTCCAACCTTCCCGTCGATACGCACGTCACGAGTTACACCGAAGCGCGCAAGCTGGGGGCGAAGGCGCTGTTCGAGGAAAAATACGGCGATGTCGTTCGCGTGTTGCAGATTCCCGGTTTCTCGACGGAGCTCTGCGGCGGCACGCACGTGAAGGCGACCGGCGAGATCGGCCTCGTCAAGATCATCCGCGACGAGGGCATCGGATCCGGTATGCGCAGGATCAACGCAGTCGCCGGCAGGGTGGCGCTTGGTATCTTCCAGGAGGAGGGGCGCGTGCTGCGCCAGCTCTCCACAATTATGGGCGGCGATATGGAGACGCTCGCCGCGCGCGCGGAGGAGCTGCTTGACGAGAAGAAGATCCTCGAACGAAAGAATCAGGACTTCGCCCTTCGCTCGATGCTCTCGGGCGTCGGGCAGCGCGTTCAGAACGCGGTAAGGCTGGGCGACGTCTCTCTGATCGTCGACAGCTTCGACGATATCCCGAAGGACCTGCTGCGCCAGTTGGGCGATGGAATCAAGCAGGTGGAGCCGAACGCGGTGATCCTGCTGGCGACCGCCGAAGCCGGCCAGATTGCGTTGATCGGTATGGCGACGGATGCCGCGATCGAGAAGGGCATCCACGCGGGCAACCTCGTGAAGGAGGTCGCCTCGCTGATGGGCGGAAGCGGCGGCGGCAAACCCGCGATAGGGCAGGCTGGCAGCAAGGACGCCGACAAATTGAAAGAGGCGATGGCCGCGGCGCGCGGCATTGTGGAGAGACAGCTGAAGGGACAATGATGCGGAGGATTCTGGCGCTGGATGTGGGAACGGTACGAATCGGCGTTGCGGTCAGCGATCCGCTGGGGGCGTTTGCCCAGGGAATCGCCGTTCTCCAGGCGAAAGGCCAGTGGATGGACGAACTTGCGCAATTGATCGAGGAGTACGGAGCGAAGACCATCCTCGTGGGTATGCCTCGCCGCACCGACGGCAGCACAGGTCCAGAGGCCGAAAATATGGAGAAGACCATCGCACGGCTGAGAGAGCGTTTCCCAGACATCGGGATCGAGGTCTGGGACGAGCGGTTTACCACGACGATCGCACAACAGGCCCTTCTGGAGGCGGACGTCTCGCGCAAAGGCCGCAAAGAACGAGTCGATAAGGTCGCGGCGACGCTACTTCTGCAGAATTATCTGGATTCATTGAACGTCCCGAACTCTCGGGACGGAGCGGAGGCGGAGATTTCGGCGCCTTCGATGCCGCTTCTGCCGGAGGATAACAGGAAAAAAGGCGGCAAGCGACGGGACAGGGCGTACGAGTGATGAAACTGCCCGACGGAGTCAAGATGACGCCGATGCTCAGGCAGTACACGGAGTGGAAGGACAAGTATCCCGACTGCCTTCTGCTCTTCCGCATGGGCGATTTTTTCGAACTCTTCTTCGACGACGCGGTCACCGCGTCGGAGGTGCTGGATATCACGCTGACGGCGCGAGACCAGGACAAGGCGATCCCGATGGCGGGCGTGCCGCATCACGCGCTCGACACCTATATGGGGCGCCTCATCGCCGCCGGATATCGCGTGGCGATCTGCGACCAGATGACGGAGCCGGATGGCAGGACGCTCGTCGAGCGCAGTGTCGTCCGCGTCGTCACGCCCGGTACCTACGTACCGCAGGACGAGGGTAGCGACGGGAAACTGGCGGCGCTCTCGTTTGGAGGCGATGTCGCGTCGATTGCGCTGTTGACGGCAAGCACGGGGCAACTCGAGGCCGGGTCTTTCCTCCGCGATGAGGCGCTCTCCCTCGTATTTTCTTTTTTCTCCTCTTCTCCCGGCGAGTTGCTTCTGCCGAAGGGGCAGGAGGCGGAGTTTTTCGGCCTCGCGGCGGATTTGATGGCCTCCGCGACCGTACGTCCCTCGATCGTGAGTCGCGAGCGAGGGGAGTTTGGGGCCTCGTTCGGGGCGAACTGGCTCTGCAAGCGCTGGGAGCTCGCCAGCCTGCGGGCGATGGGCGTCGAGGACTCCGACCCCGCCGCCGGCGCCGCTGCCGCGGTCGTTCGCTATCTGGAGGAGACGCAGTTCGGCGGTGCGGGGCACGTCCACACGATACGCCCGCTGCTGCCTGATGGTATGTTGATCCTGGATCAGACGACGCAGATAAACCTCGAGCTCACAGAAGGGGGCACTGCGTCGCTCTATTCGACGCTCAACCGATGCCGGACGCCAATGGGCAGGCGCCTGTTGTACGATTGGATCACGCATCCGTTGGCCGATCTCGAGTCGATTGAAAACAGATTGAACTGCATCGAGCGGATCTGTGGGGATGTGTCGTTGCTGCGAAGTTTGAACACGGCACTCTCCGCCTGCCGCGATATGGAGCGGGCGTTGGGACGACTCAGCCTCAAGGTCGGCAACCCGCGCGATCTTGGCGTTGTCCGCGATACGCTGCGCGCTCTGCCCGGGCTGCTCGCGATAATCGGTCGTTCAGATTCGAACTGCCTGAAAAATATTTTCTGCGACGCACCGGATTTGAGCGAGCTCGAAAAACTGCTCTGCGACTCGCTCTCCGACGAATTGCCCCGCATGCTCAAGGACGGCGGCGTCATTCGGCCGGGTTGCGACGAGGCGCTAGACGCGTCGCGTAACGCGATCGCCCATGCGGAGGAGAACCTGCGGGCCTTCGAACAGGCAGAACGCGATCGCACGGGAATCAAGGTGCGCGTCGGCATCAACAAAGTGTTCGGATATTACATCGAAGTGAGCAAAAGCTACGCCGACCGCGTGCCCGGCGATTATGTGCGTCGTCAGACGGTGACCGGCGGGGAGCGCTTTATCAACGAGGCGCTGAAGGAGATCGAACGACGCGTCTTTCGCGCGGAGGGCGAGATCGGCGCGCGGGAGGAGGCGCTGTACAAGGAACTCCTCGCGACGACGCTGGCGTCCAGCGCGGCCTGTCAGGCGGCCTCTCGCGCGATAGCGACGCTGGACGCCCTCTATTCGCTCGCCGAGGTCGCGCGCGACGCGGCGTATGTGAGACCGCAGATGAACGACAGCAGGGTCTTCGATGTAAAGGGCGCGCGGCACCCTGTGGTGGAGAAGTGTCTTGGCACCCTGCCCTTTACGCCGAACGACATCACGCTCGATCCGGATGGAGTGGGGGGTGCCGGGTGTATCGCGATTCTCACCGGTCCCAACATGGCGGGCAAGTCGACCTATCTCAGGACTGCGGCGCTCGTCGGCCTGATGGCCCACATGGGCTCCTTCGTGCCCGCGCAGAGTGCCCGCATCGGCCTATTGGACCGGATCTTCACGCGCATCGGCGCGCGCGACGAGCTGGCGAAAGGGCGGAGCACTTTCATGGTCGAGATGGTAGAGACGGCGAACATCCTGCGCCACGTGGGGCCGCGCAGCCTCGTCATCCTCGACGAGATCGGGCGTGGCACCTCGACCTACGACGGCATGAGCATCGCGTGGGCGGTGATCGAGTTTCTGAACCTCCACATCGAGGGGCGCACGAAGGCGCTCTTCGCGACGCACTATCACGAGCTGACCAGCCTGCCGCACTCGCTCCCCGGCTTGGTCAACCTCAGCATGGCGGTGGACGAGTCGCCCGATGGCATTCGCTTCCTGCACAAGGTCGTGCCGCGTCCGGCGGATCGCTCGTACGGCATCGAGGTGGCGCGCCTCGCCGGCGTGCCGCAGCTCGTCATCAGGCGTTCGCAGGAGCTGCTGTCGCAGTTCGAGGAGAGCGAGGGCGACCGCGACGAGAGAGCGCAAGCCTTGGCTCCGAAGCAGTCGCAGAAGGAGATCTTTTTCGACGTGGAGCGCGAGGGCGTGATCGAGCAGATCGCCCTCTGCGATCCGAACCAGATGACGCCGATGGAGGCGCTCGACCTGGTATTTCGCCTGCGCGAGAAGAGCAGGAGGATCATGGATTTAAAATGAAGCAGATCGAAAGATTGGACGCGGATGTCGCCAGCCGCATTGCGGCGGGCGAGGTGGTCGAACGTCCCGTGTCAGCGGCGAAGGAGCTGTTGGAGAACGCCATCGACGCGGGGGCGACGGACGTCCGCATCTCGCTCGAGCAGGGCGGCAAAGTCTCGCTCGTCGTCGAGGACGACGGCTGCGGCATCTCCTTCGGCGAGCTGCCGTTGGCGCTGGAGCGCTATGCGACCAGCAAGATTCGGACGCTCGACGACCTGGAACGCGTGCGCACGCTCGGATACAGGGGCGAGGCGCTGTCGAGCATCGCTGCCGTCAGCCGCCTGGAACTACGCAGCCGCGCTGCCGGTGTGGAGACGGGAGGCATGATTCGCTGCGAGGGAGGCCATTTTCTCTCGCACGTCGAGATACCCGCCCCCTTCGGCACGCGCGTGCAGGTCGACGACCTGTTTTACAATCTGCCGGCGCGGAGAAAATTCCTGCGCGGTGCGACTGCCGAATTGAAGCGGATTTTGCAGGTGGTGCAGGACTATGCGCTCGTGCACCCGAGCGTGCGTTTTCGGGTGACCAACGACGGGAAGCAGCTGCTCGACATCGGCGATGCGGCGTCGACCGACGAGATCTTACAGAGTCTATGGGGAGCGGAGAATCGTGCCCTCTCGGCGTCTACCGCGAGAGAGGGCGTCGCGGTAACGCTCTGGTGGAACAACCTCCCCGGCTCGCGCCGGGTAAATGTGACGGCGTTCGTGAACGGCAGGCGCGTGCAGGACCCGACGATCCGCTCCGCCCTCAATTCGACAGGCGCGTCGATCTACGGCGAGTGGGTCGCGATGGTGACGCTGCCGCCGGAGGACGTGGACGTGAACATTCACCCTGCGAAGGCGGAGGTGCGCTTTCGTCGCTCCGGGCCGATCTTCGAGCTCGTACGGAGGGCCACGCAGGAGTTGTTGTTAGCCGGCGGCGGCTTTTCCGAGCAGCCAGAGCAAACCAGAGAGGCGCCGAGGGATCCGTGGGACGACTACGTCCCCGCCTTCCCTGAACAAAAGAAAAAACACGAGTTTTTCTTCTCACCCGCCCCGCCTGCCAAGACCGACGAACCCTCGACCTTCTCTACGTCAAACCTCCTCTTTCCGGAAAGCGCGGTTCCCTCAAGACGATACCTCGGCCAGACGCAGGGCGGCTATCTCGTCTTCGACGATCCGCGCGGCCTCTGCCTTCTCGATGCGCACGCGGCACACGAGCGCATTCTGTACGAGGAGATCGAGGATTCCTTCGCCGACAGCCAGGTTCCGTTGCAGCAGCTCGCCTTCGAGCAGGAGGTGCCTCCGGGGATCGTGGCCGACGTCGTTCTGCACCGTGAGGAGCTGCGCGAAATGGGTTTTGCCTTCAAGCTTCCCGGCGACGATGGGGAGGATGTATCGACGCCTGCGATGATGACAGTTCCCGCGCTTCGCGGTCTCGGGCGCTTGTCGCCCGTCGAGATGCTTCGCTCGGCACTGCGCGGGCTGGACGAGGAGACCGACCCGTCGAAACGCGACCGCGAGGTCTGGTGGCGCTGGGCGCGCACGGCGTGCCGCGATGCGGTCAAGTTGGGGGACGCGATTGAGCGCGAGGAGGCGCTCGATCTTTTCGAAAGACTGGAGCGCTGCCGGTCGCCGTACAGCTGCCCACACGGACGTCCCACGACGATCTTTCTGGCGGACGAAAAACTGAGGAGCTGGTTCGAACGATGAAAGAGAAGGAGACGCTCTTCGCGATCATCGGCCCCACGGCAGTCGGCAAGACGCGCGCGGGGTTCGAACTCGCCGGGCGGATCAACGCCGAGATCATATCCGTCGATTCGCGGCAGGTCTATCGATATCTGGATGTCGGTACGGACAAAATCTCAACGGCGGACAGGAGAATCGTCGTACACCACCTGATCGACGTCGCCGACCCCGATCAGGTCTTTACCGCCGCGGACTTCGTGGAGCAGACGGAGGACGCCGTCTCCCGCATTCGCGCGCGCGGCAGGATACCTCTTCTGGTCGGCGGTACGCCTCTTTATTACCGCGCGCTGGAAGGCGGCATGCTCTCGGAATCTCTGCCGACCGACAGAGAGCTTCGCGCCGAGCTGGAGCGTTTTGCCGAGGAGAACGGGACGCCGGCGCTTCACGCGAAGCTCAGTCAAGCCGACCCGGTGGCCGCGTCGCGCATTCATCCCAACGACCGCGTGAGGATCGTGCGTGCGCTCGAGATCTTCGAACTCACCGGGCAACCGGCGACAGATGTTTACGCGGAGCGAAAAAAAATCGGCGGCGCTCGGAAGCTGTTTTACTTCGGCATCGACTCGCCGAGGGAGACGCTATATCGCCGGATCGAGCAACGGGTTGGAGAGCAGTTCCGCTCCGGCTATCCCGAGGAGGCCGAGTGGCTTCTGAAGCAGGGGTATTCGCCGAGGTTGCCCGCGCTGCAGGGCTTCGGCTACCGGGAGCTGGTTGCCTACGTGCAGGGGCGGTGTACCTTCGAGGAAGCTCTGCAGGGGGATATTCGCGCGACAAAGGCGTTTGCGCGAAGACAGATGACGTGGTTCAGGGGTTTTGAGCCGAAAGTGTGGTATGATTTTGCGGGAATTTCTCTGCTCCACGCAGTGGAAGATATGGAGCGCAGAATAGATGAGATGAAAAATGCGGAAGAGGGTGACGGGCGGATATGAAGCTTGTCGTAGCGAGCCCGACTGGACTCTGTTTCGGAGTCAGGCGGGCGATCGACCAACTGGAGAAGGCGCTGGCCGAGCATGGAACAGTCTATTCGCTCGGCAGCCCGATACACAACCCGCAGGAGGTGGAGCGTCTGGCCGGCCTCGGCCTGCGTCTCGCGGAGAACGCATCGGATGTCCCCGAGGAGGCCGTCGCCTTCGTGCGTGCGCACGGCGTGGCACCCGCGGAGCTGAGCGAACTCAAGCGTCGCTGCAGCGTCGTCGTCGACGGCACCTGCGGACACGTCCGTGCGGCACAGCAGCGGGCGGAGTCGCTTTCGCACGAGGGGTACAGGGTCGTCATCTTCGGAGATTCGAACCACCCGGAGGTGCGCGGCATTCTGGGCTATGTCGACGGGGAGGCACTTGTCCTTGCCGGTGAGGATGAGATCGATACGGGCGCGAAATTCGGAAAGTTGGGCGTTTTAAGCCAGACGACACAGCAGGAGGCATCTTTTGCCGCGATAGTTGCGCGTTTGGTGCTTCTTACTGGGGAGATTAAGGTATATAATACGATCTGTCGCGCAACAATTGAAAGACAGGAGTCCATCCGAAGGCTGGCGACGCAAGTCGACGGCATCGTGGTAATCGGCGGGCGCAACAGTGCAAATACGCGCAAGCTCGCTCACATTGCGGAGTCTCTCGGCGTCCCGACGCTCTGGATCGAGCATGCGGGAGAACTGGAAGGGAGTTGGTTAAAGGACAAGCGATCGATTGGAGTCGCGGCGGGTGGCAGCACTCCCGATTGGCTCATAAAAGAATTAACAGGAAAATTAGAGACGTTGTAGGTCCGAGGGAGGCTGTGACGGTATGGTGGATGACATCCGCAATGAAGAATTGACAACGCAGGAAACGGAAGAGACGATGGAAAGTATCATGGAGCAGATGGGCGGCTTCGAGGATATCCATCGCGGCAAAGTGGTCGAGGGCGTTGTGGTAGACGCCCGCGAAGATGGTTGGCTTGTTGATGTGGGCTATAAGTGTGAGGGTTTTCTCCCGCGCAAGGAGTGGACACATCGCGTTCTGGTGGAGTCCGTCGATGAGCCGAAAGTGGGAGACAAGGTCCGCGTTCAGGTCACCAATATCAGTCAGGGCGAGGAAGCCCAGCTGACACTGAGCCGCTGGCGTTGTGAATTCGACGAGAGATGGAACCGCCTTGAAGAGGAGCTCGAAAAGGGCGAGATCATCGAGGTGCGGGGCCTCCGCAAGGTGAAGGGTGGATTGATCGTCGACTGCTTCGGCATCGAGGGTTTCATTCCGATCTCTCACCTGGCGGAAGAGGGCAGGGGCGTCAACCCCGGACGTCTGATCGATCAGATGTTCCCCGTCAAGATGATCGAGCGCGATCGCCGCAAGCGGCGTTTCGTCCTCTCGCGTCGCAGCATTCTGGAAGAGGAGATGGGCGCGGAGCGCGAGAAGTTCTACGAGACGGTACACGAGGGCGACGTCCTTGAGGGAGAGATCAGCAGCATCACCTCCTTCGGCGTCTTCGTCAACCTCGGTGTCATCGAAGGGCTCGTGCACGTGACCGAACTGGCGTGGCAGCGCAACGCCAAGGCCAAGGACCTCGTCGCGAAAGGTGATAAAGTTCAGGTCAAGGTCATCGGTATCGACCGGGAGAAGAACCGCATCTCCCTCTCCATCCGCCAGACGCTCTCCGATCCGTGGGACACTGTCACGGAGCGTTGGGCGAAGGGCACGAAGACCGAGGGCACCGTCACGAACATGACGGATTTCGGCGCGTTCGTCGAGCTGGAGCCCGGCATAGAGGGTCTGATTCACATCGGCGACCTTAGCTGGAGCCGTATCAAACACCCGAAGGAAGTTCTCAAGAAGGGCCAGAAGGTCGAAGTCGTGGTGCTCGATGTGGATACCGAGCGCAAGCGTATCAGCCTCGGCTTCAAACAGCTCAACGACCCTTGGATGGGCGTCGAGACGCGCTTCCCCAAAGACAGCGACGTCACCGTCAAGGTCATCCGCCTCGCTGATTTCGGCGCGTTTGTCGAGCTCGAGCCGGGCATCGAAGGACTGATTCACATCTCCCAGCTCAGCCGCCAGCGCGTGGAGAAGCCGGGAGACGTATTGCAGATGGGTCAGGAGGTCGCGGCCCGCATTCTCGAGGTCGATCCGGCCACGAGACGCATCCGGCTCAGCCTCAAGGCTCTGCAGCCCGAGGAGGAGCGCAGACCCCGCGAGGAAGGGTCCTCCGACCGCGAGCCGCGCGAGCGCAGGCCGCGCCGTGAGGATGGCGACCGCAGGTCGCGCGAGCCGCGCACCCAGGTCCCCACGGAGGAGATGTCCGTCACGCTCGGCGACTTCCTGAAATCGCAGGAAGAGGAGATGTCCGAGTAATCCACCTCTAAAACCTCGTTATTAAGAGAACGGCGGACGTCGCGTTTCTTGCGTGGCGTCCGTTTTTATTTTATAGTTCGTACAGCAAAACGACCTCACCTCCTCTCGGGGCTGTTCAAAAGCGCCGTTTTTCGTAGGGACGCGCAATGCGCGCCCCTACGGCGATACTGCGCTGTTTCAGGGGTGGATCAGGTCTTTAGGGAGGCCCTACATGAAAGAGGAGACGAAACACTTCGCGTCGCGCATCGCGGCGGAGGCGTCGCTGCCCGAGAAGGGCGTGGCCGCGGTGCTCGAGCTGTTGGAGGACGGCGGTACCGTCCCGTTTATCGCCCGATATCGCAAGGAGGCGACGGGGTATCTCGACGAGGTGGCGATCATCGAGGTACGCGACAGGGCACTCAAAATCACGGAGCTCGAGAAGAGACGGGCTTCGATTATGGCATCGTGCGAGGAACAGGGCGTGCTCACCGAGAGCCTCAGGAGTTCGCTCGCCGCTGCCGCGACGATGACGGAGCTGGAGGATCTCTACCTTCCTTACAAACCGAAGCGCAAGACCCGTGCCTCTGTCGCGAAGGAGCGCGGTCTCGAACCGCTCGCCGTGTATCTGATGAAACAGCGCAGCGCAGGCGCGCCGCTCTCGGACGTTGCCGCAAAGTATGTGAGCGCCGAAAAGGGTGTCGAGACGCCCGCGGACGCGCTCGCGGGCGCGCGCGACATCATCGCGGAGGCGGCGAGCGAACACGCGGCGGCCCGGCATCGGGTTCGGCAGCTTTTCGCCCGCAAAGCCGTCATGACGACCTCGCTCTCCAAAAAAACGGCGGAGAACGATCCGGCGGGAAAGTACAGGGACTACTACGACTCGGCGACGCCGGTGCAGGGCGCTCCCTCGCACAGGATACTGGCGCTCCTTCGGGGTGAGCGCGACGACGTGCTGAAGCTCTCGATCGTTCCCGAGGAGGCGGAGGCGGTCGGTATCCTGCGGGGGATTTTCGTGAGAGGCGAAGGGGAGGAGAGCCGCGAGGTGGACGCGGCGCTGCGCGACGGTTACAAGCGGCTGCTTGCCCCATCGATGGAGGCGGAGCTGCGCGCGCAGTTGAAGGAGCGCGCCGATGCCGAGGCGATCCGCGTCTTCGCGGCCAACCTCGGCGCGATTCTGATGGGCTCTCCCTACGGCAGCCGGGGGGTCGTCGCGCTCGACCCCGGTTTTCGGACCGGCTGCAAACTGGCGGTCCTGAGCGAGCAGGGCAACCTGTTGCATCACGAGGCGATATATCCCCACCCGCCGCAGAACCAGAGGAAGGAGGCCGAGACGACGCTACGCGACCTGTTGAAAAAATATAAAATAGACGCTGTCGCGATCGGCAACGGTACGGCTGGACGCGAAACGGAGGCGTGGGTGCGCGCGCTCAACCTTTCTGTACATGTGTTGATGGTCAACGAGAGCGGCGCGTCGGTCTACTCCGCGTCGGAGGTCGCGCGTGAGGAGTTCCCCGACCTCGACCTCACCGTGCGCGGCGCGGTGTCGATCGGCCGTCGTTTGCAGGACCCACTGGCAGAGCTGGTGAAGATCGACCCGAAGTCGATCGGCGTGGGGCAGTATCAGCACGACGTCGACCAGAAGGCGCTCAAGTCGGCGCTCGACGACACGGTGGCGAGTTGTGTCAACCAGGTCGGCGTCGACGTCAATACAGCCAGCCGCGAGCTTTTGAAATACGTCTCGGGCCTTGGCCCGATGCTGGCCGAGAACATCGTTAAATATAGAAGCGAGAACGGTCCGTTCGCCTCGCGCGCGGCGCTGAAAAAAGTGTCCCGCATGGGGCCGAAGGCGTTCGAACAGTCCGCCGGTTTCCTGCGCGTAGTCGGCGGAGAAAATCCGCTCGACGCGAGCGCCGTTCACCCCGAGAGCTACAAGGTAGTCGAGCGGATGGCCAAGGACCTGAAGTGCGGCGTGCGCGACCTGATGCAGGATGCGGAGCTGCGCGCGCGAATCGCTCCAGAGAAGTACAGTGACGTCGGTGACGCGACGTTGCGCGATATCTTGGCCGAACTCGCCAAGCCCGGCCGGGATCCGCGAAGTGGGTTCGAGGCGTTTGCTTTCGACGAAAACGTCCACGAGATTGCGGACCTGATAAAAGGTATGGCTTTGCCCGGTATTGCGACGAACATCACCGATTTCGGCGTCTTCGTCGACGTGGGCGTCCATCAGGACGGCCTGTTGCATAGGAGCAGGCTCAGGGGCAGGAAGAATATAAAACCGGGCGACCGGCTGACTGTGGAGGTTCTGGACGTGGACCTCGAGCGCAGGCGGATCGCTTTGGGGCTTGGAGAGTAGATGGTCATGACAGTCGGAAGCGGAGGGCGAGCGAGCGCGTGAGCGGTGCCGCAAACGGAAAGTACGATCTGACGCAGGGCGGCATCCTGAACAAGCTGCTGCTGGTGGCGCTGCCGATCATCGGGACGCAGCTCATCCTGATGGGTTATAACCTGACCGATATGTTCCTGCTGGGGCGCGTGGGCAGCGACGCCGTCGCCGCGTCGGGCTCCGCCGGCATGTACTTGTGGCTGTCCAACGGGCTCATGCTGCTCGGCAGGATGGGCGCGGAGATCGGCGTGTCGCAGAATATCGGCAGGGGGGACCTGGAGGCCGCGCGAAGGTTCTCGCAGAACTCGATGTTTCTGGCGGTCGTCTTCGGGCTGTCGTTCGGCGCGATCTGCGCTTTCTTCCGTAACCCTCTGATTGGTTTCTTCAACATACGGGAGGCGGTCGTCGTCGGGGACGCGAAGCGCTATCTGCTCATCACAGCGCTGGGAATGCCCGCCACGTTCATCAGCGCCGCCGTCATCGGGACATTCAACGGCTCGGGCAACTCGCGCGTGCCGTTCTTCGTCAACTCGACGGGGCTGCTGATGAACGTGATCCTCGATCCGATCTTTATCTTCCTCTTCAAGATGGGCGTCGCCGGCGCAGCGGTTGCCACCGTGATCGCGCAATACACCGCCTGCGCCCTGTTGTTGCGGGCGCTGCTCGCGAGAGAGGATCGCCCGTTCGGTCGCTATATCTTCCTCGAAAAGCCGGACGTTCGTAAAATCACGCAAATTTTGAAGTGGAGCGTTCCCATTGGGACGGAGAGCGTGTTGTTCACGGTGCTTGTCATGCTCATTTCGCGCGTGGTCGCTGATTTCGGCGCCGAGGCCATTGCGGTCTATCGCGTGGGCACGCAGATCGAGTCGCTCTGCTGGCTCATCTGCATCGGGTTTTCGACCGCCATCACCGCTTTCATCGGCCAGAACTTCGGCGCCGACAAGTGGGACCGGGTCCGCGCGTGCTTCCGCATCGCGTTTCTGACTGTCTCCTCGTGGGGCGTCGTCGTCACCGTGATCCTGGTCGCGTTGGGCGGCGCGCTCTTTCACTTCTTTTTGCCCGATCCGGAGCTTGTGGAGATGGGGCGGTCTTTCCTGCGCATCCTGGCCGTCTGTCAGATCCCCGGCTGTTTCGAGGCCGTCTCCGCCGGCGCCTTCCGCGGCCTCGGCAAGACACTCCCTCCGTCCATCACCAGCATCACAAGCAACGCCCTGCGTGTCCCGCTCGCCTACGCCCTGGCCCGCAGCATGGGCCTGAATGGAATATGGCTGGCGATCACGCTGGGCGCGACGCTGCGCGGCGTCTGGGTGCTTGTGTGGTTTCTGCGGGAAATGAAGAGGAGACCGGTGGGGGAGGCGGCGGCGCAATTCTGACCCCAAATCAATGCGATTGTTATTATCGGGGCGCGCATCGGGCGTCCACTCTGTCGCCGAAATATTTCAGGATCGACACAACGCGCGCCCCACAATTTCCACGCCGCAGCCCTCCATGATGGCCCTGTCGTGAAAGAGATCCGCCGGTTTGCCGTCGGCGTAGATTTTGCCCTCTTTCAAGAGGATCGCGCGGTTGCAGGTCTCCATGGCGAAGGGGAGATCGTGCGTCGCGATCAATTTTGCGTGGGGGAGATCCTTCAGAATCGCGATCAAGTTGCGCCGCGCTCTTGGATCCAGGAAGGCCGTTGGTTCGTCGAAAAGGACGACCGAGGGCTCCATGGCGAGGACCGTGGCGATCGAGGCGACGCGTTTTTCGCCGCCCGACAGCTTGAGGGGCGAGCGGTCGCGCAGGTGCTCGATTCTCAACTCGCGCAGCGCCTCGTCCGCGCGCGCGGCCGCCTCTTCCTCCGGGAGGCCGAAGTTGCGGGGGCCGAAGGCCACATCCTCGAAGACGGTGGGCATGAAGAGCTGATCGTCCGGGTTCTGGAAGACCATTCCGATGCGGCGGCGTACGACATCGAGCGTCTTCTTGCACAGTTCCACGCCATCGATCTCGACGTGGCCCGTGGAGGGGAGTACACCGACGAGGGCGAGCAACAGCGAGGTCTTGCCCGCGCCGTTGGCGCCGATCAGGGCGGCCGATTCGCCTTCGCGCAAAGTGAAGTCGGCCGACTCCACGGCCTTCGTGCCGTCAGGATAGACGACCGAGAGATTTCGAACCGCCAGCGTCACGACAACCTCACCACCAGATCGCCGATCAGCCCCGGGATGTCCACCAGGCGAAAGAGGACGCATGCCCCACAGACCGCGGCGAGGTAAGCCCAGTCGGAGAGGGCGAGCGGTCGTGCGTCGCGACGCGCGTCCCTTGCCGTGTACCCTCTGCACATCATTGCGCCGTAGACGCGCTCGGCCCGGTCGAAGCTGCGGATCAGCAGCTGGCCGACGAAGCTTCCCATGTGGCGCATATTCAATCCTTTATGCCTCGGTGCTCTCAGCATGTAAGCGGTGTACATCGAGGAGGCCTCCCCCGCCAGCGTCCCGAGATAGCGATACGTCATCTCGAAGAGAGTGGCTAAAATGCCGGGAACGTGCATCCTTCTCAACTGCGCGCTCAACTGGACGAAGGGGGTCGTCGCGATCAGAAGCAAGACCGCCGTGACGCAGAGATAAGCTCGAAAGAGGATGGCCAGGAGCGACACGGCGCCGTAGCTGGCGGCGAAGCCACCCAGGTGGAACGCTGTCCCTCTGTCGAAGAGGACGTTGCCGATCCCCGCCAGCAGGCAGAAGGGCAGCGCGAGCGCGAAGCGCTTCAGCATGATCGAGTGGGGGGTATCGGCCAGGGCCGCAAGGGTGAACGTATAAAACAGATACGGCGTCAAGCCGGCGATTTCATACCGGCTGAACGAGAGTACGACGATCAGAAAGAACAGCGTGGCGAGGATCTTGGCCGCAGGGTGAAGGCGGTGTACGCAGGAATCTCCCGTGGAGAGCTGCTCCAGCGAATAGATCTCCTGCACCTTGCTCTCGATGGATAACGTCCTGCTCACCTCGCGAAAAAAAAGTTCATGCGGATGCGGTGTTTTTATTGCCGCGCGGCCTCTTGAGCCTCGAGAGGGCAAAACCGGTCAACCCTGCGGCGGCGAGGGTGATCGCGCCACCTGCCAGGCCCGCGACGCTCGTTCCCAATCGCGAGTCCCCGTGATGAAAGTTGTAGTCGGGCATGACGGCGGTCGTTTCCTGCACTTTTGCAGCGCCTTCCAGCAGCGCGCCCTTCGCCTTCAACTCCGTCGTGCCTGCCGTCTTTTCGATCGACCATTCGAGGCCGTCGGGGTAGGCGGAGGCGAGATGCGAGAGAGCGCCTCCCGCGAGAAGCGCCGCGATTGCGAAGGCCAGGACGACCTTGCCGGGAGAGACGCGGGAGGATGAGACGACGCCGGGAGCTCCCAGAATCTCGGGCCGCGCCGCGTAGACGAAACAGAGAATGGAGGCCGTCACAATGCCCTCCACGACGCCGATGGCGAGATGAATCGGCTGCATCAGGAGGAGAAAGGTGGAGAAGGGGAGCTGCGTAATGCCGGAGAGCAGGGTCTCGGCCACGACGGCAAACGCGCCGAACTGCAAGCCGATCACGACGGACAGGGTCGACGCGGCGGCGATGCGTTTCGGAGTTGTGCCTTTGGCGACGATCGGTTTGAAGACGAGGGGATAGATCAGAAGGCACGGAATCGCGGCGATGTTGAAGATGTTGCATCCGAGCGCGAGTAGGCCGCCGTCCGCGAAGAAGAGGCACTGGATCATCAACACCGTCGCGAGCGTCAGAAACGACGGACACGCGCCCAGCATCGCGGCGAGCAGGATGCCGCCTCCGATGTGCCCGCTGGAGCCGGTCCCCGGTATCGTGAAGTTGATCATCTGCGCCGCGAAGACGAAGGCGCCGGCGACGGCCATGAGCGGGACTTTCTTCTCGCAGAGTTCGTCGTCTCTGATTTTTTTCGCCGCGCAGGCTATCGCGCCTGCGCTGACCGCACACATTGCCACGCCGACCGCCGGTGATAAAAGGGCATCTGCCATATGCATCGTGAAATCCTCCCAGAATAAAAATCGCCACAGAGGCTCTTCCCCTGCCGGGGAACCATCGCCTTCGTGGCAATATTTTAATATATCCGGTTTCGATCCTGCCATAGCACCTTCATGATGCCGCTGCAGGGATCATAGCACGCAAGCGTCTATCCTTCAAGCAGTTTTATCGCCTCTATGACCGCCCTCAGGTGGTCGGAGAGCTGGCCCTTCTCCGTCCCCACGACGGTGATGCCGCACTTGTTCACCGGCAGCAGCAGCTTCTCCGCCGGACTTTCGCTCACGGCCCGCGCCATGCGCGGCGTGATCTCGCCGAGCAGCGAGTTCGCAGCGACGATCCCGATGGGGCCGACGATCAGGTCGGCGTCGCGGCAGTTTACGACCACGGGGTTTTCGCCCGTGGCGCCGTGGTCCGCTCCCGCCTTGAGCATGGCGGCCGTCGCGATGCAGTTGCTTCCGATGGCGTATATCTCCGCGTCCGGGCGCGCGGGTTTGATTTTCTCGATGAGCTGGCTCCCGATTCGGCCGCCCTGCCCGTCGATTACCACAATCTTCATTTCTACCTCACTCCCTTGCGTCTTGCGCGAAAAAATTTCTGCAGCAGCGCCGCGCACTCCTGCGCGAGTACGCCCTCTTTTACCTGGCACCTGTGGGCCATACGCGGGTCGCGGAGTATGTCGTAGAGCGAGCCCGCTGCGCCCGCCCGCGGATCTCGCGCGCCGAATACGACGCGAGAGACGCGCGTCTGTATGATCGCCCCCGCGCACATCGGGCAGGGTTCGAGCGTCACATAAAGCGCGCAGCCGTCGAAGCGCCAGGTCCCCAGTGTTTTGCCCGCCTCGGCAAGAGCCACCATCTCCGCGTGCGCAAAGGGGAGCGAGCTGCGCAGGCGGTCGTTCGATCCGCGGCCGACGATCTCGCCGTCGCGCACGACGATCGCGCCGACGGGAATCTCGTTTTTTTCAAACGCTTCCCGGGCCTCGCGGAGCGCCTCGTTCATGAAAAAAATGTCGTCCAATGCCTTTCACCAACTTCGCAAATATTGTGCTAAATTATACACGCAGTGAATCTCGGGAGGGAGGCACGACAAATGAAAAAAGTCGGGATCGACACGATCGTCGTCGACATCTACGAGTCTCCGATCGGTCCGCTCTGTGTGAAAGCGAGCGACGCGGGCATCGTCGAGGTTATTTTCCCGCATGAGGGTGTGCATGAAGAAAAACGAGGACAGAGCCCCATCGCCGCGATGTGTATCTCTCAGCTGGTCGAATATTTCGAGGGGAAACGCTCGACGTTCAACGTGCCTCTCGATCTGCGGGGCACGCCCTTTCAGCTCTCCGTCTGGCGGACGCTGCTTCTCATCCCGTGTGGAGAGACCTGGAGCTACGGTAAGGTCGCGCGGCAGATCGGCCGCGAAAAGGCGGTCCGCGCCGTGGGCGGAGCCAACCACAACAATCCCGTCTCCATCATCGTGCCCTGTCACAGGGTCATCGGCAGCGACGGCAGCCTCACCGGCTACGGCGGCGGCCTCTGGCGCAAGGAGTGGTTGCTGGAGCACGAGAAAAATATTTTCAAGAGGTGAATATTTTGATAAGGATACCGACGATAACGGATGTACTGACCGCGCGCAAGTTGCTGCGGGGGAAAGTTCGCCACACCCCGCTGGAGTTCTCCCACCCGCTCTCCGAGCGGACTGGCGCGAAGGTCTATTTGAAACTCGAGAACCAGCAGCACGCGAACTCGTTCAAGATTCGCGGCGCTATCAACAAGATGTTCGCGCTCTCCGAGGAGGAGCGCGCGCGCGGTGTCGTGACGGCCTCGTCCGGCAACCACGCGCAGGGGCTGGCGACGGCCGCGGCGATGCTGAAGACCCGCGCCGTGATCTGCGTCCCGGAGGTCTGCCCCGAGACCAAGAAGGCCTCCGTGCGGGCCAGGGGCGGCGAGTACGTCGACCTCCGCGTCGTGGGCGCACAGTACGACGACACGGAACGAGCCGCGCTGCAGTTCGGGCGTGACGAGGGGCTGTCTTTCGTCTCCGCGTTCGAAGACACGTACATTGCCGCTGGCCAGGGGACGATCGCGCTCGAGATGTTGGAGGACGAGCCGGAGCTCGACGTCATTTTCAGCCCCCTGAGCGGCGGCGGATTGCTCACCGGCATCGCGGTCGCCGCGCGGGCTCTGCGCCCCGGCATCGAGTTGTGGGGTACCTTCGCGGAGAACAACCCGAGCTGGACGCGCGCCTGGGAGGCGGGCAAAGTCGTGCCCGTCGAGGAGAGGGATTCCCTCGCCGACGCGCTGGGCGGCTGCGCCTCGGCGGAACTCTATCCCTTCATCCGCGAGTCGCTCGACGGCATCCTCCCGATCTCGGAGGAGCGCATCGCGAGAGCGATGGCCTGGGTGCACAAACACCACCACATGGTGATCGAGGGAGCGCCGGGCACGGCGGTTGCCGGTCTCGTATCGGGCAAAGTGGACGTAACGGGCAAAAAAGTAGGCGTCGTCATATCGGGTGGGAACGTCGACGACGCCAGACTGCTCAAGATTCTCGAAACGTATGGAGAGATGCCGATCAACTGAGAGAGGCTTCCGGCATCTGCCCCGGCAGTTTGCCGCACCACGGTTTTTTCTCGGCCATGCCCGGCTTGCGCGGATAGTGAGCCGGGCATGGTTTTATCTTTTTCCAGATCATGAGGCAGCGATCCTTTCCAGCGACGCTGTAGGGATGCAGCGTCGGGGCGGAAAGCCCCAGGGCCCGCCACTTCGGGGCGGAGATTGCGAGTTCCTCGGCGGCGTTCTTTCCTTTGAAGGCGACGATCCTGCCACCGACCCGCACGAGCGGCGAGAGGTACTCGGCGAGCACGCACGCGTGGGCCACGGCGCGGGCCGTTGCGACGTCGAAGCGCTCGCGGTTGCCTTTTTCGTTTGCAAAGTCCTCCGAGCGGGTTTTGACGACGGAGATGTTCTCGCAACCCAGCTCATGCGCGATCTCCGCCGTCAGGATACTCTTGCGTCCGATGCTGTCGAGCAGCGTGCCGGACAGGTCCGGCCTGCAGATGCCCCAGACGAGGCCGGGCAACCCGCCGCCGGTTCCGACGTCGACGAACTCTTTTCCCGTTCCCTCCTGTGGCAGGTAGGGCAGAGCCTGCAGTGCGTCGGCGATGTGTTCGTCGTAGAGGATCCGCGGGTCCGAGGGGCCCGTCAGCCGGGCGCGTTCGTTCGCCCGCCCGAGCAGTTCGGCGTACTGGCGCAGTTTCGCTTCTGTTTCTTCCGATAACGCGTATGGTTTCATCTTCGTCACGCCTCTTTCGTCCGCCCATCTTCGCGTAATCCGAAGAATTTGTCCATAGATAAGCCTACCTGCGCGCGAAAAAACAAGTTTCGACGGTTATAATACTGGCAAGGGGGGATAGTCCTTGGGCAGTTTGTACGACTCTTACGAGACAACGACTTTCGAAGGCGGGCGTAGCGTTCGCTTCGGCAACTTCACCGTGCTCGACTTGCACGGTTCATGGCGCGACATGGGCAGGCAGTACGGGGCGCTCGCGTCGCGGCAGATCGGCGAGATGTACCGCCGCGCGATCGACGAAAAACTCTTCGCCGCGAATTTGCGTACCAGAGAGGCGGCCGACGGGATTGCGCGCGATTTCTACAAGAACTACCCCCAGCGACTGAGATTGATCCTGGAGGGCATGGAGGAGACGTCGGGGCTCGATTTCGGACGCCACCTGCTGCTCAATGCGATCGAGGTCATCGTCGCCGACGAGATATGGACAGAACTCGGCAACAGGACATTGCCCGCGCGCTGCACGAGTATCGCCGTGTGGGGGGACTACACCTCCGGCCCCCTGATCTTCGGCCGCAACTACGATTACTTCGACTGGTTCCGCGAGATGGGCGAGTATCTGATGATCGCCGTCTATCACCCCTGCGACGGATCGCTGGCCACCGCCACGATCGGCTATCCCGGCGGCATCTATATGACGACGGGCATCAACGAGCGCGGCATCTTTCTGGAGCTCAACAACGGCGAGCCCTCCGGCGGTGCGCTGCAGTACCACAACCGCGTCCCTGCCATCGCGGAGCTCTTCATGTTTCTCCTCGACTCGCCCGACCTAGATCAGCTCGAGAGCTTCTTCCACGCGACGCGCTCGAACTTCGCCTACATTGTGGGGACGGCGGACGACCAGACGTCGCGCTGCTTCGAGTGGCCGGTGTTCGACGTAAAACGGAGGCTCTCGGTCCGCCGCCCGGGGTTGATGGTGGCGACCAACCATTTTACGGAGCCCTCGTGGGGGCTTCCCCGCCCGGCGGACGAAAAGTTCTGGTGGACGCGCACGCGCCGCCAGAATCTGCTCAATCTCGCCGAACACTTCAAAGGCAACATCGACGTGCCGCGCATGAAGAAAATTCTGGATACGCGCCTCGAGGACCTCGGCGCGACGACGGACGGCACCGTGTACCAGATCGTCGCGGTCCCCGGCCAGATGCAGTTGTCTCTGAAGGTCCCCGAAATGACCGACTGGACGGACATCCCGATCGGAGATTTCTTGAAGGGTTGAGAGGGATTTTACGGAATCGAAAAAGGAGCGAAGCCCTGCCGGCCTCGCTCCTTTCGTCTTTATGCCTTCGAGAGCGCGTTCGTCACGATCTCCTGCGCCTCTTTCTGGATTCTGGCCAGGTGTTTTTCGTCCTTGAAGCTCTCGGCGTAGATTTTGTACACGTCCTCCGTGCCGGAGGGGCGGGCGGCGAACCAGCCGCTTTTCGCGACGACTTTGAGTCCGTCGATAGGCTCGCCGTTGCCGGGGGCCTTCGTGAGCAGCGCCGTGATCGGTTCGCCGGCCAGCTCTTTTTCCTTCACGTCCGAGGGGGAGAGCTTCTTGAGCGCGAGCTTCTCCTCGGGCGTAGCCGGGGCGTCGACGCGGGCGTAATACGGCCGGCCGAACTCCGCGGTCAGGTTGCGATAGTAACGCGACGGGGTGATGTCCGTCACGGACTGTATCTCGGCTGCCAGCAGGTCCATGACGAAGCCGTCCTTGTCCGTCGTCCACACGGTTCCGTCCTTGCGCAGGAAGGTCGCCCCCGCGCTCTCCTCGCCCGCAAAACCGAACGACCCATCCGTCAGGCCCTCGACGAACCACTTGAAACCGACCGGCACCTCGCAGACGGGCCTGCCGATCGACTCGGCCGCGCGATCGATGATCGAGCTGGAGACGAGCGTCTTGCCGATTCGCGCCCCCTTGCTCCAATCCTTCCTGTGCGTAAAAAGATAGTGCGAGGCGACGGCGAGAAAGGCGTTCGGGTTCATCAACCCCTCGTCCGTCACGATGCCGTGCCGGTCGTAGTCCGTGTCGTTGGCGAAGGCGATACCGTACTGCTCCTTGTGCGCGACGAGGCTCGCCATCGCGTACGGCGACGAGCAGTCCATGCGGATCTTGCCGTCCCAGTCGAGCGTCATGAAGGAGAACGTCGGGTCGACGTATTTGTTGAGCACCTCGAGATTGAGGCCGTAGGTCTCCGCGATCGGGACCCAGAAGGCGATGCCGCTGCCTCCGAGCGGATCGACGCCGATCCGGATTTTGGCGCGCGCGATTGCCTTCATGTCGACGATGTTCGCGAGGTCTCGGACGTAGGGAAGGACGTAGTCGATGAACCGTGTCGTCTCGGCCGCCGTGGCTTTTGCGAGGGCGACCCTCTTTACGCCGCGGCAGGCTCCCGTGAGCAGCGCGTTCGCCCGTTTTTGGATGGCGGACGTGGTCTTGGGGGACGCGGGGCCTCCCGCCGGAGGGTTGTATTTGATGCCCCCGTCCTCCGGGGGGTTGTGCGAGGGCGTGATGACGATGCCGTCCGCCGGGGTCTCGGGGTGCTCCCGGTTCCAGCCGAGAATCGCGTGGGAGATGACCGGCGTCGGCGTGTAGCCGAAATCGGTCTGCACCCGCAGTTCGACGCCGTTTGCCGCCAGAACTTCGATCGCCGTATACAGGGCCGGTTCCGAGAGCGCGTGCGTGTCCATGCCGAGAAAGAGGGGGCCCGTGACGCCCTCTTTTTTTCGGTATTCGGAGACGGCCTGGCAGATCGCCATGATATGCGACTCCGTAAAACTGCCGCGAAACGACGAACCCCTGTGCCCGGAGGTGCCGAACGAGACCATCTGCCCCGGATCCTCCGGATCCGGCTCGGTGGTGTAGTACGCCGATACGAGGCGAGGGATGGAGACCAGTGACTCGCGTGGCGCCACCTTGCCCGCCAGCTTTGAAATTGCCATGTCGAGAGCCCCCTTTGCGGTTTTTATTGCGCCCTTCGCATCAATCTATACCGAATGGCGCAAATTTGCCAAGCGGGAAAAACCGAGTTTGTGGCTATTTTCGTTTCGTTTCGAACCCGGGGACGGCGAATTTCTTCTCGATGTAGGAGAAGAGGAGCGAGGCGACGGATACTACGCAGAGGTAGATCGCGCCGACGACGGCGAAGACGAGCGTGTAGCGGAAGGAGCGGGAGGCGACCATCTTGCCGGCGCCGGTCAGTTCGATGAACGAGAGCATGTAGGCGAGGGAGGAGTATTTGATCAGGTAGATGATCTCGTTGGAGCAGCCGGGGAGCGCGCGTCGCGCGGCCTGTGGGAGGACGATGGAGACGATGCCCTGCAGCTTCGTCATGCCAAGGGATCTGGCGGCGACGAGCTGGCCGCTTCGAACGGAGAGGATCGCGCCGCGGATGTACTCCGAGCTGTAGGCGCCGTTGCACATGATGAACCCGGTCACGGAAGCGGAGAAAGGCGAGAGCATGACTCCGAACGTCGGCAGGCAGAAGTAGAGGATAAAGAGCAGGATGAGAAGCGGCGTGCCCTTGACGAGCATGACGAACGTCCGGCACACGGGCGACAGGATCCGTCCCCCGTACACCCAGCCGACCGCGAGGCTGAAGCCGAGCAGCAGGCCGAAGGGGATGGAGCAGACGATCAACTCACAGGAGGCGATCAGCCCCTCGAGAAGGGGTTCTCGCAGATCCTGCAGGATGAAAGCGAGCGTCTCGTTCATGCCCCTGTCCTGATGCGGCTCAGAAAAGAGCGCACGCGTTCGAAGGAGTTGTTTTCAGGTTCCGCGGCATCCGCCAGAATCTTCTGGGGTGTGCCGCGCTCGGCGATGACGCCGCCCTCCATGAAGAGGATCTCGTTCGCGACCGAGTTCGCGAACTCCATCTCGTGGGATACGACGAGCATCGTCATGCCGCCCGCGGCGAGCGAGCGCATGACGTCGAGCACCTCGCCGGTGAGCTCGGGATCGAGCGCGCTCGTCGGCTCGTCGAATAACATGACCTCCGGCGACATGGCGAGCGCCCGCGCGATCGAGACGCGCTGTGCCTGGCCGCCGGAGAGCTCGGCCGGGTATTTGTCGGCGAAGCGGTCCATGCCGACTCGCGCGAGCTCGAAGGTCGCCAGCTCGCGCGCTTCCTTCTTCGACATCCCCAACACCTTGATCAGCGCGATCTCCACGTTGCGAACGGCGCTCAAGTGGTCGAAGAGATAGAAATTCTGAAAGACCATCCCCATGCGACGGCGCACGTGGTCGATGTCGCTCTCGTGGGTGATCTCCGTATCGCCGAGCCACACCTGGCCCGCGTCCGGCTCCACGAGGCGGTTGAGGCAGCGGAGCATGGTGCTCTTGCCAGTGCCGGAGGGACCGATGAAGACCTTGACGTCTCCCTTGCGGACATCGAAGCTGATGCCCTTCAGGACCTCCTCGTTTCCGAAGCGTTTGTGCAGATTCTGTACGCGCAGTACGGTCTCCGTCGCAGCCATCACAAACCTCCGAATCCCGGAATGCGGCATCGTCTTTCGACGTAGTGCAGTCCCCGCATCCCGACGTAGTTCATCAGGATAAAAATCGCGGCGGTCGCGAGATAGATCGGCGTGGGGGCCGAGGTGCGCGTAACCTGCAGGCTCGCCCTGGTCAGCATCTCCATTACGCCGATGGCGTAGCAGACGGATGAGTCGGTGAGAAGGATCGGGTATTCGTTCGACCAGGCCGGCAGGGCGATGCGAAGCGCCTGCGGCAGCACGACGCTGCGAATGGCGACACCCCGGCTCATTCCGAGCGAGCGGGCCGCTTGCATCTGTCCGGGGTCTATCGACAGGAGTGCGCCGCGAAAGATCTGCGACTGATACGCGGAGCTGCGAAGGCCAAGGACGGTGGCTCCCACGAAGAAGGCCGGCAGGTCGAGCCCCAGAAGAGGAAAGATCCCGAAGTAGAAGAGAAAGAGCAGCACGAGGTTCGGCAGGCCTCGCAGAAACCATACGTAGAGGCCTACACACCAAGAAATCGGCTTCCCCCCGTAGACCTGTGCGATCCCGAGGGGGAGCCCGATGAGAAACCCGACGGCCAGCGCGACGAGCACGAGGCCAAGGGTGATAAAGAGTCCGAGCGCGATGTTGGGCAGGGACTCCAACAGAATCGTAAAGCTGTTCAAATCGTACGGCTACCTCCCGAAAAAATATGCGCAGGCGTTACTTCTGCATGTCGTACTTTTTCTTGAGCTCCTCCCACTTGGGGGAAGCCATCAGGCGCTTGAGCCCCTCGTTGATCGTATCCTTGAGTTCCTTGTCCTCCTTGCGGATTGCCACCGCGTACTCCTCGCCGGTCTTGACCGTGCCGATGATTTTGAGCGGCTTGCCCTTGATCACGCTCATGACGATCATGTCGTCCATCATGGCGGCCTCGACGCGTCCGATCTCGAGATCCTTCGCCGCGATCGGGAAGTTGTCGTACAGGCGCAGGTTGTCCTTCTTCATGATGTTCTTCTTGACGAGGTTGTCCTCCAGCCAGATGGCCGCCGTGCAGCCGCGCTGCGTTCCAACTACGACCTTGCCCTTCAGGACGTCGTCCATGGTGACCTTGGAGTCGTTTTTCACCGCGACGGCCTGGTCGATCTCCCAGTAGACGTTGGAAAAGTCGACCACTTTACGACGCTCCGGCGAGGCGGTCATGCCGGAGTAGACCATGTCGATCTTCTTCGCGAGAAGTGCGGGGATGATGCCGTCCCACGCGATCGGTTTGATCTCCACCTCGAAACCCATCTCTTTCGCGATCCACTGCAGCGATTCGACATCGAAGCCCGTCGGTTTTCCGTCGGGGCCCATGAAGCTATAAGGCGGGTAGTCCCCGTCGATGCCGCAGACGTACTTCTTCGTGGCGGCAAAACCGGCGGACGCCATCAAAACGAAACAAAGACACAGACTCAGACAGGCCAATTTCTTGAAACGCATTCGCAAAAACCTCCTAGAATATATTATTGTGATAAAGCGGTGGTATTATAACAGCTCGTCCCACGGAGGGCAACGAAGAAGAGAAGACTCCTCAGGCATTTTTGCGTCTATAGTTCCAGAGAGCGATCAGAAGAAAGACCAGGTCGACCTGCGCGACCCGTAGGGCAAAATGCGCGACGCGCCTCGTGACGTCCGGCATCACGCCCAGAAACGAGATAAAGAGAGTCGAGAAAGAGAGGAGAAACAGGAGGGTAAGGGCAATGCTGAAAATGTTGACGTACTTGTCTTTGTGCATCTGCATCGTTCGCCACCTCGTAGACCCGCCGGATTTTTGACCACTTTCATTGTAGCACAGGAAAAAGCGCCGGGGGCACACCCCGGCGCTCGTCTCTCTTTGAATAAAAATAAAGAATCCAGCCTTACAGGAACAGCTCCTTCGCGGCAAAGACGATCGCGAGCGCCCACATGATGAGGCTCACGTCCTTTGCCCTGCCGGAGATCAGCTTCACGACGGCGTAGGTGATGATCGCGAACTCGATGCCGGTTGCGATGCTGTAGGCGAAGGGCATGGCGAAGACCGCCATGATGGATGGCAGCAGCTCCGTCCAGTCCGAAAAATTGATGTTGCCGATGCCCATCATCATGTAGACCCCGACGAAGATCAGCGCAGGGGCCGTCGCGCAGGAGGGGACGATGCTGATGATCGGGTTGAAGAAGATCGCGAGCAGAAAAAGGCCCGCCGTGACCAGCGCGGTGAGCCCCGTGCGTCCTCCGACGCCGACGCCGCTCGCGCTCTCGACGTACGAGGTGACGGTCGACGTGCCGAGCATGGCGCCCGCAGTGGTCCCGATCGCGTCGGCGAGAAGCGCCTCGCGCGCTTGGGGCAGGCTCCCCTTCTCGTCGAGCAGGCCCGCGCGCCCGGATACGCCGATCAGGGTGCCGACCGTGTCGAAGAAGTCGACGAAGAAAAAGGTGAAGACGATGATCCAGAAATTCGCCGAGCCGAGCATGGAGAAGTCCATCTTCATGAAGATCGGCGCGATCGACGGCGGCATGGAGACGACGGAGGTCGGAACCTTGGCGACGCCGGCGAAGACGGCGAGCACCGTGGTGGCGATGATGCCCCAAAGGATGGCGCCGCGTATGCGCCGCGCCTCGAGCGCCCCTATGATCACCAGTCCGGCCACCGTCAGGAGGCCCGGCATGTTGCCGTTGAGACTTGCGTGCGAGACCAGTGTGGCCGGGTTGGCGACCACCAGCCCGCCCGTCTGAAAACCGATAAAGGCGATAAAAAGTCCGATGCCCGCGGAAATGCCGTGTTTGATCGACATCGGTATGCCGTTGACGACGCTCTCGCGCACCTTGGTCATCGTCAGGATGATAAAGATGATGCCCTCTACCAGAATTGCCGCCAGCGCCACTTCCCAGGAGATCTTCATTCCGAGCACGACGGAGAAGGCGAAGAACGCGTTGAGCCCCATGCCCGACGCAAGCGCGATCGGGTAGTTGGCCATGAACGCCATGAGCACCGTCGCCAGCGCCGCGGCAAGGCACGTCGAGACCATCAGCGCCCCGAACGGCATCCCGGTCTTCGACAAAAGATCCGGGTTAACGAAGATGATGTAGCCCATCGTCATGAATGTGGTGATGCCCGCGTATACCTCCGTGCGCACATCGGTCTTGCGCTCGGATAGTTTGAACTGTCTTTCGAGCCACTGACTCATTTTTTATACCCCCTCGCGACATTCGCAATGAATAATAAATGCATATCCGCGACGCTCCGCGTCACGCAAACAGCTCCTGCGCTCCCCCCTTTCCGAGGTCGACGTATCCCCGATCGGTGAGCTTGAGCTCGGGGATGACGGATAAGGATAAAAAGCTCAAGGCCATGAACGGATGGAGGATCGAAACGCCGAGATCTTCCGCTGCCTTTTCCATCCTGACGATGGCCTCCGCCACCGCTGCGGGTTCGAGGTCGCTCATCAGTCCGCCGATCGGCAGAGCGAAAGATGCGGTAACCCCTCCCCCGTCCGCGACGACGAGCCCCCCGCCGCTTTCGGCGAGAGACGCGAACGCAGCGGCGAGTGACGCGTCGTCCATACCAACCGCCACGTAGTTGTGCGCGTCGTGCGCGACGGAGGAGGCGATGGCGCCGCGTCCCAGGCCGAATCCCTTTGCGAAGCCAATCGCCGTGCGGCCGGTGCCCTGGTTCTTCTCGATCACGACCATCTTCGCGAGATCGCGTCCCGCGTCGGCCACTACAAAACCATCTTCGACGGTCGGGGGCAGCACGAGGTGTCTGGAGAGCACGCTGCCGGGGATGACTTCGATGGCGCGAATGCGACTGTCGTCCCGTGCGCGAACTTTAAAAGTGTTTTCGTCGCCCGTAACGGCGAGCTTCGCGGCCTTTGGGAGATCGGCTGGGAGCGGCGCGCTCGTATGAAAGAGGGGCCTGCCGTTCTCCGCTACGAGGCGGCCTCGCTTCCAGACCTTGAGGGCGCGGCACGTCTCCAGCGACTCGACCATCACGACGTCGGCGATCCGGCCCGGCGCGATCGCGCCCCTGTCCCAGAGGCGGAAGTACTGCGCGGGGTTGATCGTCACCAGTGCCGCCGCCACGAGCGGGCGGATGCCGAGCTCGATCATCATGCGAACCTTGTGGTCCATATGGCCGTTCCGGAGAATATAGCTCGCCGTCAGGTCGTCGCTCACCGCCATGCAGCGGGCGTAGCGGGCCTCGTCGTCGAGAAGGATTTGCGCGACGCCCTCCAGATTGTGCTCCGTCGCGCCCTCGCGTAGCATGACCCATACGCCGCGACGCAGCTTCTCCAGCGCCTCGTCCGCGAAATTGCTCTCGTGGTCGCCGTCGCAGCCCGAGAGAAGATAGGCGCAGAGGTCCCTGCCGGATACGTTCGGAAGGTGCGACGTCTTGACGAGATGCCTGGCGGCGGTGAGCTTGGCCCATACGTCCGGGTCTCCGTGAATCACGCCCGGATAGTTCATCATCTCGCCGAGGTGCGTGCACCAGCCGCGGTCGAAGCACTCGGCCACTCCGGTCGCGCCGATCTCCTCCAGCGGGGTCTCGAACGACGAGGCCGGCACGCAGGAAGGCGCGCCGAGGAGTATGTCCAGCGGCGTTCGCAGCGACTCTCTCCACATGAACTCGATCCCGGGCATGCCGCAGGTGTTGGCGATCTCGTGCGGGTCGGGCATGATCGTCGTGGTGCCCAGCGGCAGAACCGCGGAGGCGAAGGTGGCGGGGGCGAGCATCGTGCTCTCGATGTGAAGGTGGCCGTCGATCATGCCCGGCATGAGGACGCGTCCGGAGGCGTCGACGACATCACGGCCCTCGTAGCCCCTGCCGATCCCCACGATTCTGTCGCCCTTGATCGCGATATCTGCCTCTTCGTATTCGAGTGAGAGGACGTTTGCGATGCGGCCGTTTTTGATCAGCAGGTCGCAAGGGATGTCGCCTCGCGCTGCCGCCAACAGCTCCTTCATAGCGCCGCCCCCTCGGATTTCAGGAGCTCGCCGAAGAATCTGCGCGTCAGGTTCGCCACCATCGTCTTGCGGTAGAGCGGCGTCTTACGCGGGTTGACGTCGCCGTAGGCGATCGCCGCCGCCTCGTCCGGTAGACTCGGCGCCAGCTCTCTCCCTGGCATCTCGGCGCTGAGGCGCTTCAGCCGGATCGGTACCGGCGACATGCTGCCCGCAGCCGCGCGGAAGTCGACGATGCGCCCCTCCTTGCAATAGGCGTAGAGGGCGAGCGAGGCGCGCGAAAGTGTCAGAGCCTTGCGAGAACCCCTCTTGTAGAAGATCTGCCTCGACCCCTTCGGCGGGAGGGGGACGCGGATCTCCTTGAGCAGCTCGCCTTTCTGAAGGGCCGTTTTGCGGTATCCCATGATGAAGTCGTCGAGGGGCATCTCGCGTTCGCCCAATTTCCCGGCGACGAGCGCGCGAGCGCCGAGCGCCAGAAGAACGACCGGCAAGTCTCCCGCGCCGGACGCCGTGACGATGTTGCCGCCGATCGTGGCGCGGTTCTGCATCGCGAGCGCGCCGCTGCGGGAGGAGGCCGTCACGAGCGCGGGCATGTGCTCGCGCGCGACCGTGCTCTCCATAATGTCGGTGTTGTTGGCCGATGCGCCGATGCGGATGTAGGGCTCTCGGGCGTCCGTTCGGATTTCGACCCCGTTCATTTCGGGGAGCGAGAAGACGTCCATGACGCGCGCCGGCGAGATTCGTCCGCCTTTCGTGTCCGGCCCGATGTCGGTGCCGCCCGAGAAGATCAGCACGTCATCGTATTTTTCGAGCACCTCGAAAGCCTGCTCGATGGAATCGGGCGCAAAGAAGCGCTCCTCCTCGTAATCTTCGAAGATCGGGGCCTTGACCGTACAGAGGTTTCGATACTGCACGATGCTCTCGCCGTAGCCCGCGGATGCGGCCTTCGCCACGGCCTTGCAGATTTTTTCGTAGCCGGTGCAGCGGCAGATGTTGCCGGCGAGCCCGACGCGGATTTCCTCGTCGGCCGGATGGGGGTTGTGCGCCAGCAGCGCGTAGGCCGCCATAATCATCGCGGGCGTGCAGAAACCGCAGTGAACCGCGCCCTCGTCGAGAAAGGCCTGCTGTAGGGCGTCGAGGTCGGAGGGGGTTCCCAGTCCCTCGATCGTCCTGATTTCGCGCCCGGCCATCTGCATCGCCGGAATCAGACAGGTGTCGACGAGCCTGCCGTCCACGACGACCGCGCAGGCGCCACACTCGCCCTCGCCGCACCCCTCCTTCGCGCCGTGGAGGCCGAGGTCCTCGCGCAGCACGTCGAGCATTCGCTTCATGGGGTGGACGCTGATCTCCCGCAGTTCGCCGTTGAGCGTAATTTGTATTTTCACTGAACGTCACCCCCCGCATATCCCTTCGGCTCCAGTTTCTCCAGCTCCATCCACAGTTTTTCTCCCGTCAGCGGGATGTAGTCGGCGTAGACGCCGGTGGCGTTTTCGACCGCGGCGAGGAACGCAGGTGCGCCGCCGTTCGCGGGCAGCTCCCCGATTCCCTTTGCCCCAAAGGGACCGACCTCGCAGGGCACCTCGAGCATCTCCACGTTCCACTTCGGGGCGTCGAGCGTCGTGGGGACGAGGTATTCGCTCATGTGCCCGGCAGTATAGGCGCCCTTGCCGTCGATACCGAGCGACTCGATGTGGCTCCAGCCGCAACCTTGCAGGACGCCGCCTTCGATCTGCCCCGAGGCTAGAACCGGGTTGATCGCCCTCCCGACCTCCGCGACGACCGTGCCGAAGGTCGGGTTGACCTCGTAGGTGTCCATATCGACTTCGACCTCGATCGCCTGCGCGATCCAGCCGTAACCCTTGTAGGCGTCCCCCTCGAACTTCTCGGGGTCCCAGGCGCTCTTTCCCGTCAATTTATGGGACTGCGTGTCCTCGAGCGTCCCATATCGGGCCTCGTAGAGATCCGCGGCCTCGAGCGTGAAGAAACCGATGCCGCCGGGCACGGCGAATTTGCCGTCCTCGAAAGAGACCTCGCCGACGTCGCAGTCTTCGTGTTCGGCGACGAAGGCGCGCAATTTCTCGATCAGCGCGAGGCAGGTCTTGTCGACGACACGCCCGATGAACATCGTACTGCGCGAGGCGACGGTCGGGCCGCTGTTGGGGCACTCCCACGTGTCTGGGAGGGGGTGGCGCACCCGCTCGATCGGAACACAGAGGCGCTCCGCCGCGATCTGCGGCAGCACGGTCGCCGCTCCCTGGCCCATGTCGACGCTCGACGTGTAGAGCATGAAGATGCCGTTCTTGTATGCGACGCGGGTCGTCGTGCCCATCGTGTCCTCCGCCGCGCCGGTGAAACCGCCGCCGTGCAGCGCGACCGAGATGCCGATGCCGTGCCGGTATCTCTCGCTCCTCGCCTTCGCTTCGGCGGATTTCTTCGCGTATTCGTCGCGCTTCCTGCGATAGTCCGAGAGGTCTGCCGCGCGGGAGAGTACCTCGTGCGCGCAGATGCCCGAATCCAGCACCTGCTTGTAGGGGAATCGCATGCCGTTGCGGATCGCGTTTTTCAATTTGAGGTCGAGCGGATCGACGCCGAGGCGGTTCGCGATCTTGTCCATCTGGCGTTCGACGGCGAAGATGGACTGCGGCGCGCCGAAACCGCGAAACGCGCCCGTTGGCGGGGTATTCGTGGCCACCGCCCGGCCGCGAATCTTTGCGTTGGGCGTGAAGTAGACTCCCGTCGCGTGAAGGACGGAGCGCTGTAGAATGACCATCGTCAGCGTCGTGTAGGCGCCCGCCTCCAGGACGAGGTCCACCTCCATCGCCGTGATCGTGCCGTCCTTCTTCACGCCGGTTTTGTGATAAACCCTCGACGGGTGGCGTTTTGGCGTGGTGTAGAGGTCCTCGGTGCGGTCGTAGATGATCCGCACGGGTTTCTGTGCCCGCATGGCGAGCAGCGCCGCGTGAACGCCGAGGATGGAGGGATAGTCCTCCTTGCCGCCGAAGCCGCCTCCGACCTCCGTCTGCTGCACGCGGACCTTCGAGCACTCGAGGCCTAGCGCCGTCGCCACCGCGCCCAGCACGTAGTAGGGGCACTGGATCGAACCGGTGATCTCGACCCCGCCATCGTCGGTCGGAATCGCCGCCATGCCCTGCGTCTCCAGATAGATCTGCTCCTGCAGGCCCGTCGTGTACGTTCCCTCGACGATGTAATCCGCCTCGGCAAACCCTTTTTCGACGTCTCCGCAGTCCACGCGGTATTCGTCGACGATGTTGTCCTTCCCCCAGATGATCCGTTTTCCCTCGAGTCCCTCGTCGATCGTCATGACGGGTTCGAGAGGCTCGATCCTTACGGTGATGTTGCTCATCGCCTCGCGCAGCGTCGCCTCGTCAGGCGCGGCGACGAGCGCAACCGCCTGTGTGACGTAGTTCACTGTCTCGGCGGCCAGGATCGGATATTCGTCGCGAACGATGTGGACGAAATTGGCGGCGGGGAGGTCCTTGGCCGTGACGACGACGACGCGGGACCAGTCGAACGACGGGCTTTTTTCGATCGAGAGCAGCTTTCCGTGCGGAGTGTCCGAGCGTACCGTTCCACCGACCCAGGCACCGGGAATATCTCTGTCCGCGAGAAACCGCGCGGTGCCGCGCACCTTCTCGGGGCCGTCCAGGCGTGGTATCGACTTCCCCACGATTTTGAAATCAGACATATGAACGCCTCCTTGAACAGCGGTTTTTAACCTACTTGTGGTTGACATTTATTCTACACGATTCATGTCTTATTGAATATGATCTGTTCGGCGGATCTAGGGCGAATTCGGAAGATAAAGGGAAGGAGGCGAAGAGTTGCGTTCATACTTTTTATGTTAAATGTCAAATCCATACTGGCAAGCAAAAAATTTCTCGCGCCCTCGCCCCCTTCACGATAAGGGCTTTTCCGTTGTCGCCTGGCGGTGCCATAGAAAGTACATCCCGATCGTGAACAGCAGTGTCGGCGCGACGATAAGCCTGTAAGCGATCACCGGCCCCGCCATCTCGGCCAGCCGGCCGGAGAGGGGGGGGACGAAAGCGAAGGCGCAGCCCATCAGAAACCAGGAGAAAGAGACGGCCTGTGGTTGCAACTCCCTCGGCGCACAATCCGAGACGAGCGCGAGGTGAAGGGGAAAACCGAAGCCCATGCCGACGCCGTACAGCATCCCAAGTGCCACGAGCGAGCGCCCGGAGGGCGCGATCGACGCAAGCAGCAGTGCCGTCGCCGTTATCGTCGTGGTGACGGTGGAGAACATGCTTCGCGGATAGCGGTCGAGCAGTCTGGCACAGAAGAGGCGCATGATGACGCCGACCACGGCGTTGGACGACAGGAAGAGGGAGGCCATCAGGCCGTAGTGTGAGGTCATCGTCCCCATGAACGCGGCGGAGGCATCCGTGATGCTGAAGAGAAACATTGCGAGAAAGGAGAGGCGGAGGGGTCTGATGCGGAAGCAGTCGATAAAGCCGCCCAGGTGCGGTCTCTGGGACGATCGCTCCGGGCGAACCGGCTCGATCTCGTCGAGCCCTGGGATCAGGGGCGTGAGGATCGCAGCGCACAGACAGACAATGCCCGGAAAGATGATGTACAGGATGTTCCAGCTGTGCTGCAGAAAGAGGTCGGCGAGTGGGACGAGGGTCATCATTGGCGCCAGCCCTCCCGCCATGATCAGGGAGAACGCGCGCCCTCGCTCCTCCTGCTTGAACGCGATCGCCTGGTAGGTGGCAAGCCCGATTTGAAAGAGGCTCGACCCCACGCCGAGCACGCCACGGGAGAGGAGCGCGGGGATGAAGTGCGTGCCGGAGAGCACGACGCCGACCGAACTGACCACGCCGAGAGTCCCTGCGACGTAGAACGTCCTCTTGAACCCGAGGCGGCCGATGACGTCGCCGAGGAAGGGGCGCGAGATGATGGAGGTGATGTAAAACGCGGTGACGAGCCATCCCGCGGCGTCCGCCGACGCGATTCCGATCTGCTTGTAATAAACGGGCAGAAAGTAGCTGATGTTCGAGAAACCGAAGACGAAGAAAAAACCGAGCGCCAGGAATACGATCTTGCGCGCGGTCGTCGCGGGTTTGGGCAGAGCGGTCAGGTCCGACAAAATATCATCTCCAGAAGTGCAACATACTTCAATGATATATCACGAATCGGTAAAAGGGTAGCACATAATTGATCCCGTCGCGTGGAATTCGGAGTACAATACCGAAGTGTCTTATGCGCGAGATTTTTTTACGGAAACCGATATGTCTGGAGCGTGTGAAAAAGATGGAGAAGAAAGAACGAGCTTTGAAACTGCATGAGGAATGGCGCGGCAAGATCGAGGTCGTCTGCAGGGCGCCGCTGGATACGATGGAAGACCTTTCGCTGGCGTACACGCCGGGCGTCGCGGAGCCCTGCCTCGCGATCAAGGAGGATGTGAGCGCCAGCTACACCTATACGCGGCGCTGGAACATGGTCGCCGTGGTCACGGACGGCACGGCCGTGCTGGGGCTCGGCGACATCGGCCCGGAGGCCGGCATGCCCGTCATGGAGGGCAAGTGCGCCCTGTTCAAAAAGTTCGCGGAAGTCGACGCCTTCCCCCTCTGTGTGCGCTCGAAGGATCCCGACGAGATCGTGAACGTCGTGCGGCTGCTTGCCGGGAGCTTCGGCGGCGTGAACCTCGAGGATATCTCCGCTCCCCGCTGCTTCGAGATCGAGCGCAAGCTCAAGGCATGCTGCGACATCCCGATCTTCCACGACGATCAGCACGGCACGGCCGTCGTCGCGCTCGCGGCCATCGTCAACGCCTGCCGCTTCACCGGCCGGAAACTGGAGGATCTCTCGCTCGTCGTGAGCGGGGCCGGCGCGGCGGGGATCGCCGTGTCGAAGCTGCTGCTCGCAAGCGGCGTGAAGGACGTCGTGGTGTGCGACATCGACGGCGTGCTCTACGAATCGCGCCCCGGCCTCGACGACGAGCGCAAGTCGTTCATCGTCAAGACGAACAAGAGGGGCGTGCGAGGCGGGTTGGCGGAGGCGATGAAGGGCGCGGACGCCTTTTTCGGCCTCTCCGCTCCGGGCATCGTGACGCAGGAGATGGTTCGCGGCATGGCGAAGGAGCCCATCATTTTCGCAATGGCCAACCCGGTTCCGGAGATATGGCCCGAGGACGCCCTGGCGGCCGGTGCCGCCGTCGTGGGAACGGGCCGCAGCGATTTCCCCAACCAGATCAACAACGTGCTGGCCTTCCCCGGTATTTTCAGAGGAGCTCTCGACGCTCGGGCGAGCGACATCGACGACGATATGAAGATCGCGGCAGCCGAGGCGATCTCAGCCCTGATCCGCGACGACGAACTGAGGGCGGACTACCTTATGCCGACGGCGCTCGATCCTCGCGTAGCCCCGGCAGTGGCCGAGGCTGTCAAGGTTGCGGCGCGCAAGTCCGGAGTCGCGCGTCAGTAATTTCCGCGCGAGATGAACAGGGAGTCGAAATTCTACCTGGCGATCGCCTTCCTGGCGCTCTTCGGCCTGTGCGGCATCGTCTTCATTCGTTTTTACGATGGGCGCACGACGGCGAAGCGAGAGGGCGTCCTGTTGGACACGGTGGTCTCGGTGGAGGCCACAGGCAAGGGCAATGTGGAGGGCGCTCTCGACGGGGCCTTCGCGTTGATCAGAACGCTGGACGGCGAGCTCTCCATGTATCAACCGGGCTCGATTGTATCCCGGATCAACAGCGCGGCGGGGGGGCACTCTGTGAAGGTCGACCGGGACGTTTTCGACGTGATTCAGACGGCAAAAGATATCGCCTCGCTCTCGGACGGCGCGTTCGACCCGACGATCGGTCCCGTGACGAGACTGTGGGGAATCGGAGATTCTACTCGCAGTCTCGACGCAATACCGGAGAGAATGAAGATCGACCGGGCCCTTGCTCTGGTCGGCTACGGAAAGATCGAGCTGAGCGAGCCACAGGAGACTGTCTATTTGTCTGCGAAGGGCATGATGCTCGACCTTGGCGCGATCGCCAAGGGATACGCATCGCAAAAGGTGGTCGACTTTCTTCGCTCGGAGGGCATCAGCTCCGCGTTGATCGACCTGGGTGGCAACGTTCAGCTGATCGGCAGCAGCCTGGATGGCAAACCGTGGCGCATCGGCATACAGAACCCGGACGGAAAGAGGGGAGAGGCCATCTGCGCGCTTGAGCTCAGCGACACGGCAGCCATCACGGCGGGTACGTACGAGCGATTTATCGACATCGGCGGAAAACGCTATACGCATATCTTCGACCCGCGCACGGGTTATCCCGTCAAAAACAACCTCGCCTCCGTCACGGTCGTCTGTCCGAACGGCGCGGAGGGAGACGCTCTCTCCACCGCGCTGATGGTGATCGGGCTGGATCGCATGGGTTCCGTGCGCGAGCTGCTCTCTCTCTTTCCGGAGGCGGAGGCGGTCTTTGTGCTACGGGCAGCCGATGATACACTTCAGGTGCGCGCGACGAAGGGTCTGGAGGGTAGGATCAAATCGCTCCTTCCCGCCGTCGCCGTCGATTTCATCGAATTGAAACGATGAAACGAGGAGATAAATTTTTATACCTCGGTCTTCTGCTCGCCTTCGCTCTTTTTCCACTGACCTTCCGTTTTTTTGCCCACGTGCGCCCTCCGCGGGGAGGGTTCGTACTTGAAGTCGTGGCCGACGGCAGGGTGATCGAAGAGCAGAAACTGAGCGGGGGGGCCCCAAGGGAGCTGCGCTTGAACACGAGCGGCGGGAGCAACACGTTGTTGATCGAAAATGGAGCCGTGCGGATGGTCTCCGCCGATTGCCCCGGCGGAGACTGCCTTCGGATGCCGGCGCTTACGGACGAGCGGGGATCGATCGCCTGCCTGCCGCACCGTTTGATCGTCCGCTTGAGGGGCGAGAGGGAGGGGAAGGATGGAGCGGACCTCGATGCGGTTGCGTATTGAGCGCGGCTCCGGGAAACTCGTCTTCATCGCGCTTTTCGCGGCGTTGGCGCTCGTGCTGAACCTCGCGGAGTCCTCCTTCCCTTTGCCGTTTCCTGGGATGCGGCTGGGGCTGGCGAATGTCTTCTCTCTCTTTGCGCTGCTGCTGCTCGGACCGGCGAGCGCCGTCCTCGTCTCCGTGTTGCGTGTCCTCATGGCGTTCACGATATCCGGCAATCCATTCGCCCTCGCCTGCAGTGCGGGCGGATTATTCTTGTCATTGCCCGTCTCGATTCTGCTCTATGAGAGATTCGGAAAATTTTTCAGCGTAGAGGCGATCAGCGTGGCGTCTGCGGTGGCGTTCAATGTGGGGCAGCTCGCGGTGGTGGCCTTCCTCACGGGGGAGCCTGCGTTGTTCGGCTACCTGCCGATTCTGACCGTCGCCGCGTTCGCAACCGGCCTCGCCGTGGGCTTCGTCGCCCGCACGCTGGCGGCGAGGCTGTCTTCTGTCATCTTTCGTGCGTGAGCCTGGTTTCACTCACTTTTCAAGCATTGTGTCTAAACGCCAAACATATTTTCAACAGCCAAATAATAGAATAATACCGAATTTGGCGACGACAAAACAGGCAGAAAAGGGGGCCTCCCTCTTCTGCCTGTTTTACGCATGAGGCAGTATCAGAGAAGAGAGGTTACGCCGGCTGCGCCGGGGTGTCATCCTTTCCCTCGCTCTTCTCCTCATGCTTGCCGAATTTCAGGACGAACCACTCCACGACGACGAAGAGCGACGGGATGATGAAGATGCCCACGCTCGTCGCGAACGCCATGCCGCCGACGACAGCCGTGCCCATCGCATTTCTGGCCTGTGCGCCCGCTCCCGTCGCGATCGCCAGCGGGAGACAGCCGATAATGAAGGCGAGCGACGTCATGAGGATCGGGCGCAGTCGCAGCTTCGCCGCTTCCACCGCCGCCTGTTTCGGCTCCATGCCCTCGTCGGTGCGCACCTTCGCGAATTCGACGATCAGGATCGCGTTCTTGGCGGCGAGGCCGATGAGCGTGATGATGCCGATCTGCATGTAGATGCTGTTTTGCAGGCCGACGACGTACTGCGAGAAGAAGGCGCCGAAGATGCCGGTCGGCACCGAGAAGAGGACGGCGAACGGTACGCCCCAGCTCTCGTAGAGCGCGGCGAGGCAGAGGAACACGAAGATCAGGGCGAGCGCCATGATCTGATTGGTCTGGCCTCCCGCCTTTTTCTCCTCACGACTCTGTCCCGACCACTCCACGTTGAAGCCCTGCGGCAGCGTTCGCTTCGCGAGGTCTTCCATCGCAGCGAGGGCCTGCCCAGAGCTGTAGCCGCTGCCGACGCCTCCGTTGATCTCGATGCTGCGCGCCGCGTTGAAGCGGGAGATGATCGTGGGAGCGCTCGTCAGGGTCGGGTTCACGAGCGCGTCGAGCGGAATCATCGAACCGTTCGAGGACCTGACGAAGATGAAGCGGGTCATATCCGCCTCGTTTCTGTATTTGACGTCAGCCTGCAACGAGACCTTGTAGGTGCGGCCGAAGAGGTTGAAGTCGTTGACCTCCATGCCGCCGAAGTTGACCTGTAGCGCCGTGAAAACATCCGAGAGGAGCACGCCGTTCGTCTTCACTTTTTCGCGGTCGATCTCGAAGTGATAACCGGGGAAGTTGTTCTTGTACGTCGTATAAACGGCCGAGACCTCGGGCATCTTGTTCGCATCGGCGACGAATTTCTGGCTGATTGCCGCCAACTCCTCGTTCGAACGCCCGTTCAGATCCTGCAAAACCATGGTGAAGCCGCCCAACATGCCGAGGCCTGGAAGCGCGGGCATGTTAAACGCGATGACCGACGCCTCGGGGAATTTAGCGGCATGGCGGAAGACCTGGCCGATCTCCGCGTTGATCTGCGTGGCGGCCGTCTTGCGTTCTTCCCACGGCGCGAGGCGCGTGAAGATCGTCCCTGCGTTCGACTTGTTCGAGCTGGAGAGAACGTCGTACCCGGCCACCGTCATGAGGTTGGTGACCCCCTCCTGCGTCAGAATCTCCTTCCCCACGCGCTCGATGACGTCCATCGTGCGGTTGAGACTCGTCCCCTCCGGCAGGGTCACGGAAGCGATGAAGATGCCCTGGTCCTCGTCGGGAACGAAGGTGGAGGGCACGACCCTTGCGAGGAGCACGATGCCGATCACGAGAATTACCAGGAAAATACAGACGTATTTGGCGTGTGTGACCAATTTTTTGACCGTTTCGCTGTACGAGTTCGTCATGCGATCGAACCCGTCGTTGAATTTGTCGAAGAATCTGGCAAAAAATCCCTTCCGTTCGTCCGGGTCGTGCGGTTTCAGCAGCATCGCGCAGAGCGCGGGGGTCAGCGAGAGCGCGATAAAGGCCGAGAGCCCCATCGAAACAGCGATCGTCAGTGCAAACTGGCGATAGAGGACGCCCGTCATGCCGCCGAGAAAGGCGACCGGGATGAAGACGGAGGCCAGAACGAACGCGATAGCGACGACGGGGCCGGAGACCTCGTCCATTGCTTTCCGTGTCGCTTCGCGAGGCGACATGCAGTTCGTCTTGATGTGATGCTCGACCGCCTCGATTACCACGATTGCGTCGTCGACCACGAGCCCGATGGCGAGCACCATGGCGAACAGCGTCAGCGTGTTGATTGAGAACCCGAGGAAAACGAAGGCGCCGAACGTTCCGATCAGGGAGACGGGAACCGCCAGCATCGGGATCAGCGTAGCGCGGATGCTCTGCAGGAAGACGAAGACGATGAGGAGAACCAGCAGCATTGCCTCGAAGAACGTCTTCACGACCTCCTCGAGCGAGGCGCTGATGTTCTCGGTGGTGTCGAGAATGACGGAGTACTCCAAGTCGGGCGGAAAATTCGCCGCCGCCCGCTCGAAGACCTGGCGGATCTCCGCGATGGCCTTCATCATGTTGGCATCGCTCGTGAGGTTGATCCCGATTCCGAGGGCCTGATGCCCGTCGAAGCGCGCGATGAAGGAATCGTAACGGGCGCCGTTCTCCACGCGTGCAATATCGCGCAGGAAGATGAACGAACCGTTTCCGTGCGCCTTCACGATGATGTTCTCGAAGTCCCCGATCGACGCAAGACGCCCTTTGACCGTGCCCGTGTATTGGAATTCCTGCCCGGCGGGGGCGGGCAGCGCGCCGATCGTACCGGCGGGGGCCTGCACGTTCTGCTCCTGGATGGCGGCGATCACATCGGATACGGTGAGGTTCAGAGCCGCCATCCTATCCGGGTTGAGCCATACGCGCCTTGCGAACTCCGAGCCGAAAAGCTGAACCTGCCCGACGCCGTTGATTCTCTTGATTTCATCGAGGATGTAGACGGTCATGTAGTTGTACAGAAAGACGTTGTCGTAGGTTCCTTTGGGGGAGTGGAGGCTCACGACCATCGACATGTTCGGGGACGCTTTCTGTGTGACGACGCCGACGTTCAAAACATCCGTAGGCAGGCTCGCGTTCGCCTGCGATACGTTGTTTTGCACTTTGACCGACGCGATGTCGCCGTCCGTGCCCTGCTCGAAGACCACGTTGAGCGTGTACGACCCGGTGTCGCTGGCGTAGGAGTTCATGTAGTCCATGCCCTGCACGCCATTTACCTGTTCCTCGATGACTTGCGAGACGCCTTCGTTGACAACGGTAGCGCTCGCTCCCAGGTAAGTCGTCGTCACACTGACGGTCGGGGGTTCTATGTCGGGGTAGAGGCCGATCGGAAGCGAAAAGCCCGAAATCGTGCCCGCGATTACGATCAGGACGGCGATGACGATTGCAAAAACGGGGCGATCGATAAAAAATTTAGCCAAGACGCCACCTCCTACTGAACGATGTCGGTCATGTTATCTTCGAAGGACAGTTTGAGTTCTTCTGGCGTCGTCATCGTGACGGCCAGGGGGACACCCTCCTGAATCTTGGTGAGTCCTTCGACCACGATCGTCTCATCGCCGGAAAGTCCTTTTCTGACGATCCAGAAGCTGCCGATCTTGCGGCTCAGGTCGACGGTTTTCACCTCTGCCTTGTTGCCCTCTCCGACGATCATCACGAAGGACCTGTCGAGAAGCTGTTGTACAGCCCTCTGCGGGATAAGGATCGCCCCCTTGAGCTCCGTGGCGTCGGCCTTGACTCGTACGAACATATCCGGAATCAGAATTCCGCCTGGATTTTTGACGGTCGCCTTGATAGACAGCGTGCCGCTGTTGTCGCCGAGTCCCCGGTCGATCTGCGAGACCTCTCCTACGTGAGGGTACTTCGAACCGTCGCTCAGGCTGAATTCAAGTTTTTTCCCCCACATCTGGTCCATGGATTTCTCCTGGTAATAGCGCATGGCCTCGAGATAATCGGTCTCGCTCATGTTGAACTGCACGAACATCGGGTCGAGCGTCCCCACCGTCACGAGAGGCGTGCTTCCGGCTACGGAATACGTTCCCACGGCGACGTCGTTAAGGTTCAACCTCCCATCGATGGGGGAGTATACGGTGGTGTCGTCAAGGTCGTTTTTCGCCTGCTGTACGATCGACCTCTTGGCGTTTACGACGGCAAGGTCACTCTTCTCCTGCGCGATCTGCGTGGTTACCTGCTGTTCGGCAATGGCGTCCTCCGAGAGAAGCCTCGTGTAGCGCTGCGTGTCTCGGCGGGAGTTCGCCAGAAGCGCCTCGGCCTGCGCGAGCTCTCCCTGTGCCGTCAGCAGTGCGCTTGTATATTGGCGAGTGTCTATCTTAAACAGGGATTGTCCCCTCTTGACCAGTTCACCGCCCTGCACGTATTTCTCCACGACGCTCCCGCCTACGCGCGATTGAACGGCCACTTCGTCGATGGCCTTCACCTGTCCCGCGTAAGATGTGACGATGACGGTGTCTCGTGTGATTACCTTGACCGCCTTCACAGGGAGTGCCTGGGCTGCCGGCATCTGTTCCTGCTCTTTGTTTCGCTCGACTCGGTTCGTCACGGCAAACGCGAGTGCTGCCATGATGAGCAGGATTACGACCACTTTGATTGTTTTTTTCGTAGCCATGCTTTCAGCCCCTCCTATTTTTTGCTCTTCCCGTATTCTTGGACGGCGGTTCGCCAGGATCCATCAAGGGCGTCGGGTGCGTAGTCGCCCATCGCCTTCCGAAGCTCGACAAGCGCGATATGGATGTCCCTGATTGCCCCGAGATGATTTGTGCGCGACAGTTGATCGGCAGTGAAGGCATTGAGAAGATCGAGCTGGTCTCCCACGCCTTCGAGATAGCGGTATCTGGTGATGCGCAGCTCTTCCGCGGTGGATGTCATCTGGCGCTTCATATACCGCTCCACAGAAATCGCTTTCTCCAGATTGTTTTTCACCGTTGTGAGCTGTTTCGAGGTGTTGCTGTACGCCGCTTCGAGCGCCGCCTCCGCCGATTGCAGCAGCCGGTCCGCTCCGAGTGTGTTGTACTTCGTGGCGTTGCCGTCGAAGATCGGGACGTTCAAAGACAGGCCGACGCTGACTTCGCCGTCCTGTATGGTGGTGAAGTTCCACGGGTCCGCATACGGTACCCAATTGAGGCCGGCTGAGAGCGTGGGGGAGAGGCCCTTTGCGTTCAGTTTTTTCACGACTAGTGCCCGTTCTTTCGAGATGCGATATGCACGAATGTCCGGCCTTTTCGCGAGGGCCGTCTCGTAGTTCACTTCATAGCCCAAGGGCGGCAGATTGAGAGGGGTCTCGACGATCGCGATCTCTCTATCGCCTGCCATATCCTTCATTGTCGCCAGCAGATTGTTATAATCCGTCTCTGCCTGCACGATATAGCTCTCCGCCTCGGTCACCTGCGCATTGGCCCGAACGACGTCGAGCTTCTGAACTGTCCCGACTTTGTACTTCTCGCCAGTCACGCGCAAATTTTCCATTCTCTGCACGAGGATTTCCTTTTGCAGCAGGACATTGTCCCTGGCGTACATCGCGGAATAGTAGGCCTCCATCGCCTGCGAGACGAGGGTGTTGAAGGTATCCTGGTACGAGGCCGCCTGTATCTCGTAGTACAGAATCTGTTGTTGTTCATCCAATCCGTAAATGCCGGAGATGTCGATACCCTGTCCGAGAATGACGCCTGTGTCGAAGGCGACGATGTCCTTTTCGCTCCGGCCAAGCGTCTCCTGGCCGGAAAGATATGTTCCGTCTGCGGTGACGGAGAGAGAGGGCCGCTGATATGCAACTGATGATCGTACTGCGTAATAGGCCGCCTCCACCGATTTCGCCTGCGATTGAAGGGTGCGATTGTTTGTGGTGACAAGCCGTACATAGTCGTCAAGTGATATCGGTTCAACCGCTTCGGCGTGCGACGAGACAAAAAAAAGAGCGAAGGTGAAAAGCATAAAAAGACAAAAAACGTACTTCTTGCTACCCAACATCGATCAGTCCTTTCGAAAGAGCCGTGTGTGACAAGGCTGCTGGCATTATATATCCAGTAACCTTTATTTTGCCAATCATTTTTTAAGTAATATTGACCATTTGTGCAATGTTGGTAAATCCTGACGGGGTGTATACTAAAATGAAATCAAGGAGGGGCATACATGAAAGCTACGGAAAAAACGCTGCGAAAAGTATTGCATTCTGAGGCCCCGTCGCACGAGGAGCTGGCATGTTTTATAGAACAAATGGATGAAGAGGATCGCGCACGACTGTACGAGACCTCGGGAAAACTTCGCGATTCGATCTTCGGCAGGCGCGTCTTCTTTCGCGGCCTCATCGAGTTTACGAACTATTGCAGCTGCAACTGTTTCTATTGCGGCCTGCGGCGGGATAATCGGAATGCCGGAAGATATCGCCTGACGTTCGAGCAGGTTCTGGATTGTTGCCGGACAGGGCATGACCTCGGCTATCGTTCGTTCGTCCTGCAGGGGGGCGAGGACCCGTACTATACGGATGATCGCATGGTCGAGCTGGTCGGCGCGATACGGGCGGCCTTCCCGGATTGTGCGATCACGATCTCGATCGGCGAGCGCTCGCGCGAGTCGTATCAGAGGATTTTCGACGCGGGAGCGAACCGATGCCTACTCCGGCACGAGACGGCCGATCCGGAGCACTACAGTATGCTTCACCCCAAGGAACAGACGCTCGCGAATCGCCTGAGATGCCTTCGAGATCTGAAGGAGATCGGTTATCAGGTGGGCGCGGGGTTCATGGTCGGCTCGCCGTACCAGACCGCCGAAAATTTGGCCACCGATCTGCTCTTTCTCTACGATTTCCAACCCCACATGATCGGAATCGGGCCTTTCATTCCACAACACGAGACGCCCCTTGCCTCCTTTTCGGCCGGTTCGTTGCAACAATCGATCGACATGCTCTCCATGACCAGGCTGCTGGTGTCCCGTGCCCTGCTGCCCGCTACGACGGCCCTCGGTTCGATATCGGAGTACGGTCGTGAGATGGGGCTGGAGGTCGGTGCCAATGTTGTGATGCCGAATCTCTCGCCCTCCGACGTGCGAAAACTCTACGCCATTTACGACAATAAAAAATCCGCCGGCAATGAGGCGGCGGAAAGTTTGGCGATGATGAAAAAACAGTTGATCGAGGCAGGGTTCGAGCCCGACATGTCGCGAGGCGACTGGACTGACGCCTGAGACGGGGTTCGACGCTACGCGCTCTTCTGATCCTCCTCCTGCTTTGCGACAATGTAGCTGATGCTCTTCGTAGGGCATTTTGAAACGCAGGTGCCGCAGTTCGTACACTTCGACGCGTCGATCGCCGCCAAGTTGTTCTCGACCGTGATCGCGTTTTCTGGACAGGCGCGCGCACACATGCCGCAGCCTATGCAGCCGACCGTGCAGATTTTTTTCACGTCAGGCCCACGCCAGGTGGAGTTGCAGTTTACTTGCACGTTGGATGTGCGTGGAATCAATTTGAGAACCGACTTCGGGCAGGTCGCCACGCATGTGCCGCAGCCGACGCACTTCGCGGGGTCGACGACGGCAAGATCATCCACGATGCTGAGCGCGCCGAAGACGCAGACTTTGACGCAGGTGCCGAAGCCCATGCAGCCGAAGGGGCAGGCGTTCGGCGAACCACCCGGCAGAATCGCGGCCGATCTGCAATCTTTGATACCGCTGTAGATGGCGTTGCGCGCCGAGAACGCCGGAGAGCCCTTGCACTTGAGGAACGCGCGTACCGGCACGGAATTCTCCGCCTGAACGCCCATAATGTCCGCGATGCCGGCGGCGAGAGAAGACCCGCCGGCGGCACAGAGATTTGTCTTCGCGCCTTCGTTTACAATGCCTGCCGCGTAGCCGTCGCAGCCGGGGTATCCACAGCCGCCGCAGTTTGCGCCGGGGAGAATCGCGCGGATCTCTTCGACGCGCGGGTCGGTCGGCACGAAAAATTTAATCGAGGCGAAGGCGAGCAATGCGCCAAAGGCGAGACCGAGGACTCCCATCACCAGAACGGAATACAGAATTGCGCTTGTCGATATCATCTGCGCCCACTCCTTACTTGATAATGCCGCTGAAGCCCATGAACGCGATGGACATCAGTCCAGCCGTCACGAGCGCGAGCGGCAGGCCATGCAGGCACTTCGGTATGTTGTCGTTCTGTTCGATTCGCTCGCGAATGCCCGCCATCAGGGCGATGGCGAGGAGAAAGCCTGCCGAGGAGCCGAAGGCGTTGACGAGCGATTCGATCAACGAGTACTTCTCGTTCATGTTGATGACCGCCACGCCGAGCACGGCGCAGTTGGTCGTGATGAGCGGCAGGAAGATGCCGAGCGACTTGTAGAGGACCGGGTTGATCTTCTTGAGGGCGAGTTCCACGAACTGTACGAGGGCCGCGATCACGAGAATGAACGAGAGCGTGTACAGGTACTCCAAGTGAAGCGGCACGAGGACGAGGTAATATACGAGCCACGTCATCAGCGCGGCCATGACGGTGACGAAGATGACCGCCACGCCCATGCCCTTCGCCGTTTCGCTCTTGGTCGAGACGCCCAGGAACGGGCAGCATCCGAGGAAACGAGCCAGCAGGATATTGTTGACGAAGATCGAGCCGAGGAAAAGCCATACGAGGCTCATTTCCCGTCACCGTCCTTCGCGGCTGCATCGTTCGGCGCGCCGAAACCGCAACCGCAACAGGCCGCGCCCACGGCGCAGGAACCGCATCCCTCCGCCGTCTCCGGAAGCGGTTTGCCCTTTTTGGCGGCCATCTTGGCCTGATAGAGGCGGAAGAGCGCCATAAAGCAACCGAGGGTGATAAAACCGCCCGGAGCCAGAATCACGAGCAGTGCCGGCTGGAAGCCCTGCGGCGTGACGACCAGGTCGAAGATCGTTCCGTTGCCGAGGAATTCGCGCACGACGCCGATCGAGGTCAGGGCGATGGTAAAACCGAGCCCCATTCCCACGGCGTCGAAGGCCGAGGCCACGACTCCGTTTTTAAACGCGTATGCCTCCGCCCGTGCGAGGATGATGCAGTTGACGACGATGAGCGGGATGAAAATGCCGAGCGCCTTGTCGAGCGCAGGGGCGAATCCGGAGATCAGAAGCTGTATGACGGTGACGAAACCCGCGATGACGACGATGAAGATCGGGATACGTATCTCGTCCGGCACGCACTTTCTGATGGCGGATATGGCGATGTTGGATCCGAGCAGAACGGCGGTGGCTGCGATTCCCATGCCGATGCCGTTCATCGCGCTCGTCGAAACCGCCAGCGTGGGGCAGAGTCCGATGCACTGCACCAGTGTTGGGTTTTCGTCGAGTATGCCGTTTTTGATTATCTTAAAAGGGTTCATCGTGAGCCGCCTCCCGCCAGATTCTTTTTCCAGTAGTCGAGCGCTGTATTTACACCGTCGGTCACAGCTGTGGAGGTGATCGTAGCGCCCGAGATCGCCTGTACCTGGTCGGGAGCCGACGGTGGCGCTTTCACGACCGTCAGTTTGTCAACTTTTTTGTTGTCGAACTGTCCAGAGAACGGGGGGAGCGGCGCCTTCGCGCCGAGACCCGGCGTCTCGGACTGGTTCAGAATGCGGATGGCGCGGACCGCGCCGTCCGCGGTGATGCCGACGACGATCTCGATCGGTCCGGCATAGCCTTTGGGCGTCACGGTGACGCAATACCCTACGGTGGCACCTTTGCCTTTCGCCTCCTGCACGTCCTTTACGATTGCATCGGATCCGCTCGCGACTTCCAACAGGGAGAAGGCGTCCGCCTCGGGCATGGCGCCGGAGAGCGCTTCCGTTTTGAGGCGCTCCTGCGTTTTTTGAATGGGGCCTGCCGTAATTTCGTGAACAAATCCAAGAATCAACCCCGTCACCGCAGTGACAGTAAAAAGAATGAGTCCCAGGGAGATAATTTTTCTAGTGTTTTTCGTCCCATTCGCGCCGTTATTTGCTTCCACTCTTCTTCGCCTCCCCCAGGATGTGCGGTACCGTGGCCCTGTCGATGAGGGGGACGGCGAGATTCATGATGAGAATCGAATAGGAGACGCCCTCGGGATATCCGCCGAAGGCCCTGATCAGCGAAGCGATAAGGCCGCAGCCGAAGGCGAAGACAATCTGCCCCTTGGGAGTCATGGGAGATGTAGTGTAGTCCGTCGCCATGAAGATCGCGCCGAGCATCAACCCGCCGGTGAGAACTTCGTAGAGCGGCCCCGCCGCGCGTCCGCAAAGAACCGACATGACGGCGACCGTCGCGACGTAGACGACCGGAATTCGCCAGGAGATGACGCCCTTGGCGATCAGGGCCACGCCACCGATCAGAAGCGCCAAGGCGGACGTCTCGCCGATGCAGCCACCGACGTTGCCGACGAAGACGTCAGCGAGCGAGGGAAGCGCGCTGAGCGCGCCGGAATTCGTTGCGCCGGAGACCGCTTCCGCGCCGTTTTTGAGCAGCGCGAGGGGCGTTGGTCCGGTGACGCCGTGGAGCGTCCACGTCGTCATGGCCACGGGCCAGCAGATGAGCATCATGGCGCGACCCGCGAGGGCGGGGTTCACGATGTTCTGACCGAGTCCGCCGAAGAAGTGTTTCGCGATGACCATGGCGAAGGCGCTTCCGCAGGCGGCCATCCAGAGCGGGATCGTCGGCGGCAGGTTGTAGGCGAGCAATACCCCCGTCACCGCGGCGGAGAGGTCGGAGACGGTGACCGGCTGCTTCGTCCCTTTCTGCCAGATAGTCTCGGTGACGACGCACGCGACGACGCAGACCGCGACCACGAGCAGGGAGCGGGCTCCCAGAAAGTACACTCCGGCGAGGCCAGCGGGTGCCAACGCGGCCAGCACCCATGCCATGATTTTTTGCGTGCTCAGCTCGGCTCGAATATGCGGGGAGCTGGCGACGACCAATAGACGATTCACTTTTGTGCCCCCTTCTCTTTCTCTGCCTGCTGTTTCTTTCTGCGCTCCGCCATGACGCCGGCTTTGCCGTCCCGGCACGTCTGCGTCAGGTAACGCCTCGCAGGGCACATGTAGGTGCAACTGCCGCATTCGATGCAGTTCAAGCCGCCCGTCGCTTCGAATGTCGCATAGTCCCGGCGTCTCACGAGGTGATCGAGCGTGGAGGGGAGCAGGCCCATCGGGCAGGCCTGAACGCACCTGCCGCAGCGAAGGCAGTTCGACTCGGGCGGGCAGAGGGCGGAATTCGCGGAGAGGGCCAGAATGCCGGACGTTCCTTTGACGATCGGGACATCGAGGGAGCGCATGGAGATGCCCATCATGGGGCCGCCCGCCAGGACCTTGGCGGGGTCCTCTGTGAAGCCTCCCGCGGCGTCGATCAGCTCGCGTACGCAGGTACCGAGGGGTGTCATGATGTTCTTCGGGTTTGCGATGACGTCGCCGGTGACGGAGACGATTCGTTCGACCACCGGAATGCCCTGTGTGACGGCGAGCCAGATGTGGTAGATCGTGCGCACGTTGAGAATGATGCACCCGACGTCGGCCGGTAGCGCCCCCGGAGGGATCTCCTGTCCCGTGACGGAGTAGATCAGCATCTTCTCCGCGCCCTGCGGGTATTTCACCGCGTGAGGGACGACTTTGATGTTCTCGCCGTGGTACTCGGAGAGCTCGCCCTGCATCCTCGCGATGCTCTCGGGTTTGTTGTTCTCGATGGCGATGATTCCTTCGGCCTCCGGAAAAAGGCGCATGCAGATCCGCAAGCCGGCAATGACCGGCTCGGGGTATTCGAGCATGAGGCGATTGTCGCAGTTGAGAAAGGGCTCGCACTCCGCCCCGTTGACGATCAGCCAGCGGATTTTTTTGTCCGGCGGCGGAGAGAGTTTGACGTGCGTGGGGAAACATGCGCCTCCCATACCGACGATCCCGGCCTCGCGAATGATCCGCAGATATTCCTTGGGGTCGAGGGTTTCATAGTCGGGATGGGGGAGCAGCGTCGCGTCGTGTTCGTTCTGGCCGTCGTTTTCGATGATCACACAGGTTTCCATACTCCCGGGGATCGTCATGCGAGAGGCGATGTCCTTTACGGTGCCCGAAACACTCGACAAAATCGGCGCCGATACGAACGCGTCAGTGTCGCCTATTTTCTGTCCAATCAAGACTCTGTCGCCTTTTTTAACAACCGGGGCACAGGGGACGCCGAGGTGCTGAGACATTGGGAAAACCAGATCGCCTTGGGGGGTGTGTATTTCTATTTCTTTATGCGAAGTGAGTTCTTTACCATCCGGCGGGTGTATGCCGCCAATAAACGTCGGCAATTTCATAGCGGACCTCCTGATTCTCTTTGCGTGTTCTCTAAAAACATTGGTGTCGATTCACAGGATTGTAGCAGATTTTGCACGAAATAGTTATAGAAGAAGAACTATCTTCGCCAGAAACGGGGAGAGAAGATGACGAGCAGCGTGAAAATCTCCAACCTGCCACAGAGCATCAACGCGATGTAGACAAGTTTGAGTGGGGTCGGTTGCAGCGCATAGCTGTCCACCGGCCCAACCATGCCGAACCCGGGTCCAACGTTGCCGAGTGTCGCAGCGACGCCCGATAAGGCAGTGATCAGGTCCTGTCCGAAGATCGTCGCGACGATGACCCCCAGCAGAAAAATTCCGAGATAGGCGGTGAAAAAAGCGAAACACGAGGAAACGATCCACGGATCGACCACGTTTCCCGCAATCCTTGTGGGGACCACGGCACGGGGGTGCAGCATACGCAAAAATTCCTCGCGCACGTGTTTTATGATGACCAGCAATCGGATGCAGGTGATGCCGCCTGCTGAAGAGACCGCGCAACCGCCGCAAAACATGAGGGCCAACATAAGGAAACGGGCAGACGAGGGCCACGCGCCGTAGTCCGTCACGAAAAAACCGCATGTGGAAAGTACGCTGACGGTCTGAAAAAAACCGTTGGACAGCGCGTCGGTGAAGGAGTCGAAGGTGTTGCTGAAGTACAACGACAGGCTCATGAGAACACCACAAAGCAGGCAGGCAAAAGTGTAAAAGCGGAATTCGGGGTTTTCGCGCAGCGGGCGAAGGGTTTTTCGGGCGAGAATAAGGTAGTAGACGGTGAAATTGGCCCCCGATAAAAAAAGAAAAACAGCAGTGATCCACTGGATGTAACTGCTGTCGAAATGGCCGATGCTTTCGCGGTACGGAGAAAAACCTCCGGTGGCGATTGTGGCGAACGAGAGAGTGAGCGCGTCGAAAAGGTCCAACCCTCCCGTCATCAGGCAGAAAAGTTGGGTCGCCGTAAGCACGATGTATGCCTTCCAGAGGAAAACGGCCGTTCCCTGTATGCGCGGGGTAAGTTTTTCGTGAATAGGGCCGGGTATCTCCGATTTGTAAAGTCTCATGCCCGCCCCGGATGCGGGGAGGAACGCGAGGGTAAGGACGATGATCCCCATGCCTCCCAGCCAGTGCGTGAAGCTCCGCCAGAGCAATATGCTCCGCGGGATGGAGGCCAGGTCGCTCAAAACGGTCGCTCCGGTCGTCGTGAAACCGGAAATGCCCTCGAAAAACGCGTCGACCGGCGTGAGGGCATGCCCCCCGATCCAGTACGGCATCGCCCCGATTCCGGAAGCGACCATCCAGGAGAGGGTTACCGCAAGAATCGCCTCCCGCGTATTCATCTCGCGCAACGACGCTCTGTGTCCCGCGAACCAGAGGAGCAGGCAGACGATGAGCCCCGCAAACAGAGAGCACGACAGCGAAAAAAGGCCCGCGTCCTTCGTTGCGACGCTCCAGAGAATGGGAAAGAGCATGCAGAGAGACGTAGCAAGGGAGACGATCGACAGAAAACGGGCGATGATCGCGGTTTTCAAGCGGTGCTGACCCCAAGAGTTTCGAGGAGGTTTTCAACGACATCCGAGGTGGCGAAGATAATGGCCTTGTCGCCGGCGCGGAGGCTGGAGGTACCCGTGGGGATGAAGAGATCGTCCTTTTTTTTGCTGCGCCTTACCAGGCCGATAATGGACCCAGCCGGGAGCGGCAGGTCCTTCAATTCGACTCCAATTGCGGGACTGTCGTCCGGTATCGTCACCTGCAGCGTTTCGGCTCCGATCTGGTCGAGTATGGCGAGGGTGCTCGTTTGTTTCGGATGCCTGACGGCGCTGATGATGACCGAGGAGAGGGCCTCGTTTCTGTTCACGATGGAGTCGATGGGGAGGTGCTTCGAAAGTTTCATGTAGTTTTTGCGCCGAATGACGGCGATGCTCTTGCGCACGCCGAGGGATTTTGCCAGAACGGCGAGCATCAGGTTGACCTCGTCGTGTTCGGTGGTCGCGACAAACCCCTCCGCCGACGCGAGCCCCTCTTGAAGCAGCAACTCCTCATCCGCGCCGTCGCCCCAGAGGACCATGATCTTTGGCAGCTCCGAAGCGATGCGCCTGCATTTGTCGTGGTCGTGATCGATCAGGCGTATGTCAACGCCCTTGACGCGCTTCTGTAAAAGCTCGGCGGTTTGAAAGCCGACTTTGCCAGCTCCGACGATGATGACGCGCTTCAATTTTTTGCTGCTCTTGGGCTGGAAAATTTCCACGATCTCCTGAATCTGGTCGAGGTAGCAGAAGGAGTAGCAGAGGTCCCCCGGATGGAGAATATCCCCGGCTTTGGGTATGAAGCCCCTGTCGTCGCGTTGGACGTAGACGATGATCGTAACCAGCTTCGGATGCTTCCGCCGAAGTTCCGCAAGGGTTATTCCGCAGGCATGGGAATCTTCCGCCACTTTAAATGCGTAGACGCCGGCTTTGGCGTCGATCTCGGTCGAATGAATAGCGCCCTGTATTTCAAGCAGGTCCTCGACCTCTCTGGCGACGCTGCGCTCCGGAGATACCATCATGTCGATCCCGAGGTCGTGGCTCCATGCGTCCGTGTCGGTGAACTCAAGGCCGACTGCGCGCGCGATGACCCGTTTGACGCCCATCTTCCTCGCGATCCAGCAAGCGAGTATATTGACCTCGTCTTTGCTGGAGCAAGCGATCAACATTTCCGTGGAGCTGCCCGGCTCGATGCCCGCTTTTTGCAGAATATTGGGGCGTGCGCCGTTGCCCTTGATGACCATGACGTCCAGTTCGTTTTCCGCTTTGGCCGCGCGATCCGGATCCTCTTCGATCAGAACAATGTCATGTCCGTCCTGCGACAGGTTACGCGCTACGGCGAAACCTACTTCTCCAGCCCCAATGATTACGATTCGCACGGCGAACCGCCTCCCGTCGTCTTAATCAACGTCTCTTCACCGCTTTTCGCGGTCGGACCAGATAACTCCGTCACTCCAGAAAGCCCTCGAAAACAGGATGAGGACAGTATACAACTCCAGCCTTCCGCAGAGCATCAGGAAAGAATAAATCCACTTGGCCGCGACCGCCTGCCCGGAAAAGTTGTCCAGCCCGCCCACCTTGCCGAAACCAGGGCCCACATTCCCCAGTGTTGTGGCTACGGCGGATATGGCAGTGAGCAGATCGGGTTCGAAAAGAGTTACACAAAAGACGCCGACCGTAAAAACGAGCATGTACAACGCGAAAAAGGCCAGACATGACGCGACCAGGTGAAGTTCGAGAGAGTTCTTGCCGACTCGCAGTGGTAAAACCGCGCGCGGGCTCAACGTGCGGCGTATCTGCCTTCCGACATGCCTGCACAAAACCAGCAGTCGAATTTGCTTGATGGCCCCCGCCGTCGATCCCGCGCAACCCCCAAGGAAGAGACAGGTAAAGAGGAGGGCCTGGGGAAAGAAAGGCCACAGTTCATAGTCGGCGGATATGAAACCTGTGGTCGTGACGATACTGACGACCTGAAAAGAGCCGTATCGGAGCGAGTCGAGAAAACCGGCGTACGTTCCCGAAAAATAAAGCCCCGCGGAGACCAGCAGGGAGATTGTGCCGACGCTGAAGAGATAGAAACAGAATTCAGGATCGCGAAAGAACGTCTTTGGCGTTCGTCCCCGTATGACCTGATAGTGCAGGACAAAGTTTGCGCCGGAAAAAAACATGAAGATGGTGATTACCCAATCGATATAGGCGCTCTGATAGTGTGCTACGCTCGCGTTTCGAGGGGAAAACCCCCCTGTCGCGATCGTACCCATCGAGTGAGTGATGGCGTCGAAAAGACTCATTCCTCCAAGCATCAACAGCGCCGTTTCCGCAACGGTCAGCAGGACATAGATGGACCAGAGAATGACGGCCGTCTGCTGTACGCGAGGGGTCAGCTTTTCATGGATCAAGCCCGGCGCCTCCGCGCTGAAGAGCTGAAAACCTCCGATGCCCAGCAGCGGCATGATCGTGAGCGTGAGAACGATGATGCCCATGCCGCCGAGCCAGTGCGTAAGGTCGCGCCACAGAAGCAGGCCGTGCGGCAGCGATTCCATGTCCGTTAAGATCGTGGAGCCCGTCGTGGTAAATCCGGACATCGCCTCGAAAAAAGCGTCCGCGTAGGTTGGGGCTGATCCGTGTATGAAATAGGGAAGGGCGCCGATCGCGGAGGCAATGATCCAAGAGAGAGTGACGGACGCGAACGCCTCTCTCGTGCCCATCTTGTTCATATCCGCCTTTCGGGATACGGCATAGAGAATCGCGGACAGCGAGAGGCCGACGGCAATTGCCTTTATAAAAGCGGGCGAATCCACCGATTGTCCGCTTGCCTGAGAGTAAAGTAGCGGGCAGAGCATCCACATTGAAATGATTAGAGTGAAAAAACCGAGAAATTTCAAAGCGCACTTTATTCTCAAGACGCTTATCCCCCCGCTTATAAATAAGGATATTAGCACGTTTTTGCTTTTAGCGGGAGAAGGGGAATTTTTTATGTGTATCCTTCGTATCGGCCTCTGACGATTGACAACGGTGGTTTTTTTGATAGATGATACGAAATATATTTTTTCGAGTAATTAGTTCGATCGGATCGAAAATCGTTTTTGCTTTCGATTGGGCGAGCACGAAAACGAGGTGGAGTGAATGACGGCGCCGGGCGCTGCTTCGACAGGCGAAACGGATAGAAATTTCAACATTGGCGACGATAAACCCCACACCTTCTTGCGGGAAATTCTTGCGAATATCGCACACGGTATTGTCGTGGTGGACAGAAACGGGATTATCGATACCGTCAACAGCGTGTATTACTCTGCTTTTGGCGTTGACGACTCAGTGATGGGGCAAGATTTCAGCGCAGTCCTGGCAGCAGTTGCCCCCCGTTTCGGTTGGAGCGTAAAAGAACGAGATCAATTTTACGAGCGAACGCGGAAGGGCGAGCGTTTTGTTCAGGAGATACCGGTCGATGGTTTGGATGGTTCCAAAAGCTGGATACACGCGCTCTACAATCCCCTGCCCTCCGGTGGTTTCGTGTTGACTTTGACGGACATCACGCAGCAGAAGAACCTGGAGGATCAGCTGCGCCATCAGGCGACGCACGATCCGCTCACAAAGTTGCCGAACCGGACGCTTTTCCGCGACCGCGCGAAGGTGGCGTTGGCTCACGCCAAACGTGACGGAGCGGAGGGGGCCGTTGTATTTGTCGATCTCGACAATTTTAAGGATATAAACGATCGGTACGGACACGAAATAGGAGATGGGCTTCTGATCGCGACAGCGGAACGCCTCGTGGCCGAGGTAAGGGAGTACGATACCGTTGCCCGCCTGGGTGGCGATGAATTTATGATTTTTTTGCCCGAGTTGAAATCGGATTCCGCACTGGAAAATTTGTTGTGGCGGATGTTGCAGGCGCTCTCCAGACCCTTCAAAGTAAACGGTTTTCGTCTGTCGGTAAGCGCGTCCCTGGGCGTGAGCCGATATCCCAGGGACGGCCTCGACATAGAAACGCTTTCGCGCAAAGCAGACGCTGCCATGTATGCCGCAAAATGGGAGGGAAAGGACCGGTGGCGTTTTTACGAATCGGTGGGGGTCTCCCTCGAGCCACAGGATTGAGGTTTTATTTGTCCAGCCACCGATCCATCGACGCACGGAAGATTTTTTGCAAGTGCATTGCCACTGGCCCGGGTTTTCCGCTCCCGACCCTCTTATCTCCGATCCTGACGACGGGCATGACTTCCTTCCACGAGCTGGTCACGAAAGCCTCGTCCGCCGAGTCCAGCTCCGAGACAAGCGGGCAGCGTTCCTCAATTTTGAACCCGTTTTCCAGCGCCAGCTGAAGGATTATGTTGCGCGTCACGCCTCCAAGGACACGCCCGATGGGAGCGGTGATAATTTTCCCATCCTTGCAGAGGAAGAAGGAGCTGCGCAGCGTCTCAGTAATCTCTCCATCGGGACAATACAGGCACTCCAGTACGTCGCTCATGTCCGTGCACTGCATCAGGCCGACCAGGTAGTTGGTGGTTTTGATCAGCGGATACGGACGTCCCTCCGCCGTCGGCTGGAGGGCGACGCCGGCCTTGTACTCCTCGGGGCTGAGAGAGCCTCCGTCTTCAAATATGATAAAGAAACGAGGGTGGGGGAACCTGCCGGTCTGATTGACGTCTCCTCCCGTGATGTACGGCTTCGCGAGACACTCTCCGCCATTCGGGCAGTCCGGGCGAGCTGCTCCCTCGCGAATGATTTCGAACATCTTTTCGACGATGTCCCCGTATTGGATGCGGGCTCCTTCGGCGCTTTTCGCGAGGCGCTCCAGGTGTTCGCTCAGGGCAAAGGCCTTATGCCTGTATATGCGAATGCTGTCGAATACGCCCACGCCGCGCTGGATCGCAAGATCGGTGACGGGTAATCCGCACTCGGAAGTGGGGCGGAATTTTCTTTCGTAGTAACAGATGGACATTATATGAGGACCTCCTCGGGTAAATGTTTGTGCTTATAGAGAAGTATACGGCAAATCCCGTGGTTTGTGTCGCTCCCCCGATGCTAAAATGGCCGGACGAAGACCGACGAGGCACTGGGGGAATCCGCATGAGTTTTAAAATCTTGACCGTTTATCCTAAGAAAAACGCCACGCAAATCGGTTTTTTTCTCGGTACTGAGCAGAAGATGCGTCGGGAAATTCGACATGACGAAGAGGAGCTGCGCAAATTCGATTCTGTCGCCTCCCAGTGGAGCCATCGCCTTCGCGCAGTCGAAGAAATTTTATCCGAGGTGGGCGAAGGAACCGAGTTTGCCTCTCTCGACGCAGTCATCGGCCCGGCCGGCGTGCCCGGCGAAGTGCCGGGTGGCGTCTACGCAGTCGATAAAGCGCTTATCGACAGGCTGCGGATACCGGAACCCTTCGACCACCCGACCGACCTCGGGGCATCGCTGGCCGATGCCTTGGCCCGCCAACACCGGACGCGGGCATACGTAGCCGCTCCTCTTTCCACGGACGAATTCGACCCTGTTTCGAAACTGTCAGGCGTGCCGGAGCTGCAGTTCGGCAGGAAGATGCATGCACTCAACATCAAAGAAGCGGTTCACAGGGCATCGGACGAGCTCGGCATCCCCTTCGAATCGATTTCCGTCGTCGTTGCCCATCTAGGCAAGAGCTTTTCGATCTGTGCGCATCGTGACGGCCGGGTGGTGGATCTTGCAAATGCAAATGAACGCGGCCCGCTTTCGCCGGGGCGCTGCGGCGGGGTTCCGGCCTCCGAGTTGATCCGCATGGCGTACAGCGGGATGTGGCCCGCGGACGAACTGGCGCGAAAGGTCGGCCACTTTGGCGGCATGGCGGACTATATCGGAACGGACGATCTGCTGCAGCTCGCCAACCGTCTCGTGCACGGTGACGCGCTTGCCTCCCTGATATATCGCTCGATGACCTATCAGATCGCCCAGGAGATCGCCTCGCAGGCCGTTGTTTTAAAGGGACGTGTTGACGCGATCATCATCACCGGTGGCTGCGCGCACGACGTTATTTTTGTGGGTGTTATAGAGGAACGGATCGATTGGATTGCCAAAGTGCTGATCTACCCGGGGGAGGACGAACTGCGCGCCATGGCGGGAGCTGCGATGCGGGTTCTGGATGGACGAGAGGCGCCGCTCCACTATGAGGAAGTCGTGAAAAAGAGGAATGGCAGACGCTGAAAACGTGTAAAGAATTTTACTTGACGAAATTTCCCCCTTCCCCTATAATCCCTTCGTTGCGGAGGGATGTATCGTGTCGGTTTTACAGGACGATTTTTTGCTCGAACAGCGCGTTCGTTTTGGAGAACTTTTCGATCTTTACTCATCCCTGCTGACGGAAAAACAGCGCATCTCGTGCGAATTGATGCTCCGGGGAGACCTGTCTGTCGCGGAGCTCGGCGAAGAGCTGGGCATGACCAGGCAGGGGGCGCACGATTTGATTCGACGCTCCCGCGACCTCCTCGAGGAGATCGAAGGGAATCTGGGTTTGTTTGCGATGAAGGAGCGGCAGAAAGCATTGCTGGATCTCGTCGAAAACAATCGCTCGGTTTTGCCGCCGGATTTGGCACGAAAAATGACGAAATTGCTCGTATTTGAGGGGGAGTCCGCAGATGTTTGAAGCGCTCAAGGAACGATTTGAAAATGTGTTTTCCTCCCTGAGGGGCAAGGGTAAGCTGACGGCGGAGGATGTGGGCGAGGCCTTGAGGGAGGTTCGCCGCGCTCTGCTGGAGGCGGACGTCAACTATAAAGTCGTGAAGGATCTGGTCGAGGCGATCAAAGTTCGCGCGACCGGCGCCGATGTCTTGAATTCGATCACGCCCGCGCAGCAGGTTGCCACGATCGTCTACGAAGAACTGATCAAAATCATGGGCAAGGAGCCCGAGCCGCTCGCGATATCTCCGAAGCCGCCCACCGTCTATATGATGGTTGGACTGCAGGGTTCGGGCAAGACGACGACGACCGTCAAGATCGCGAAGAGGATGTCCAAATCGCACAAGCCGCTCGTCGTGGCCTGCGACCTTCGCAGGCCCGCCGCGGTCGATCAGCTGCGTATGCTGGCCGAAAAGGCGGGCATCGCGTTCTTCGGCCCCGAGGCGGGGCAGACGGACCCCGTGGCGGTGGCGCGCAAATCCCTTGTTTATGCCGAGGATCATCTCTGCGATTTGATTTTGCTCGACACGGCGGGGCGCCTGCAGCTCGACGACGAGCTGATGGCGGAACTGGAGTCGATGAAAGCGTCCGTCCCCCCGTTTGAAATTCTGCTCGTCGTCGACTCCATGACCGGGCAGGAGGCGGTCGAGGTCTCCCGCGTCTTTCACGAGCGACTCGGGCTGACGGGGACGATTCTCACGAAACTGGACGGCGACGCCCGCGGCGGTCCTGCGCTCGCGATCAGGAGCGCGACCGGCGTTCCGATCAAGCTGGCGGGCATGGGCGAGCGGGTGGAGGACCTCGAGCTGTTCGACTCCAAACGCATGGCACAGCGCATCATGGGCATGGGCGACATGATGGGCCTGATGGAAAAGCTCGAGATGTCGACCAGCGAGGCGGACGCCGAGCGCCTGGCCGAGAGCCTGAAAAAAAATAAATTCACCATGGAAGATATGCTTCTTCATTTGCAGCAGATCAAGAAGCTGGGACCGCTCGATAAAGTGCTCGAGATGTTGCCGATCCCAGGAGGCGCGAAGGCGCTCAAAGGAGCGGATCTCGATCTCTCTCGTGTCAAGTACACCGAGGCGATCATCCTCTCGATGACGAGGAAGGAACGCCGCTCGCCGGAGATTATCAAAGGAGGCAGGCGTCGCCGCATCGCGGAGGGATCGGGTACAAGCGTTCAGATGGTCAACCAGGTGCTCGCGCAGTACGAACAGATGAAGACCATGATGAAATCGCTCGGAAAGTTCGGTAAGATGAGCCCGAAAGCGATGAAGATCCCGGGCGTGATGAAGAACCTCTTCAAAGGGTAGAGAGAACGCCGGTTGTACACATGGTTCAATCGGTTTTTCCAAAGCCGTCGGTAGATCCACGGTTTTATTATACAGGAGGTGTGTAGAACACATGGCAGTTCGTATTCGTTTGGCGCGGCATGGTAAGAAGAAGGCACCGTTCTATCGTCTGGTGGTGGCGGATTCCCGTTCTCCCAGGGACGGTCGCTTTATCGAGATGTTGGGAACCTACAACCCGATGACCGACCCCGCGGACGTGAAGGTGGACGAGGAGCGCGCAATGCACTGGCTGAAAAACGGCGCTATCCCGTCGGATACAGCGCGGGCGCTGCTCCGCAAGGTGGGTGTGTGGGACAGGTTCAACGAGGGCAAGGCCGCCAAGGCCGAGTAAGGTAAGAAATATACCATGCCGGATTATGGCAGCATTGTGGAGTATATGGTCCGCCGGCTGGTCAACGAGCCTGACAGGGTCGAAGTGACGAGCGAGCGTAATGACGCGGGTGCCGTGATGGTCACGATTTCCACGGCTTCGGAGGATGTCGGGCGGGTCATCGGCAAGCGCGGAGCCACCATCAACGCGATCAGGCTGGTGGCGAAAGCGGCTGCGGTCAAACCGGGCGAAAAAGTGGATGTCGACCTCGCGTGATCCCCAAAAAGACGGTGCACCAGGGCGTATTCTTGTCGGCACCATCGTCGGTGCGCACGGCGTAAAGGGTACCTTTCGGGTTCATCCTTTGACGGATTATCCCGAGCGGTTTTTCGATATGAAAAAACTGTATATCGAAAAACCTGGAAAACCGTACCGCGTACTCGAAGTCCTGAAGGTCTCGGGACACGAGGGCAAAGGGCAGATTCTCGTCGCCGCCGTCGGTATTACGGATCGGGATCGGGCGGAGGAGCTTTCCGGGTATAGAATCACGGTTGCGCCGGATGAACGGGTCGAACTGCCGGAGGGCGAGTACTGGATCGATTCGTTGATCGGGTTGAGCGTAATCAATGCCGAAAGCGGCGAGCACCTTGGCAAAATCGAAGACGTCATGTCGACCGGGAGCAGCGATCTCTATCAGGTTCGCACACCGAACGACGAGACAAAGATCATTCCGGCGATTGCAGACATCGTGCGAGAGATCGACGTCGAAGCCGGTTTGATGAGAGTGTCGCTGATCGAAGGCCTCTGGGATTGAACATCCTGATTTCCGTCGTCACGGCTTTCCCCGATCTGGTGCGGAGTTACCTCGATACCAGCGTTCTGGGTAGAGGCGTTCGTTCGGGCAGGCTCGAGGTTTCGGTCGTCGACATGCGGGATTACGCATCCGGCGACTACCGTCAGATCGACGACTACAGCTTCGGCGGCGGCGGTATGGTTTTGATGCCTGGCCCCCTGGAGGACGCACTGGACGCGATTGCGCCGAAGGACGAACGTTACGTCGTCTATCCGAGCCCGCAGGGCGTGCAGGTACACCAGGAGATGATCGAGGATCTGTACAGAGTTTCGAGCACGAAACGGCTGGTGATCGTCTGCGGCCATTATGAGGGCGTGGACGAGCGCTTTATTCAAAGGAACGTGGATCTGGAGGCCTCGATGGGCGATTTCGTGCTTACGGGCGGGGAGCTTCCGGCGCTCGCGATCGTCGACGCGGTCTCTCGTCTTGTGAAGGGCGTCGTCGGCAGGGAGCGGGCGGTGGAAGAGGATTCGTTTTTTTCCGGAATGCTCGATCACTCTCACTACACGCGCCCCGCAGATTTCGAGGGCGACGAGGTGCCGCAGGTCTTGCTGGGTGGAGATCACGCGGAGATCGAATCGTACAGGCGCAAAGAGGCGGTCTCGCGAACACTCGCGCGCCGGCCGGATATCGTCGCAAGGGCGAACGTCATGCCGTATCTTGGAAAGGGCGTCTATGTGCTTCAGATTCATCACCCGGTGCTGGACAAGAACGGAGACAAAAGCACCACGGCGATCACGGGCATGGACCTGCACGATATTGCGCGAGCCTGCAGAACGTATGGCGTGAAGAAGTACCTGATCGTAAACCCTCTGACTCCACAACGGGAGATGATCAAAAAGGTGGCCGATCACTGGGTCTCGGGCTATGGGGCCGGTTTCAATCCGGACAGATGCGAGGCAATGAAACTGATCAAGACTTTTGCCTCGCTCGACCGGGCGCTTGGCTGGATCGCCGAGCGGGAAAAAACGCGGCCCTTTACCGTCGCGACGACGGCGCGGATAAACGATCGCGCGACTCACTGGTTGGGCTTGAAACGGGAGATGCTTCGACTGGATGCCCCGGTCGCCTTTCTCTTCGGTACGGGCTGGGGGTTGCACGAAGATGTGATCGAATGTTCTTCGGCTGTTCTCGCGCCGATCATGGGAGGCAAGGACGACTACAATCATCTGTCCGTTCGCAGTGCGGCAAGCATCGTATTGGACAGATTTTTCGGTTTTCGCTAAAATTTTATCAATAGACAGGTCAGGAAGGAGAAAGTGGAATGATCGATCCAAGGATAGCACTGGTGGAAAAACGTTACCGCAAGCAGGAGGAGGAGATACCCGCCTTCCGTGCTGGCGACACGGTCAAGGTTCACGTGAAGGTCAAGGAAGGCAACCGCGAACGCATTCAGGTTTTCGAGGGAGTCGTCATCGGGCGTCAGCACGGCGGCATCCGCGAGAATTTTATCGTTCGCAAGATGTCCGGTGGCATCGGCGTGGAGAGGATTTTTCCCGTCCATTGCCCAACCATCGACAAGATCGAAGTGACGCGCCTCGGAAAGGTAAAGCGCGCGAAGTTGTATTACCTCCGCAGACTCAGCGGCAAAGCCGCCCGTATCAAAGAGCGCAGAGAGTTCAACTAAACCGAGCCCTCTCGTACAAAAAAGCCAGGCTTTTCGCCATTACGCGAGGAGCCTGGCTTTTTATATCGACTTCGTTCGATTATTTTTCAAATTTACGATGCCGTCAAGCAGCCGGTCGATCTCCTCGTCGGTGTTGTAAAGGGAGATCCCGGCGCGCAACAGGCCGCCGCGTTCTTTCAGGCCGAGCACCTCGATGGCCTTTGCCGCGTAGAAATCGCCGTCCCAGAGGCAGAGTCCCAGGCCGCCTAGCTGCCCCGCCGCGTCGATCGGCTCGATGCCGTCGATCGTGATCGAGATGGTCGGCACGCGGTGAACGTCGAAGCCGGTACCCCAGACCGTGACGCCAGGGATCTTCTTTACCTCTTCGTAATAGCGCTTCGCCAGTCCATGCTCATACTCCGCGATCGCGGTCATGGCGGAGACAATTTTTCCCCGCCGGTTAGAGCCGGCCCCCAGAGACGCTATGTAATCGACCGCGGCGAGCGCCCCCGCTATGGAGGCGTGGTTGAGCGTGCCTGTCTCGAACTTGTACGGGGCATCCGGCTCCTGTGTGCTCAATGCGTCTGTCCGTAGCTTGTCGAGAAGCCCAGGGCGGGAGTATAGCACGCCGACATGAGGACCGTAGAATTTGTACGCCGAACAGATCAGGAAGTCGACATCCAAAGCGGCGACGTCAAGCGGATGATGAGGTGCGTAATGGACGGCGTCGAGCACCAAATATGCGCCGACGGAGCGCGATAGCTCTCTCGCTCTGGAGATATCGTTGGCCGTCCCGAGGGCGTTCGACGACATGCCGACCGCGAGGACCTTCGTCTTGTCCGTTACTTTCTTCTGCATGTCCTTGTAGTCGAGAACGCCGGATTTCGTCAACTTCACCTCTTTGACGACGACGCCGTACTGCCTGAGGTTCAGCCATGGCCCCCGGTTGGCCTCGTGATCGAGCTCCGTGATGACGACCTCGTCTCCTTCGTGAAGGTCCTTGGCGATGGCATGCGCGAGCGCGAAGTTGATGGTCGTCATGTTCGCCCCGAAGGAGATGCTGTGCCATCCGTTATCGTCGGGGGCGCCGAGAAAATCCGCGAACGCTTCGCGGGCTTCCCGCAGCATTTTGTCCGTCTCCTGCGTCGTCACGAACATGCCGTGAATGTTGGAATTATAACGAGTGTAGTAACCGGATACGGCGTCGATCACCGCCTGCGGTACCTGCGTACCCCCTGGGCCATCGAGGTAAACCAGTTTGTAGCCGTCCTGCTTTCTGCTGAGCGCGGGAAAATCCGCCCGGCATCGAATGGCGCTGTTCCTGTCGAATCGAATTGTCTCCATATTGGGGCACCTCGCATTGAAAAGTTGTGGATTGTGTATAGAGAGTAAAGCCATTTCGCCGGTTTGTACAGGGTGTAGGGGTATGCGCTGTTATAATACTATTCGTGTGATCGTTTGTTACATTTTGGGAGATGCAAAAAATGGAGGGCAGAGACAATGTACGAGGCGATACACAGGTTGGTGGACGACGGCTTCGCGCCGATGACGGAGGACCTCAGGGAAATTCTGAAGGTCCGCAGCGTTCTCGAAGAACCGGAGCGGACGGACGAACACCCGTTCGGACCGATGGTAACGGAGGCACTCGATCGATTTCTGGCTCATGCGCAAAAGCTTGGTTTCGCGACGAAAAACATCGACAACATGGTTGGCTACGCCGAAATCGGGGAGGGGCCTCTTTTCGGTGTCCTCGTGCATCTGGACGTGGTTCCGGAGGGGAGGCTCGCAGCGTGGAAGCATCACCCGTATAAAGCGGAGATCGAGGACGGAAAACTTTACGGCAGAGGCACGAGCGACGACAAAGGGCCTGCCGTTTCGATTCTCTATGCCATGAAGGCTCTGCGCGACTCTGGCGCGAAGCTGAACCGCCGTTTTCGCGTCATCGCCGGGCTCGACGAGGAGAGCGGTTTTCGCTGCATGACCCGCTATCGGGAGAGCGAGGAGATTCCCGAGGCGAGTTTTTCGCCTGACGCCTATTTCCCCGTCGTGAACGGCGAAAAGGGCATTCTGCACTTCGCGCTGTCGAAAAAAATTGGAAACATGACGGTTCTCGGTGTGCCGGAGCTGACCCACCTGCACGGCGGCACCAGGGTCAACGTGGTTCCGGATGAAGTGACGGCTTGCTTCAACAACGTGTCCGCCGGCTATCTCGAGCATGCTTTCGAGGGAACCGGTGCGGATGTCAGGAGCATCAGCTCGCGTATCGCGGCAGTCCGCGTGAAAGGCGTACCCGCCCACGCGATGGCGCCATGGAAGGGCGAGAACGCCATCCAGAAGATGCTCTCGCGGATGCTCGACATGGACTTTGGTCCTGCGGAACTGCACATGGAGCTGATCAAGCTCCAGTCGCTCTATAAATTCGATACGAAAGGAGAGAGCCTTGGCATCGCGACGGAGGACGAGATCTCCGGCCCTCTCTCGTGCAATCTGGCCAAGATCGAGCTGACCGGCGACACGATTCGCGTGGAAAACGATATCCGCTATCCGGTGACGACGAGCGGTGAAATGGTGATCAATGGACTTCGCGAGGCGGCGGAGGAAGTGGATTGGACCCTGGAGATCCTGCGCCATGACGAACCGTTGTATGTGAAGCCGGATACGCCTCTTGTGCGGACGCTTCTGGACACCTACGAAAAGATCGCAGGTGAGCGCCGCGAACCCATGTGTATGGGCGGGGGCACTTACAGCCGGACGATGCCGAACGCGGTCTCCTTCGGCGCGCAGTTTCCGGAAGAGGAGGAGAATGCGCATCAGGCGAATGAATATATCGCGCTCGACTCGCTTAAAAAGATGACGCATATCTACGCGGAGGCGCTCGCGAGGTTCAACGAAAATCTGTGATTCGCGATTCGCACAATCGAAGCGAGGCCGCGACCTATCTCGGCCTCGCTTTTACGTCTCTCACCTACGCAGCGACGCCGTATTTCGTGCGCGTCGCGATTTTGCATTCGCCCTCGATGTCCATGGTCTTCATGCGTTTTTCTCTGGGGATGCTCTGCCTGGCTCCTCTTTTCATGAGGCAGGAGGCGAATCTTCGAATGCCGGGGAAGAAGGACCTTCTTTCGATCGTCCTGCTCGCTGGGCCCGGCATCTTCGCCTACCATTATCTGTTTTTTGCGTCGCTGGCTTTCACTGCGCCGGTAAATGTAGCGGTGCTGGCGGCGATGTTGCCGATGTTCTCGTCGATCATCGCGGCCCTCTGCGGAAAGGAAAAGCTCTCGTTCGCGCGCGTCTGTGCGCTCGCGTCCTCCTTTCTTGGAGTGCTGCTTGTCCTTTCTCGCGGTGACATGTCGGCGTTTCGCTCCATGGATTTCAACAAAGGCGATTTGATGATGCTCGCGGGTGTTTTTTGTTTCTCGATCTACAGCGTCGGAAGCAAGGGGTTTTTGGCGAATTGTTCGGCGATCTCCGCCTCGTTTTTCGGAACGGCCGCCACCGCGCTGCTTGCGCTGCCTTTTTTCCTCCTCGAACTCCGGCAGACGAACTGGAGCGAACCCTCCGTCTGGGTCGCAGCCGTATACATGGGTCTCTTTCCCTCCTGTTTCGGCCTTTACTTCCAGCAACTAGGCATTCAGCGCGTGGGGGTGGGGCGGGCAATCGGCTTTATCAACCTTGTCCCGGTCTTCTCCGTCGTCATCTCGCTGTTCGTCCTGGGGTTCGACAGCGTGTCACTCGTCCAGTTTGCCAGCATGGCGCTGATATTGTTCGGGGTGTTGTGGAATTCGAAGATACGGTAGATTCGAGATTCAACAGTTTTTATAAAAAGCTCAGATAAATTGTCGGCCTAAATCAGCCGGCAATTTATTTTTTCTAAAAATAGTATTCAGGGTTGACAGATGAGGAAAGCAAGGGTATATTATGGGACATTAGTCCCAAATATATTTATCAAGCTAAAGCGAACGACGAACGCATGGAAGGGCGCCATTGGGAGGGCGCGTGGAGGTGTATGGAATTGAGGATTGTACGAGAAACAAGAGGTTGTTACGGATGCAAATGCTGTCAGTTGATCTGTGGTTTTCATCACACAGGGGCCTTCGATTTGAACTCCTCGAGCATTCACGTCAGGCGTAACTATGTGACGGGCGTTGTTTCGTGGTCCCTCGATTCGACTTGCGATGATTGCAGAAACGAGGCTGAACCACTTTGCACGAAGTACTGTGCCTACGGGATTATTAAAACGTATCCCGCCAAAAGCGAGCGAGGTATGGACAGCGCACAAAAGAGCGGGGGTGAAGCCCCGTGAGAAAAAAAGAGCTGGCTCCTGTGAATTGTATGACCGGCAAAATCCTCCGCGTCGATCTTTCGAACATGAGGGTATGGGAAGAGACGAGCGAGCCCTACGCATTGCGCGGTTTGGGGGGGCGCGGCATCAACTCTTTGATCATGCTCGCGGAGATACCCGTCGGAACGAAGTGGCACGAACCGGAAAACCTTCTTTGCTTTGGCGTCGGGAGCCTTGTAGGGACGTTGGCGCCCGGCGCTTCCAGGGTCGACGTAGGTTCGATCAATGTCTTCAGCGGTGGCAAGGGGTCTGCGAATGTCGGAGGGTTCTGGGGGGCGGAAGTCAAATACGCGGGGTTCGACAACATAATCATTGCCGGCAAGGCTTCCTGTCCCGTTTATCTATTCATTTCGGATGGTCATGCTGAAATCCGCGACGCAAGTTTTATCTGGGGCAAGTCGGTCAACGAAACAGAGCGCATCCTGCGGGAGCATCACGCCGACCCGGACCTTGAAATAGCGCAGATTGGAGTTTCCGGAGAAAACATGGTGCGTGGCTCGGCCGTCATGGTCGACACGGCAAAAGCCGCTGGCGGCTCTGGTGTCGGCTGTGTCATGGGGTCGAAAAACCTAAAGGCAATTGTTGTACGCGGAAAATTTCCCGTACGAGTCACAGATCCGGCTCGCTTTATGGAAGAAGTGGATCGTTCCTTTGCGCAATGTGCGAATCACCCCAAAGTTCCCTATATGAGAAAGTCGTTGACGAATTTCTACGCAGATCCTGAGTTCGAGGGCTGGAACAGCATTATGGTCGTGCGCAACGGGCAGGATGAGTGTTGGCCGGATCACAAAAAACTCGAATTGATGAATTCCCAGACGGGGGCGCCGAGCCACAGGGCCGGTATGAGGGCGTGCTATACCTGTCCGACCGGTTGCATGTCGTTTATGAATGTGAGGCGAGGCAAGCACAAGGGATATACAGGCGAGGGTTTCTGGGTCAACACGCTGATGGGGCACGCCTGTCGCATGGACAATTCAAATCCGGACACGGTGGTGTATTCGTGGCTGGTGAACAACGATCTGGGGATGGATTCGGATTACGCCGCATCGGTTTGTGCGTGGATATTCGAACTGTATCAGCTCGGTATCGTCACCAAGGAAGACACGGGTGGCCTGGAGCTTACGTGGGGCGATGGAGAAGCGTTTATCGAACTGATGCGTCGTATCGCGTATCGCGAGGGCATCGGAAACCTTTTGGCTGACGGGGCGGTACTGGCCGCGGAGAAAATCGGCAAAAATGCGATCTACTATCTTGCGCATATGAACGGTCAGCCGTCGATTGAGCCGTTTCGCGCCTGCAAGGGCTGGGGTCTTGCGGTTGCGACTTCGCCGGTTGCGGGGAGACATCTCCGCGGTTCGTCGATCGGAGCGAATCGTTTCGGTCCCCATCCTCGGCCCTATAAAGAGATCGACCCCATCGGTTTTGAGAACCAGGCGGAAATCTGTCACTGGCAGGCGCGAAGCAAGGAGCTGGAGGACAACCTGGGTATCTGCAACTATGCAGGGACCTGGAGCGGGGCAAACTTTCAGACCATCGCGAATTATGCGGCGTACGCGAACGCGGGCATGGGGCTGGATACGACGCCGGAGGAGTTGATGGACTATTACGGGCCGATCGGGCGGAATCTCGAAAAAGCCTTTAATACCTTGCATACGGGAATGGGGCGCCAGGACGATATGCCGCCGCCGAGATTCCGCAAAGAGCCGATCGCCTCAGGTCCCAATGCGGGGCAGGTGGCCTCCGAAGAAGGTTACAACAAAATGCTCGACGAATTCTACGATCTGTGGGGGTGGGACAGGGAGACGAGCTGGCAAACGCGCAGCTGCCTTGAAAGATTGGATTTGGAGGATGTAGCGGAAAAACTGGCGAAGGAGAACAAGCTGATCGAGCGGTAAGTCCAAAATATCTGAAAAGAGCGAAATGCAAGGACCGGTCAAATGGGAGGGATTAGAGTTGGGAGACACTTTCAGCATCATATCCATCGGTTTTCTCGTGGGGTATTTGATCCTTGGGCTCTATGCGGGCAGAAACACCAATACGGTTGAAGATCATTGCGTCATGGGTCGCAGCGCCTCGGCCTTTCTCATCGTGGGCACGCTGATCGCGTCGAATTTGAGCAGCGTTACGTTTACGGGGTTCACGGCGACGGTCATGACGAAGGGCCCCCTTGCCATCATCAGCCAGTTCGGCGCTTCCGTCACCGGCAGTTTGATACTGGGGCTCTTTGTCGGGAAATATTTTTACCGCATGAAGTTGCTCACCCTGCCGGAGTTTTTCAGCCGTCGTTATCCGGGTAAAGCCGCTTCTCTTGCCGCGTCTCTGATCGTCGTCGTTTCCATGACGGCATACATGGTCACCGTTATGCTCGGCACCACGGTTGTTGCGAACAGCCTTTTCGGCTGGCCGACGCACATCACATTGCTGGCGGTCATGATCGCGATCACCCTTTTTACCGTGGTAGGGGGCATGCGTTCGGTTGTGGTGACGGATACGGCGATGTTTGTCGTCTTCCTGCTCGCGGCGCTTGTCATCGGCCCGTCCGTGGTGTGGAAACTAGGCGGTTTTGAAAACGCAATCTCCCTTGCCCAGCAAAAGGCGAGTTACATCTTCGATTGGTATGGAACTGAACCCGGAGTGCGAGGTTTCATGAACGTGCTCGAAATGAACGTCCTCTCGTTCTTGATGGTGCTCGCGGCCCCACATCTCTTGAGCCGCATCAACATTGCCAAAAGTGAACGCGAGTTCGGCAAGGCGATGATCATTCTTGCCGTCGCGCTTCCTCTGCTCATCATCTCTCTGCTTTATCCCTTCAGTTTCTTTTCGCTGGCTGAGACGGGAGTCGAGCCGGTCTCGGCGTATGTCTGGGTCTGTCGCAATCTTGTGCCCGTTTTGATCGGTTCTCTTGGGTTGGCCGGGGTCCTCTCCGCCGCTATCTCGACCGCGACATCTCTTTTTCAGCAAGCATCGGCGACGCTCAGCTGCAACATCATCAAGGATTTCTTCTATCCGAACATGAGCGACAAGACGCTCCTCTTTGTCTCTAGGGTCAGCGTCGTGGTCATCGCGGTGATCGTCTACTTCGGCTCGCTGCATCCCAAAATCGGGGCTGCTACGATCATGTACGCATTCCTTTTTTCCACGGCCGCTTTCGCCGCGTGGCTTCCGGCTCTGTACCTCGGAGTGCTCTGGCGCCGTGCGACAACGTCGGGGGCCGTATGGTCGATGTTTGTCGCGCTGCCGTTGATCATCTTCGTCGCGATCGGAAGACAGAGAGGCTGGTTGCCAGCTTGGGTTCCGACGAATGTCGTCGGCCTGATCGCCGCTTTTGCCGTGATGGTGATCGTCTCTTTGATGACCAGAGGGGACGAGGGCAACAAGATATACGATCTCGTACGCACACAGGAGGGGTAAAGATGAACTGCAAAACCGGGCTTTATTGCGTCTTTGCATCGCTTGCCGTGTGGCTCCTTATCATAACCGTAATCGTTTTGAAGTTACCGGTGAAGATGGATACGGTTGTTATGTTGAGCTGGCCCACTTTACCGGGGGTTTTGGGCGGTTGGGTCTTTTATCGCATGGATAAAAACGGGGAGTGGGGAACAGGCGAGTGCAAGGTTGTCCCTGGCGACGAGAAAACCGGAGAATATGCGTTGAATGAGAAAGCTTAGGAGGGAGTCGCATTGAAAAATTACGCCATCGCCGGCAAACGACAGGCGAAACAGGAGGCCCTATTGAAAGCTACTGGGCGACTGCGCTACACTGGCGACCTGCGTTTTCCCGACACGTTGCACTGTGCAATTCTGCGCAGCCCGCACGCCAACGCGGTCGTAAAAAAAATCGATACGTCCAGGGCAATGGCTTTGCCTGGGGTAGTCGACGTCATCACACACGAGGACGTGCCGAAGGTTCTCTCGATGCATCAGTTTTTGCACGCACCGGAGGTCATGTACTACGACAGCTATCTGTTGGAGAAACACGTCCGCCACGTCGGGGACAGGGTTGCCGCTGTCGCCGCGACAAGCCTCGAGATTGCGCGCAAGGCACTCGAGCTGATCGAAGTAGAGTACGAAGTTCTTCCCTTCGCCACGGATATGGACGCCGCTCTCGCGCAGGGAGCTCCTGTGATTCACGAGGAGGCGCGCAAAGGGCAGAAGGAAGTCGACATTCAGGGGAACGTTTTCGACCGTGTGGATGTCGCGATCGGCGATGTGGGGGCGGGCTTTGCGCAGGCCGACCTCGTCATTGAACGCACGTTCAACACGTCGAAGCCGAATCCGGCACCCTTGGAGCGCACCTGTGTCGTCTGCGTCCCGAATGCGGAGGGCGGGCTCGAGATCTGGGGTACCAGCCAGGGCATTCACGCCATGCGCATCAACATCGCCCATTCGCTCGGCATCCCCGTGAGCAAGCTGACCTGCCACAGGGTCTTTCTGGGCGGATCGTTCGGGGCGCATATTCACACGGGGTTTATCGAGAACATCTGCGCGTTTCTCGCACTCCGCACGGGAAGGCCGATTCGGGGCGAAAAGAGCCGCGAGGAGATGTTCCTTTCCTGTGGCAGGCATCCGATGCGCCTCGTCGTCAAGATGGGCTTCATGAAAGATGGAGCACTCGTGGCTTTGCACTCCGACGTCACCGACGACACGGGCGCCTATGCGTTCAGCGGCAGCTCGAAGATGATGCTCGCGGCCGGTTTTACGCTTTCGATGTATAAATGCCCCAATCTTCGCATGTCCGGCCGCGCGGTTTACACGAACACGCCGCCGCTGACGGCGATGCGCGGCGCGGGCAACCCGCAGGCCGCGTGGGCCGTCGAGCAGATGATGGACGAGGCAGCGGAGTTGCTTGCAATCGATCCCATGGATATCCGCCTGAAGAACAATCTGGGCGTGGGAGACACGTTCTACGGGCAGGGGCCGGCAGTCATCAGCACGATCAACAGCTGCGGTACGGAAGAGCTGCTGAAACAAGGCGCGGAAGCTGTCGACTGGAAGAACGCAAGGGGCCGCGCGAAGGGGCGTATACCGTATCCGGATAAACCGTGGATCAAGAGGGGCATCGGGCTTGCCCGCGGTTTCCACACCTCCGGCTGCGGGTCGGAAAAACCGAATCGTTTTATCATCGACATCAGCGGCGCGACGCTCAAAATGAACGAGGACGGCACAATCGTGCTGCACAATGCTGCGGCGGACTGCGGTGGCGGGAATATCAGCGCGTACGCCACGCTCGTCTCGGAGACGATCGGCCTTCGATACAACGACGTCATCGTCAAGCAGGGAGATACGAACACGACGCTCTTCGATGGGCCGACACACGCGAGCCGAGGCCTCTACGGTGCCGGACAGTCCGTTGTGGCCGCCGCGGCGGATGTTCGCGGGCAACTGCAGGAGTGGGGGGGGCGCATCTTCGGCTGTGGCGTCGAGGATATCGCGATCAAAGATGGGAAGATATTTCCGCACTATAAACCGGCGGACGCCAAAGCGGCCGGGGAAGTGGTCTTTCACGGGCATACGCGCGGGTGGGGGACTATCGCCGCCGAGTCGATGATCCGGCCGACCGCATGCCCCCCGCACTTCGTCACGTTTTTCATGGAGGTCGACGTCGATACGCGCACCGGTCGAGTCGAGATCGTGCGCTGCGTCTCCGGCATCGATACCGGGACGATCATCAATCGCAACAGCGTAGAAGGCCAGGTAACGGGCGGCGTGCATATGGGCATCGGTTATGCGCTGATGGAGGATACGCATTTCTCCGGCAAGAATGGCGCACCGCTCAACGCAAATTTCAGCGATTATAAAATTTTGACGGCGTTGGATATGCCGGATGTGGAAATGACGTTTGCGGATACCTGGGAACCGACAGGCCCCCTCGGTGCGAAAGGGGTCGGCGAGGGCGCGACGAACCCGGTTGCCCCGGCGGTCGCAAATGCGATATACGACGCGTGCGGCGTCCGTATTCGCGATCTTCCCTGTACGCCGGAGAAAGTCCTGCGTGGCCTTGAAGAACTGGGGAAAAAGGAGTGAATGCGATGTCCGTCAAAAATTATGTCAAACCGAGGACGATAGAGGACGTATCCGCTCTTCTGCAGGCGGGAGGGGCGATGCCGATTGCAGGCGGAACCGACGTGATGATCAAGATGAGGCGTGGGGCGATAAGAAACATGGTTCTCGTCAATATCAAAGGGGTCAGGGAATTGGGGGCGATTGTTCCGTCGCGCGACGGTCTTCTGCTCGGAAGCACGGTACCGCTCTCCGTCGTGGCGTCGGACGAGCGTATCGTGAAGAATTATCCTGCGCTTTCGGCGGGCGCCATCAATATCGGCACGCCGCAGATCCGCAACCTTGGGACGATCGGCGGAAACGCGTGCAACGCTTCGCCCTGTGCCGATACTGCGCCCGGTCTCCTGGTTTCGGGCGCGCGGGTCTTGATTGCGAAAGGCAGAGAGACGAGAGAAATGAAAATCGGCGACTTTTGGGTCGGGCCCGGCAAGAGTGTCCTAGAGCCTGGAGAGATTGTGACGGGCTTTCTGCTTCCAACACCGAGGGAAGGGGCGAGGCAGGGGTTTCTCAAACTCGGCCCTCGCCGTGCCGCGGATATTGCGGTGGTCAATGCAGGCATCTCTTTCGTCGTCGCAGGAGGGGTTTGCAGCGATGTTCGAATTGCGCTGGGGTCGGTCGCACCAAAACCGATTCGAGCCACGCGGGCAGAGGCACAGATGGAAGGGATCGCTCTTGAGAAACTCGATTTCAAGGCGATTGCTCTGGCCGCGATCGCCGATGCGTCGCCGATTTCGGACGTGCGAGGCTCCGAGTGGTACCGCAACGAGGCGGTGGGGGCTCTTGTGCAGGAGCTGCTTTTGAACCTTGCCTTTGAAAAGAGGGGGTAGGGATTATGGAAAAAGTACAGGTAAAATTCGAACTCAACGGCAAGGATACGAATCTCGATGTCGCTCCGAGTCGCTCCCTTCTGGAAATTTTGCGCGACGATCTGAATATGACGGGTACGAAGTGCGGTTGCAACGAAGGGGAGTGCGGAACCTGTTCGGTCATCCTGAATGGGGAGCTTGTGACTTCATGTCTCGTGCAGGCGGGAGACCTCGACGGCTCCAGCGTCACCACTATTGAAGGTCTCGCAAGGGGTGACGAGTTGCATCCCGTGCAGAAAGCCTTTATCGCGCATGGCGCCATACAGTGTGGCTACTGCTCGCCTGGCATGATATTGGCGGGAAAGGCGTTGCTCGATAAGAATCCGAAGCCGACGCGGGAAGAAATCAAATTCGGCATATCCGGCAACATCTGCAGATGTACCGGATACGATAAAATAATACTCGCCATAGAGAGCGTGGCGCGCGGCGATCGCTTCGAAGAACATGACGGAATTTGGATCGTCGAGGAGCATACGAGCACGAAAAAATAATGCTGGAGCCGACTGACGCCGGCCCAGCGCCGGGGGAATGTCGACATGTCATCGAAAGTAAACGATCTGGCGCGTGCAATGACGCAGATTCTAACGACTCTCAACAAATATGAGGGAGATGTCGGAATCCGGGAGATCGCCGCGGAGTGCGGCGTCCCCAAGAGCTCGCTTCACAGGATGCTTCAGGCCCTCAAGGAGGAAGGTTGGGTTTATCAGGGCGGGGAGGATAACAACTATCGCATCGGTTTGCGCCTGTTGGTGCTCGCCTCTCAGTCGCGCCTTCGCATGGGGTTGGTAAAACAGCTGCACCCCATCATGAAACGGATTTCCGATTTCTGCGGTCAGACTGTGATATTGAGTGTACTGGAGGGAAAACAGACAGTTTGCCTGCATACGATCGAATCGAACAAACGCATTCGCGTTGATTCGCAGGTTGGTTCCAAGGGGTCGCTGCATGCAGGGGCAAGCGGAAAAGCGTTGCTTGCTTTTGCACCGCGCGAACTGTGCGAGGAGATTCTAAACGGATCGCTGAAGTCATACACGCCCTTCACCATTACGGAGCCGGGGCGATTGCGCACGGAACTCGAGAAAATAAGAAAAAACAGATATGCCGTCAGCATAGAGGAGCTTGACCCCGGCGCGGCTGCCATAGCCGTGCCGATACTCGACCAGCGGGGCGAACTGGTTGCCGGCCTGTCCATCGCAGGCCCAAGGTTCGACTTTGAGGGAAAGGAACTGGAGTGGAGCAAAGAAATGCTCCGGCTTGCGGAGTCTGCCCTTGAAAATCCTCTGGACGAGAAGGGGGGGTGTCGCGAGAGCTGACATATCGGAAGGAGAAAATCACATGATGGATCTTGTCGTGCATGGCGCATGCGTGTTGAGCGATACAGAAGAATTTTACGGTGGGGTTGCCATCAAGGACGGCAAGATCGCGGCCATGGGTGACGAAGCCTTTTTATCGGGGTTTCTGGAGGGTTCCTTTGGAACGAAGGAAGTTGTGGACGGAAGGGGTATGTATCTTTTACCGGGTGGTGTCGACCCACATGTGCACATCCGCTATCCGGGCAGCGCACACAGAGAGACGTTTCTGACCGGGACGAAGGCGGCCGCGGCGGGAGGCGTCACAACCGTCATCGAACACCCGATATCGACGCCGCCGCAGTTCAGCCCGGAGATTCTTCAGACGAGAATCGACGCAGTGGAGGATGGCTCCTTTGTCGATGTGGCGTTTTTGGGTGCGGCAGGAGGGCAGCACGTCGATCAGATCGCGAAACTCGCCGCGTGCGGCGTGGTTGGATACAAGACTTTTCTGCACGGTGCCCCGGAGGGGCGCGACAAGGAATTCGAGGGCCTTACCAGCAAGAACAATTTCGAACTTTATGAGGTAATCCGCGAAGTCGCGAAGACCGGGCTCAAGATTGCGGCCCACGGGGAGGACAACGATCTCGTCGCCGGAAACATCGCCAAGCTGCGCAGCCAGGGGAGAACGTCGCCGATCGAGCACGCGAACTCCCGATTGCCGATTGTCGAAGTAATGGCGGTAGAGCGCCTCATTCGCCTGGCCGAACTCGAGAAAACCCCTCTTTACCTCGTTCACATATCCACGCCCGAGGCCGTCGAGCTTGCGCTGGCGGCGCGGGCCCGCGGCGTCGACGTCATGATCGAGACCTGTCCGCATTATCTCTACCTCTCCGACCAGGCCCTTATCGAGTACGGTTCGTACGCGAAATGCAACCCGGCGTTGCGAGAGCAATCGCTCGTCGACAGGATGTGGGATTACGTGATGGACGGCAGCATCGACACGGTCGGCAGCGACCACGCGCCGTTCACGGTGGAGGAGAAGGAGCGCTGCCCGGAGGATATTTTCGTCGCGCCGTCCGGTTTCCCCGGCATCGAGACGCGCCTCGGCTTGATGCTCAGGGCGGTGGCCGACAAAAAAATTTCCCTGCGGCGCGCGGTCGACTTGGTGTCGACGAACCCGGCGAAGGCATTCAGCCTCTATCCGCGTAAGGGGGCGATTCGAGTCGAAGCGGATGCCGATTTGCTGCTGGTCGATTTGGAACGAGAATGGACGGTCGAGGCTTCGAAGATGGAGACGATGGCAAGGAATACGGCGAAAGTCTACGAAGGCTGGCGCCTGCCCGGCTATCTCGATTCCGTCTGGTTGAGAGGCACAAGGATCGTCCGCGACGGTCGCGTCGACGCCTCCGGCAAAGAGGGCAAACACCTGAGGTTAGGAGAAAAATAAGATGAGACGGCAGCCTCTCGTAAGCAGAGAGCGTTTTCTGAAAAATTTTGCGGATCTCGCGCGTATTGGCGCGACGCCGGAGGGTCTGAACCGCGAAGCGGGGAGCGCCGCGTTTTTCGAGGCGCGGGATTTCCTGAAAACCCTGATGGAAAAAAACGGCCTTGCGACGAGAGTGGACGCGGCGGGGAATCTGTTCGGCGTTCTCGAAGGCAGGGATCCCGAAAAAAAACGTCGCCGGATACTCTCCGGCTCTCACCTGGATTCCGTGCCGAACGGTGGTGTTTACGACGGGCCTCTCGGTATCCTCTCCGCCCTTGAAGCTGTATGCGCGATCAGGGATGGGGGGTACGAAAACCGTCACTCGCTGGAGATTGCGGCTTTCAACGCGGAAGAGGGCGGGCCGCTTGGCGGCACGTTCGGGAGCCGGGTGTTTTCCGGAGTCTTGAAGGCCGAAGATGTTCCCGAAGGTGCGCTTGTCCGTTACGGCATGAATCTTGACGCTCTGTTGGGGGCGAAGATAGATCCGGGGGATTATCGTGCGAGCCTCGAACTGCACATCGAACAGGGGCCTGTGCTTTGGAACGAAAAAAAACAAATCGGGGTTCCAACGGGCATTGTGGGGATATCCCGTCATCGTGTGAGAGTGGCAGGTACGGCGAACCACGCCGGAACAACCCCGATGAAAGATCGCCGCGACGCGATGAAAACTGCCGCGAAGATTATAAACGACTGGTTTGCCTGGGTGGAGGGACACAACGGCGACGAAGATTTCGTGTGCAACGTGGGCACGTTTGAAATCTCGCCGGGGCACGTCAGCATCGTGCCGGCGTGTGTGGAATTTATACTTGAAATTCGTTCGTTGAGCCGAGATGTCATGTCGGAAGTAGCGGGCAGGTTCAGGGCTGTGGCGATGTGCCAATACGGCTGTGAGGTGTCGGTTGAGACGATCGGTGAAAAACAGCCCGTTGCACTCGATGCGTCCGTGATTTCGACGATCTGCACAGTTTGCGACGAATGCGGTATGCGTTACCGGAAAATGCCGAGCGGCGCTTCGCACGATTCGTCTCCCATCGCAAGGGTTATGCCGGCGGGGATGATTTTTGTACCGAGTGTGAAGGGCGTTAGCCACTCGAAAGAGGAATTCACGCCGGAGGACGATATGATCCGCGGCGCGGAGTGCCTGATGCGCGCGATGGTTCGCCTGGACGAATCCTGACTCACCGGATATCGGCAGTAAACTATATGGTCATGTTGCGGACAGGGGACCCTGTCCGTTTTTTCGTACCCAACGGTATAATGGATCAGGCAAAGTGTTTCTTTGAAAGAAACGTGTCGGGAGGTGTCTGTATGGTTCCGGAAACAGTCGCATGGACCGGCGATTCGCTTCGTGTCCTGGATCAACGCGCACTGCCTGAGGAAATTGTCTTTCTCGAGTGCCGAAGCGTGGCGGACGTGGCGGAGGCGATATGCACGCTGGCCGTGCGCGGAGCGCCGGCGATCGGCATCGCGGCGGCTTATGGCGTGGTCATCGGTGCGAGGGCGGATCGTCGGAATCTGGAAAACTTCATTTACCAGCTGGCCGCGACGCGTCCGACGGCGGTGAATCTCTTCTGGGCGCTTGGACGCATGCGCGCCGTCGCGGAGCGGGAGGCGGAGGAGCCGGACGATATTTTCCTCTCCCGGCTGCTCTTCGAGGCCGGGTCGATCCATCACGAGGATGTGGCGGGCAACAAAAGGATGGGCTCGTTCGGCGCCGCGCTTCTGCCACAGCAGGCAACGATCCTGACGCACTGCAACGCAGGGGCGCTTGCGACCGGTGGGCACGGCACGGCGCTCGGCATCCTGCGTTCCGCACGCGAGGCCGGCAAGGAGATCGTAAAAGTGTATGCGGACGAGACGCGGCCGCTGTTGCAGGGTGCGCGCCTCACCGCCTGGGAGCTGGCGGAGGACGGTTTCGACGTCACTGTCATCTGCGATTCGATGGCGGGCTATTTGATGGGCAAACAGAAGATCGACGCCGTGATCGTGGGCGCGGACCGCATCGCCGCGAACGGAGACGCGGCCAACAAGATCGGCACGTACGGCCTTGCCGTGCTGGCCGCGTATCACAAAATCCCTTTTTATATTGCGGCTCCCGAAAGTACGTTCGACCGTTCTCTCTCGGAAGGTTGCGAGATCCCGATCGAGGAGCGCGGCGCGGAGGAGGTTCGCCTGCTGCCGGGTGGCAAGCGGGTACCCGAGGCGATATCGGTTTGGAACCCCGCCTTCGATGTCACTCCCGCGGCGTTGATTGCCGCGATTGTCACCGAGAACGGCGTTTACAGGCCGCCGTACGATTTCTCGAAGTGAGGGGACAAACTGTGGAAAAGACGCTCGAATACTATATGAGCCTCGATTATACGGTCGATATGAAGGAGCTGCCCGCACAGTACGGCGGCGGTTGCGTCGCGACGATCCCTCTGCTGGGCTCGGCCTCTGCTACGGGGTGGGGCGATACGCCCGCGAAAGCCCTTGCCTCCCTCGAGCAGAACAAGGCCGAGCTATTCAGGCAGTTGCTGGAGAACGGGGCGAAGATTCCCGAACCGTCGGACGAGGGTTTCGGCGGCGCAATTCTCGTGAACATACCGGGATCCCTGCACAGAAAGATCGCAGAGATTGCCCGGGATGAAGGGATCGAACTCGAGGCCTGTATCGTCGGCCTGCTCGCGAACGCCGTGATGCTGCCCCGCTGATCAAAAGGCGTAAGCGCAACGCAAACGGACAGCCGCAGGCGCCCGATGAGCGACGTCTGCGGCTGTCCGTCTGTGTTTGTGCGTCTTGTTTTACTGCGAACTTTGCGTCTGCGGAATCGGCGTTGCGTGTCCGCGTTGGTGCAGCGTAAGGTTCCCGTGTCGTCCGACAGAAACCCAGAACATCAGTACCAGTGCGGCGATGGTTATGCCGAGCACCATGTACTTGACCCAATTGGGCACCGGGCCTTCGGGGCGGAGATGTCCCTCCTCGACGTCGCGTTTGTGGTTGAGTGCGACTGCGTAGAAGACGATCGTCGCAACGACGAAGATCAGCGACCAGCGCGTCTGCTCGCCGTCGGAGCCTACCATGGCCCAAAGGCTGTACACCGCCGCGATGATGATGATCACGGAGTATTTGAAGTACGACTTGTTGTCCATCTTGTGCCATCCGAGCACCTTCAGCGCGATTGCCGAATAGATATACGGCAGTAGCGTCATGATGACCGCGATGGACGCGATCTTGCCGAATTGGCTGCTGGCGGTCGGCGACATCGTCGCCAGCACCTGTACGGTCATGATGACCGCCACGACGGCCAGGCCGAGGGAAGGAACGTCCTTCGCGTTGACCTTCGCGAAGAGGCTGGGGAAGAGTCCGTCGTCGGCCGCGGCCTTCGCGGTCTGCCCGACCAGGAGCGTCCAGCCGGCGAGAGAACCGAGGCATCCTACTGCCGCGCAGACGGCCACCGCTTTGCCGGCGATCGGGCCCAGTGCGATCTGCGCCGCGTCGACGAACGGCGCAGACGAAGCGATCAGCTCCTTATTCGGGATCATTCCCATGATGACCGTCGAGCTGAGCACGTAGCAGACAGCTGCGATCAGAACGCCGCCAACGGTAGCGATCGGCACGTTTTTCGACGGATTCTCGACGACCCCAGCCGAGACCGAGGCGCTTTCCACGCCGATGAAGGCCCAGAGCGTAAAGTTCAGTGTGGTCCCGATCGCGCTCAGTGGGCTGTGCCCCGATACGTTCCATCCGGCCGTGTAGGTCGCCGGGTTGAACCAGAACCAGCCGATGATCGCGATGCCAAGAATCGGCACCAGAGCGAAGGACGTCGTGAACGATTGAATTTTACCGACCGTCTTCGGCCCGAGGATATTGGCGTAGGTGAAGAGCCAGATGATGGCGATCTGGGCCAGCGCAGACGTCAGCGGGGTCCTCAGCGCCGGAAAGAACGTCGTCAGGTAGCCGACGCCGGCGACCGCGAGCCCGACGTTTCCGACGACATTCGCCAGCCAGTAGACAAGGTTCGTCTGATAACCGAGGTAGTCGCCGAAGGCCTTGCGCGTGTAGGCATAGGGACCGCCCGCAGCAGGATCGATCGCGGCCAGTTTGGCGAAGACCAGCGCCAACGACACGGATCCGACGATGGTGATGAGCCAGCCGAATATCGCGATGCCGCCGGTGTTCGCCAAGTTGGCCGGCAGCATGAAGACGCCCGAACCCATCATGTTGCCGGCGACCATGAGAGTTGCGGCCTTTACGCCGATTTTATTCGAGTTGTCTGTCAATGCAACCTCTTCCGCCATCGCTTATACCTCCTTGATGCACAGAATGTGGTATTTCCCCTCTTCCACTTCCACGCCGTGGGTGTCGTGCCCGAAGCCGGGGAAGCGCGCGTCGAACGCCTCCAGCGAACGCAGATATCCGATCATGGGGCTGTCGTCAGGCCCCGCGTTCTCACCGGGCATGAGAAGCGGAATCCCCGGTGGATAGGGGACGACTCCCGTGGCGACGGTTCGATTCGCTATTTTACACAGCGGCACCGGCTCGATCTCTCCCTTGACAAGGAGCTCGTACGCCTCTACCGGGGTCATTTTCGGCTCCGGCAGGACGGAGAAACCCTCCGACAGATACGCGGTGGTGCGCAGTTTGCGCATGGCTTCGAACATTTCGTCTGCAAGGTCGTGCAGACCCATCGAGCCGTAGCGCTCCGGGTGCTCCTCGGCCAGGTGGGGCAATACTCTGGAAAGAGGTGTATTGGCGTCGTAGTCGCGCTTGAAATCGAGCAGCGCGTTCAGCAGCGAGCCCCATTTGCCCTTCGTGATCCCGAGGGAGAAGAGGAAAAGAATCGTGAAATCCGTCGTCTTTTCCACGACGATTCCCTCCATATCGAGGTACATCGTGACGATCGAAGCCGGTATGCCATGCTTCAGCAGGCTGCCGTCGTCGCCCATGCCGGGAGTGATGACAGAGACCTTGATCGGGTCCAACATGCAGTAGCCGTCCTCGAGATCCTTGAAGCCGTGCCACTTCTCTCCGGGGTGAAGAACCCAGCAGTTTGGATCCGTGATCAGCGTCTCCTCCGACGCTTCGTAGAAGGGAACCTTCTGGCCATTTTCCTCTACCTCTTCAGGTTGCCAGGTATTGAAGAACCAGCTGCCCTGTTCTTTGTAATCCGCGTGGATGCGCGAGACCATCTGACGAAAGGCGACAGCCTCGCGAATGGAGTCGGTCGTGAGAGCCTGCCCGCCCGGGCCGTCCATCATAGCGGCGCTGACGTCGTTCGAGGCGATGATGGCGTACTGCGGCGAGGTGGATGCGTGCATCATAAACGACTCGTTGAAGCGGGCGTGCGAGATGCTCTTGCGTCCGTCGCGGACGTGAATCATCGACGCCTGTGAGAGCGCGGCGAGGAGCTTGTGCGTGGATTGCGTGGCGAAGACGGTCGGGCGGTCCGGCTCGTACTCCGCCGGGTTCCCGTGCATCGCGAAGCGTTCCCTGTAAATGGGGTTGAATCGCGCGTAACCGTACCACGCTTCGTCGAAGTGCAGGCGGTCGACCGTCTGTCCGAGCAGCTCCTCCACGCGGGAGACGTTGTAACAGAGGCCGTCGTATGTGGAGTTGGTGATGACGGCGTGCACAGGTGCGGGGTCGACATCGCCGCAGACGAGTTTGTTTCCCGAGACGGCCTTTTTGATGCCCTCGGGAGAAAGTTTGTCGGGATAGATGGGACCGATGATACCGTAGCGATTGCGGGAGGGCATGAGGTATGTGGGGATCGCGCCTGTCATGGTCATGGAGTGCTCGACGGATTTGTGGCAGTTGCGATCGCAGAGGACGACCTGGTCGCGTGTGACGCTCGCCATGAGTATGATCCTGTTCGAGGTAGACGAGCCGTTGGTGACGTAGTACGTGCGGTGAGCGCCGAAGACGCCCGCGGCATACTCCTCGCCCTTTCCGATGGGACCGGAGTGATCGAGCAGCGAACCCAGCTCGCCGACGGAGATCGACAGATCCGAACGAAACAGATTCTCGCCGAAATAATTGAAAAAAGCGCGCCCGGCCGGGGATTTCAAAAACGCCGTCCCACCGGTGTGTCCCGGCGTGTGCCATGAATACTCGTGGACGCGGGAGAATTCGACGAGCGCCTTGAACATCGGAGGCAGGAGCGTGTGCCGGTAGCGAGTCGCCGCCGCGATGATGCGTCCTGTGACGAAATCGGGCGTATCTTCGAGCAGCCAGATGAAGTCGTTCGCCTTGCCGATGACATCGACGGGGATCTCCTGCACATTCCCCCTGTCCGACATCAGAAAGACCGGCAGCGTATCGGATCTGGAGCGGACGGCATCCAAAATCGCGATCGCTTCGTCGTGATCGTCGTCCGCCGGGAGATTCCAGTCGAGGATTACGGACTGGATTGTGGCGTCCGAGGCGACGATCGCCATCGCGTCGTCCGCGGAAACAGCCTCAATGACTTTTGCCTCCTCGTTTCCAAGGTCCTCGATCAGGGCATAGGCAGCACGCCCGGTGGCCGTATCGGTGCCCAAGTCTCTGCTGATAAACAGGACCTTGAAATTAAGGTGGCTTCCCACCAAATCCAACATGCAGATCACCCTTTCTCGCGCGTATGCACGCTTTAGATAAAAGCGACCTTACATGCTACGGTGGAATTTTGAATCCATAGAAGTACTTAATTAATAAAGGCGTATTGCGAAATATGTGATAATGCGGGGCGTAAAATGCGTATTACTTGAAGCGAGATAAAATTTATGTTGTTTTGTTGTATATTAACAGCGCAATTCATTACAATTTATTTGATATATGTGTAACCGTCTCTTTCCTTCTTACGGAAGGAGATACGTAATCAAAAAGGGCATACAGGAAACGATGGCCAGATAGCGGGCGAGATGCAATACACCGATGATAAGGGGGTCGGCTTTCATCTCCTCGGCGACGAGTACCATCTGGCTGAGTCCGCCCGCCGAGGTAGAGAGGAGGCAGGTGAGGGGATTCCATTGCGTCATCTTCTGCAACAGATAGCCGAGCAGCAATGTGCCGGCTACGACGAACCCGGTCGAGAAAACGGCGGCCGACAAAAAACGAACGTTCGACAACGTCTCCAGCTGCTCCGGCCCAAACTGGCGGGCGATGGCAATGCCGATGCCGATCTGTGCGGCGGTCGTTATCTTTTGAGGGAAGGGGTATGTCTTGTTGCAAACAATGCCCATTCCTCCGGATAAAACAAGCGCTCCCAGCATGGTGCCCGCGGGAATGTTCAGGAATTGGAAGACGATGCCTCCCAGCGCGGCGAGGGAGACCAGCAAGATTATTTCGGTCAAAGAGAAGAGGCGAAGGCACATGTCCGTTATACCGGAGACGCTCGCGGCGCTCGAGAAGGATTGTCCTTTTCCCTTGAGTCGCGACGACCACCTCTGCGCAAGCCAGGGAGTCATTGCCAGTACGCCGACGAGCCTGAACGATTGGATGACGGTGATGGTCGCCACGTCGTAATTTTTCGAAAGGGCGAAGATCGCCATCTCGCTGACGCCGCCCGTCGTGCAGCCGATCAAGGCGGTCGAAAGAGGGATATCCGCAAGGCGTGCGAGCATCTCCCCACTTGCGACGGACAGCAGTATCATCCAGATGGAGATGAGCAGCGCGGGACCGATCAGTTGGGCGATCATTCGAAGAGAGTCCCGATTGATACGGCGGCCCATCATGATGCCGATGGCAATCTTGCAGAACGCGGACATCGCACCGACGGGAGCCTCCAGAGGGAATAGGCCGACGATCGCGAGCGTTGCCGTAGCGGCGAGCGACCCCAATAGTGCAGGCAGGGGGAGGTGAAGGCGTCGAAAAACAATGTATCCGGCAGTTCCGGAAAGATATAGAAAAAAAATACCCAATATAGACGACCACATGATTTCAACCTCCATAGACCTTTCAAATTATATAGCCACAAGTGGGATATTGGTGTATTCTCTATCAGTCGAAACATAAAGAAAGAAAGAATATGTGACATTTTAGCGATATGCGAGGAGGTCTCGAAGTAGTGAAAATCCTGGCAATAAACCCTGTCTTCAGCACTACTGAAGTGGCATTGTTCGAAAACAACGCGCACGTGTGGTCCGAGACGCTGCATCACGAACTTTCCGAGTTGGAAAAATTTACCTCTATTATTGCACAGGAAGATTTTCGCTTCGGCCTTATCAAACAGCTTCTGGAGCGCAAAGAAACCGACATTAAGACGATCGGAGCCTTCGTTGCCACGGGTGGTTTGCTGCATCCCTTGGAAGGAGGCACGTATGCCGTAAATGTTAAAATGCTGCAGGATCTTATTTCGTGCAGGTATGGCGAGAGGGCGATCAACCTGGGTGCCCCGCTTGCCGCTCGGTTGGCGAATGTTGCCGGTTGCAAGTATGTCTACATCGTCGATCCGCCGATCATCGATGAAATGAGCGAAGCCGCGCATATGACCGGCCTCCCGGAGATTCGCCGCAAATCCGTCTTTCACGCTCTCAACCAGAAGGCGGTCTCCCATCGCGAGGCGGAGAGGCTTGGCAAGTCCGTTAAGGAGTGCAATTTCGTCGTATGTGACATAAGCGAGACGATTTCGATCGGCGCGCACAAGGCAGGGCGGGTCGTTGAGGTAAACGACGTTTATGGCGGACTGGGGCCCATGTCCTTGGAGCGCTGCGGAACGTTGCCATCGATCGCCCTCATCGATCTCTGCTTCTCCGGAAAATATTCGAAGGACGAACTCAAAACTCGCATACTTGGCGTCGGGGGATTTGTTGCACACCTGGGCACCAACGACTGGAACGAGATCGTGAGACGATTAAAATCGGGAGATCGCAAAACGCGCATGGTGGTAGAGGCATTTCTCCATCAGTTGACCATGGAGATCGGCGCATGCACGGCGGTTCTAAGCGGCAAGGTCGATACAATCATCCTGACGGGCCTTATGGTACGAGACCAGGCTCTGTGCGAGGACATACGCGCTCTCGTCGAATGGATTGCGCCAATCTCCGTTTATCCCGGAGAGGACGAGATGCAGGCTCTCGCCGATGGCGTCATGCGGGTGATGAAGGGGCAGGAAGAGGCGAAGATATACGCGTGACTGTAAAAGCGCAAGTATAAAAAGTGCCGCGAGCCCGCGCTCGCGGCACTTTTTTGTGCCGGTTACGCTCTTACCAGGCGAGCAGCTCTTTCGTGATCGAGCCGTCGCTCCATGCGATCGAGAGCAGGAAGCGAGCGTTGCCCTTTTTAACGCTCCCGTTGTCCTCCACGACGAGTTCAAGATCGGCCATTTTTTTGACGGCAATCTTGATCGTCCCGTCCTTGGCGTTGAGGAGTTTCGAATTCTGACGCACGCCGAGGAGCGGAATTTTGTTGCCGGGCGTCGTGTCCCAACTTCCGGCCGCCGACTGGTTGGCGAAGGACATCCGCGTGATCGTCCCGTTGCCTCTCACCCGGACGATCATCGACATGTTGTTTTTGGAGCCGGAGGCGGGGGCCTCCGTTTTTCCCACGACCCCCGTCTTCAGAGGAGCGGGTTTCGCGGTCATTTTGATGGTGCGGATTTCTTCTTTTGCGGTGCCGGTGTCGACAGGCGTCGTGGTCGCCTTGCTCCAGGTCGCGGTGAGTATGCGGCCGTCGGAGAATGCGATATCGGCGCGGAAGTTGGGATTATTGCCGATCTCGTCCTCGTTGTCGATCCAGAAATAAAGCGTATCTTTGCCGCTTACGGGGATCGAGATCGTCGAATCGGCCTTGTTCTGCAATTTCCCGTCCTTGCGCGTCACGGCGACGAGGGGCGTTGTGTTGCCCGGTATCGTGTCCCATGTCTTCGAGACTTTTTTCCCATCTTTGCCGTCCCATGAACCGGTGATGCGGACGCCGTTGACCGTGCCCCGTGCCGCCAGTGTCAGTGCAAGCCCGTGATCTGGAACGAGATTGGACTCCAGTTTCGAACTGTCGCTCACGAAATCGTACTTGCCGCGTCCGTTGTAGTCGAAGGAGACGACATCGAAACTGGTCCCCGTCTCGGGAAGATTTTTCGTGACGACCGCCTCGGTGACTTTATCGCCCATGTAGACGGAGAGAACGGTGGCCGTCCGGCGCTCGCCCAGGCTGCCGCTGTCTTCGACCAGCAGGTAGAAGGTCATATCGCCGCTGATGGGAATGGAGACGCTTCCGTCATCCTTGTTGAAAATTTTCGGCAGCGTGACAGACCCGTCGGACATGACGGCGATCAGCGGATTGTTGCTGTTCGGGAAGGTATCCCATGTGCCGGCGGGGCCGGACGTGTTGCGTAGCCGGAATCCCGTGATGGTGCCGACCGCGTTCAGGTTGACTTCCGTCATCCAGTCGTTCTTGCCGCTCTTGCCTATTTTCTTGTTGGTCGTCGCGGGGCCGGCAAAATCCTCGTTCTTTTGTCCCTGGAGAATGGCGGAGGAGATCGTTGTCGTTTTGCCTGTCGTCGAAGTCTGCGCAGGCGTCGTCGCCGTCTGCTGCGCGATTCCCTTTACGTTGACGGTCGCCTTTGCCGTCGTCTTGTCGACGAAATAGGCGGTTACCTCATAAGTCACGTCGTTTGCGAGCGTCGTGTCCCTGTCGTTGATCCATATGGACAGGCGTGCTCCGAATACGAAGGCGTAAAGAACCATTTCTCCGCCGGAGTTCAGCAACTCCCCCTTATCGCTCAGCACACCGAGAATCGGATTGCCGGAAGCGGTGGAAGTATCCCAGCGTTTGCCGCTGGTCGTGTTGACCAGAATGACGCGGGTGAGCGCGCCGTTTCCGCGGAGGTTGAACGTAAAGCCTGCGTCCATGACGCCGTCCGGGCCGGTTGTCGTCCCTTTGCCGACGATATCCCTCGTCTTATCGTCGAGGAGGGAGAAGGAGGAGACTTCTCCCATGGCTGCCCACGCTCCACCTGAATGAAGGAGAAGGAAAAGCACGGCAAATAGCGCGACCCATCCTCGTTTCGCTCCAAGAAATTTTGTTTTTAGTTCTCTCTCCCATTGTCTCATTCTTAGTTCCCCCTTTGTTATTAATTACCAAGAGAATCTAGCATAAATCATCTGTTTCGTCGAGCCGTAATAAACGCAAAGGTACCCTGCGATTGAGGTAGCCGGACGGTTTCACCTTTCCTCCATGGTATAATCACGAAAATATTTTTACCGCCCTGTAAGTTGCTATTGTTTTGACCGAGTTCAGAGGGTAACATAGGAAAAGCGGTTTAAAATTTGCCCATGCCACTGGAGGGGGTATGATCATGAGGAGCTACGCTCTTGCCATAGCTGCGTCGATGTTGCTGGCTGCGATATATGTTTTTCAAAATGTCGGTGAGGTCACCGTCCGTTTTTTTGTATTCGAACATGTCTTTCCGCAGGGAGTCTGGGAGGTTCTTCTTTTTTCGGTCGGCGCCGTCATTATGTGGACTTTCTCTCTCTTTGCCTCTCTTGAACTCCGCGCGAAATACCGCTCCCAAATAAAGGACAGGGATAAAAAAATTGCCGCTCTGGAGGAGGAAAAATCCTCCCTTCTCTCTGCAATCGGAAGAGTCGGTTCGCAATCAGAATACGCCATCGTGGGAAAACCATATGTCGGGCTGGCGGACGAGCCGATGCCATCTGCTTCTGAGTCGTCGGGCGCGGGGGAAACGGAGCGGATGTCCGGTTGATTCCGTCCTGCAGCGAAGAGAGCCTCCGGGTATGGGAGCCGGAGGGCCCCGTAGAAAACCTGGCTTCGGAATTATGCTGTTCCCCGTTTCTTGCCTCACTTCTCTGGATGAAGGGAGTGACGCCTGATTCCGCGGACGAGGGGCGCAAGGTCTGGCTTTCGCCCGACCTCGACTGCTGGCTTGGGCAGATCGACCTTGGTTCGGCCGTGGGGGCAGCACGTGCCGCTTGGTCGTCCATCGGAGAAGGGAGTAATGTCGTCGTCTACGGGGACTATGATGTCGACGGCATCGCAGCGACGACCTTCATGATGGAGCTCGCCCTGCTCAGGGGAGCGAGCGTCCGCTATTATATTCCGCACCGATTCAATCAGGGCTACGGTTTTCACCCCGACGTAGTGGAAACCATCGCCAGGACGAAGCGTCACTGCGACCTTCTCGTGGTTGTCGACTGCGGTACGCAGAGCACGGAAGCTGCGGCTGTCGCCCGCTCCAAAGGAATCCCCGTAATTATTTTCGATCACCACCTTGCCAGAGGAGATTTTGCGTCGAGCGAGGCCCTGATCAACCCGCACATTGACGGAAATGACCTTGCCCGCAGCCTCTGTGCGGCGGGTGTGGTCTGGAGCTGGGCGTGGAAGAACGAGCTGGCGCCTCGCGACTGGCTTATGCAGCGCCTCGATATTACGGCGCTCGCAACCGTTGCGGACTGCGTTCCTATGACTTCACCCGCCAACCGGGCGATCGTCCGAGAGGGCATCCGCATGATGCGCGTCTCTCCGAGACGTGGGCTTGCTTCCCTGATGAGGGGAATGTGCATCGACATATCGGCGCTCGACACGGACTCGCTGGCGATGCGCCTGATTCCCTGCCTGAATGCGGCTGGACGCCTCGAACTAGCGGATCTCGCAATGAAGATTTTTTTCCCCAGCGGCGACATCGAGGAACACGTCGCGACGCTGATCAATCTCAATCAAAAACGCCGCGATATGTCGACGAAGATCGTGAGCGATGTCGAGTCGGCGATCGGGGGGAACTCCGCTTTCAGGCACGTTCTTTATGGGGAGGACTGGCCGGCGGGCGTGTTGAGCAGCGTAGCGAGCCGGATCTGCGCCCAGAGAGACATCCCCGTGGTGCTCGCGGCTCCGGCGCAGCGTTCGATCGTACGGGGCACACTTCGCGTCCCCCCCGGCGGGGATGCTGAGGCGATGCTGGATGAAATCTCCGAGGAGCTTATGAGCTGGGGCGGCCATCGCATGGCAGCCGGTTTCAGCGTGGAGAGCGACAGATGGCCGGGCGTTCGCTCCCGTTTGGAGAAAATCCTGGCCGGTGCCAGCCTGCCGCAGGAAAAGCAGGATATCCTCCGCTGGTCGCCCGCCAACCTCGACATCCCCTCATGGAAAGAGGCGGAGAAGCTCGGCCCGTTCGGCGTCGGCAACTCTCACCCATTGCTCTACTGTTCTCAGGAGGGGAATATTTGTGCCGAGCCCTTGGGACGGAAGGGCAATCACGTCCGCATTTTCGTGGAGGGGTGCGCACTGCTGGGTTTCAGCGGTGAGCATCTTCTCAACGCCGATCGCGCTCCTTCCGGTTGGGTGTACAAACCGCGGATCGACTTCTGGCGTTGCAGTGAGAACCTTCAACTCGTGCTGGAAAAAATCGTAATGCCGGCGGCGTAGGGCGATATCGAATGGATGAAGAGAAGAGGGCAAAAAACGAATTGTCGACGGAGAGGGAGGATCATGCCCCTGTAGAACAGAAGGCGCCGGTCTTGTCTCCCGCGCTGAAATTCAAAAACGACCGCGTCATGCGCACGATGATGGAGAGTTACATCGGGCGCATTCCCGAGGATCAGCGCGTTACCAACGTGCGCATCGCATGGCAGGAGCTCTGGTCGAGGGCGTCGCGCTACCTGCAGGAAGAGGATTTGAAACAGGTCGGAGACGCCTTCGTCTTCGCCGCGGAAGCCCACGCCGGGCAGCGACGCTACAGTGGTGACCCATACATCGTTCACACGCTCGGTGCCGCAGCCGTTCTTTCCGACATGCAGCTCGATACGCAGACGCTCATCGCGGCTCTGCTGCACGACGTCATCGAGGATACCGAGATCACGGCGGAGCAACTGGAGAAACGTTTCGGATCGGACGTCACCACCCTTGTCGACGGCGTGACGAAGCTCGGCAAACTTCCCTTCAAAAACGTGGTCGATTATCAGGCCGAGAATCTTCGCAAAATGTTCCTCGTCATGGCCAAGGATATCCGCGTGGTTCTGATCAAGCTTGCGGATCGCCTGCACAACATGAGCACCATTCAGGCGCACAAGCGGGAGAAGCAGGTCGCGATCGCACAGGAGACGCTGGAGATATACGCACCCCTCGCGCACCGCCTGGGCATCTACCACATCAAGCGAGAACTGGAAGATCTCTCGTTTCGCGTTCTCGATCCGGAGATGTTCTACGACATTCGCAGGCGTGTCCGCAAAAAGATGCCGGAACGCGAGACCGTCATCAAAAAGGCGATGGAGATCCTCTCCGAGCGCGTGAAGGAAGAGGGCGTCGACGTACAGATCAGCGGACGCCCCAAACACTATTACAGCATCTACGAAAAAATGCAGCGCAAAAACCTCTCCCTGGACCAGGTCTACGACCTGCTGGCGTTGCGCGTGATCGTGGGGACGGTGGCCGAGTGCTACCAGGTCCTCGGCCTCGTACATACCATCTGGAAGCCGATACCGGGGCAGTTCGACGATTACATCGCGAATCCGAAGGGGAATATGTATCAATCCCTGCACACGACGCTCGTCGGGCCCAGTGGCGAACCGCTCGAGGTGCAGATCCGCACGTGGGAGATGCACCGCCTCGCCGAGTACGGCATCGCGGCGCACTGGCAGTATAAGGAGCAAAAATCCCGCGTCGACGACATGGACCGCAAGCTCGCGTGGGTTCGTCAGGCCCTGGAGGGGCAGAGCGAGACCTCCGAGCCGTCCGAGTTTCTCGATCACATCAAGACCGACGTCCTCTCGACCGAAGTCTTCGTATTTACGCCGCAAGGCAAGGTTATCTCTGTGCCGGGCGGCTCGACGCCGATCGATTTTGCGTACGCAGTCCACACGGAGATCGGACACAAGTGCGTCGGGGCGATGGTCAACGGGCGTATTGTGCCGATGGATTACACCCTTCAGAACGGGGATATCGTGCGCGTTCTCACCTCGCCGCAAGGCAAGCCTTCGCGGGACTGGCTCAAGATTGCGAAGGGCAACAGGACGCGGAGTAAAATACGCGCGTATTTCCGCCAGGTCGACCGGGCGGAGCGGGAGGAGAAGCTATCGAGAGGGCGGGATCTGCTGGAGCGAGAACTCCAGCGCAGACACCCCGGCGAGAGCGTCTCGCTCGATCAGTTTACGGGGCAACTTAGCCAGGCTTCGACCGATCTCGGTTATACCGGAGTCGAGGAGCTGATCGTATCCGTCGGGAACGGACATCAGACCGCATCGGGCGTACTCTCGCGCGTTCTGCACCAGAAGGCGAAGGACCTTGAAGGCACGGCGGCGGGGATGCAGAAACCCCCGGCGAAGGTCGTCAAAGAGGTGGATTCCGCCGTCGTCGTGGAGGGTGCGGACGGTGTGCTCGTCTCGCTCGCGATGTGCTGTTGCCCGGTGCCAGGCGACGCTGTCGTCGGCTGCGTGACGCAGAGCCGCGGAATCACCGTCCATCGCAAGGAGTGCACGAATCTGGAGAAGACGCCGTCCGAAAAGAGGGTCCCGGTGAGATGGGGGAAGAAGGGCGACGTCCGTTATACAGCTCGCCTCAAGGTGGAGGCCTCCGACAGGGTCGGTCTCTTCGCCGACCTCGGACAGGCGATCAGCGTGACCGACGGCCTCATCGTTAACCTGCGGGGCAACGTGGTTAACGGGACGCGCTCGCGCTTCGTGATCGAGGTGCAAGTGTGGGACCTCGAGCACCTCTATCGAATCATCGCCCGCATCAACAGCATTCGGGGCATGATCGAGATCACGAGGGGATAAGGGTTATGAGAATCGTAGCGCAGAGGGTGTCTTCGGCGCGGGTCAGCGTCGATCATAAAGTAATCGGGGAAATAGGCGCAGGGCTCTGCCTTTTGGTCGGCGTCGCCCCGGACGATACGGACGCGGATGTCGACTGGATGGCGGAGAAGATCGCGAATCTCCGTATCTTCGGCGACGAAGAGGGGAAGATGAACCGCTCTCTCCTCGATATGCGCGGCGAGGCGCTGGCGATCTCCCAGTTTACGCTGTATGCTGACTGTCGCAAGGGGCGCAGGCCGTCGTTCACAGGCGCGGCTTCTCCCGCGCTGGGCGATGCCTTGTATCGAGCGTTTGTGGAAGCACTTGGAAGGATGAACATTAAAGTCGAGACCGGGGAGTTCGGGGCCGAGATGAAGGTTGAAATCGTGAACGAAGGCCCTGTGACGATCATCGTCGATACGAGAGAAAAGTAGATTGATCGCAAAGAGCCTGAAAGATCAAAGACATCAGCCTTTGAGATTCCTGCGCCTTCGCCCGAAGAAACAGCCGCTTGGGTGTTTTCGATATAAGGAGAGTGACCTGTCTTGAATATCAAACGTTTTCCGCTCGGTTTTCTGTGGACGAACTGCTACCTCGTGTGGAGCGATACAAAGGACGCGATCGTCGTCGATCCCGGCGGCGATACGACGGAAGTGAGACAGTTCGTGCAATCGGAGGGGCTTTCGCTGCGATGGATTTTGCTGACGCACGGACATGGGGACCATATCATGGGTGTGGGGGAGTTGCGTAACTTCGCGTCGGAGGGCGTCGCGATCCACATGGAGGACGCCGATTGCCTCACGAACGCAAACGAGAATCTCTCCGGGGAGATGGGACAGCCGGCTGTCTTCGACGGCGCGGATCGTTTGCTGGGGGACGGTGATGTGATCACTGTGGGCGGCATGAAAATATCCGTCCTGCATACGCCGGGGCACACGCGCGGCGGGTGTTGTTTCTACATCGAGGAGGATGCGGACGCCCTTTTGATCTCGGGAGATACGCTCTTCGCGCGTAGCGTCGGGCGCTCGGACCTGCCTGGGGGCGACGAGCGAATTCTGCTCGATTCGTTGAAAAAGCTCGAGCGTTTCGACGAGAACATAAGGGTGTACCCTGGGCACGGCCCCGACACCACAATCGGCGAGGAGAGGGCGCTGAACCCTTTCTGGCCACGCTGAGCCGGCAAAAGACTCGATGACCGCGCAATCTTTCCCTCGCTTCCTTGATCTCTATATTACGGCAAATTCGCCCGGCGAGATCGCCGGGTGGGTGACGCCCGTCGTGCGCGAGGTGCGCAGCCGCGTCTGGGGATGCCGGATCACGGTGGTGATCGTCCCATGCCCGTACGCGAGCGGCGCGGAGGTCTCGTACGGCGCCGCCGTCGAGGGCGTCGACCGTTGCGTTCGCATCGGGCAGATCGGCGAACTTCTCTCGACGCAGAAAGAGGGGAAAAAGCTCGTCCTGCACCTGGGGGGCGATTTCTTCTTCTCAGTCTATCTTTCGAGGCGATTGAAGGCAACCCTCTGGGGTTATGCCAAGCGCCCGAGATGGCCGCGTTTCGTCGAGCGCTTCTTTGTCCCCGATGTTGGGTCCGAGCAAAGATTTGCGCTGATGGACTTTCCCCGCGATCGATTCGAGCGCGTCGGACACCTGGCGTTGGACAGTGTCGTAGTGCGGGAGACGGAGGAGGAGACGCGGCACGAATTGGGCCTTGCGGCGGATGAGCCGGTGATCGTATGTCTCTCCGGTAGCCGGCCGATCGAATACTGCGAGGGCGTCCCGTTTTTCGCACGGATCGTCTCTCTGGTTCTTGATCGATTTCCGGATCATCGTGTGTTTTTTCCCCTTGCGCCGACCGTGAAAGAAGAGCTGCTGCAAAAAGCCCTGAACGACGTCGGTATTACGTGGCACGGAAACGAGCGCGTCCGCGCGATCGACCTCGGCAATGGCCGGCGGGCCACGGTTCTGCGAGACAAAACCCTGGAGATTCTCAACTGCGCGAAATTTGCAATAGCCGTTCCCGGCACGAACAACCTACAGGCGGCGGCGCTCTACGTTCCTTTTATCATGGTGCTCCCCCTCGATCGCGCGGAGGAATACCCGCTCGACGGCCTGCCGGGCATCCTGCCCCTCTGGCTGCCGGGCGTGAAAAAAATGAAGAAACGGTATATCATGCATTTGAACAAAAAAACGCCGTACCTCTGTCTGCCCAATCGCATGGCCGGCAGGGTGGTTGCGCCGGAGATACGCGGCATCTTCAAAGCAGAGGATGTGGCGAAAGAGGCAATTGGGCTGCTTGGGGATCCGGAGCGCATGCAGGGGATTTCGCGCGTTTTCTGGGAGTTGACGCACGAACGCGGCGCTTCGATCAAATTGGCGGAGAGAATCGCAAGCTGGACGAAGGAGTAGGGGGGTTGTTCGTGAACAAGGTGGAGATCGAAGAGCGTATCAGAGCGAGTGCAAAAAATACGGACGAGCTTATCACGAAGCTCGACACCCTCACTGCGCGGATCGATATGGCAAAGCAGAACGAAAATGCGGAGTTGATCGAGTATTACGAACGCCAGTTTGCCGAGACTTCAGTGGAGTTTATGGACGGCGTCGAGAGCATCCTCGACGACTGGTACCAATTGCGGGGAGAACCGCGCCCGCCTGCGAGCATGGAGCAACTGACCTCGGAGGATCTGGACGTCATACACAGCACGGTCGTGAACATCGTGCAGGGTTTATCCACTTCGGCGCCCCTTTCGATCCGATCCGACGAAGTGCCGGAGATGCCCTCGTCGCAACGGATTACCCCCAAGAAGAGCGGGCCGAAACACAGCGTCGACATCACAGGCTGACGGCGACCGATCCGACGATAACGAACGTCACGCCCGTAATCTGCAACCGGCTCAGCTTCTCCTTGTGGATGGCGCGTGCGAGCAACACCGTGATAAAAGGGCTCGCCGCCGTGATCGGCGTGACGACCGAGACGGGGAGAGAGTTGATACACACGGCGAACGAAAGCCCACCGATCGCGAACGCGATGGTGCCTCCCGCCAGAAGCGCGAGCCAAGCTCTGAGCGAGATTTTTGCCAGTGGGATGATACTTGCTTTGAAATTCCTGAACTTCAAGTGGTGTATCGCTCTCATGCTCCATATGATGATCAGGAATACCACGCTTCGAATGAAATAATATTCGACCGGCGTCCAGCCGCCCGCAACGAGAATGCTCTTGGTGAACGGTATGTTTGCCCCCCAGCAGAGGGCGGCGGCCACGGCGAGAAGAAAGCCCCTCAACATTCGCTTCGCGTCTTTCCTCCGCGTCGCCTCTATCTCGTCCGACTCTCTCTTCTGCGATTTTTTTGTACTGGCGTATTGAATGACGATAAGTCCCGCGATGATCGCGATGGTCCCGATCCATACGAGCAGCGTGATGTGTTCCCCGAGCACCCAGATGGAGAAAAACGTCGAGACGAGGGGGTACGCACAACCGATCGACACGGCGAGGCTGGCTCCGATGATTCGGATCGAATGAATGTAAAGCTGGTCGCCCACCGCGTTCGAGAGTCCTACGTTCGCCAACAGCGCGAGAAATTGGTACAGCGTCACCGCCGGTATGTGTTCGGGTTTCGTCGCCAATAAAATGGCGGACATCGTAACGAAGAAACCGATGGAGCGTATCGGGTTGACTTCGTTCGCCCCGGCGGACTTCATGCTCTCCTTTATCAAAATGGGCGAAACCGCCCAGAGCGTGGCGGTGAGCAGACAAAGCACAAGACCCCATACAGGCATGAAAAAACCTCCCAAGGCAAGGAACGTTCGTTTTTAGTCCAACCGCGAAGCCTGCTCCTCAAAACGACTTGGATAGACTACTCCAGAAAGGGAAATCCGGCAAGGATTTGCGATGGCGAACGACGCGGCCGTCTGGAAGATGATGTCCTTCAAGGATCCGGAGTAGGGTTTCAATCCTGATTTCCCGAAAAATGTAACTATGCCGGAAGCATCCCTCCGAAAGCGTTCATGATTTTTCTCTGCAAAGGACTCGCTTCCGTGTAAAGCGCTCCATAATGTCCGGAGTATGTGATTTTTGCATAAGTCTCCATCGCCTCCATGATCTCGCGCGCGGTGAGGTTTTTCAAAACATCGTCCTCCCGAAGCGTTTCCCTCAGACCGCAGATCAGGATGAGCGCCAGAAACTGAACGAAGATGCGTCCGTCCATTGCCGCGGAGCTGTGCACACGCAGGCGCTTCATGTCCATCTGGTTTTTTAGATCGTCGAAGCAGTT
>JAVBQG010000010.1:0-55255 GCA_031549185.1 Synergistaceae bacterium | reverse complement strand
TTTGTCCTGGAATTTTACGTCGGGTTGAGTCATAATAATTGCACCTCGCTGGTGAAAGATGGTGTCTTCTCAAACAACATCTTATCACGCTGCTCGCGCAGTTTCAGCGAGGTCTTGCTTGATTTGAGGTGGAGATTGGGGATTGATACAAAAAGACCCTCTCTCTGTCCAGCATCATCTTTTGCATGCCGGGTTTGTCAAATTCGTTGACTCTTCCATAGAACTCCCGAAAATGTTCTCGAAAGAGCTCGTCCGACAACTTGAATGACGATCGCCCCTTCAGTATCATCCTTGCCGCTTCCTCTCCCTTGGCAAGCAAACCTCTCGGCGAATTCGCGGGAGGATTGAAAACGACAACCCTACCCGGTATCGGCATTCCTCCCTCGCGATTGCAGCGCCCGGCCGATTGCACAAGGGAGTCAAGCCCCGCAAACGCTCGATAGACCACAGGAAAATCGATATCCACCCCGGCCTCTATAAGCTGCGTGCTGATCAATCGGACATTTTGGCTCGCGTCCGATAACAGTTCCTTGACCGTCGTGATCGTATCGCTTCGATCCTCGGCGCACATAAGTGCGGAGAGATGAAACGTCCCCTTGGGCATCAATCCGTATAGATCGCGTGCACTCTGCCTCGTGTTGACGACACAGAGCACCCGCGAGAATTTCTTTAGGTCCTCTGCCAGTGGTTCCCATTCCTCATAACGCTCCTCGTCGGAAGGAACATAAAACGTCACTCGTTCAAAGGACGAATACAACTCCGCACGTTCCTGATCGTAAATTTCCGTTGCCGTTTCGATCCCGGGAAAGGCGGCTGTGCCGCCACCGATCTTTCCGATCAACGCCGGTTGCGTCGCCGTGCAAAACAGCACGGTCACACCAAAGTATTCCACGAGGTGCCGAAGGTTCGCCAATATCGAAAGGAGGTAAGGCGTGGGAAGCAGTTGGGCCTCGTCCAAAATGACAACGCTGTTTGCGATGCTGTGAAGTTTCCGACAGGCCGACGGTCTGCTGGCGGCGAGCGATTCGAAGAGTTGCACGTTTGTCGTGACGATTATCGGAGCATCCCAGTTCTCGGTGGCGAGACGGCTGTGCTGGGTTTGCTTCGTCGGGTCGATATTGCTGTGATGCTCGACGACGTTGTGTTCACCGAAGAGCAGAGCCCCCGAGGCGATCTCATCATCTCTGTCGGTCCCGAATTTGTATACCTTGGCGGTTTGCTCGATGATACTCGTATAAGGAATCCCGACAATCACCCGTCTCTTTCCATGCGCAAGCGCATGATCCAGTGCGAACACCATGGACGCCAGCGTTTTCCCCGCTCCGGTGGGGACACTGAGCGTGAAAAAACCAGGCGGCAGGAGTGCTTTTTCTTGACAAACTACCAACACTTTTCCACGAAGATCACTTATAATGCCGGGTTTTGCAGAGGCTGACTTTTGCTCCATGTAAAGATCCAGTTTTTCTTTCAGCGCCGAAATCTCCGGGTAGCACCCCCTCATTGCAAATTTGTCCGGGCTCATGAATTTTTCGGTATCGAGAAAATCCGCATCCACCACACAGGAAAAGAGCATGCGAATCCACAGATGGACCGCATCGGTAGCTGGTTTTTCAAGCGTTCGTCGTAGTGTCAATGGCTCTGAGCGAGGAAGCGAAAGAGAGGTAAGGAAACTTTTTACTTGCGGCACTTGGTTAATTTTTTCGAGTAAATCGAGCTTTTTTGGATCTATACCCGCAGAGGCGTCTTCTCCAAATAAACGGTTCTGAAGGCAGTCCCCTTCTCCCCCGGGCTCCCAGTCGGGCAGCCCTGCGTGATGACCGGCGATCGCATAGGCAAGCACTCTTTTGCACCATTCGGGCAATTCTCTGCTTTGAGCGAACACAGCCCCCAATGTACTGTGGTTGCCCTTGTTTTCTTCCGTCTCGATAAAGGCGTCGAGGTCGTATCCCGTCTCCTTGCAAAGCTCCTTTTGCCAGCCCGGGGCGAACTTCCCAAGGTCGTGCAGATTTCCCATAAGTTCCGCCCAGTCACCCGCACCAAACTGGTCGGCAAATCCCTTCGCGAAAGTCGCAACACCCTTCAAGTGCTGAAACAAATCCTGCGCTTCAAGAGCCCCATCGGCGTTTTCACGCACATGCGCAATAAAATTTCTATTTTGGCAAGTCACAACTATCACTCCTCTGTATCCAAAATGGATTTGCAGAAAATACGTGATAGCCAAAGATTGCCGTAATTATAAAAGAGTTTGCTCTTCAAATCCACTCCTCACGTTAATTATGCTATATTTTCAGAAATATCACCCCAACCGCCTCCCCCAATCCTCCACCACTCCCGCCCTCAACCGCGCCGCAAAAATTCCGCGCCAGCCTTCGTCCAACTCCGGCAGCTCGCTCAAAATTTTCAACGCTTCCCGGTTCATCGTGTCCTCATACAGCACGACCTGCACGGCGTCGACCGACCACTCCGGGTTTGGGCGTTCCAGCAAGTCGATAAGGTCGCCCTGGCGGATTTCGCCCTCCTCCAGCACGCGATAGTACCAGCCGGTGGCGCGCAGGGTCTGGACGAGGCGCGACATCTCGGGGACGCCGAAGTAGGCGTTTAGGATGTAGCAGGGTTGGCGGCCCTGCGAGACCTGTATGACAGCGCTGCCGATGCGGATCTTGTCGCCGATGCAGACGTCGCGCTCGGTGATGCCGGTGGTCGATACGTTCTCGCCGAAGGCGCCGGGGTTTTTGAGAATCTCGAGCGCGGGCGTGCCCGCCAGACGCTCGCGCAGCGCCGGGTAGTGGTCGTAGGGGTAGTGGTGCAGGGCCTTTTCGAGCCCTCCGTGAATTTTTTTCTGTCCCTGCTCGTCGCCGACGAGGCCGGTGGCGGTCAGGCGCACGGGACCCTCGACCGGCGTCTTGTTGATGCCGGATTTCAGGCCCGGCTTATTCGTCAGCTCCTTGGCCTTGCCCATCATCAACGCCTCGATCCTTCCGAGGTGCTTCAAAACCGTGACGCCCATGCCGTCACTCCCCTATCGACTCGAAATTTTCTTACACGCCTCCACCACATTGCGCACAAGTATCGTATTGGTGACGACGCCGATTCCGCCGGGAACAGGCGTGATCGCGCCCGCGATTTCCGACACCGCGTCGAAGTCCGCGTCGCCGCAGATGCCGCCGGCTCCGTCGTCGTTGATGCCGACGTCGATCACGACGGCACCGGGCTTGACGTAGCGCGCGCCGACCTTCCGCGCGCGGCCCATGGCGCAGATCAGCACGTCGGCCTCAGCGGCGATGCGCTCGATGCCGAGCGTCTTCGAGTGGCAGACAGTGACCGTGCAGTGCTCGTCGAGCAACAGCAGCGCCAGCGCCCGCCCGACGACCATGGAGCGCCCAAGAACGACAGCACGCGCCCCCGCAAGCGGCGCCCGGTAATGCTTCAGCATCTCCATCACGGCCTCCGCCGTGCAGGGCAGGAAGCCGGCCAGCGAACGGTCGAAGACCGAGGCCGAGCCCTGCGGGCCGACGCAGTCGATGTCCTTCTCGGGGGCGATGGCGGCCTTCACGGCGGCGGGGTCGATCTGCGGCGGCATCGGGCGGAAGAGCAGGATGCCGTGGATGCCCGTATCTCTGCCCAGCGCGCGCAGCTCGTCGAGCAACTCCGCCTCGAGCACGCCCTCGTCGAAGGCACAGATCGTGGCGCTTACGCCCAGCGCCTCACAGCGCTTGACGATCCCGCGCTCGTAGGCGAGGTCGTCGGGGCGCGCGCCGAGGCGCACGACCGCCAGCCTCGGCGCGATATTCCTCTTCGCCAGCGCGGACACGTCGGCGGAGATCGCCTCCGCCAGCGCGTCCGCGACCGGCTTGCCCTTCAATAGTTCCGCGCTCATCCCTACATCATTCCGCTGATACGGCCCTCGGCGTCGACGTCGATGACCTCGGCCAGCGGGCGCTTCGGCAGGCCGGGCATCGTCATGATGTCGCCTGTCAGCGCCACGATAAAACCGGCTCCGGCGCTGATGCGCACCTGGCGTACCGCCACCGTGAAACCGGAGGGGCTGCCGAGCTTCTTGGGGTCGTCGCTGAACGAGTACTGCGTCTTCGCCATACAGACCGGCAGCGCTCCGAAGCCGAGCTTCTCCAGGTTCGCCATCTCCTTGGCGGCGACGGGCGCGAAGCTCACGTCGTCCGCGCCGTAGACGCGGCAGGCGATGGCGCGGATCTTCTCCGCGATGGGCGCGTCCAGCTCGTAGGAGTACTTGAAGTCGCGCGGCGTCGAGGCGTCCGCCAGGCGCATCACCTCGCGCGCCAGCTCCTCGCCGCCGGCGCCGCCCTTCTCCCACACCTCGGAGAGCACGACGGAGACGCCCAGCTCGAGACACCTGTTCCGCACCAGCTCGATCTCGCTGTCGTCGTCGGTGGGGAAGCGGTTGATCGCGACCACGGCGGGGAGGCCGAAGACCTTCGTCACGTTGTCGACGTGGTGCAGCAGGTTCGGCAGGCCGCGCTCCAGCGCCGCCAGGTCGATCTTGCCGGCGTCCTCCTTGGCAACCCCGCCGTGGTGCTTGAGGGCGCGCACGGTGGCGACCAGCACGACCGCGTCGGGCGAGAGGCCCGCGAGGCGGCACTTGATGTCGAAAAATTTCTCCGCGCCGAGGTCCGCGCCGAAGCCGGCCTCGGTCACGACGTAGTCGGCGAGGCCCAGGGCGAGCTTGGTGGCGATGACGGAGTTGCAACCGTGCGCAATGTTGGCGAAAGGGCCGCCGTGCACGAAGACCGGCGTGCCCTCCAAGGTTTGCACGAGGTTCGGCTTGATCGCGTCCTTCAGCAGCGCCGCCATCGCGCCCTGCGCCTTGAGGTCCGCCGCCGTCACAGGGCTGCCCGCGCGGTTGTAGGCGACCACGATGCGGCCCAGGCGGTTGCGCAGATCGAGCACGTCCGAGGCGAGGCAGAAGGCCGCCATCACCTCCGAGGCCACCGTGATGTCGAAGCCGTCCTCGCGCGGCATCCCGTCGGCCTTGCCGCCCAACCCGTCGACGATGTTGCGAAGCTGCCGGTCGTTCATGTCCATCGCGCGGCGCCAGACGACGCGGCGCGTGTCGACCTCCAGCTCGTTGCCGTGGTGGATGTGATTGTCGATCATCGCCGCCAGCAGGTTGTTGGCCGCGCCGATGGCGTGAAAGTCGCCCGTGAAATGCAGGTTGATGTCCTCCATCGGCACCACCTGCGCGTAGCCGCCACCCGCGGCCCCGCCCTTGACGCCGAAGACCGGCCCCAGCGACGGCTCGCGCAGCGCGACGGCCACCTTCTGCCCCAGGCGGGCGAGCCCGTCCGAGACGCCGATGGTGGTCGTCGTCTTGCCCTCGCCCATCGGCGTGGGCGTTATGGCGGTCACCAAGATCAGCTTTGGTTTAGCGCCCTTCTCGCTCTTCGGCGCGCGAACCACCTTCGCCTTGTAGCGTCCGTAGCGCTCGATGTCGTCCTCCGTCAATCCAAGCTTCGCCGCGATCTGCCCGATGTCCTGCAGAACGGCTTCCTGCGCGATTTCGATGTCCGATTTAAAGGTCTTGCCCAAAGGAATTCCCCCCTGTATAGTGGTCGGTGATCCTGAAATATTATCACGAAGCGATGGGATCGTGGTCATTATGCTGAACAAAAAATGGACTTTGCGGGGAAAAGTTTATCATATCGCGGCGCGATTCGCGGTCGCGCTCGCCTGCCTCGCCTTTCTGCTGCCGAACTGGCCCGCGAACTACTTCGAGATCGCGACGGCGGACGAGGCGGAGAGGGGCGTGCTCGCGGCCCCCGTGGCGAACGGAGACTCGTTCGTCACGACCTACATCCACTCGCTGCAACTCTCCCCCGTGGTCGACGACTATCGCGTCGTCGGAGGGAAAGTCTGGAGCTGGGAGGAACGCGTGCAGTCGCACAACGCGGGCCTCCCTTTCGACGCGCCCGAGCACGGCAGGTTCCTGATCGACTCCCCCTGGATGATCGTGCAGGGCGGACGGCACATCTTCGAAAGCATCGTCCTACGGGTCGGAAACGAGCGCTTCGGCAAAAACATCTGGCACCTGCCACCGTGGGGCGAGGTAAAGATCTTCGAACGCTATCCGGGAAAGCGGATGATCATGCGGGCGTCGGTGCGAACGCTGAAGGACGCGGGGGTCGTGCGGGTGGAGTGAGAAGCCTCCCCCTCGGCTCGCTTCGCACGCCGATCCCCCTCTAAAGAGGGCGGACGAGGCGGATCGTGAATTTTTCAGGTTTTGTGATTGCTTCGCCGAAGCCGTTTCGCAAAAATATTTTCAAACCATAAGACAGAATGCAACGAGAAGCATCCTCGTCCCCCTCTCCAGAGGGGGCTCGACGCGCACAAAGCGCGTCGAGGGGGAGGGCCCCTACCGATACCCCACCAACACTCCGCACCCGATCAGCACGAGAATCGCTCCAGAGATCGCCAGCAAACGGCGCGCCTGGGTTGCGCGATTCTGTAAAAAGAGGAAAAACTTGCCCAGCAGGGCGGCAAAAATAAGCGCCGCGACGACCTGGACGACGATCGAGCGGGGTGGCTCGGCGCCGAGGGCGAGGGTTGCGCGGGCGAGGAGCGGCGAGACAAAGACGGTCGTCAAAAACCCGGCGTACGTGAAGGAGAGCAGCGACGCGGGTGCTCCCGGCCGCGAGTTCGCGGACACGAACGACGCGGCGAGCCCCAGGAAGAGCGCGGCCTGTGCCGCGAAGAGCCGCGCCCCGAGGCTGTCCAGCCGGAAGGCGGCGCTTATTCCCTCGAGGGAACAGAGCTCTCCCGGCGTGCCGATGCGCAGCATAAAGGCCCTCATGCTCCACACAAAGGCCCCCACGCAGAGAACAACCAGCACCCGGCCGCGCCGGGCGCACAAGAAACCGTCCCCCTCGCCGCGGGCGGGTACAACCAGTAAGGCGGCCAGCGCCAGGGGGAACCACGCGGCCGAGGGGACGAACGGCACACCGCTCCACGGAAGCGCGTAGGTCGACGTCAGCGCCAAAAGGCCCGCCAGAAGGGGCAACGGGCGGGGGCATTCCCCCGCCACGCGAGGAACCCTCGCCGGCAGAGAGAGGGCCAGAATCAGAACGGCATAGAGAACAAAGAATACCGCCGTCATTTTCTATGCCCGCGTTATGTACTCCGCGAGCTGTTCGAGCGCGATGTTGCCGCCGCTGGCGAGCGCGACGATTTTTTTGCCCCTCAGCTCATCCGGCAGCGCCCCGGAGAGGATCGCGGCGATCGGAACGCAACCGGACGGCTCGATCAGGATCTTGCAGCGCTCCAGTGCCATGCGCTGCGCGTGCAGGATCTGCTCCTCGGTCACCTCCAGCATGCCGTCGACGTAACGCATCACGACGGGGAAGGTCAGCTCGCCCGGGATCAGCGTCAGGATGCCGTCCGCCACGGATTTGGTCTTCTCGAGTTTGGTTCGCGCGCCGTTGCGGAACGACACGCCGGTGCTGTTGCTGTCCTGCGGCTCGACGCCGAAGACTTTCACGGACGGGTTCTTCTCCTTGATCGCGGTCGCGACGCCGGAGATGAGGCCACAACCACCCGTTGGGACCAGCACCGCGGCGGCGTCTTCGAGGTCCTCGAGGATCTCCAGTCCGATCGTCCCCTGTCCCGCCATCACGAACGGATCGTCATACGGCGGTACAAAGACCAGACCTCTCTCGTCGCGCAGCTTATTCGCGAGCGCGAGGCGCTCTTCCGAGTTCGTCCCGCAGAACAGCAGCTCGGCTCCATAACCCTTGATGGACGCGGCTTTCGCCTTCGAACCGCCCTCCGGCATAATGACGGTGGCCTTGTAGCCGCACAGTGCCGCCGCGCAGGCGACGGCCTGCCCGTGGTTGCCCGACGAAGCCGTGACGACCCCGCGAGCCCCCTCTTCGGAAGAGAGCGAGAGGATTTTATTCGACGCCCCGCGAATTTTGAACGAACCCGTCTTCTGGAAACTCTCCGCCTTGATGTAGACTTCGCGCCCGCTCCATTCGCCAAACGTCGCCGAACGAAGCAGCGGCGTCCTGTGCACGAACCCCGCGATACGCTCCCTTGCAGCGTAAATATCCTTTATGCCTATACTCACGACCACACCTCCGGGAAGTAAAAATAATGGAGACCCCGCCTGTCGGCAGGGCCCCCATATTGTACCGCTTATTGTTCCCCGGTGAAAAGTTATTTCACCTTGAGCCCCTTCTCCTTGAAGTACTTCTCGGCACCGGGGTGCAGTGGCAGCGTCAGGCCGTCCAGCGCCGTCTTCAGGTTGATCTCCTTGCCCTTCGCGTGAGACGCGTGGATGTCGCCGATGTTGTCGAACATCGCCTTCGTGAACTTGTAGACCACGTCCGCCGGAATGTCGTCGCGCGTCACCAGCATCGCCATGACCGCGGGGGTCGTGATGTCCGTCGTGATGCCACGGTACGTGTTCGCCGGAACCTTGCTCTCCACGAAGAACGGATGTGCCTTGCGGAGCTTGTCCATGAACGCCTTGTCGAAATTCAGCAGTGTGATGTCCTTCGTCGTCGCCAGGTCCATGACCGACGCCGTCGGGTAGCCCGCCACCACGAAGCCGGCGTCGATCTGGTTGTCCTTGAAGCGGCTGGTCGTCGCGCCGAAGTCCAGGAAGTCCACCTTCATGTCGCTGTACTTCAGGCCCGCAACCTGGAAGATCGCGCGAACATCGCCCTCGACACCCGAACCAGGCGCGCCGACGCCGACGCGTTTACCCTTCAGATCGGCGATCGTCTTGATGTTCGAGTCCTTCGTCGTGATCACCTGGATGTGCTCGGGATAGAGCGCGCAGATCGCGCGGAGGTTCTTCAGCGGCGTCTTGAACATCTGCTTGCCGGAGAACGCCCACGAGGCGACGTCGTTCTGTGTGAACGCGACCTCGATGTCGCCCTTGGCCACCAGATTGACGTTCGCAACCGACGCGTTGCCCGTCTCCGCCGTCGCCTGGATGTCGGAACCCTTGCTGACCGCCGCCGCGATTGCGCCGCCGATCGGATAGTAGGTGCCGGACGTGCCGCCCGTCGCGATCGAGAGGAACGTCTTCGCCGCAAACGCCGTGCCGGTAAACGCCAGTGTCGCCATCGTTACAACCATGAGAGCCAGAATCAGTCTTTTCTTCATAACATCTACTCCTCCTTCGATTTCATCGCAAAATGCCGTTTTCCACGCTGTCGTGGTCCCCTGTCAGCTCCCGCTGCCCTGTCGAGTTCAAGCTTCCCGCCAACACCTCCCCCCGACAGCCGGATTCGCCTCAAAAAGGCTGGTTCGAAATATGCGGAGGTCCGAGGGGCCCCCGGCGATTCAACAAACTTTTATTGCCCCTGTTCCGGGTCGCCCTGCGCCGGGCCGCGCTTCTTCGCCCTCACCGTCTGGATCAGATGGATCGCCACCAGGACTACGAGTCCGATGACGTCCGTCATCGTGCCGGGATCCAGCAGCCCGATCGCCCCGACCAACGCCACCACGCGCATGTACCATGGCATCGAGGTCTTGTAGTACCCGATCGTGCACATGGCCAGCAGGAAGACGCCGATAAGCGCCGTAATAATCGCCTGCGTCACCGCCAGCGGCGTTGCGTCGACGAAGAGCAGGATCGGGTTGTAAACGTAGATGTACGGCACCAGGAAACCCGCCAGGGCCAGCTTGAAGGCCGTCACTCCCGTCCGCATCGGGTCGGCGCCCGCGATGCCGGCGCCCGCGTAGGCCGCCAGCGCTACCGGCGGCGTCAGGTCGGCCGCGATGCCGAAGTAGAAGACGAACATATAGGCCGCGATCGGCGGCACACCAAGCTGCAGCAGCGCCGGGGCCGCCATGGTGCTCGTGACGATGAAGTTCGCCGTCGTCGGCAGGCCCGTGCCCAGCAGGATGCTGGCGCACATCGTGAAGAACAGCGTCAGGATCAGCTTGCCGCCCGCCAGCGTCACGATCGCGCCCGCGATGCGGAGCGCGAGGCCGGTGAGCGTGCCCGTCCCGACGACCATGCCCACACATGCGCAGGCACAGGCCACGGAGAGCGCGCCGCGCGCCCCCGCCTCGAAGGCCTGCATCAGGCGCACCGGCGTCAGGCGCGTCTCCTTGTTGATCCAGGAGAGCACGAAGCTGACGATGATTCCCCAGAATGCCGCCATCAGCGGCGTGTACCCGGCGATGAGCAGATAGATGATGGCGATGAGCGGAATGAGCAGGAAGCCCTTCTCCTTCATCAGCTTCCATATGTTCGGCAGCTGGTCGCGCGAGAGGCCCTTCAGCCCCAGGCGGTTCGCCTCGAAGTGAACCTGCACGATGACCGCGAAGTAGTAGAGCAGCGCGGGAATGACCGCCGCCAGTGCCACCGTGAGATAGGGAACGCCGAGGAACTGTGCCATGATAAAGGCGCCAGCCCCCATGACCGGCGGCATGATCTGGCCGCCCGTGGAAGCCACGGCTTCGACCGCGCCGGCGAAGTACGGCTTGTAGCCGACGCTCTTCATCAGTGGGATCGTGAACATGCCGGTCGTGCAGACGTTGGCCACCGACGAGCCGGAGATCGTCCCCATCAACCCGGACGCCACGACCGCAACCTTCGCCGGACCGCCCGTCGACCAACCCGCCAGCGCCAGCGAAAGGTCGATGATGAACTTGCCCATACCGGTCTTCTCCAGCACGGATCCGAACAGAATGAACATGAAGACGAATGTGGACGAAACCTCGAGCGGCGTACCGAAGATCCCCTCGGTGCCCAGGTACATGTGGTTGACGATGCGTTCGATGTTGAAACCCCTGTGCGACAGCATCTCCGGCATATAGCGGCCGAAGTAGCAGTACAGCAGCGCCGCGATCGCCAGGCAGGGAAGAACCGGGTTCGATATGCGCCTCGTCGCCTCAAGCAGCATGGCGATCAGGATGAAGCCCATCACGAGGTCCATGGTCGTCGGAAGGCCCGAGCGCTCCATGGCGATGATGTCGATCTGCGACACCAGGTACACCAAGGGAACCGCAGACAGAATGGCGAAACCGATGTCGTAGAGTGGAACCTTTCCGCTCTTCGGCATGCTCGATTTGATCGGATAGAGAAGAAATACGAGCACCAGTGTGAATGCAAGATGAACGGCCCCCTGCTTCTGTGCGGCCAACAGCCCGAAACCCGCCGTGTAGAAGTGGAAGCACGACATCGCGATCGCCAGAAAGACAATCAGCTTCAACTGCCACCCAGGCGGCGTACGGAAACGCGCTTCCGTGTCGTATTTGCGCATCAGTTCGTCGAAATCGATCTCGCCCTGAGCCGCCGGCTGCTCCGCCGCCGCAGCCGTGTTCTTCAATTCCTCAGTCATATGAGATACCCCCAGAAAGAATCAGTCCGTTTTTAATATCTTTCGCAGATGTGCGCGCACTTCATCGGCGCTGCTCATATTCAGAACGTTCTCCGCCAATCGCTGGCATTCGGCGAACGAAAGCTCCCGTACGCGCGCCTTGATCGTGGGGATCGCCGGAACGCTCACGCTCAACTCGTTCACCCCAAGTCCGATCAAAACAGGCACCGCCAGAGGGTCACTCGCAATGCCTCCGCAGACGCCCACCCAGCAGCCGTTTCCGTTCGCGCCCTGCACGGTCTCGCCGATCAGCGCGAGCACGGAGGGGTCCAGCCCGTCCGCGATCCCGGCCAGCTTCGCGTTGCCCCTGTCCGCCGCGAGCGTGTACTGCGTGAGGTCGTTGGTGCCGATCGAAAGAAAATCCACCTCCTTCGCGAAGTGTCGCGCCAGAATGGCGGCGGAGGGGACCTCCACCATGATGCCCACCTTTACGTCGGTAACTCCCATGGCTTTCTGCTGCTCGCTCAGAATCGCCTTCGCACGGCGCAACTCGCCGAGCGTGCTCACCATCGGGAACATGATATGCAGTTTGGTGTGTGCAGCCGCCCTCAGAATAGCGCGCAACTGTCCCGCGAAGAGATCGACGCGGTCGAGACAGAGGCGGATGCCCCGCACGCCGAGGAACGGATTCTCCTCCGGCGCCTGCGCGATATAGGGAAGGGGTTTGTCTCCACCGACATCGAGCGTACGCACCACGAGCGGAAGACCCTTGCCGATAACCTTGGCGATCTCCTCGTAGACGAACGCCTGCTCCGTCTCGCTCGGCGCATCCTCCCTGTCGAGAAAGAGGAACTCCGACCGCAGGAGCCCGACGCCGTCGCAACCGAGCGACGCCGCCTGCCGCGCGTCCGAAAGCCCGCTGATATTTGCGGCCACCTCGACGTGGCGACCGTCTTTGGTCACAGCAGCCTGAAAGGTCGCGGCAAGATAGGAGGCGCGCCGCGCCGCCTGCTCGTCCTGCAGTTTTCTGATGCGCGCGACTTCGTCGGCATCGGGGTTTCTTCTGAGCGTTCCCTCCGTTCCGTCGATAACGACCTGTGTACCCGAAGGAAAGTCGAGCACGCCGTGATCGATGCCGACCACAGCTGGAATGCCGAGCGAGCGGGCCAGTATGGCGACGTGACTGGTCGCGCCGCCCCTGACTGTACAGAAGCCGACGACACGCCCGCGATCGAGCGTAGCTGTGTCGGAGGGTGCGAGGTCCTCCGCGAGGAGAACGCTGTCGGCGGGATATTCGGCCTTCTCCTCCGAGACACCGGTGATAAGCATGAGAACCCGCCTCCCGACGTCCTCGAGGTCGACCGCACGGGCCGCCAGCAATTCGTTCGACAGTCCCGCGAGGCGGGATGCCTGCGCCTTGAACGCGGTTCGCCAGGCAAACGCGGCGCTCTTGCCGCTCGATATCAATTTTACGGTTTCGTCGAGAAGGTCCGGGTCGTCGAGCAATTCACCGTGCGCGGCAAAGATGGCAGCCTTGCCGGCATCCGCCTGCTCGCGCATCTTCTCCTCCAGCTCGACCAGCTGTTGCTTGGCGACGCCAAGCGCCCGATTGAGGTTTCCTCTCTCCTGCTGCGGGGACTCGCCCTCCTCGCACACCTCTATGTCTTTGCGCACGACATGGTGAACGACCCCGACTACGATGCCGGGCGACGCCGCAATGCCATGGAAAAGATTCGCGCCTTGTCCTATCGGAGTTTTTTCCGCCTGTTCAAAGCCTCTCTGCGGGGGGCGAGGAAAGACCGCCGGCTCCCGTTTCGCGGGTTCCGGCGCAGAGGTTTCCTCCTCCATGTCGCCCGAGATGAGCGGAGCCAGAGAGGCGATCGCCTCCTCGGCGTCCGGTCCCTGGGCCATGAGCCTGATCTTTTGACCCTGCTCGAGGGCCATACCCATGACTGCTACGACGCTCTTGGCGTTGCAGGAACTCTGGTCGCGGGCAAGTTTGATATCGGATCGGAACTTTTTGGCCGCCGTAGCGAGGCGCGCGGCCGGACGTGCGTGAAAACCGTTGGGAGATATGATCGTTATTTCTTCTGAGCGAATCCAGCCCGCATCTACTTCGTCGTGACGAGTTTCGTCAGCCTTCTCCGTCATAGCGTTTACCCCCCTGCATAAAATGCCGCCGCAAAACGAAGCATTGCAAGCATAGCATACAGAGGGGTTCAATTAAAGGGTCTTTATCGGTAAAACACAAACAAAATTTTACATTCTTACTTCGTAGCGGTACCGGCATTCCCTCCGGAAGAAGAGCCGTCGGAGCCCGAATTCGAGCTCCCGGAGCTGGCGGAACCGCCGGCACTGCCACCGGAGCCGGACGAGCTGCCGCCGGCGGCGGAACCGCCGGCACTGCCACCGGAACCGGACGAGCTGCCGCCGGCGGAGGAACCGCCGGTGCTGCCATCCGAGCCGGACGAACCGCCACTGCCGGAGGAACCGCCGGTGCCGCTATCCGAGCCGGACGAACCGGCGCTGCCGGAGGAACCGCCAGTGCTGCCTTCCGAACCAGACGAACTGCCACTGCCGGAAGACCCACCTGTGCTGCTACCGGAACCGGACGTGCTGCCGGAGCTGCTGCTCGCGTCGGATTTACCCGCGTCCGCTTTCCCGCCGGAGGTACCGCTCGAACTGGACGATCCGCTGCCACTCGAAGCAGCAGAGGCGCCGCCAGTGCTTCTCCCTTCACTCGAAGACGTGGCGCTGCCATCCGATGCCCGGGCGCCGGGGTTACCCCCCGGGCTCCCTGCAACCGAACCCGAGCTGCCGCCCCGGCTGTTCGCCAGGGTGTCGCGATCGCCACCCCCGCCCCCATCGCGCTTTTTGCGCTCTTTCTCGTTCTTCGCGAGTAACGCCCGTTGGCGGTCTTTTTCCGTCTTGGCCGCCAGCACGATTTCTTTCTGCAACTCCTGCACGGAACCCTTCTGCGCCACGATCCTCCTTATGCGGCGACAGAGATCCACGCCGGAGTCGGCGAGCTTCTCGGACCTCACAACCTCGGACGCCTGATGGATGACTTTCACCGCCGCGTCAAACGCATATCCGTTCTGCGCCAGCGTCGTGAAAGTCTCCGAAGCCGCCTCGGGGACCATTCCGGCTCGGACGGCGTGCATCATGATGGCGGGCGTCTCCTGCATTTTCTTATCGCCGTAGACCTTGAACGCATTACCAAGCGCCGTGCCGAGCGTAGCGCCCACTCGCTCCGCCTGGGTGGTAAGCTTGTCGCGCTGGTCGTCGAGCAGTTGCCTCTGCACGTCCTTCATCATGACGATCCCGAAGAAGACGTTCTGTTGCATCACGTTCTCGGCCTTCCTCGCCTGCATGCCCGCCTTCACCAGCGCGTCACGCATGGACTTCGCCATGGCATCCTCGTACTCGGATGCGGCCAGTGCGGGGAGCGCGGTTGTCAATACGAAAATACAGGCCGTGAGAAGCGAGAGGACTCGGCGAACGCGGCTCATGGTTTGAAAACCGCCTTTCCGCTGGAGGGCGTACCCAACTTCTCCCAGTGGTCGGCAACCTCAGCCGGAGAAGCGCCCGTACGAATGTCTAGGAACGCCATGTGAAGCGTCAGCAACTCAAGGTCCGTGCGCAATTCGCCCATCGCCTCGACGAGCTCGCGGACGCGCAGCCAGTCGACTTTCGACTGACGCAGCTCCATCCCGACTGCCGTACGATAGCGGCCGATGCTCTCCGTGAAGGGCTGCTCGGACTCTACGTTCGCCAGGGAGGCCGCGTTCGCCGGGCGGTTCGCCGCCCACATGGAGGGCGTCGCCACAGCCGTGGGGGACGCAAGCGTCGCCATTTGCTGGTTCGCTTTTTCGAAACCCATGTGGTGGCCCAGCACGAAGAAAAGAATGGAGGCCGCGATGGCGGCCGCCTGCCCCGCATAGCGGTGCACGGTTTTGTTCGAGAGCAGCCGGAGCACGGGGTGTTTCCGCGCTTTCGTCGAGGGCGCCGGGGGACATGAAAGCGTGATCAGGTGCGCCGTCATCATATCGCGCATCTCCCGATACTCCGAAAGAGTCGCGCGACACTCGCCGCACTCCCTCAGGTGGGCTTTCAACACCTCCGCTTCCTCCGGCGTGCACTCATCGTCGCACGCCTTGCTGATCAGCAGTTCGTAATCGTAGCAGTTGCCCGGATCCCTTGCACTCACGATCAATCACTCATCCTCGCCATGTTGAGTTTCAGCGTACGTCTGCCGCGCAGCACGAGCTGGGCAAACGCATCCGTCGTTATTTGCAGCATTTCCGCCCCTTCGGCGTATGAAATCCCACTCGCCACCAGGATCAGCGCCTCTTTCTGCCGCGCTGGCAGCGTCGCAAGCAGGCGTTCGATATCGATGCTGTAGATCACACCCTCCTCCGGCGAATACTGGAGGCTCTGCGGATGCGGCATTGCTTCGTCGTCGAGCATCTCGGAGAGAGAATCGATCTGCCTGCTCCCCCTGAAACGGCCGCGGACGAGATTGCCCGCGATTCGGAAGACAAAAGCACCAAATTTACCCTCGGCCCTGTAACCGGGGGCTGCCTTGTAAACCTGTATGAACGTCTCCTGCACCACATCCTGCGCTTCGTGAATATCGCCCAGCGATCTGAACGCATAGGCCATCACTCTTCTGCACCAGAGGTGATACAGTTGCGCGAAGGAATCCTCGTCCCCCTGCGCAATCCTCGTCATCAGGACATCTTCTTGCATTTCGCAACCGTCACCCTCTCGTAGAACGGGGCCTGTAATAAACATAATGCAATACCCCCATACAAAATGACGCTGAGTTCCCGCATTTCGTTGCGATTTTGTCGCACGGCCCTATTTTATCCCATCTTCGACAAATTTTTACGAGATCGCAAAAATCGCGCGTCATTTTTCGTACCCTTCGCGCATTTTGCTTGTCGTAGCGAATGGAATCATAAAATTTCCACGCTTCAAGAAGCAAGGCAATGCCGCAGGCAGCATGGGCTGGCACGATCAAAGCCACCTGTCTGCAAGAACTCATGAGAGGCTCCGCCCAGCGTTCCCGTCGCTCAGGGCAGGAGCCTTTCGCATTTTTTGCGCACCGTCGGCAGGGCTCCGTGATGTATAATTCGCCGAACGAAACGATATTTTTACGGAGAGGCTGACTTATCGTTGCCTTCACTGGCGTCTCCTTATATCTATCGTAAATACGGAGGGAGAGATCCGCGTGAGATTCAGAAAAAATATTTTGGCGCTTCTCGCAATACTCCTGCTCGTTGCCTGCACTTCGCTGGCGTACGCGTGGGAGAAGGAGGGGAGCATTCCTACGACGGAGCTGACTTTTTCCGAGCTCACGGTGAGCAAGAAAGGCGTGAGCCTCAAGCTGACCAACACCTCGCACACCCCGATCAAAATATCGGCGCGCCTCACGTTCTACGACCAGGGAGGCAACACGATCGGCTACACCGTCTTCGGCCTGCGCGAGATCCCGGAGGGCAGCTACGTCAATATCGCGGAGAATTACCTGAACGGCAATTGGCGAAAGTGCCGCGACGCCTACCGCACGGAGTGGCGACCCATGACCTACGAGTTGGTGTATTGACATGAAGATCGCGCAGAATATGATCGAACTGATCGGCAATACGCCGATGGTAAAGTTAGGACCCACCGTGGAGGGCGTCTGCGCCGAGGTCGTGGCGAAGCTGGAGTACTTCAACCCCGCCTCCTCCGCGAAAGACCGGGCGGCACTCGGCATGATCCGCCAGGCCGAGGCGGACGGCCACTTGCGCCCTGGGGCCGTGATCGTCGAACCGACCAGCGGCAATACGGGTATCGGCATCGCGTTTATCGCTGCGACAAGAGGCTATAAGGTGATTCTGACCATGCCCGAGAGCATGAGCGAGGAGCGCAAGACCCTGTTGCGCGGCCTCGGCGCAGAACTGGTTCTCACCCAGAAAGAAAAGGGTATGACGGGCGCCATCGAGGAGGCGGAGCGGATCGTGGCTTCCACGCCGGGCGCAATCTCTCTGAGGCAGTTCGACAATCCGGCAAACCCGGCGATACACTACGCGACAACGGCGGAGGAGATCTGGCGCGACACGGAGGGCAAAGTCGACATCTTCGTCGCGGGGGTCGGGACGGGTGGGACCATCGTGGGCATCTCGAAGAAACTCAAAGAGTACAATCCCGCACTGCGAACCGTGGCGGTCGAACCGATCGAATCTCCCGTCCTGTCCGGCGGCAACGCCGCACCGCATCCGATTCAGGGCATCGGAGCCGGTTTCGTCCCGTCCATACTCGACCGGACCCTGGTCGACGAGGTCATGACGGTCTCCGGTCAGGAGGCGATCGAGACGGCACAAAAACTGATCACGCAGGAGGGAATCCTCTGCGGGATATCTGCGGGCGCAGCCGCCTTCGCAGCGATCCGCCTGGCAAAAGGCAGCTCGAACGAGGGAAAGCGGATCGTCTTCATCGTCCCCGACACATCCGACCGGTATCTGTCCACCGCGCTATTCGCACAATAGAGAGAGCAAAAGGAGAGTGAAGGAAATGACGAGCAAAAAAACGGGGCCCGACATCGACAAGATCGTCGACGCGCTGTTCGACACGAACGGGGGCAAGCGCAACATCCCGCCCCACACGACGCCGATGCCCTCCCTCACGGCGCTGGAGGAGATGATGCGCCTCCTGCGGGCGACCCTCTACCCCGGTTTCTTCAGCCCCTGCGGGCGCGATGAAAGTTCGCGGCGGCATCAGCTGGCCGCGCACCTCGACGAGATCTTCCGCATCCTCGCCGAGCAGATCAGTCTCGGCATCTGTTTCATCTGCACAGATGCGCACGAGGACTGCGCGTACTGCGACGGGGCCGCCTTCGACATGGCGGCCGATTTCATGCGCCGGCTGCCCGCGATACGCAATCTGCTCGACAGCGACGTACTGGCGGCCTTCGAGGGCGATCCGGCGGCCAAGAGCAAGGCCGAGACGATTTTCTGCTACCCTTCGATCCACACGATGACCAATCATCGCATCGCGCACGAGCTCTATAAACTCGAAGTTCCCGTCATTCCCCGCATCATCGGCGAGATGGCGCACTCGCGCACCGGCATCGACATTCACCCCGGCGCGCAGATCGACGAGGAATTTTTCATCGATCACGGCACGGGCGTCGTGATCGGGGAGACCTGCGTCATCGGCAAACACTGCCGCCTCTATCAGGGTGTCACGCTCGGGGCCCTCTCCTTCCCCAAGGACGCGAACGGCAACCCGATGAAGGGCCTGCCCCGCCACCCGATCCTGGAGGACAACGTCACCGTCTACTCGGGCGCCACGATCTTGGGCCGCGTTACGATCGGGGCAGGATCGCTCATCGGCGGCAACGTCTGGCTCACGCACGAGGTGCCGCCGGGTTCGAAGATCATCCAGCAGCACTCGACGACCCCGACGGAAAAGGACAGGATGCTGGGGAAGAAGTAAAAAGCGAAACGAAGATCATGCGAAACGGGGCGCTTCGGCGCCCCGTTTTTTGTGTCCCTGTTGTTTTTGTCATGCCAACCGCTCTGCAATTTTACCGAAAACGCCCCTCCTTCGAAGCGGAATACGCAAAGCACGCAAGCATTTTATTTTTTTGTAACCACAATCATATCTGCCATTGAGGCAAAAATTTTACGGGGGTGTTGTCTGTGGGTGTTATGGGTGTAAGGAAAGTCGTGGCAGTGACTCTCTGTCTTCTCCTGTTTGCAACCGGCGCGTGGGCGGCGCAACCGGAGGTAACCAAGTACGAGGTGCAAGTCGAACAACAGGACTTCGTCAAGTACGGCGGCACATTCAAGAGGAGCTTCAAAAACGGCTTTCCACTCGATGTTGCGTCCGGGCTGACGTTCGCCGGGCGCGACGGCGGCGATCTGCTCTTCTGGGCCATCACCGACCAGGGCCCGGCCGCCGAGGCGCCGGCGTTCAAAAAGTCGCCCAGCGACAAGGCGCAGATCACGCGGATGCTCCCCGCTCCCGGCTTCTCCCCCAGCTTCTCCGTCGTGCGCGTCGCGAGTGACCACGCGATGGTCGGCCGTGTGACCCCGATCAAGGACACGGCCGGCAAGGCGGTCTCAGGCCTGCCTATCCCGAGCGCCAACGTCGGCAGCAAGAACGAGATGCCGCTCGCGGATGACCTGAAGGTCCTCACGACCGACCTGCAGGGGCTGAACCCCAAGGGGATCGACGTCGACAGAAAGGACGGCAACCTCTGGATCTGCGACGGCTACGGACCGTTCCTTCTGAAACTCGAAAAGGAGACGGGCAAGACGATCCAGAAGTACGGCCCCGGAAAGGGCTTGCCGCTAGAGCTGAATCTGCGCCAGATGAACAGGGGCTTCGCCGGCATCGCGACGACCCAGGCCGGCAAAGTGTTCGCGCCGCTGGAGAGCGTCCTCGACTATGACGGCAACATGCAGGAGAACCACGCCCGCTTCATCCGCGTCTACCAGCTCGACGAACAGAAGGGCGACGTCGTGGCCTTCGCGTACCCGCACGACATCGACTCCTACCGTCACAGCACCGATGCGCGGATCGGCGACATCGCCGCGCTCTCGGAGAAGAAATTCCTCCTGGTCGAGCAGGGCCTCGACAAGAACGACCGCATGCGCAATCTCGTCTACATGGTCGATCTCTCCGACGCCTCCGGCATCGGCGACAAGCTCGCGCGCAACGGCAAGCAGATCGAGGACGAGACAGACGTGGCCGAACTGAACAAACTGGGCCTCTACCTGGCGAAGAAGACGCTCGTCTGCGATCTCGGCGCTCTCGGCTGGGGCGGCCGGCTGGCCGGTGGGCTCGCGATCGCGGGCGACGACACGATCGCGGTATTCGGCGGCAACGACTTCGGCATGGCCCTCAAGATGACGAAGATGGCCGACGGCAAGGATGGCAGACCGGTGAGGGACATCGCCGCCTACGAGACCGGCTACGATAAGAAACTGCACCTGGACGGCAAGCTGACCTCCGCCACCTTCGCCCTCGTCCCCAACGACCGGGCGATGGAGTTCTGGACGATCAAACTACCGAAACCGCTGAGCGCATACTAAAGCTCTACTCGACGGAGCTTGGCCTGCACTCGACGGACGAGACCCGCGAGATACTGCGCCGCTACGAAGCCGCAAAAGAGAAGAGCGACCCGCTGGCCTCGCTCAAACTGGTCTACGAGCTCGCCGACAGCGGGGTCGAACGCTCGTATCCCGACGGCGCGAAGGGACTCGCTCGACGCGCCACCGAAGAGGCGAGGCGAATCTACACGCAGTACGGGGAGTACGTTTTTTTAAGACGTCAGTTCCCCATCACGACCCTCTTGGTCCCCTGCTTTGCCAGCCACGCCCCCGCCCGCTCCTGAATGTCGCCCTGCAGGATAATTTTATCGCCCTCGACGTGCGAGCCGCAGCCGAGGCCCTTTCGCATGGCGCGCGCCAGTTCGTCGGCGAGCTTCGCCGGCGGTGAGGGGCGGCAGGAGACCACGGTGACGACCCGGCCGCCGCGGCCGGACGACTCGCGGTGCAGCGTCGCCTGTTGCAGCGATTTCAGATAGGCGGCGGAGTCGATCACGGCATCGGGCGCTTTTTTCTCCTCCGGGGCCGGGGCTTTTTTCTCCGCCTTCGCGCCCCCCTCCTCCCGTCCGAGCATCGCCCCGATGGAGATCGAAAGCCCGCCCTCGTCGCCGAGCGATATCTCCCGCTGGCTGGAGAGGCAATCGGATTTTTTTAGTTTCTCCCTCTTCTCGCGCGCCATCGCCCGTTCCCTCCTTGTATTATCTGGAAAGGCTCAAGTCAAACCCGGAAAATTATATCATTCGCATACGACTCGAATTGTGTCTCTTTTCCGGGCTGTCATTTTTCGGGCTTGACACGCCAACTCTTCTTGGCTAAGATTCAACAAAGATACATTGAATACAATGAATGTAGAAATAGAGGACATAAAAACATTCAGGAGGTGGCTTATATGGATGTGAAAAGCTGGGAGAGCGCCTTGATGGACGTGAAGGGCTGGGAGAGCGTCTTCGGACTCGGCGGCAAGGTCGTCGTCGTCACCGGCGGGGCCTCCGGTATCGGACGGGGGTGCGCCGAATTTCTCGTCTCGGTCGGCGCGAGGGTCTGCCTCTGGGACATCAGTGCCGAAGCGGGGGCGAAGACGGCGGAGGAGATCGGCGGCGGCGCGTATTTCGTCCGCTGCGACGTGAGCTCCGATCCGTCGTGCAAGGACGCGGCTGCAGAGACCGCGAAACACTTCGGCTCCGTCTACGGCCTCGTCAACGCGGCGGGCGTCATTCGCCGCAAGGACGTCGTCGAACTGGCCGAGGCCGATTGGGACATCGTGCTCGACGTCGGGCTCAAAGGCGCGTACCTCGCGTCGAAGTACCTCGTACCCGAGATGGCGAAAGCCGGCGGCGGCAGCATCGTCAACATCGGCTCCGGCTGGGGCATCAAGGGCGGGCCGAAGGCCGTAGCTTACTGCGCGGCCAAGGGCGGCATCGTGAACATGACGCGCGCGCTGGCGATCGACCACGGCGCTCAGAACATCCGCGCCAACTGCGTCTGCCCCGGCGACATCGACACGCCCCTCTGGCGCGACGAAGCGCGCCAGCTCGGCTACGACCTCGAAAAATGGATCGCGGAGAGCATCGAAAGACCCATCGCCAGGCTCGGCACACCGCTCGACATCGCGAAGGCCGCCTACTTCTTCCTCAGCGACCTCTCCCCCTGGGCGAGCGGCGCAATACTCGCAATCGACGGAGGTGGCACGGCATGACGCACAAATTCGAGTCTCACCCGTACATTCCGAACTCCTCGCCCTCGGTGCAGGCCGAGCTGCTGAAGGAGATCGGGGTTTCGAGCATCGACGAATTCTTCAAATGTATCCCCGACGACCTTCGCTTCAAGAGAAGGATGGACCTGCCCGAGCCGATCTTCTCCGAAGCCGCGCTGAAGCGCCGCGTCGAGCGGATCGCGTCGAAGAACAGGAGCGCGAACCAGGCGATCTCCTTCCTCGGCGGCGGCTGCTGGAACCACTACGTGCCGGCGTCGTGCGACGAGATCAACAGCCGCTCGGAGTTTCTCACCGCCTACGCGGGCGACCCCTACGAGGACCACGGCCGCTTCCAGGCGCTCTTCGAATATGAGAGCATGATGGCCGAATTGCTCGAGACGGACCTCTGCAACGTGCCGACCTACGACGGCGCGCAGGCGGCAGGGACGGCGCTGCGCATGGCGTGCCGCATCGTGGGCCGTGGCAAGGTTCTGGTGCCGGCGCTGATGAACCCCGACCACCTGAAGGTGATCCGGACCTATCTGCATCCAGACCTCGCGGTCGAGACGGTGAAGGCGAAGGACGACCTGACGCTCGACCTCGAGGACCTGAAAAACAAGGCGGGGAGCGATGTCGCCGCCGTATTCATCGAGAACCCCGCATTCCTCGGCGTCATCGAGACAGAGGGACAAAAGATCGCGGACATCGCACACAGTGCAGGGGCGCTCTTCGTCGTATGGTGCGACCCCTCGTCGCTCGGCGTCCTCACGCCTCCGTCCGGCTACGGCGCGGACATCGCCTGCGGCGAGATTCAGCCGCTCGGCATCCACATGCACTTTGGCGGCGGGCGCGGCGGCTTCATCGCCTCCTGCGACGACGAGAAGTTCGTGCAGGAGTACCCGTCGCGCCTCTTCGGCATCGCGCCGACCACGCATGGCGAGTGGGGCTTCGGCGACGTCGCCTGGGAGCGCACGTCGTTCGCCCAGCGCGAGAACGCCAAGGAGTTCGTCGGCACCGCGGCCGCCCTCTGGGGCATCACGGCCGGCGTCTACCTCGCGACGATGGGGCCGCAGGGCATGGTCGACCTCGGAACCGGCCTGATGCAGCGCGCGCGCTATCTGGCGGGCAAACTGGCGAAACTGCCGGGCGTGAAGATCCCGACGACCGCGCCGTTCTTCAAGGAGTTCCCCGTCTGCTTCAAGGGCACCGGCAGGAAACTCTCCGAGATCAACAAGGCTTTGCTCGCGCGCGATATTTTCGGCGGACACGACCTCTCCCCCGACTTTCCGGGCGCGGAGAACGCGGCGCTCTACTGCGTCAGCGAGATGCACACGCAGGCCGACATGGACGCGCTCGTCTCGGCACTCGCGGACATTCTGAAGGCGTAGGGGGTGACGGCCATGGAGATGGGAACGAGAGACTTCAATAAAAAATTCCGCACATACCATCAGGCGCGCTGGGACGAGCCGATCATCTTCGAGCTCTCCAAAAAGGGAGAGCGCGGCATCATCCTGCCCGAGCCCGAGGACGAGGTGAAGGCGGCGGGCATGCCGCAGCTGGGCGCGATGGCGCGCAAAAACCCGCCCGCGCTGCCGGAGATAGCGCAGATGCGCGTGCTCAAGCACTACATGCACCTGAGCCAGGAGAACCTCGGCGCCGACGAGACCGTCGACATCGGACAGGGCACGTGCACGATGAAGTACAGCCCCAAGATCAACGACCGCCTGGCGAGTCTCCCCTCGTTCGCCGACGCGCACCCGCGGCAGGACGAGAGCACCGTGCAGGGCTCGCTGGAGATCATGTACAAGACCGAGCAGTTCATGAAGGCGATCTCCGGCATGGACCGCTTCTGCCTGCATCCCGGCGGCGGTTCGCAGGCGATCCTCGCGATCGCCACGGTCATCCGCGATTGGGTCGACGCACAGGGCCTGCAGGACACGAAGGACGAGATCATCACGACGATCTTCTCGCACCCCTCGAACCCGGCCTGCGCGGCGATCAAGGGCTTCAAGCTGATCACGATCTATCCTGACGAGAACGGCAGGCCGGACCTCGAGGCCATGAAGGCCGCCGTGAACGAGCGCACCGCCGCCGTCCTGATCACGAACCCCGAGGACATCGGCATCTACAACTCGCAGATCAAGGAGTTCACGAAGCTGGTGCACGGCGTCGGTGGCCTCTGCAGCTACGACCAGGCCAACGCCAACGCGCTGCTGGGCATCACGCGCGCGCGGGAGGCCGACTTCGACCTCTGCTTCTTCAACATCCACAAGACCTTCTCCTCGCCGCACGGTTGCGGCGGGCCGGGCTGTGGCGTGGTCGGCGTGCGCGAGCACCTCGTGAAGTACCTCCCCGCGCCGCTGGTGGGCCACGACGCCAAGAGCGACCGCTACTACCTCGACTGGGAGAGTCCGTCGAAGACGACGCGCATCAAGGACTTCTACGGCGTGCTGCCCGCGATCGTCCGCGGCTTCTCGTGGGTCCTGTCGCTCGGCGACGAGTACCTCCGCGAAGTCTCGCGCGTGGCGGTGCTGAACAACAACTACGTCTTCAAGCGGATCATGGCGATGCGCGGCGTCGGCGCCCCCTACGCGGAGGGCGAGCACCGCATGGAGCAGGTGCGCTACAGCCTTCAGAAGCTGAAGGATGAGACCGGCATCGGCGTGGCGCAGGTGATCAACCGCATGTTCGACTACGGCATGCACCTCTGGTCGAGTCACGAGCCGTGGATCGTGCCGGAGCCGTTCACCGTCGAGCCGACCGAGAGCTACTCGAAGGAGGAGCTCGACGAATACCTGGCCGTGCTCGAAAAAGTGCTCTCCGAGTGCTACGAGACACCGGAGGTCGTAATGCACGCGCCGCACGGGGCCGCCATTCACCACGTCGACCACGACATCCTCGACGACCCGAAGCGCTGGGCGATCACGTGGCGCGCCTACAACAAGAAGTACAAGGGTTACTTCGAACCGAGATAGCAGGATGAGGCGAGCGCCGCGGCTGGGACTGATCGTCAATCCGATAGCGGGCATGGGGGGGCGCGTCGGCCTCAAGGGCACCGACGGCGACGCGACACTGAGACGCGCCGTCGAAATGGGCGCCGTCCCCATGGCCGGGTCCCGCGCGGCGCTCGCGCTTCAAGAGCTGCCGCGGGACTGCACGCTCTACGCGGGCGCCGGCCCAATGGGCGAGCGCGTCGCGCGAGACGCGGGCTTCGACCCGGTCGTGGTAGGCGACGATCCCGGCCCCTCCGGCACCAGCGCAGGCGACACGCGGGAGATTGCGAAAAAAATGACGGACGCGGGCGTGGACCTCATCCTCTTCGCGGGGGGCGACGGAACCGCCCGCAACGTCTACGAGGCGGTCGGCGAGAATCAACTCGTCCTCGGCATTCCCGCGGGCGTCAAAATCCACTCCGCGGTCTTCGCGAGCTCCCCTCTTCAGGCCGGTAAACTTTCGATTCTGTTCTTAAATGAAAGCCGCGGAAGAATCCACGAAAGACTTGCAGAAGTTATGGATATAGATGAAAATGCCTATAGGGATGGCGAGCTCCGTGCGAGGCTCTACGGATACCTTCGCATCCCGTACGAGCGCAACCGCGTACAGGGGCTCAAGGCAGGCTCCGCATCCTCGGAAGGTGCGGCCCAGGCCGCAATCGCGGCGACCGTTGCGGAGGCGATCAGGCGGGAGCCGGGGACGCTCTGGCTGATCGGGGCGGGAACTACGACGCGCGCGGTCACGGCCGACCTGAACGAGGCGGGCACGCTTCTCGGTGTCGACGCGTACTGGGACGGCTCTCTCATCGGGACCGACCTCGGCGAGCGCGACATACTGAGCCTCATCGAACGTTCAAAGGCAGCAGACGTAAGAATCGTCCTGACCCCCATCGGCGGGCAGGGCTTCATCTTCGGCAGAGGCAACCAGCAGTTCAGCCCGGAGGTCATACGGATTGTCGGCAGGGGGAACCTGGTCATACTGGCGACAGAAAACAAACTACATGCGCTCGAAGGCGCGCCGCTTCTCGTCGATACCGGCGACGTGGCGCTGGACGAGGAGCTGGAGGGTTATTACAGGATTGTCAGCGGCTATAAACGGTATACCATGTATCCGATCAAACCCGGGTAAGCCCGCCGCGACAGAACCGCAGATCATTCAAATCCCGCAACGAGGAAGTGAGACCATGCAGGTACTTTGCATTACCGGTGGAACCATTTGGACGGGCAACGCCTCGCTTACGGAAGTCGATACGATCCTTGTCGATGGAAATACAATAAAGGCCGTCGGCAGGTATGAAGACATCAAAGGGCATTCTCTCTTCGCGGAGAGCAAAAAACTAAAATTACAAGGGGAGACGGTTATTCCCGGCCTCTCGGATTGTCATTTGCATCTCCTCGCCTACGCGAAACAGAAAATGTTTGCCGATCTATCCGGAGCAAAAAATAAGGCCGAAATGCTGGCACTCCTGAAAGAACGGGCAAAGAGCGCAAAACCGGGCGACTGGGTCTGCGGTTACAACTTCAACGAGATGAACTGGCCCGAACAGGTCATGCCGGATAAGAGAGACTTCGACGGCCTTGGTATTGCAAACCCCGTACTGATACAACGGATATGTACGCACGCCACAGTTCTGAACGGCGTCGCCATGACAATCTGCGGTCTGGACCGCTCGGATGCTCCCGGCGTCCTCAAAAATGCCAAAGGCGATTCGACCGGCATCGTCGTCGAAGACGTACAGGCCGTGGCGCACAGCGCAATGGGACGGGCGATGTTCAGCCGGGAAAAGTTGCTCGAATGCCTGAGGGCAGCGCTCGATGAGTGCGCCTCCTACGGCCTGACGAGCATTTTCACCTGCGGCGCAGAGAGCCTCGGCATGGAGGAGTACATGAGCCTCTACCAGGAGCTGTTCACGAAAGACGAGCTGAAGGCGCGCATCTTCGCTTATCACGACACGCTCCCGACGCCAGAGATGACGACGGGTTTCGGCGACAGATGGATCCGTTACCAGGGGCACAAAATTTTCCTCGACGGCAGCCTCGGCGCGAGGACTGCGGCCCTGTCCGAGCCCTATTCGGACGCTCCATCCGAAACAGGAATGCTGCTGCACGAGACCAAAGAGTTGACACGGACGTTGGCAAAGCTGGACGCGATCGGTTGCCAATCCCTTGTCCACACAATCGGGGATGCTGCGCTCGATCAGTTGCTCGACGCGCTGGAGGCAGCCCGAGGAGAGAGTGCCGACAGAAACGCCGCGACAAAACTGCCGCTTCTTGTCAACCACTGCATGATCTGCCGTCCCGATCAGATCGAGCGAATGAAACGCCTTGGCGTGGGAGCGACAATTCAACCGACGTTCGTACAATCGGACAGATTCATGGCGCCGCCGCGCCTCGGCGACCGAATCGACAGAGAGTGGGCATATCCATGGCGAAGCCTCGTAAGGACCGGAATCGTTCTCAACGGCTCCAGCGACTGCCCGATCGAATCTCTCAATCCATGGCACGGTATTTGGGCGGCGGTCGAACGCAAGATAAACGCAGGTTCCGAATCGTGGATGCCGGACCAGTGTTTGAACATAGAGGAGGCATTGCGCCTCTACACGACAAACCCCACGATCAACGCGGGGATGGATGCGTGGCGAGGTACTCTCGCGGAAGGGAAGGAGGCTGATATCGTCGTTCTGGACAGGAACATCTTCGATCGCCCTGCAGTGGAATTGAAAGACGTAAGGGCAACATGCAACATCGTCGGCGGCAGAATCTCTCACGGAGACGCCGCATGGAAGTAAAGCAGAGAGCATTGAAAAACGTCACCAGTGGAGGGAGCGCCGCTATGGCAAAACCGATTGTCTGTATTTTCAGCGTAGTGTGCGACGACGGGATCGAAGAGATCGAACGCCCCATCATCGAACAATCCGGGGCTGAAATCGTCGTTGTGAACAACCTTGAGGAGTTTCAACCCGTTATACCCGAGATGGAAGTGCTGATCATCGCGAATGCCGACATCAACAGGGATGTCCTTTCGCGTGCAAAAAAGTGCAAGGCGGTCGTCCGTCATGGAATGGGTGTCGATAACGTCGACGTAGCTGCGGCAACGGAGCTCGGCATTATGGTATGCAACGTCCCCGATTTTAACCTTGAAGAAGTCTCCGATCACGCTCTTGCTTTCGCACTCTCTCTCGCACGCTATATGCCCCATTACAACTGGACCGTCCAGCAGGACAAAACATGGTATCACATGAGCTATCCCGTTCCGCGCAGAATCGGCGGCATGCAACTCGGCATCGTCGGATTCGGCAAGATCGGCAGATATCTGGCACGCAAGGCGAAACCGCTCTTCGGAGAGGTCGTGGCCTACGACCCGTTCATGAACCGCGAGGTTGCGGCGGAGATGGGCGTGCGTGTTTACGACGAACTGGACGACCTGCTTCGGGAATCCGACATCGTCAGCATTCACGTCCCGATGGTCGAAGAGACGTTCCACCTCATCGACGACAGACGCATCCGTCTCATGAAACCGACAGCACACCTGATCAACACGTCGCGCGGCTCTCTGGTGGATATGGAGGCGCTGACCGTGGCGCTGAAGGAAGGTGTCATTGCCGGCGCGGGGTTCGACGTCATCGAAGGTGAATTCTCGCCCGATATGAACCATCCGATGTTCAGCGAAAAGCGGTTTTTCTTCACACCGCACACCGCGTGGTACACGCAGGATGCGCTCAAAAAACTCCGCACGATTTCCTCGGAGGAAGCGCGCGACGTCGTCATGGGCAAGATTCCCGTCGGCAGGCTGAACGGCGTTCCGTTCAGGAACGTCTGACGCTTTGTACCAACCATAAAACAGACTGGAGTGAGTTGTGATGAAACGTTATTCGATGATTCTGGTTATGAGCTTGTTGTTCGTTTTTCTGGCGGTCGCCGGCTCGGAGGCGGCAACTTACAAGATGAAGATCCATTCGGTGGGCAGCGAACAACACCCGAGCACGCCCGCCCTACAGGAACTTAAAAAATATATCGAGGAAAAGAGCAAAGGGCAGATACAGGTCGCCATTCACATCAACGCGTCCCTTGGCGGCGACCGTCAGGCCACGGAAGCCATGCAGCTCGGTACGCTGGAGGCCGGCATCATCGGCAGCTCTATCCTTGCCACGTTCGAGCCCAAGTTCAACATCTTCGAGTTCCCGTTCCTCTTCAAGGACGACGCAACTGCGAAGAAGCTGATCGACGGAGAACTCGGCGAGTCACTCAACAAGGAGCTTCTGAAACAGGATCTGCGCATCATCGGATATGGCGTGAACGGTTTCAGGCACGTCACGAACAACCGCGGGCCGATCAAAAAGCCCGACGACATCAAGGGGCTCAAAATCAGGACGATGGAGAACCCCATCCACATCGCGACGTTCAAGGCGTTCGGCGCCAACCCGACCCCGATGAACTTCGGCGAACTCTACACGGCACTCTCACAAAAGACGGTCGATGCGCAGGAGAACCCGATCAACCTGATCTACACCTCCAAGTTCTATGAGGTGCAGAAATACCTCTCTCTGACGGGCCACCTCTACGCCGTGGCGCCGCTGACGGTGAGCGAGATCTTTTTCTCCAAGCTGCCTAAAGACCTTCAGAAGATCGTGCTCGACGCCGGGAAATTTTACAAGGATACGCAGAGAAAGCTGACCGTGCAGGAGGAGCAGAAAATGCTCGCCGATCTCAAAAAGAGCGGAATGGCCGTCAACGAGCTGACGAACGCCGAGAAAGCGGAATTCCAGAAGCTGGCGCAGCCTGTTTACAAGCAGTTCGAGAGTAAAGTGGGCAAGGATCTCCTCGACAAGATCATCGCGGCGAATAAATAGAAACTCGTTTCGTATAAACATAAGCCAATTCGTTTTTCGCGTATCGGTTCGGCGAACGTGCACAACAAGCGATCGCCGGACCGATACGCCAACAAGGCTCGTCGCTGTAGATGGCAATGTCATTAGACAGTAAAACTGGAGGAATCGAACATGCCCAAACCGCTCGCCGTTATATTCAGCCTTGTATGTGACGACGGAATCGAAAAGATTGAACGCCCCCTGATCGAGCAATCCGGGGCGGAGGTCGTCCAAGTGAACAGTATGGAGGAGCTCGAGCCGCTCATCCCCGAGATGAACGCCCTGATCGTGGCGAATGCCGAGATCACCAGGGACATCCTGTCGCGAGCCGGTAAGTGCCAGGTCGTCGTTCGCCATGGTATGGGCGTAGACAACATCGATGTAAAAGCGGCAACCGAACTCGGCATCATGGTCTGCAACATCCCGGACTTCAACCTGGACGAAGTGTCCGATCACGCCCTGGCCTTCGCCCTCGCGCTCGCCCGCTATATGCCGCACTACAACTGGACCGTTCAGCAGGACAAGACGTGGTATCACATGAGCTACCCCGTTCCTCGCAGGATCGGCTCCATGCAGCTCGGTATCGTCGGTTTCGGGAAGATCGGCAGGTATCTCGCCCGCAAAGCGAAACCTCTCTTCGGAGAAGTCGCGACATACGACGCGTTCGTGAACCGGGATGCGGCCGCAGAACTGGGCGTACGCATGTACGGCGAGCTGGACGACCTGCTCGGAGAATCCGACATCGTCAGCATACATGTCCCCCTGACGCCGGAGACGTTCCATCTCATCGACGACCGGCGCATTCGCCTGATGAAACCGACGGCACACCTGATCAACACGTCGCGTGGTCCTCTAGTGGACACGGAGGCCCTGACCGTGGCGCTGAAAGAGGGCGTCATCGCGGGAGCCGGCATCGACGTGATCGAAAACGAGACGGCGCCCAATTTGAATCATCCGATGTTCCACGAGAAGAGATTTTTCTTCACGCCGCACACGGCGTGGTACAGTCAGGACTCCGTCCTTAAGGAGCGCACGATCGCGGCGGAAGAGGTGCGCGACGTGTTCATGGGGAAAATACCGGTCGGCCGCGTCAACGACGTTCCGATCAAGAAACTTTGATTTCGAGGCAGTCTATAGAGGGAGTGAGTGTCCATGGAGAAACTGAGAGCGTGGTGGGACAACTTCGAGGAAAATATGCTGATTCTCATCCTGGCTGTCGCCCTTAGCATTATTTTCTTGCAGGTCGTCATGCGGTACGTCTTCCAGAATTCCCTGTCGTGGAGCGAGGAGCTCGGGCGATACCTTTTCATCTGGATGACATGGCTCGGCACCGGATACGCCGTCAGACAGAAGCGCCACCTGAGGATCGAGATGCTGGCCGATCTGTTCCAAGAGCGTGGCAAATTGCTTTTGGATATCTTTGCCATGACCATATGGTGTGGTTTTACGATTTTTCTTATCGTCAAAGGCTCGACCATCACGTCGATGGTCTGGCGAAGGGAGCAGTACACGGCGGCCCTCGAAATTCCGATGGCTTTCGCCTACGCCTCCGTTCCGGTCGGCGCTTCGCTCATGTGCATCCGGCTGTTGGATGAAATTCGCAAGAATGTCGCCAGGCTCAAAAACCTGGCCCGGAAGGGCGGTGACGCGTAATGGCGATAGCGCTTCTGTTGGGCTTACTGGTTTTCTTTCTCGCGACGACAATTCCGATCGGCATCTCCCTGGGACTTGCCACCGCCATAACGATGTACTTCACCAGCCCGGTCCCGCTGACGATGATCGCACAGACTGCGTTCACCGGGATCGACTCGTTTCCGTTGCTCGCGATTCCCTTCTTCATGCTGGCAGGCTCCCTGATGGGCTATGGCGGCATTTCGAAGCGTCTCGTCGACTTTGCCGAGAGCCTTGTCGGCTTCATGATCGGCGCACTCGCCATGGTCACGGTCACCGCCTGCATGTTCTTCGCCGCGATCTCCGGTTCCGGTCCCGCGACGGTCTCCGCCATCGGCTCGTTCATGATTCCGTCGATGAAGGAAAAGGGATACGGGGGGCCCTTTGCAGCAGCGTTGACAGCGGCAGCGGGCTCTATCGGCGTCATCATTCCGCCGTCCATCCCCTTCGTCATCTACTGCGTCATTTCCGGCGCTTCCGTCGGCGAGCTCTTCATGGCAGGCGTCATACCGGGCATCATGATCGGCATCTCGCTGATGACCGTCTCCTATTTCACCGCAAAGAAAAGAGGCTTCCCTCGCTCCGACAAACCGAGAGGGGCCAAAAATCTGTGGATCAGTTTCAAGGATGCCATATGGGCCCTGCTCGTACCGGTCATCATTCTCGGCGGCATCTACGGAGGGATCTTTACCCCCACGGAGGCCGCGGTCGTCGCGTCCGTTTATGCACTTGTAATCGGCAAATTCGTATACAAAGAGCTCGATTTCGCCACGGCCCGGGAGGCGTTCAGGGACGCGGTCACGGTCAACGGCGCCACCACGTTCATGCTCGGCCTGTCGATGGCCTTCGCGACATATCTCACCATGGAGGAGATTCCCGTGCGCGTCGCCACCTGGCTGGTCAGCGTGTCGAGTTCCAAGTTGGTCATCCTGTTGCTGATCAACATCATGTTTCTGATCGTGGGTTGCTTCGTCGACAATATTTCATCGATGATCATCCTCACGCCGATCTTCCTCCCCGTTATGGCACAGATCGGCGTCGACCCAATTCACTTTGGCCTCTTCATGACGGTCGCGCTCGCCATCGGCTTCATCACGCCGCCGTACGGAGCCAACCTGTTCGTAGCCTCGGCCGTATCCGGAGAGAGAATCGACGGCATTGCCAAAGAGATTCTCCCCTTCGTCGGAGTCATGCTAATCTGTCTCATGCTGTTCACGTATTTCCCAATTTTCAGCATGTTCTTGGTCAATCTTTTGATGAGATAAGGAAGCGCTGACCAGGTCGTCAAAGCCATAAAAGTTCATAATCTTCCCCTTAGGTTTCTAACGATAAGTCAGCCTTCAATTAAGAGAGGAGCTCTGTACGATGATCGACAAAGTAAAACTGCCCAACGAAAAACTGCAGGCCATCAAGATGGGGGGTGGCATCCGCGACGTGGTGGACCTCGCTACGCGCCTCGAAAAAGAGGGCCGGACGATCTATCACATGGAGATCGGGCGCCCCGATTTCGACTCGCCGCAGATCGCCAAAGATACGGCGATTCAGGCCATAAAGGACGGCTTCGTCCACTACGCCGATATGCGCGGCGTGGAGGAGCTGCGCGTGGCCCTCTCGGAAAAGCTCAAACGGGAGAACGCGATCGACGTGGCGCCGGAAAACATCCTCGTCACGGTCGGTGCGGCTGCGGCGCTGACGACGTCCGCGCTGACGATCCTCAACAGAGGGGACGAGGTCGTCGTGCCGACGCCCTGCTTCCTCGCCTACCCCGCGCTGTGCGAGATGTCCGGCGCAAAGATGGTTCCGGTGCCCTGCCGTTTCGAGAACGGCTTTCAGCTCGACCCGAAAGAGCTGGAGGCGGCAATCACCGACAAGACCAGAATGCTGATCTTGAACAGCCCGAACAATCCCTCCGGCGCGGCGATCCGCAGAGATGTAATGGAGGTCATCGCGCAAATCGCGATCAAACACGACCTCATCGTGGTCTCCGACGAATGCTACGAGCGCTTCTTCTACGACGGCGAACACGTCAGCATCGCCTCTCTCCCGGGCATGGCGGAGCGCACGATCACCGTCGGCGCGTCGTCGAAGACCTATTCGATGACCGGCTGGCGGGTCGGCTACATGGCGATGCCCGAGTGGATCACGCCGCATGCGAACAGGACGCATCTTTTCATGAACACGGGGCCGACGACGTTCGCGCAGTACGGATACGCCGAGGCTCTCCGCAAGGCGGAACCGGACGTGATAAAGATGATCCGGGAGTACAAGGAACGCCGCGATCTCGTCGTCGGCTATTTGCAGAAGATGCCGGGCCTCGACGTCGTCGTGCCCGAGGGCGCGTTCTACGTCTTTCCGTCGATCAAAAAGACCGGGAAGACGGACGTCGAACTGTGCAGCTACATACTGGAGGAAGCGGGCGTCGCCATCGTGCCCGGCGAGGCCTTCGAGACTCCTGGTTTTGTCAGGCTCGCCTACTGTAAATCGAAGGATTACCTCACCGCGGCGATGGAAAGCATGAAAACCGCGATGGAGAAGCTTTAGGAGGAACATTGCGATGAAACAGGCACTTTTGATTTACGGCGGGCAAATCTGGACTGGCGACGAGAAAAACCCGTCGGCGGAAGCCTTCCTCGTAGAGAACGGCGTCTTTGCGGCCGTGGGCAGCAAGCAGCAGGTCGAATCCATGGCAAACGGAAAGAGCGTCGAGAAGATCGACGCGAAGGGTTCGCTCGTCATCCCCGGCATTACCGACGCGCACATGCACCTGACGGCGTACTGCAAAGGGAGCCTGTATCTGGACCTCTCGGACGTCACTTCGATTGATATGCTGCTCGGGCGCATCAAATCGCAGGTCGAAGCGCACCCGGAGTACCATTGGTTCCGGGCGACCGGCTACAACGAGACGATGTGGAAGGAGCCCGTCGCCCCAACGATGGAGATGATCGATGCCGCGAGCGGCGGCAAGGCGGTGCTCGTATCCCGCTACTGCGGCCACGTGCATGTGGCCAACCGCAGGGCGATCGTAGAGAGCGGCCTCTGGGACAGCGCAGACGAGAACGTGGTGCGCGGGGCAAATGGCGAGCCAAACGGCATCCTCAACGAGAGCGCGGCGGGACCCATTCTCCAGAAGATCGTCGAGGAGTACGAGACGCCGCAGAAGATTCGCACACTTGCCGCCGAGGGATGCAAACGCCTCGCAGCGATGGGCATAACAGCCGTGCACGCCTGCGACGTTCCGTCGTACGGGCTGCCGGAAGATCTCGCCGTCTTTCAGAATCTGCACGACGCCGGGGATCTCCCCCTCCGCGTGATCGCGTATCACGACGAATTGCCCAACCTGAGCCTGCGGAGCGGCTTCGGAGACCGCTTCGTGAGCTACGGAGGCTACAAGGTCTTCATCGACGGCAATCTGGGAGGCTTCACGTCCGCCATGCGCGAGGATTTCTCGGACAGGCCCGGTTGCCGGGGGCAACTCAACCACACGGACGAGACGCTCTTCGAAATGCTTCGCGAGGCTACGTTGCGCGACATACAGGTGCAGATGCACATGATCGGCGACGCGGCGATCGACCAGGCGACGCGAATCTGCCAGAGGGTCGTGCGCGAGGTCCGGAAACCGAAATTCCCCTTCCGCTTCAACCATGTGATCGTCAGCCCGCCCGATCAGACGGCGCCGATGAAGGAGCTTGGCGTCGTGATCGACGTCCAGCCGATACAGACGTTCACCGACCGCAACATGGCTCCGTCGCGCCTCGGCCGCGAGCGCATGAACTCGACATATTCGTTCCGCCGACTGTACGACTCCGGCCTGCTCATGACCGGATCGAGCGACGGTCCCATGGAGAACCCGAACCCCTGGCTCGGCATGTGGGCCGCCACATGCAGGACGGACGAGGACGGCACGCCGCTCAAGGACGCGAAGGCGGACGAAGTGCTGACGCTGGACGAAGTTCTGGCGATCCACACGAGGAACCCATACAGGGCTATCCTGTGGGGCGAAGAATACGGCAGAATTGGAGAAGGGGCAAGAGCCGATTTTGCGATACTGGAGAACAACCCGTTCCAGTGCGACATGCAATCGTTGAGAGGCACCAAGGTAAGGGCTACGTACCTGGAAGGAAGAAAAACTCACTGAAGAAACGCTGATTAAATCACGCAGACGGCAATTTGTTTGTGCGGTTATATAGGAATCGCAAGGGTTTGCAATCTTTAAAAGATGCGCTTATTGTGCACGTTGACTCCAGAACAGCGTCGTCGCTATCGCTCTCATGGAAGCAATTGCGACGATCTGCTGGAAGTGGGAGTCAATATAAAGCAATTTTGATTCACGGGGAGGTGAGAGGCTTCAGGCGAGTGTGCGGAGCAGATATGCTCTTTTGTACTTTGTGGGCCTTCGCGATCCTATTATGCCTGACGCAATAGCTAGGTCTTTGTATCCAACAATATCATCATGGAGGTGTTCTGTATGCGCAGTATTCTCAAATTGACGCCAGTCGCTCTCATCGCGGGGCTCATGCTCTCGGGCATGGATATCCTTCTCGCCGCCCCAATCTCCTTCGCCTATGCGGTCATCGTCGGGATGATTACGGACAAGTACAAATTCCAGGATCTGCTCGACGCCGCGCTCATCAACCTGCGTCATTTTCTCATCGTATTTCTCATCCTGCAGCTCGCGTACGGCGTGGCCGAGTGCTTCATGGCGACCGGCGTCGCGGCGGCGGTCATCAACCTCGCGCTCTCCATGGGCCTCAACGCCAGCGGCGTGGCGGCAGTCGGGTTCCTCGTCACCTGCGTCCTCTCCATCGCCACCGGCACATCCTGGGGCACGTTCGCGGCCTGCGCGCCGATCTTCCTCTGGCTCAACCACATCGTCGGCGGCGACATCCTCCTCACGCTCGGCGCGATCGCAGGGGGCTCCTGCTTCGGCGACAACATCGGCCTGATCTCTGACACCACGGTCGTCAGCTCGGGCATTCAGGGCGTCGAGATCATCAAGCGCGTACGGCACCAGGGCGTCTGGTCGCTCCTCTGCCTGATCGTCAGCGCCTCCATCTTCTACGTCGTCGGCGCATCGATCGCCACGGGCGATACCGTCGGAACCGCTTCCGCCGCCATCGCGCAGATCCCGGAGGATGTGTGGACCAAGCTCGGCGAAGAGCGGGCATCGGCCGTATCCCTGCTCAAACAGGTCCAAGCCGGCGTCCCCTATCTGATGGTCGTCCCGCTGCTCGTCGTCCTCGGCATGGCGGTCGGCGGCGTCAGCACGCTGATCTGCCTCGGCAGCGGCATCGTCTCGTCGCTCATCTTCGGCTGGTTCTGCGGTACCGTGACCAGCGTGACCGACTTCCTCGAGTTCTGCTTCACAGGTTTCTCCGACGCGGGCGGCTGGTCGATCGCGATGATGCTCTGGGTCGGCGCGTTCGGCGGCGTCATGAACAAGATGCAGGCGTTCGACCCGATCGCGGAGCTCATCCTGCGCGTGTCGAAGAAGGTCCGCCACCTGATGACCTGCAACGCGCTGCTCTGCCTCTTCGGCAACGCGGCGCTCGCAGACGAGATGGCGCAAATCGTCACCATCAGCCCGATCATCAAGAATCTCACCGAGAAGAACGTCGAGGGCAGCCCCGAGGACATGTACACGCTCGCCCTGCGCAACGCAACCTATGCGGACGCTATGGGCGTCCTCGGCTCGCAGCTGATTCCGTGGCACGTCTACATGGGATTCTTCCTGGGCATCAGCGTCTCGGTCTATCCGCTCGCGGAGAACGTCGTCACCGTCTTCGGCATTATCAAGCACAACTACTTCGCGTGGATCGCGGTCATCTCGATGCTCTTCCTGACTTTCACGGGATTCGACAGATTCATCCCGCTCTTCAAGCTTCCCAGCGAACCGCAGGTACGCTTGAAGAAGTCGGAAGCATAAACCTCAATCGGGACCCAGAGGGTGTTTTTCTGTGTGGCGTTCGAAACGCCACACCCGCCCTTCGGGTCTTCGATGTCAGAGCCGATTAAAAACGCCGGCAACCGGCGAAAGGACACCAAGGAGGTATTTCATAATATGGCAAAGTTTCCGGAGCTCGCGGGCAAGCGCGTCATGATAACGGGCGCGGCAAGCGGCATCGGCTTTGCGACGGCAGCGCGGTTTGCCGACGAGGGATCTTTCGTCTTCCTGGTCGACCGCGATGCGGCGTCGTTGGGCGATGCCGTTGCAAAACACGGGAATTTCAAGGGCAGCGCGGTGACCGACGTCAGCGACGAGAGCCAGGTCGTCGCGTCGTTCGCCAAGATGGACGAGACGCTCGGCGGCATCGACGTGCTCGTCTCGAACGCCGGCATCAGCATTCGCAGCGACTTCGTCGACATCACATACGAGCAGTGGAAGCGCGTGATGGACATCAACCTCGGCGGCATGTTCCTGACCTCGCGGGAGGCCGCCCGCAGGATGAAGGCGCAGGGAAACGGCACGATCCTCATGACCGCGTCCTCCAACGGCACCGAGGGACACCGCTGGTACGCCGACTACAACGCGTCGAAAGCGGGCGTCATCCTGCTGACCAAGACGATGGCGCTGGAACTGGCACCCGCCGTGCGCGTCAACTGCGTCTGCCCCGGCTACGTCCTGACGCCGATGCAACGCACGGAGTACACGGACGAGATGCTCGCGGCGACCAACGAGGGCATTCCGATGAAGCGTCACGCGGAGCCGGAGGAGATCGGCGCGCTCTACGCGTTCCTCGCCTCCGACGACGCGAAGTACATCACAGGCGCGGACATCCGTATCGACGGAGGTGAGACGGCGGGACTCTACCAGGCATAAGGCAGGTAAATCAGAAGAGCGCAAGATTTTTCAAAGAAGAGAGTTCGGACGCATTTTACCGCGCCTGACGAGACAGTGGGAGGTGTCACATGACCTTCGTGTCGAAAGACCGTTACAGCTATCATTTTGATCCCAGCCTGGCGCCCGCGGCGACCGTAGAGGTTGGCGAGAAGTTCGAAGTGGAGACGATGGACTGTTTCTCCGACGAACTCAAGACCGAATCCGATCTCTTTACCGATCTCGATATGGCACACATCAACCCCTGCACCGGCCCGGTATATGTAAAAGGAGCCCAGCCCGGTGACGTGATCGCGCTCAAAATCGAGAAGATCGCGCTGCGCGACTGGGGCATCCTTACCCTCATCCCCGCCGAGGGCGTCCTGCAACGGCTGACGAAGTCCCCCGTGTCCAAAATCGTCAAAATCCACCAGAAGAGCGGAGCCGACGGCTACGTGGAGTACGGCCCGAACATTCGCGTCGCGCTTCGCCCTCACGTCGGAACGATCGGCACCTCGCCGAACCTTCGCTTCCCCACCGGGCACACGGGCATCCACGGCGGCAACATGGACATACGGGAGCTCGGCGAGGGAAGCGTGATCTACATGCCGGCCTTCGTGCCTGGCGGCCTCGTCTCGCTCGGCGACGTCCATGCCAACATGGGCAACGCCGAGATCGCCATCGGCGTCGAGACAGGAGCCGTGATCGGGCTCTCCGTGCAGGCGATCTACGAGAACACCTTTCTGCGCGCCCCGATGATCGAGACGTCGACGCACTGGATCACCTATGCGGAAGCAACGAGCGGCCAGGTCGGACTGTACGACCTCTGTACGCGGATGGCCGAGTTTCTTTGTTCCCGCACCGGCGTCAGCGTCGAGGACGCAGCGCTTTTGATCAGCATTACCGGCGACGTCTCGTTCGGCCAGTGGGCCGAGTCGGGGCAAAATTACACGTTCTATCTCAAATTTCCCAAGGACGTGTTTACGGACGGCAAGTTGAGCAAGTTTCAAGCTTAGGAGGAGTGGAGATGTCTGCAGAGGTCCAGGCCGGCGCATCGCAGCCGGCCCTTAAGAAAACGCTCACGTTCTGGTGGATCTACGCAATCGCGGTCGGTGCCGTCGTCGGAGACGGTATCTTCACTTTCGCTGGCTACGGCGTCAAATCGGCCGGACCGTCGATGGTCGTCAACTATATCGTCGGCGGCGTGGCGCAGCTGTTTCTGATGCTATCCTTCGGGGAGCTCGTCGTCTGGAAACCGACCTCCGGCGGACCGGAGGTCTGGGTCCGCGAACTGGTCGGCTGGGACTGGGGCGCGACCTCGTCGATGCTCTTCTCGCTCGGCTGGGTCCTGGCGGGCGGCGCGACCGGCCTCGCCATCGGCGCGTACACGCACAACTTCCTGCTGCATATCGGGATCGACCTGCAGCCGGTCGACATCTGGATCAGCGTTATCGCCATCGCCTGGCTCACGATCTTCGCCTATCTGAACGTCATCGGCGTCGAGGTGGCTGCGCGCATCCAGTTCATACTCGTCGTCGTGCTCGTCGGCATCATGGTGCTCTACTCCATCCTGATGCTGCCCAAGATGTCGCCGGCGAACTTCACCCCCTTCGTCCCCAACGGCTGGATGGGCACCTTCGCCGTTTTCCCCATCGCATGTCACGCTTTCATGGGCGCGTCGACCGTCCTCTTCGCATCCGAGGAGGCGAAGAATCCCGTCGACGTCTCTCGCGTGCTGCTCTGGTCCTCCATCACCTTCATCGTCGTCTACACGTCAGCGCTCCTCGCGGCGGTCGGCACCCTGAGCCACGGCGAGGTGGAGAAATTCGTCGAGTCGATCTACGTCACGTCGGCCCTCAAGGAGTACGGCCCCCTCTTCGCCAACGTCATCAACCTGGCGGCCTGGATCGCGGCCGCGACCTGTCTGCTCATGGGCACGATCTACCAGCCGCCGCGAGACATGTACAACCTGTCGCGCGTCGGCTACAAGGTGCCGAAGTGGATGGGCTACGTCCACCCGACCTACAAGACGCCGACGAAGAACATCTGGGTGATCTGGGCGATCTCCGTCGTCTTCGTGATCCTCGGACAGGTCGCCGGACAGACGACGATCTACCAGCTGCTGATCTATCAGCTGGTGTGGCTCTGGTGCGTCTCGTGGGCGTTCACGCTGCGGGCGGCCTTCAACTTCCGCAAGCGCTACCCCGGCGAAGCGGCAAAACTGCCCTGGAAAGTGCCGTTCTGGCCGTTCACGCCGATCATCGGCGGAGTCGGCATCTTCCTCTGCGCCTTCGCCATGTTCCAGGACATCTATGCGAACTACGGCGGTCCGATCACGATCGGATTTGCGGCTGCCGGCATCATCATAGTCGGCGGACTCAAGGTAACGACGGCGCATATCAAGCCGGACAGCGTACGTTAGGAGGCGCATGCCATGTTGACGCTCACGCGTGAACAGAGTTCTTTTTTCTTCGACCCCAAGGCCACGCCCGCCGGCGAGGCGGGCATCGGCGACCGGGTGAAATTCCAGACCAAGGACTGCTTCAGCGACGAGTTGAGGACGGATCGGGACCTGGCGACGGCCATCGACATGTCCTACGTCAATCCGTGCACCGGGCCGCTCTTCGTGACGGGCGCGAAACCTGGCTCCGTCCTCGTCGTCGAGATCGAGAAGATCGCCCTGCGGGATTGGGGTGTGCTCACACTGATCCCCCACGAGGGCATACTCGACGAGTTCATCGCCGGCCCCGTGACGAAGATCGTGCCGATCGTGCAGACCGGCACGACCGAGGGATACGTGGAGTTCGCGAGCGACATCCACCTCGACCTGCGCCCCCACGTCGGGACGATCGGTACTACACCGATGATGCGGACCGCGACGGGCAGGGCCTACAACCACGGCGGCAACATGGACATCCAGAAGGCCTGCGTCGGATCGAGAATCTACTTCCCCGTCTTCGTCGAAGGCGGCATGCTGATGATGGGCGACGTCCACGCCAACATGGGTGACGGCGAACTCTGCATCGGCGTCGAGACAGCCGCCGACGTGACGATCTCAATCGTCGATATTCATCGCGACGTCTCGTTGATCGCCCCGATGATCGAAACGGAAACCCACTGGATCACATACGCGGACGCGCCGACCGGCAAGATCGGTGTGCGGGAGGTCTGTTGCCGGATGTCGGAGTTCCTCTCCAGTCGGGCGGGGCTTTCGAACGAGGACGCGTCGCTTTTGATCAGCACCTGCGCGGATATACGCTTCGCCCAGTGGTCGGAGAACGGCGCGAATTATACCTTCTATCTCGAATTCCCGAAAAAAGTGTTCCTGTCGGGGAAACTGAACAAATTCACGATCGGGTAATCCCCAGGCAAGACAAAGGGACGCGGCGCCGGTTTCATCGGCATCGCGTCCCTTCTGTTTTGCCCGGCCCTCGTCAGTTGGATCGGATCTTCTCGCGCATGTGGCGCAGCAGCGTCGGGAATTCGGTCACCACGGTGTGGGCAAGGAGCAGGTACGGAATGCCGAGCACCAGCGACTGCCAAATCACGAACGCGTCGCTCGAGATCGGGAGGGCGAGCGTCGGCGTGAGCGCGGCGAAGACGTAGAGCGCGCATAGGCGCCTCTTTGGCGGCGGCGCGGCGGGGTTCTCCCGCAGTTTGAGCGCGTGTGCCGTCTTCAGGAGAAGCAGGATGAAGGCGATGTCGGCGAAGCTGCAGGCGATGCCGGCCGCCTTGGTGATGAGCATGTACATCTCGGGCGTGAAACCGTGTAAAATGGCAAGGAAGAAGGCGTCAGCTCCCGCCATGGCTCAAAACCCCCTCTCGCCGCACAAGGCGGTAGATCCGCCAGAGCAGCACCGCCGCCGTCCCCTCGAAGAACGCGTAGAAGAAGTTCGCGACCTTGATGAAAAAAAACTGCAGCGTGCGGATCTGCTCGTCGTTCAGGTTGTGCCGCAGCGCCGTCTCCGTCATCCCGGCGTGGTACCAGAGGAAGGGCGCGAAGAATACGACGACCACGACGATGTCCTCCACGCGGACCCGCATCGAGGGCGACGTCGCGAAAGGACTTCCCCCGTCGCGCATGTAGAGCCGGTACATCCTCCACGCGTAGGCGACCAGCAGTGCGTCGAGCACCAGCATGACCTCGCAGAAGAAGTTCCACTTCAACCGCCCGTAGAAGAAGAGCGCCCCCTCGGGCAACCGTCCGTAGACGAAGTCGAAGCCGAAGAGCAGGTCGAACCCGATCAGCAGCAGAAAGACGAAGAAGGCTCCGTGCAGCGCCATATATGCACGCAACGCGCGTCCCATCATGTCCTCGTAGGCCCGCTTGATGTAGCAGAGGCAGATCTGCTGCACGAGGATCCAGAAGAGAGCCATGATGTTGGAGAAGATGTCGATCGTGCTCATGCGCGTTCGTTCCCTCATCCGTGGGGTCGGGTTATCGACTCACTGCGCAAACGACCGCGTCAGCATGGGCATCCATACCCTTGCTTCGCTTGACCGACGTCCTGTCGGTCATCATTTGCTCTGTTCGTCGACAACCCGGCCCCACTCCGTGTTATTTTCCGGCCAAACGAAAAACCACCCGGCGGCGCGAACAGGGTTCGCGTAAAGAATACCCGCAAGGGTGGTTTCGATCAAGTATATCTTTCGGGTAACAGGCAAGCGCTAGGCCAGCAGCATCTCGTCGAGCGGCGCGCCCGCGGGGATCATAGGGAAGACTTTCTCGATCTGCGGGATCGGAATGTGAAGCAGCACCGGCCCCGGCGTCGCGATTGCGCGCTCCATCGCGCCGTGCAGCATCTTGGGGTCGTCGACCGTGAACGCCTCGACACCCATGCCCTGCGCGATCTTCACGAAATCGGGGCACCGCGAGTAGATCGTGTTCGAAAAGCGCTGGTTGAAGAACAGCTCCTGCCACTGACGCACCATACCGAGACAGTTGTTGTCGAACAACAGCACCTTGATCGGCATCTCGTAGCGCGCGTAGGTGTCCAGCTCCTGGATGTTCATCATCGCGCTGCCGTCCCCCGCGACGCAGAAGATCGGCAGGTCCGGCTTCGCGAAGTGCGCGCCGATCGACGCCGGCAACCCGAAGCCCATCGTGCCGAGGCCCCCCGAGGTGATGAAGCGCTTCGGATACCGCGCTCTGTGGTAGAGTGCCGCCCACATCTGGTGCTGGCCGACCTCGGTGGTGACGATCGCCTCGCCCTTCGTGACGTCGTCCAGAGCGTCCAGGATCTGCCACGGGTGCACGTCGCCCCCGTTCGCGTGACGGCTCAGCGGCTCCTTCTCCTCCAGCTTGCGCAACTCCTCCATCCACGCCTTGCGCGAGGAGGAGCTGTGCCCACCCGCCTCGCTCGCGAGCAGGTTCATGACCTTGCCCGCGTCGCCGATCAGCCAGACGTCCGCGTCGATGTTCTTGTGGATCTCCGCCACGTCGCGATCGATGTGGACCACGTTCGCGCGGCCGGCGAAACCGTCCTGCCTGCCCGTGCTGCGATCGCTCAGGCGGGAGCCAACGGCGATGATCAGGTCCGCCTTCACTAGGGCGCGGTTGACCACCGCGTTGCCGTGCATTCCCATCATGCCGATCGCGTTGGGATGGTCGCCGGACAGCGAGCCCTTGCCCAGGAGCGAGGTAGCCACGGGGAGCTCGAGCTTCTCGGCGAAATCCCGCAGCGCGTCCCAGGCGCGCGAAATGTTGACGCCGTTGCCCGCGATCACGACCGGGCGCTCCGCCTTGCGGATCAGCTTCGCCGCCGCCAGCAGGCCGGAAAGGTCCTCCCCTCCGTCCGGGTCGTAGCCGGGATAGCTGAAACCGGACGGGCGCCGGTACTCGCCCTTCGCCTTCTGCACGTCGACCGGAAGGTCGACGACGACGGGGCCGGGGCGCCCGGACGCGGCGATGTACAGCGCGTCGCCGATCGCCTGCGGAATCTCCTCGGGGGTGCGCACCTGCATGCTGTGCTTGACCACCGGCAGCGAGATGCCGAGGATGTGCGCCTCCTGGAAGGCGTCGGTGCCGATGGACGTCGTCGCCACCTGCCCCGTAATCGCCACCATGGGCGATGAATCCATGTAGGCGGTCGCGATGCCGGTCACCAGGTTCGTCGCGCCCGGCCCCGACGTCGCCATGCAGACACCGACCTTGTTCTTTTCGAGCGAGGCGCGCGAGAAACCGTCCGCCGCGTGCGCCGCCGCCTGTTCGTGGCGCACCAGCACGTGTTTGACTGGCGAGTCGAAGACCGCATCGTAGAGAGGTATGACGGTGCCGCCTGGTATGCCGAAGACGGTCTCGATCCCCTCGTCCTCTAGGGATTTCATCACAATTTGTGCCCCAGTCAACTCCATCGTATTCCCCCCTTTAAGGCGAAAACCGTGGGGCTCTGCCCCACACCCCGCAAGGGGACGAAGTCCCCTTGACCCCATATCATATCTTCTTCAATACCGCCTCGCCGACTTCGCGGCAGAGCGCGTTGCCTCCGAACTCGACAGGAAGCGCTTTTTTCTGCGACTCCGCCAGGTAATCGTTCACCGCGCATTCTACCGACGCCGCCGCTCTGTCGAGGTTCAGATGTCGCAGCAACAACGCGCCGGAGAGGATCGCCGCGATCGGATTGGCCTTGCCGCTGCCCGCGATATCGGGCGCCGAGCCGTGCACCGGCTCGAACATCGAGAGGCCGTCGCCGATGTTGCCGCCCGCTGCCGTACCCAGGCCGCCCGCGAGCCCCGCCTGCAGGTCGCTGACGATGTCGCCGAAGAGGTTCGGGCAGAGAAGCACGCCGTAAGCCGTCGGCTTGCGCACGAGGTGATAACAGAGCGCGTCGACGTTGGCAAGATCGTACTTCAACTCGGGATACTCCGAGGAGATGACCTCCTTCGCCACCTCCTCGAAGAAACCGTAGAGGGCCGGCGCCGCGTTCGACTTCGTCACGATCGTGACGCGGTTCTCGCCGCGCTTTCTGGCCGTCTCGCAGGCGTAGCGCGCGATACGCGCGGCCCCGTGGCGCGTGTTGAGCGCCACCTGCGCCGCGAACGGAATCTCCGGCGACGTGGAGAGCTCCAATCTCCCCCGCAGGGAGTAGCCGCCGCGCTCGAGGTCGAGCGCCGTCTCGATCCTGCCGTCCTTCGTGATCCCGCCAAGTCCCATGTAGAGGTCCTCCGTGTTCTCACGCACCACGACGGAATCCATCCGCTCGCCGCCCAACGGCACCGGCGTCTCCACGTTCGGGAACGAGAGGGCGGGGCGCAGGTTGACGTACTGGTCGAAGACGAAGCGCAGCGTCAGCAAGATGCCCCGCTCGAGGATGCCCGGCTTGACCGCCGGATCGCCGATGGCACCTAGCAGCATTACGTCGTGCCCGCCCATCTCCGCGATGGCCGACTCCGGCAGGACCTCGCCGGTCTTGAGATAGTGGGCGGCGCCGAAGGGGTACTCGACCCACTCGAACGACGCGCCCGCGCGCTCCGCAGCTGCAGTCGCGACGCGCTTCGCCTCGCCGATGACCTCCGGACCGATGCCGTCGCCGGCGACAACCGCGACGCTGAATTTTTTCATATCGCTCATGACGCCTTCTCCAGCCGCGCGCGCACGTACGGCACCAGCCCGCCGACGTCGAAGAGGTTCTGCAGGAAAGCCGGGATCGGCTTCGCGTGGAAGACCTTGCCGTTCGTCTTGTTCTCGATACGCCCGCTTGCGAGGTCGATCTCGATCTTGTCGCCCTTGGCCGTGCCGGCGAGCGCCTCGGGGCACTCCAGGATCGGCAGGCCGATGTTGATCGCGTTGCGGTAGAAGATACGCGCGAACGACCCCGCGATCACGCAAGAGACGCCGCACGCCTTGATCGCGATCGGCGCGTGCTCGCGGCTCGAGCCACAACCGAAGTTGTTGCCCGCGACGATGACGTCGCCCTCCTGCACCCCGCCGACGAAGGAGGTGTCGATGTCCTCCATGCAGTGCGGGGCCAGCTTCTCCGGGTCGCTGGTGGTCAGATAGCGCGCGGGGATAATCACGTCCGTGTCGACGTTGTCGCCGTAGACCCAGGCCGAACCGGACAGTTTGCTGCCGCTCATCTACATCACCTCCCGAGGATCCGTCACGTGCCCAGTGAGCGCGCTCGCCGCCGCCACCAGGGGACCGGCGAGGATGATCTCGCTCTTCGGGTGTCCCATACGCCCGACGAAGTTGCGGTTGCTGGTGGACACGCAGCGCTCGCCCTCGGCGAGGATGCCCATATGCCCACCCATGCAGGGCCCGCACGTCGGCGTGCAGACTGCCGCGCCGGCGTCGGCGAAGATCTTGATCCAACCGCGCTCGAGCGCCTCGTTGTAGACCTCGTACGACGCGGGGATGACCATCAGGCGCACGCGGTCGTGGACCTTGCGTCCTTTCATCACCTTCGCCGCCAGCTCCATGTCGCGCAGGCGTCCGTTGGTGCAGCTTCCGATGAAAACCTGGTCGATCTCCATCGACGCGCACTCCTTGGCCGTCTTCGCGTTGCCCGGCAGGTGCGGCAGCGCGACGGTCGGCTCGACCGCTCCCGCGTCTAGCTCAACGACCCGGTCGTACCTCGCATCCGCGTCGGGATAGGCGGGCGTAAAGTCGCGCGCCTTGCGGGCGTTCGCGTAGGCGAGCGTCGTCTCGTCGGGCACGAAGATCCCGCACTTGCCGCCGGCCTCGATCGCCATGTTGGAGACGGTGAAGCGGTCGTCCTGCGACAGATCTCTGATCGCCTCGCCGTGGAACTCGAGCGCCTTGTAGCGCGCGCCCTCCACGCCGATCTTCCCGATCAGGGAGATGATCAGGTCTTTGCCCCCGATCCACTCCGAGGGTTTGCCCTTGAAGACGACCTTGATCGTCTCCGGCACGCGCAGCCACGTCTCGCCCAGCGCCCAGACCGCTGCGAGGTCGGTCTGCCCCATGCCGGTTCCGAGCGCGCCGAGCGCGCCGCCCGTGCAGGTGTGGCTGTCCGCGCCGAGGGTGATCTCGCCCGGCAGGACGTGACCGATCTCCGGCAGGAAGGCGTGCTCGACGCCGACCCGTCCGACCTCCCAGTAGAGCAGCCCCTGCTCGCGCGCGAAGTCCCTCGCCTTCTTCGCCTGCTCCGCCGAGGCGATGTCCTTGTTCGGCGTAAAGTGATCGGGCAGGATCGCGCAGCGCATCGGATCGAAGACGCGCACGCCCCCCATTTTCTTGAATTCTGCGATGGCCGGCGGCGCGGTGATGTCGTTCGTGAACGCAAAGTCCACGCTCACCTGGCAGACCGCGCCCGGCTCCACTCTATCCTTCGTGTGAGAGGCGATGATCGCCTCCACAAGCGTATATGCCATCTAAATGGTTACCTCCCTGGCGGCCGCTGACGAGTACAGGCGGTTGACGGCCTCGACATAGGCCCGCATCGCCGACTCGATGATGTCCGTGGAGGCGCCCCGTCCCTGCGCGCGAATGTCTTTGTAGCGCAGGATGACGTGCGTCTCGCCCATCGCGTCGGCCAGCTCGCTGGTCGCCTTGATGTTGAACTCGACCAGTTCGGGCTCGAACTTCAAAATCTTGCGGATCGCCCGGTACGCCGCGTCGACCGGACCGTTGCCCGTCGCCGCTTCCGTGATCTCGGCATCCTTGTGCATCAGCGTGATCGACGCCGTCGGCTTGCCGCCCGCGGCGACCGTCACCGCGTAGTCCTTGAGCTCGTACTGGCGCTCCGGGGTCGCCTGAATGATGCGATCCATGAGAAACGCCTCGATGTCGCCGTCCGATACGTCCTTCTTCTTGTCGCAGAGGATCTTGAAATACTCGAACGCGCTCGCCAGCTGCTCCTTCGTGAGCTGATAGCCGAGCTGCTCGACGCGCTCGCCGAACGCGTGTTTGCCCGAGTGCTTGCCGAGGTGCAGATCCGTGCCCGGCGACCCGACGCTCTCCGGCGTCATGATCTCATAGGTCTGCGGATTGCAGAGCATGCCGTGCTGGTGTATCCCTGCCTCATGCGCGAAGGCGTTGACGCCCACGATCGCCTTGTTCGGCTGCACGGGGACGCCGGTCAAGTGAGAGACAAGCTTGCTGGTGCTGTAGAACTTCGTGGTATCGATGTTCATTTCCGCGTCGAAGTAATCCTTCCTCGTGCGGAGGCTCATGACGATCTCCTCCATCGAGGCGTTGCCCGCGCGTTCGCCGAGGCCGTTGATCGTGCACTCGAACTGCCGCACGCCGTGACGGAAAGCCGAGAGAGAGTTGGCCACGGCGAGGCCCAGATCGTTGTGGCAGTGAGCCGACCATGTAACGCCGGGCTTGCTCACTCGCTTGATGATCGTGCCGCAGAATTCGCCGAACTCCGACGGAATCGCGTAGCCGACCGTGTCGGGAATGTTGAGAGTGGTGGCGCCGCTCTCGATGGCAAGCGTGAAGACCTGCACCAGGAAGTCGATGTCAGAGCGGAACGCGTCCTCCGCGGAGAACTCCACGTCGTCCACCAGCGAGCGCGCCAGCGTTACCGCGCTCTTGACCTCGTCGAGTACCTGATCCGGAGTCATTTTGAGCTTGAACTCCATGTGGATCGGGCTGGTCGCGATGAAGGTGTGGATCCGCGCGTGCGCGGCGCCCTTCAGGGCATCGTATGCCGCTCTGATGTCGCCCTCTTTGGTGCGCGCGAGACCGGCGACGATTGGCGTGCGGACCTCCGCCGCTATCTGCCGGACTGCCTCGAAGTCGCCCGGCGACGACGCCGGGAAACCCGCCTCGATGATGTCCACGTTCAGGCGCTCGAGCTGGCGCGCGATCTGAATCTTCTCACCGGTGTTGAGGTTGATTCGCGCCGCCTGCTCGCCGTCGCGCAATGTCGTGTCGAATATTTTTACAATGCCACCACTCTCTGCCATCTCAGTTCATCCTTTCCAAATACCCCCACCCCCAGGCTTCCCGTAGGGGCGAACAGCGTTCGCCCGCGGGCGCACAAAGTGCGCCCCTACAGCCTGCGGAACGAAGTGTACGTTTTAATATTCCGGAGCCTCTTTCTTATCCATCCAGGGCATCATGCCGCGGAGATCCTTGCCGACTTCCTCGATCAGGTGGTTGCGCTCGGCCTTGACCCACTTCTTCATCTTGGGCCGACCGGCGCGGTTCTCGAGAATCCAGTCCTTGGCGAAGGTTCCGTCCTGAATCTCGCTCAGGAGCTCCTTCATCGCCCAGCGCGCGTTCTCGTCGATGACGCGCTTGCCCGCGACGCTGTCGCCGTACTTGGCGGTGTCGCTGACCGAGTAGCGCATCCAGGAGAAGCCGCCCTCGAAGATCATGTCGACGATCAGCTTCATCTCGTGCAAGCACTCGAAGTACGCGATCTCGGGCTGATAGCCGGCCTCGACCAGCGTCTCGAAACCGGCCTTGATCAGCTCGGTGACGCCGCCGCAGAGGACTGCCTGCTCGCCGAAGAGGTCGGACTCGGTCTCCTCGCCGAAGGTCGTCTCGAGGATGCCCGAGCGGCCCGCGCCGATGGCCGATCCGTAGGCGAGCGCGATGTCCATGGCCTTGCCGGAGGCGTTCTGGTAGACGGCGACGAGCGCGGGAACGCCCTTGCCCTCGGTGTACATGCGGCGCACGATGTGGCCGGGGCCCTTGGGCGCGATCATGAAGACGTCATTCGTCTTGGAGGGCACGACCTGCCCGTAGTGGATCGCGAAACCGTGCGCGAAGGCGAGTACGACGTCCTTCTTCATGTTGGGCGCGACTTCGTCTTTGTACATGTCGGCCTGCAGGTGGTCGGGCATCAGGAACATGATGATGTCGGCCTTCTTCGCGGCCTCGGATACGGAGTAGACCTTGAAGCCGTCGCCCTCGGCAACCTTGCGCGATTTGCTGCCTTCGTGCAGGCCGATGACCACCGATACGCCGCTTTCCTTCAGGTTCAGCGCGTGCGCGTGCCCCTGGCTGCCGTAACCGAGAACCGCCACCGTCTTACCGCCCAGGACCTTGAGGTTCGCGTCCTTGTCGTAGTACACCTTTGCCATCTTTACAACACTCCTCTCAGAATATGCGCCGCCCGTAAACGGCGCGATCTATCTTAACACTGCCCCATGCAAATGGGGGAAGGGCCCGCCGAAGCCTCCGCATACAACCCGGAAAATCGAGGCATATCGCTCATTTCGCCGTTCGTTTGAAAGCCGGCCCGAGAGAGGGCCACGGAACCGGAGCCCGCGATCTCGATGATGCCGTAGGCGCGAAGCGCCTCCGTGCAGGCCTCGACCTTGCCCTCGTCCCCTGTGACTTCGAGGGTCAGCGCATCGCTACCCATATCGACCACGCGGCAGCGGAAGACGTCCGCGATCTGCAGCACGTGCGGGCGGGTCTCCATCGTTGCGCGCACCTTGATGAGCGACAGCCACCGTTCGACGAACTTGCCGCCGTGGTTGAGGTTCTCGACCGTCAGAACCTCTACGATCTTGCGCAGCTGCTTGCTGACCTGGTCGAGCGCCCATTCGTCGCCGTCGATCATGATGGTGAAACGGGACACGCCCGGCGTACTGGTCTGGCTGACGCTGAGGCTCACGATGTTGTAGTTGCGCCGGTAGATCAGACTCGCGATCCTCATGAGCACTCCCGGGTTGTCCTGTGTCAACACGCTGAACGTACATCTCATTTTCTTCGCCTCCAGTATAAAGATAAGAAAAACGATTGATCGTTGAATGCCTGACATGCCATATATTTGCGCATATAAAAAAGCCGGGGCCCCCTTCAGGGCCCCGGCTCGGCGATTCCGTCAATGCTGTCCGTTCAAGCACCAACTAACCCCGAGTGGGACCCGCGGCTAATAAGTACCAGAACCAGCAGATTGATGTTGCTCACGCTAGCGACAACGCGATTCCGACTCATGGCGATCCCTCCTCGTTCGAAATTTTGGTGCGAGACTTAAGACATTCTAAGGAGCGTTTAAGAAGATGTCAATAGCGCGAGGGAAAATTGTATGGCCGCGTGAGAAATCTTTCAAACCTACTGCTACTGATAGACATACGTCTCCCCCGACTCAGGCAGGGGCGCCATGTGGGTTATGCCCAGATAAGGGTACTCGCCTCCCTCATCCTCGCGGATGCCCATGACGCCGGTGACGACCACCCATTCGTCGTCCTTCGGAATCTTCCCTTTGTAACCGTCGCAGGGCAGGCCGACGAGATAGGCGTCTTCGCCGCAGCAGTAGAAGAGGCGGCAGACCGCGAACGGCTCCGCTGGGCCGAACTCCGGTTCGATGTTGCGGACGAAGCCCTCGTACTGGACGGTTTTGCCGTCGTAGTCGTGCATGTTGGTCGTGAGGTCGGTGACCATGCCGACGAAGTAGTTGTCGCGGATGACGACTTCGGCCTTCGGGCGCGGCACGGCGGAGTTTGCGGTCCGTCTTTTGCCGGGCTCTGCGCTCGCCGGGGCGGACACGTCCTCGGGCCTCCCGGTCAACAGGACGCCCGCCGGCACGTCGCTGCTGTAGAGCACGGGTCCCCGGGGCAATTCGTCGTAGGTGGGCGGCGCGGGGTCGTCGGAGACTACTTCCACCACGGGCACACTCATGTTCCGCGCCGACCTCTCGAACAGAAAAAAACCGCCGGCGAGGAGCGCGAGAGAAAAAAGCGCGATCGTGATCAGGATGCGCAATGTCTCACCCTCCTACAATTTCTGCGCGACGGAGGCCGCCAGCATGGCGACGATATTCACGGCCACGATGCTGGCCCCGGTCGGCAGGTTGAGCAAGAACGAGACGACGATTCCGATCACGAAGCAGACGACCGAGACGACGGCCGCCGCGACCACCAGCGCCTTGAAGCTGCTCACCAGCTTGCGCGCCGTCACGGCGGGGAAGATGATCAGGCTCGAGATCAACAGCGTCCCCATCATCCTCATGCCGACCACGATGGTGAGCGCCGTCAGCAGCGCGATCAGGAACTGGTAGCGTGTGAGGTTCACGCCCGAGGCCCTCGCGAAATCCTCGTCGCACGTGATCAGGAAGAGGCGGTTGAAGAAGAGCGCGTAGAGCCCGATAATCGCGGACGAGAGCGCGAGGCTGAGCGCCACGTCGGTCCTGTTCATCGCGAGGATGCTGCCGAACATGTAGTTGCAGACGTCGATGTTGAACCCGCGCGTCATGGCCGTCACGATGACACCCACCGCAAGGGACCCGGTCGCGGCCACGCCGATGGCGACGTCGCCGGAGACGCCCTTCTGCTGACTGATTGCCATGATCGCAAACGACGCGCCGACGAGGACCGGCGTCGAGACATAGAGCGGCGACACACCGGCCGCCATCGCGATCGACAGCGCGGCGAAGCCGACGTCGGCGAGCGCGTGCCCGATCATCGAGTAGCGCTTGAGCACCAGGACGACGCCGAGCAGTGCGGCGCAAAGGGAGACCAGCACGCCGACCACGAGCGCGCGCACCACGAACGGATAAGAGAACATCTCGAACACGGCGGCGGTCGTCATATCGCGGCCCGGTAGCGCTCCCAGTCCGAGGGCGTCCCGCAGAAGAGGAGCCGCCGGTCGATCACGGCGACCCGCGTCGCGCTTCGCCGCACGTCGATCATGTCGTGCGAGACCATCACGATCGTGATGCCGCCTGTCCCGTTCAACTCCCCCATGATCAGACGCAACTCCTTCGCGGAGGCTTCGTCCAAGCCGGCGTACGGTTCGTCCAGAAACAGCAGCTCCGGCTCGCCCACCAGCGCCCTCGCCAGCAGCACTCTTTGCCGCTGGCCGCCGGACAGCTCGCCGATGCGTCTGTTTGCGATGTCGGAGATGCCGAGCCGTTCGAAGGCCTCGTCGACGGCCGCGCGGTCCCGGTGCGCGTAAAACTGCAGCAGGCGGCCCGTGGATTGCCTGCCTGTGATGGCGACCTCGCGGGCCGTGGCGGGCATATCCCGCGGAATCGAGCTGATCTGCGGCATGTAGGCGACGCGCTCGCGCGGCACCCCGAAGGTCACGCTGCCCGAGGCGAGCGGGACGACGCCGAGGAGCGCCTTGACCAGCGAGCTCTTGCCCGAACCGTTCGCCCCGACGAGGCAGAAGAAATCCCCCCGCGCAACATCGAAACTCACGCCCGCTACCGCTACGACCGGTCCGTACGAGACGACGGCGTCCGATACCCGCAGAGCCAGCGCCACGTCAGTTCAGCCCCTTCTCGATCCGCGCCAGATTGCCGCGCATGAGTTCGATGAAGGTGACGCCGCGTTCGAGCTCGTCCTTCGTAACGTTGTGCACGGTGGAGAAGAGCTCGAGCGACGCGCCGGTCTGTTCGGCAATGCTCCGCGCGATCTTGGGATCGACAAACTCTTCGTGATAGACGCAGGGGATGTGATGCTCGCGGACATAGTCGATCACGCGCGCCACGTCGCGGACGCTCGGCTCGGCCTCGGTCGAGCAGGAGTCGTACGCGGTCACGTAGCGCAGGCCAAAGTGCTTCAGGAAGTACAGATAGGCGAAGCGCCCACCGAAGACGAGCGTGTCGCGCTTCCCGGCTTTCACCGCGGCGAAAATATCGGCGTCCAGCTTCTCGAGTTCTTTCTCATAGTTCGCCGCATTCGCCCGGTAGTACTCCTCGTTTGCGGGATCCTTCTCGCAGAGCGCGTCCGCGATGTTACGGGCCATCTTCATGGCCAGCGTCGGGTCGAGCCAGATGTGGGGGTCGTACTCGTGATGGTGCCCCTCCTCGCCCTCATGGCCGTGCTCGTCCTCCGTCAGCGCGACACCCTCCGAGGCGTCGACCACCAGCAGATTCTTCGCGCCGCCGTCCTTCGCGCCCGCGATCACACGCTCCGTCCACGGCTCCATGTACTTGCCCGTGTAGATGAAGAGGTCCGCGTCGTAGATCTTCGTCATATCCGCCGGCTTCGGGTCGAAGGTGTGGCTCTCCACGCCGGGCGGCAACAGCAGCACGACCGTCGCCCGGTCGCCTGCGATCTGGCGCGCGAAATCATACTGCGGAAAGAGCGAAGCGACGATCGTCAGCTTTTTCCCGTCGACCGACAGGCCGTCGCCACTCTCCCGAAGGCCGATTAGGACCGCGAAAATCGCGACGGCCAGGACCGCAAACACGGCGAAGAGAATTTTTTTCATTTTTCGCATGCTCCTTCTACGCCGTCACCCTGCAGACAGGCCGCGCAGCGGCCGTAGAAGACCGTACGGCTGCCGTCGATATGAAAACCGGCGCTCGCGCGCATACCGGCGAACATTTCCTGCAGCTCCGCGCTCTCAAAGTGCACGATCTGCCCGCACGACTGGCACATCAGGTGATAGTGTTCGAGGCACGGGCCGCTCTCGCCGATAAACTGGTAACAGGCGGGCGTGCCCTCGGCAAGCAGATATTTTCGAACCTCTCCGCCCTCCTCGAGCTGCGAGAGATACCGATAGACTGTCGATTTCGCGACGGGCGTCCCCTTCGCCTTGAGCATGTCGATGATCTCCTCCGCCGTGATGTGCCCCTCGCCACCCTCCTGCAGGCAGCCTGAGATCAGCGCCTTCTGTCTCGTATTGCGCAGTGCGCCGTTCTCCATTGCGAGATCGCCTCCAGGTAAAAAATCGATTGTTATTCGGACTGAGTCCGCGTTCGAATAATAGCACCCGCTTCCCGCGTGTCAAGCGCGCATTCCGAAAACCGGCGCGACATTGCTATGGACAAGAGAGGCCGGTTGTCATATAATCCCCTTCGTTGACAATCGACGGAGCTGTGCGCTCCACTGTGTGTTGTGTGCGGAGAGGTGGCCGAGTGGTCGAAGGCGGGCGACTCGAAATCGTCTTAGCGGTGCTGAGCCGCTACGTGGGTTCAAATCCCACTC
>JAVBQG010000012.1:0-40039 GCA_031549185.1 Synergistaceae bacterium | reverse complement strand
GCAATCGACGATTCTCTGCCGGTGGCGCCGACACGGAAAGAAGCCTTAAGAAGACTCCATAACAAGGAGCCGATGTGTCTCTTTGAAAACATCTACCACTGTTATGATTTAACTTGATGAATTTGTGTCAGTCACTCAGGTGAGAAAGAGGAGGGATAGAGAAAAAAGCGTGACCCATTCGCAAAAATCGCTATATTGGTGGTACGACCGGATCGACGACATCAGGCTGAAAAGAGCCGTCGATAAGCGGATGGAACGTGTTGCGGAGGGCAATTACGGCGACTGCGAATCCGTTGGCGAGGGCGTGCTCGAGCTGAGATTTCTGGCTTTCGGCGCGCGGGTCTATTTTGCGGAGGTCGGCGAAGTTTTATTGCTGTTGCCGTGCGCAGGCAACAAGTCGAGCCAACTCAACGACATCGCAAAAGCCAAAGAATACTGGCGCGGGTTCCACAGCCGCGCCCAGGAGGTGTGAGGGGTGGAAAAGACGCACGAGGAAAAGTTGCTTGGCCCGGGCGCTCTCGATGCCGAGCCACGACGATTTCGCGATCGAACGGACCCGAAGATCGGCACGGTGATGAAAATATTGAAGGCACTCGGAATCAAGGTCTTCACGAAAAACATCCTGCCGGGTTCGCAACATGTGAAAGTCGCACCTCGAAAAACCGCCCGGCGAAAACTACCGCAGGTAAAACCCTCAAAGAGGCGCCAGTCGTTACGGCAAATAGCGCCTGATGTCGCGGGCAGCGTGCAGGATTCTGTGAATCTCGACTCTCTTCTTCTCCTCGTTTACTTTGTAAAACACGAGATAGTCGGAAACGACCATCCGGCGGTACGGCGGTCGGTCTTCGTACTCCGGGTACATATAGGGCGTCTCCTCCAGGGCGACGATTCGCTTTTTCAGCTCGGCGAAAAACTTCCTCGGCGTGCCGGGGTAAAACTGCGACAGCCAAGCTCGGATTGCCCTCGTGTCGTCCTGCGACAACTCGGTATAGGCAACCTCGTACTTCACAACGTTTTCTCGATCTCCCGCCAGAAATCCTCGTGCGCAATCCATCTGGCGTCCGGTTTCTCCACTGCAGCCTCGGCCTCCGCCAGTTTTTCGCCGATGTAACGTTTGTGCAGATACTCCTCGTAGTCCGAGTAGTCCTCTATCCCGATCAGGACGGCCTCGCCCCGGCCTTTGTTGGTGATGATGACCTGGTCGTGCTCCTTGACGATGCTCGCGAGCTCCGCGTAGTTGTTTCTGAGATCGCGAGACGGTCTTACGTGAACGTTCAACATACAATTCACTCCCTTTCACTACAATATTGTATCATGTATTGCCTACATACTTGGGAGGGTTTTCGCGTATAATCGTGGAAATTATACGACCAAGGAGACGTCCACCTCATGCCCACCGCACCCGGCCGCTTCGCGCTGCTCAAAAAATTCGCCTCGTACTACGAGCCGCACCGGCGGCTCTTCTTCGCGGATATGTTCTGCGCGTTCATGATCGCCGTCTGCAACATGTTCTACCCCATGATCACACGGGACATCATCAACGTCTACGTGCCGCAGCGGGCACTGGCGCCGATGTTCGCCTGGGCGGGAGCGCTGCTCGGCGTTTACGCGCTCAAGGCGTGGCTGACCTGGTTCGTGCAGTACTACGGGCACATGATGGGCGTGCGGATCCAGGTCGACATGCGGCGCGACGCATTCGGGCACCTTCAGCGGCTGCCCTTCTCGTTCTTCGACCGTACACGCACGGGGTCGATCATGTCGCGCGTCATCAACGACACCTTCGAGATAGCAGAACTCGCCCACCATGGGCCGGAGGATCTCTTCATCTCGGTCGTGATGCTCTCCGGGTCGTTCGTCCTGCTCTGCACGATGAGCGTACAGCTCACGCTGATCATCTTCGCCTTCGTGCCCATCCTGATGTGGTTCGCCTCGCACAAGCGCCGCAAGCTCGCGAGGACGTCGCGGCGCACGCGCGAGGAGATCGGCGAGGTCAACGCCGATTTGCAGAACAGCATCGCGGGCGTGCGCGTCGCCAAGGCCTTCGCCACGGCGACGCAGGAGCTGGTGAAATTCCAGAGCGGCAACAAGTCGTACGAGAACGCGCGCAGCGACCAGTACCGTGCGATGGCAGAGTTCTTCAGCGGCACCGGCCTGATCCTCGACCTGCTGATCCTGGTGACGATGATCGCGGGCGGCTTCTTCGCCTACCTCGGGCGGATCGACGCCGGCGAGTTCGCCGCTTACCTGCTCTTTGCTGGACTTTTCACCGAGCCGATCAAGAAGCTGATCAACTTCGTCGAACAGCTGCAGACCGGCATGACGGGCTTCGTGCGCCTGCAGGAGCTGATGGCGGCCACGCCGGAGCCGGACGCGGGGAAGGCGGAGCTGGCGGACGTGCGCGGCACCATCGCCTTCGAGGGCGTCTCCTTCCGCTACGACGAGGGGCGTCGCGTGCTGTCCGATATCGACCTCGCGATCGCGCCGGGCGAGACCCTGGCGCTCGTGGGACCGTCCGGCGGCGGCAAGTCGACGCTCTGCCACCTGCTGCCGCGTTTCTACGAGCTGGACGCGGGCCGCATCACGATCGACGGGCTCGACATCCGCGACTGCACGCTGCCGTCGCTGCGCGGCAGCATCGGCATCGTGCAGCAGGACACCTTCCTCTTCGCCGGCACGATCCGCGACAACATCGCCTACGGCGATTTCGACGCGACCGACGAGGCGATCGAACGCGCCGCTCGCCTCGCCAGCATCGACGACTTCGTGCGCTCGCTGCCGGACGGCTACGCCACCCAGGTCGGCGAGCGGGGCGTGACGCTATCCGGCGGCCAGCGCCAGCGCGTCGCCATCGCACGCGTCTTCCTCAAGAACCCTCGCATCCTGATCCTCGACGAGGCGACCTCGGCCCTCGACAACACGACGGAGGTCCAAATCCAGAGGGCACTCGACGAACTGAGCGTCGGCCGCACGACCCTCGTCGTGGCCCACCGCCTCACGACGGTCCGCAACGCCGACCGCATCGTCGTCCTCACCGCGAACGGCATCGAGGAACAAGGCACCCACGACGAGCTGCTGACGAAGGACGGAACCTACGCGCGGCTGTGGCGGGCGCAGAGCGAGGGGTAGCCCCTACCCCCGCGCCCGGTCCTTCAACCCTTGCAGCTCCTCCGGCCCGATGGCCTTCGACACGTACGGCACATAGACGGTGTTGTTGTGCAGGAGGGGTTCGTGTGCGATTTCCGGGGTCGCCTTTGCGGCCTCCGCGAAGAGCGGGGTGCCGGGGATGGGGGAGAACTCGGCGATCTTCGGGCGGGCGCCGAGGGATTTGACGTAGTCGACCGAGGCCTCGACGTCGGCGATTCGCTGCCCCGGCAGGCCCGCGAGGATGTAGGTCTCGATCCTCTCCGGCGCGTAGCCCGCGCGCAGCAGGTTGCGCACGGCGCGCGCGTAGTCGGCGGGGCCCGTCTTCTCCGAGCTGGCGGCGGCCGTGCCCGCGTCGACGCCCTCCAGGCTCAGGCGGATCGTATGAAAGCCCGTCGCGTACAGCTCCTCGCAGCAGCGCTCGTCGAGCGCCGCCACGTGCAGGCCGTTCGGCGCGTGCAGCCGCAGGCCGGGGTGGTGCTCCCGGATGTGCGCGCAGAGCGGATAAAAGTGGTTCTCTCTGTCCCAGAGCAGCGCGTCGTCGTAGAAGACCACGTCCCGAATCGCCCCGGATGAGAGCTGCGCGCGCAGGTCCGCACACACCTCTTCGAGCGGCCGCTGCCGGAACGACGGCGACAGCAGGCGCGACGCGCAGTAGCCGCATCGCATCGGGCAACCATACGACGTCGCGAGCACGGCACAGCCGGGGTCGCCGTACAAATCGAGCGCGATCGTGCCCGCCCGTTCGACGCAGGGCGACGAGGCGACGACGTCGGCGCCGCTTGTTGCCGCGTGCCCCGGGCAGAGCGTCGCGTAGACGCCGCCCAGAATGGCCGGCACGTCTGGGAAGACCTCCTTCGCCGCCCGGATCGCCTCGAAGACGCCAGAGTACCAGTAGGTCATGACCGAGGCCACGAGAACCGCGTCCGGCCTCGGCTCCCGGGCCAGGCGCTCGCGCAGGGCGTCCCCGCCAAGGCCGAAGCGGCGGTAGCGGCGCGGGATTTTCCCATAGGCCGCGGGCTTCGGGCGCTCCTCGTCCACGACCCTCCAGCGGCCGAAGGAGAGCGGTTCCGCGCGGGCTTCGTAGAGGCAGTCGAGCAGCGAGACGCGACAGCCGCGCTCGCGCAACAGCTGCAACACGCCGAGCAGCCCGGCGGGCTTCGCCCAGAGGTCGAACCAGGCGAAGTCGTAGACGGGCGGGTTGATGCCGAGGATTCTTTTGTTTTTTGCGTTATTGAGAAAGCTTTTCACCGTAAAACACGTCTCCCATGTATAATCGAACGGACGGGGCCTCCGGCTGAACGAGGAGCCGGTGAGTCGAACAGGTCTTTCCTCCGGGAGGAGGTGATGCGATGCCATTCGGCAGAGATCGCCTTCCTGGCAATAAGAAGGAGGAGCAAGACCAGCCACTCACCAAGGCCACTCGTCTTGCTCCTCTGTTCGCCGTGATCCTCCAATTGTTTGAGCTGCTACTCAAACTGTTCGGAGTGATCCGGTAGTTGCCGGAAGGCAGTTTTCTTCGGGTTGTCCTACCGTCGCGGACAACCCTTTTGCGTCCCCATTATACCACACTCACACCACCGCCAGCTCGATCAGGAAGACGACGGCGCAAGCGGCCATGGAGACCTTGAACATGCTGACGCGGCGCCAGGCGAGCCCGGTAGCGACTAGAAAGGCCGCGAAACCCGACCAGACGCTCCCCGTCGAGCGCAGGATGCCGGGAAAGGTCATCACCGCCAGCGTCGCGAAGGGCACATAGTACAGGAACGAGCGCACGTGGACGTTCCGGATCTCCCGCCGGATCAGGGTCAGCGGCAGCAGGCGGATCAGGTAGGTGACGCCGGCCATCACGAGGATATACAGATAGACGCTAGCGCTCATCGAGTACCTCCCCCATCGGGAAGAGAATCGCGGCGGCGCCGGAGATCAGCACGGTCAGAACGATGATCTTCATGCCGGGGGAGGTGCCCGCGAAGAACGAGGCCTCTGCGAACAGAAGGCTCATCAGCATGGAGAACGGAATCAGCCACGACAACACCCGCCTCTCCCTGGCCGGGGGCACGATCACGGCCAGGAACATCCCGTAGATCGCGACGCCGAGCGCGCTCGTGATCCTCGGCGTCAGCAGGCTGCCGGAGACGATGCCCAGAAACGTGCCGAGCGTCCAGCCGGGGACCGCGACGCTCATCAGACCGTAGTTGTAGAACGGGTTCAGCTTCCCTTCGCGGAGCACCGACACGCCGAAGATCTCGTCCGTAACCCCGAACGCGAGGAAAAATCGGTGCGCGAAGTGCGTCCGCTCGCCCAGCTTCTGCGACAGCGCACACGACATCAGGCAATAGCGCAGATTGATCACCAGCTGCGTGAGGGCCATCTCCCAATAGGAGGCCCCCGAGGCGATCAGCCCCAGCGCCGCGAACTGTCCGGCGGACGTGAGGTTCACCACCGACATGAGAGGCCCCTGAAACGCGGTGAGTCCCGCCTTTTTCGCGACAATCCCGAAGGAGAACGAGACCGCCAGATACCCGAGGGCGATGGGGATCCCGTCCCGCACGCCCTTTCTCCACTGCAAACCGTTTTCGCTCATACAATCGCCTTCCGTGCCGAGAAATTTTTGTCCTTCTTGCCTGCTGGTGGAATGGTAACACAAAAAACCTCGGGGCGCAGGCAAGGGCTCCGCCCTCGCCTGACCTCTCCCTCCCCCGGCCCCTCCCTCTCCCAAAGCGGAGAGGGAGGGGAGCAAACCAAAAACAGAAACCCCCTTTGCCTTTGACCCCGCCCTTCTCCCCCTCCCCGCTTCGGGGGAGGGGGCCGGGGGGAGAGGTCGGGTTTCAGGTCAGCCGCGCAGCATTCATGGCGACGAGAGATATCATCCACAACCCCCGCCCACAAAAAAAGCGCCCCCTCTCCGCATCGGAGAGGGGGTGGGGGGTGAGGTTCGGTTTTCGTCTAGTATTTCTCGTACCGCACCGTCGCCGTGACCGGTTTTCTCGTGGTCGTGTGGCGGTCGGGGGCGCCAGCCTCGCAGTCGGCGTAGCCGATCAGCAGGATACAGACGGGCTCGACACTCGCGGGGATGCCGAACTCGCAACGGACGACGACCGGGTCGAAGTGTCCGATCCAGACGCTGCCCAGGCCCAGCTCCGTCGCCTCCATCATCATGTGCGTGGCGACGATCGCCGCGTCGATGTCGGCGGAGTCCTTGTTGTCGAAGGGGTTGTGCCAGCTCTCGTCGCGGTTGGCGCAGACGATCAGCGCCAGCGGCGCGAAGTAGGGGTTGACACCCCGTTCCAGACGCTGCAGTCCATCCTTGGACTCGACCACGATCACGCGCTGCGGCTGATTGTTGCACGCGGTCGGCGCGACGCGTCCGGCCTCCAGAATCTTGTCGAGCTTCTCGCGCTCCACCGGCCTGTCGCAATAATTGCGCGCCGAGTAGCGAATCTTTGCCAACTCCAGAAAACCCAAGGCGACACCTCCAGTATTATACGGACGGCCGTGGGCGGCCGCCCCTTGAACGATCAATCGCGTCTTTGTGCGATGAAACCCCTGGCCACCTCGTCGGCTCGGTCTTTGCCCTGCAGGATCTCCAGCAGCCGCAGCGCGAAATGGACGGCCGTACCGGGCCCCTTGGAGGTCGTGATGTTGCCGTCCGTCACCACGATGTCGTCCACGATCGTGGCGCCGGTGAGCCACTTCTCCATACCGGGGTAACAGACGGCACGCTTGCCGTGCAGAATGCCGAGCTTGCCGAACACGGCGGGGGCGGCGCAGATGGCGGCCAGTTTCTTGCCCTCGTCGGCGTACTTCTGCACCATCCGCATGAAGCCCTCGTGCTCGATGTAGGCGATGGTCCCGCCGGGGATCACGAGCATGTCGAAGTCCTGCAGGATCATGTCGCCAAACATCTCGTCCGCTTCCACGCTTATATTGCTGCGCCCGGTCAACGCCTTGCCCGAACCCAGCGAAATCGTGGTAACATCGACCTGGCCGCGGCGCAGAATATCCACGCTGCAGAGCGCCTCGGTCTCCTCAAATCCGTCTATCAAAAACAATGCGACCTTTACAGCAGCCATGCGATCCACTCCTTCGCATTTAAGTAGTAATTGGTTATAGTATACTTGGGGTAACTTAAATTTCAAGCACGAAAAGCGTACACGCTGGTATTTACTATATAATACAGCCGGAGGGGATGACATGCCTTTTACGAAAATTGAAATTGACGCGGCCGTGCAAAAAAATTATCCGGACGCGCGCGTCGGGTGGCTGGTCGCAAACATAGACGTGCGACAAAACAACCCGTATGTCGAGGAATTGAAGGTGACATTGCCGGATGTCCTCGCAAAGCACGGCATCAACGATGAAAACCTGGCCGCGCACCCGGACATCGCGCGCTGGCGCGAGGTCTACAGCGCGATGGGGGTCAAACCGAGCAAGTTCCGCTCGTCGCTGGAGGCGCTCGTCCGCCGAGTCGCCAAGGGGCAGCCGATGTGGAACGTGTCGAGCGTCGTCGACTGCTACAACTGCGTCTCGGTCACGGCGATGCTCGCGATGGGCGCGCACGACACCGCGAAGGTCGACGGCGCGATCGTACTGCGCTACGGGCGCGCGGGCGAGAAGTTCCTGCCGCTCGGCGCAGGCGGCGAGGAGGTCGACGTCGACCCGCACAACATCGTCTACGCCGACGGGAGCAAGGTCCTCTGCTGGCTGTGGAACCACCGCGACACGCGCCTGGCGAGCGTGAGCGACGAGACGACCGAGGCCGTTTTCATCGTCGACGCCGCCTTCACGCCGAAGACGACGCCCATCGAAGCGGGCCTCGACCTGCTGGCCGGCCATCTGGAGAAAATCGGCTGCACAGTGAAGGAGAGGGGAATAGAGACGTAGGGACGCGCATTGCGCGTCCGGCCCCTGTGGCGGCAGCGGCGGTAGAGCTCCCTCCTACTCCTTCTGGCTTCTCCGCCCCCGCTTCCCCTTGAACCCGTACTGCTTGCAGCGGCGCTTCATAGCGTACCAAGAGAGGCCCAGGTGGATTGCCGCCTGTTGGATGTTGCCATCGCAGGCTTCCAGCGCGTCCGCGATGATCCGGCGCTCGGCCTCCTCCAGCGTCTCCCGCGGCCTCTGCCTCGGGTCGGTGACGTTCGGGTCGGGGTCGCAGGTGTCGTTGAGAAAGACGCGAAGGCCCTCCAACATCTCGCGCATCGCCACGTAGCGGTCGCGCTCGAGACGTATGTCGACCAGGGGAGCCGCGAAACGCATCAGGGCGATCTCTTCCTCGTCCCATATCCGTTCACGCCCACACATGTCGACCCCGAGCAGCCCGATCCACCGCCCCTGCCGCCGGATCGAGACCAGCAGCACCGAGTCGACCGACTGGACCCGCAACGCGCGCTGCTGATCCTCCGGCAGGTCGCGCGTGTGCGAGGCGACCACATCGTTCTCCTCCAGCATCGGTTTGAGCGTCGGGATGTCCCGCGCGTGCTCGTACAGCGGCCAAGTGTACATGGCGGGCTCCGTGTCGTCGCTGACCCACTCGTGCGTGTTGCGCATGTAGCGTCCCTCGCGGTCGTCGAGCATCACGTAGGCGCGCGAGACGCCCAGCAGGACGCCCAGCCTTCCCAGCGCCTCGTGGATGGCCGCGCCCGTCGCCTGCGCCCTGCCGTCGCCTCCCAGCAGCAGGACGGGCAGGCCCGCCATGAAACCGAACGCCCGTTGCGCAAAACCGTTTCCCGCCTCGTTCACGTTTTGTCCAACCGTCGCACGCCTCGCCATGTTCTTTCGCCACCCTTTCAAAAGGAATTTGCATAACTATCGCAGCTTAATTATAGCAAAATATTTCAAAATATGTGACATCTTTGGGGGAAATTCCTTTCCCCCCTACGACGTACACGGTGACAATCACCGCCACTGCCCCCGACGGCACGACGGCGACGCAGACCTTCACGATCGAGGTGACGAAGGGCCAGGTTGTGGTCAAATCGAGCAGCGGCGGCGGCAATCGTAGGGACGGCCACCCGTCGCCCACGCGTCTTTTGTCTCCCTCTCCGAGGGGGATGTCACGCGAAGCGTGACAGGGGAAGCGCCTTTGACCTTCGAGTACGCACAAAAACCGCGGGGCCTCGCACCGTTTGCGAAGCCCCGCACGCGATTCGAAGACAACCCACCTACGCGTAGGCCAGGCGCCCCCGCGGCACGGGGATCTCGCGCCCCAGCGACTCCGCCGTTTCGATCCACTCGGCGATGACAGCCTGCGCGTTTTCGCGAGCGGACGCGTAGTCGCGCCCATCGGCCATGCACCCCGGAAGCTCCGGCACCTCGGCGATATAAGCGTCGTCGGCGTCGCTCCAGTAGATGATCACTTCATACTTATACAACGAAATCACCCCTCCCGCGGTACTTTAAAATCATGTTTCTGACTTGTTTCAGCTGATAAGGCTTCGCCCTGTTGCCATCCGGCTGAAGATTGATAATCTCCTCGATGCCGTCTTTGTAAAAAATATGATGGCTGCCTCTCTGCCGGCATTCAAAACCAACTCGACGAGAAGTTTGCACAAATCGGCAAACAACATTGATTTGTCCTTGGAACCAAGAAGTACCGATAGCAACAATTTTTCCGACTGGCTCATTCTACTTCCCCTCAGCCCTATTGTTCGTAACTCGCTTATAGCAAAACGCCGTCAAATGGCACGCATCAAAAACGCGGGGCTTCGAGAGCCCCGCGCCGTATTTTCGCCCTATTTCAGGATATCCCTGTACCCCTCGTTCCGCTCGAACCAGCTCACCGCGTAGCTGCAGGTGGCGGTGGCCCGTTTGCCGTCGCGCTTGATGCGCTCGCAGGCGGCCTTCATCAGTTGCCCAGCCACGCCGGCGCCGCGCAGGGACGGATCGACGAACGTGTGGTCGATCACCACCGTCTCCGGCCCGGTCGCGGGGAACGTGATCTCGGCCACCAACCTGCCGTTTTCGTCGTTGGCGTAGATGCGGTCGATCTCGTGAATGAACTCCATATATAACCCTCCCCTCGGGCAAATTATACAGGCTCACGCGCAGAGGCGCCTCCGCAGATTCGCGATGCGCCGCCCGGCGGTGGCACGGCTCCATCCACTGGCGCCGGCGATCTCCTCCTGCGTCATATCGTCCGCGAGGGCGCGGGCGAGCGCCATCTCCTCCGACGGCAGAAAGCGCTCGAGCGCGTCCATCAGTTCGAAGGCGGCCACATCCTGCTCCGCCCGCTCGTCGGGGAGCCGCTCCGCGAGAGAGTCCTCCTCCTCGTCCGCCTCCGCCAGCGAAACCGCGCCCGCATGGCGCCACATCCTCCGCGCCGCGTCGCGCACGTAGCCCGGCAGGTGGCGCTTGAGGCGCCTAGCCATCTCCCTCGTCCCGAAGCGGCGGGCAATCTCGATCAGGGCGACGTAGCCCTCCTGCTCCAGGTCGTCCCGTTCCGCGCCCCGACCCTCGTAACGCCGGGCGATCTTTCGCACCAGCGGCGCGAACTCCCGCACGAGGGCGCTCACATCCGCAGACTTTTCGCCGTTGCCTCTTTCCCGCTGCCCTGTCGTCTTCGACATCGTTCATCCTCCTGTGAAATGTCACATTTTCAATGGCTGTATGTTATCACAGAGTGAGCGTTTTGAGACCCAGGTGAAGGTAATTTTTCGCCCCTCCGGGCACGATTTCCTCAAATCCGAGAAAGCGGGCCACGCCGGAAAGTTTTTGTTGTTCCTCAATGTCAGAGACAATATCGACCGCCTGCCCCCGCAGGTGAAGGCTGCCGGAAACGCCCCCCGCGATCCGGTTGTGCGCATCGCAACGATAACCACTTGTTATCACAATCGGGCGCCCCCGGTGCGCCCGCAGGTCCTCCAGCAGCAACACGAGGCGTGTGGCGAGCTGCACCCGGCGGCAGCAGCGGCACTCGAACTCGCGCAACGAGAAGTGCGGCGCGACCATGAAGTCGTTATAGGCCCGGATCGCCGCCATTGCGAACGCCCTCGCGTCGAAACGCCGCCTCGATGACCGCCTGCAGCCGCGCAATCGCGCAGGAGAGCTCGGTCAGGCGCGACTCCATCCGCACCAGCAGAAACGCGGCGACCGCGATCGAAAACGTGTTCTGTATCGTCCCCGCGATGAAATCTTCCATACCTCTCCCTCCCCCAGCCCCTCCCTCCCCCAAAACGGGGAGGGAGGGGAGCGAAACAAAAACGAAGTTGATCTTTTGATCTTACCCTTCTCCCCCTCCCCGCTTTGGGGGAGGGGGCCGGGGGGAGAGGTCCGCGCGAAGCGCGATCCCCTCCCCTGCCGCCTAGAACAGCGTCGTCACCGTACGCTCGACGATGTCCGCGCCCGCGCTGGACGAAAGCCCGTATACGAAGACCGGATTGGAGATCAGGGTCTCCATCGCCCCCTGCACGGTCTCCGCCGTGAGGTCGTCCTTGCAGTAGTTGACCGAGATCGTGGTGTCCCGCCCGAGATCGGTCGCAAATTTCATGCGCAACGTTCTTGTCGTGCTCATCGCTCACTCCTCCTTTCGCCGTCACCCTAGAGGGTGAGAAGATCCGTGCGGCTCAGCGAAACCTGCTCCGTCGCCAGCTCGATCAGATCCTTGATCGCCGTCGCCGCCAGGGACAGGGTCTCCGCCGACTTCGCGCCGTCGATGTTGCCCACCGTCACGGAGCGGTAGATCGTCTTGCCGTCCTTCACCTCGCCGCTGTCCAGTTTGAACACCAGCTTCCCCGAGATTGCCACCAGACTTGCCATTTCGCATTCCTCCCTGCGAGAGATTTTTTTCGAGCAGCGGGCCCGCCCTCTACCCTGTAAAGTGGGCAAAAAAAGAGGATTTCGCTCACGCCCCGGGGAGAAGGAGAGATTTGAATAAAAAACAGGAAAGTGTTATTTGTTTTATCGAATATGATTCGTTTTTAGAGGGATCGAAAGGGCCTCCCCCTCGACGCTCTTTTTGCGCGTCGATACCCCTCCAAGGAGGGGGCGAGGATGCTTCGCGTTGCATTCGGCCTTACGGTTTGAAAATATTTCTGCGAAACGGCTTCTGCGTAGCGACCTGAAACTCGAAAAAATCAATATCCACCTCGTCCCCCTCTTCAGAGGGGGATCGGCTGCGAAGCAAGCCGAGGGGGAGCCCTCGAAACCGTACCGCTTCCTTGCGCGAAAACGTAGGTTTGTGTTAAGCTTAGTCACACCGAGAGAGGGGATATTCATGGAATACAATACCTTGACGGGGCGCCGGCCTTACAATCACTCGGCGCACCGAGACCCTTACGCCAGCACTGTGGACACCGCATACAACGCCATCAGGCGCCTCATCCTGCACAAAGAGCTTCTCGCCGGGCAGAAGCTGTCGGAGATCGGTCTATCCGACCAGCTTGGCGTGAGCCGGACGCCAGTGCGAGAGGCGCTCCGCCGTCTCGCGAACGACGGCTATGTGCTGCTCGTCCCCAAGAGCGGCGCGTGGGTCGCCTCGCCGACGAAGAAAGAGGTCGAGGACGCCTATGCCGTGCGTGCCAAGATGGAGGCATGGGCAGCGGGCATAGCGGCGCGCAACGTGACACCCCTCTTTCTGGCGCGGCTGGAGGAGAAGATCCAGGAGGAGGACGGGATCTTCGCGGCAAAGGACATCGAGGCGTATCTGGACGTCAATACGGCCTTCCACATGATCGTCGCGGAGGCCAGCGACAACACCGTCCTGATGGGTTACATCGAGGATATCCTGGCCAAGACCTTCATCTACACTGTTTTTCTCGAACGGTACTTCGACCTGACCACCAACCCCAGCCTCGACGAACACCGCCGCCTGCTGGAGGCCTTCGCCGCCCGGGACGAGGCGCTCTGCGTGCGCCTCGCCGAGGAGCACGTCAGGGAGTCGTTCGAAAGCCTGCGGTTCTAGAAAATAGGCCTATCGTCATCTTGCAATTTACGAAAATCGCAGTATCATCGGTGGATGAAAGTACACCATGCATGAGGAGGTAACGCATATGAAGAAATTTCTCGCCATCTTCGCGCTCTGCCTGTTGACGCTCCCCGCTGCGGGGCAGGCGCTCGCCGTTTCCAAAATCGACGCTGCGAAGAGCGCGCCGCTCATGGCGCAGGCTCCGAAGTCCGACGACGTCAAGCCCGGCGGTTCTTCCGCCCAGAAGCCGTAACGACTTAAAACCGCCCTCTCCCCCCGGCCCCCTCCCCCGAAGTGGGGAGGGGGAGAAGGGCGGGCTCAAAGGCAAACGATATTTTGTTTTCGCCTGAGGTCCGGTTTAGGACACAGCCTTCGCAAAAAAGATCGGCGCTCCTTCGCAGGAGCGCCGATCTTTTTTGGTCGTCGGATTGATTCGATTCTCTCTCAGAAGCCCAGGGCGTAGGAGCCCCAGAGACCGACCGTCATGCCGACGAGAAAGACCGCGACGATGAGGGCGATGATGACGAGCACGTCGATCACACGGATCACACGGCGTTCCTGCTTCTGCGGCTTCGGCGCATACGCGGCCGGGTCTGGCGACGGGAAACCGGTTTCGTCCGGGTGGATGAAATCGGGCGTCAGGTATTCGTTGATCTCCGCGTCCAGCAGATCCGCGATCAGGCCGTCGAGCGTCGTGGAGAGCGAGGCGAGGTTGTCCTCCCTGGCGTCCCACTGCGCGAGGTCCGGTTCGGGTTCTTCAATCTCATAGGTCGGGAGCGTCTCGCTGAGACGGGAGGAGATGTCCTGTTCCATGCGGTCGAGCTTGGCGAGCAGGCTTTCATGGCGCGTCGCGGCGCTTTGCCCGTCGACGTCGATCGCCGCAGCCGCCGGCCGCTCCCTCTCGAGAGGATCGAGCAGCGACATGAAGCCGTCGACACTCGAAGCCGCGCCGACCGCCGCCATGGCGGGAACCTCCGCCGCAACCGCAACGGCGATTCGCGCGCCACACGCGCGGCAGAAGACCGCGACATCTTCGTTCAAAGAGGAACAGGAAGGGCAGGGAATCGTACCAAGCGCAGCCTGCCTGCCCGCAGTCGGCATAAGCACCACGCCGCACATGGAGCAAAAGCTGGCATCGTTGGAATTCGTAAAACCGCAACCCTTACAGAGCATTGTACCTCTCCTTTCACGCTGCTGACGATGATCCGACCATGCCGCCATTATAGCCACTCCATTTGGCAATTGCAAAAAAAATACCGGTTTTTTCTATGGGCCCATGGACTCATCTTTCGACAAAAACACAAGAAATGTCACGCCGGAAAGTGGCACGAGGCGCATCACACCCAAATTTCTATTGAATCGACGCGTCAAGCAATCGCAAAAAAATGCCCTCTTGATACATCAGGCGTTGCGCATAAAACGCAAGTCACGGCGATTGCGGGTTTGCAGTAGAATAGGGTTATATTTACGCAGGGCAAGCGGCAAGAATAGAGCCCTTGCCTACAATAACATCACCCACAGGAGGTGTTCCACATGCTCCTCATTCGAAACTGCGAGGTCTACGCGCCCGACCCGCTCGGCTGGCAGCAGATTCTGACGGGCGGCGAGCGGATCCTCGGCGTCGGGGACTTCGCGGCGCTCGGTTCGCTCGCGGAGGCTTTTGACACGTTCGACGCGGCGGGGACGATCGCGCTGCCGGGATTCATCGATCCGCACGTGCACATTCTGGGCGGCGGCGGCGAGGGCGGGTTCAAGACGCGCACGCCGGAGGCGACGCTCACCGGCCTCACGACGGCGGGCGTGACGACCGTGATCGGCGTGCTGGGAACCGACGGCGTCAGCCGGCAGTCGGAGAGCCTCGTGGCGAAGATCCGCGGCCTCCGGGAGGAGGGCGTCAGCGCGTGGGGGCTGCTCGGCTCCTACCGCATCCCCTTCGAGACGATCACGGGCTCGGTGCAGCGCGACCTGACGATGATCGACGAGTTCCTCGGCGTCGGCGAGGTCGCGATCTCCGACCACCGCTCGTCGCAGCCGACGTACGATGAGTTCGTGCGCCTCGCCGCCGACACGCGCGTCGGCGCGATGCTGGCGGGCAAGGCGGGGATCGTGCAGTGCCACATGGGCGACGGCAGACGGATGCTCGAGCTGATCCTGCGCGTCCTGGGCGAGACGGAGATCCCGATCGAGCACTTCGTGCCGACGCACATGAACCGCAACATCTACCTCTTCGACGAGGGGATCGCGTTCGCCAAGCTCGGCGGGCGCGTCGACTACACGACGAGCACCGACCCCGTCTTCCTCGCGGAGGGCGAGGTCAAGTGCAGCAAGGCGCTACGGATCATGCTCGGCGAGAACGTGCCCGTCGAGCGGATCACCTTCAGCTCCGACGGCCAGGGCAGCCTGCCCTCCTTCGACGCGGACGGAAAGCTCACGGGCCTCACGGTCGGCACCAGCCGCTCGCTCTGGGGCGAGGTCCGCGACGCCGTGCGCGACGAGAGGGTCCCGCTGGAGGTCGCCGTGCGCGTAGTCACATCGAACACCGCCGATATCTACAAGCTCGCCCGCAAGGGCCGCATCGAGGCAGAGCGCGACGCCGACCTGGTCTTCGTCGACCGCGACACGCTGGCGATCCGCCACGTAATCGCCCGCGGCCGCGTGATGGTGCGCGACGGCGAGGCCGTCGTGAAGGGGACGTTCGAGTAGGGGAACTCCCCTTGCCAGCGCCGCGACATTTCCGTTTGACAGCGGCGCATCTCTGACTATAATAATATTCAATATTATATTAGTCGGAGGTGCTCGCCGTGTATATTCGACGCCATTTGGAGAGCGTGCTGAAAAAAGCCGCGGCCATGTTTCCCGCCGTGATTGTCACCGGCGCGCGCCAGGTCGGCAAGACCACGCTGCTGCGCGAGGCCGAGCCCGGCCTTCCCTACGTCACGCTCGACGACCCGGTGCAATTGCAGACGGCGGTCGAGGAGCCGGGGACGTTTTTCAGGACCAACCCTCCGCCGGTCGTGGTGGACGAGATCCAGTACGCGCCGGGCCTCTTTCCGTACGTCAAGATGATCGCCGACGACGAGCGCGGGAAGGGGCTGTTTTTCATGAGCGGGTCGCAGCAGTTCCACCTCATGAAGAACGTCGGCGAGTCCCTCGCGGGCCGCGTCGGCGTGCTGAACCTGCTCGGCCTCTCGCGGCGGGAGATCGCGGGGGAGGACTTCGCGGCGCCCTTTCTGCCGACCCCCACATACCTGAACGAGCGGAAAAAGAGCGTTTCGGCGCAACCCTACAAGGACGTATGGGCGGCGATCCACCGCGGCCCCATGCCGGAGATGCAGCGCGAAGGCATGGACTGGCAGCTCTTCTACGCGGCCTACGTCAGGACGTACATCGAGCGCGACGTGCGGGAGCTGACGAAGGTCGGCGATGAGATTGCGTTCGCCCGATTCATGACCGCCGTGGCTGCAAATACGGGAAACCTGCTCAACGGCGCCTCCCTCTCGCGGGACGTCGGGGTCAGCCTTCCGACCGTCGAGCGCTGGATCTCGATCCTGCTCGCCTCGGGCATCATCTACCTCCTGCAGCCGTACCACAACAACGTACTCAAGCGCGCGCTCAAGACGCCCAAGGTCTATTTCCTGGACACGGGCCTCGCCGCGTACCTGACGCGCTGGACGACGCCGGATGTGCTGGAGAACGGCGCCATGGCCGGCGCCTTCTTCGAGACGTACGCCGTGGCGGAGATCGTCAAGAGCTACACCAACGCCGGGCAGGAGCCGCCCCTGTACTTCTACCGGGACAAGGAGCAGAACGAGATCGACCTCCTGATACACGAAAACGGGGTGCTGTATCCGATCGAAATCAAAAAAAGCGCGAACCCGGGGAGGGGCGACGTCAAGACCTTCGGCGCGGTCGAAAATATCCCGGGGATACGGCGGGGCCCCGGCGGCGCCGTCTGCCTGTACGACGACCTGACGGCGCTGGGCGACCGCGACAGCGCCATCCCGCTGGGGTATATTTGATGTAAAACACTTTATCCGTTCATCCTCGCGTAGGCCTTCTTTCGGATCGCGGGCACGGCCTCGGCGAGAAGGACGCCGGTCAGGATGAGGGCGGAGGAGATGAAGATCCTCCAGGTCATCGGCTCGCCGAGGAAGACAACCCCGCCAACGCTGCCGAAGACGCCGGAGGTGGAGAGCAGGATGGCGGCGTGCGTCGCGCTGGTGTACTTCTGCGCCACGTTCTGCATGACGAGCGTGAGGGCGAAACCGACCGTCGCGGTGTAGGCGACGGCGATCCACGATTTCGCCGGAATGCCGGCCGGGAGGGGTTCGAAGGCGAGGGCGACGGCGACGGCCAGCAGCATCCCGCCGAGAGCCTGCCAGCAGGCGAGCCCGTAGGGATCGGCGCTCTGCACGAACTTCTGCACCAGAAGGATGTAGGCCGTGACGCAGAGCATCGAGGCGAAGCAGAGGACGTCCCCTATGTTCACGGAGAAGGAGCTGTCGAGCATCAGCCCCGCCATGCCCGCCGTGCAGAAGGCGACGGCGGCGGCGATGTGCCAGCCGGGGAATTTTTTCGTGAGGATCCAGACGGCGAGCGGCACGAAGACGACCGACATGGAGATGATGAACGACTCGTTGCCCGCCGTCGTGTAGAGCAGCGCCCACGCGCCGAGCAGGTAGGCTCCGATGAAGACCATCCCCGCCAGGGTGCCGGTGAGCTTCCGGTGCCGGGGCATGGCGAAGGCGCGCCGGCCGAAGAGCGCCATGACGGTCAAGAGCGCGATGACGAATCGCAGGCCGCAGAACCAGAAGGGCGTGATGCCCTCCAGCGCGTCGCGGATGACGACGTTGGAGGTCCCCCAGATGACGGCGACGAAGAGGATCCCCAAGTCGCCGAGCAAAACGCGGTATTTATCGTCCAAGAAAAGAACCCTCCCCCTCTGAGGCAACTCCCTCCGTCAGCGCTGCGCGCTGCCACCTCCCTCGGAGAGGGAGGCAAAAGACGCCTGGGCGTCGCCTGGTTTCCATCCAATGTATCAAATCATTATAATGTACCCTCTTCAATCAGCAAAAAAAATAAGAGAGAACCACGTGCTATCCATGTTTTTTTGCCTCCCTCCTGGAGGGAGGTGGCGGCGCACAGCGCCGTCGGAGGGAGTTCTTTTCGCCTCAGCGCTTCCTATCCCAACCCATCAAGCATACCATCACTGCCGTCTCGGCGGCAAGGGCGGCGGCGAAAGCCGTGAAGCCGAGTTTTCCCACCAGGGGGGCGCCCGCGAAGTAGCCGAACCCCCAGAAGAGGTAGTAGGCTCCGGAGATGGTGCCCTTGAGGTTCTCCGGCGCGGCTTCGTTCAAAAAGGCCATCGACGAGAGGAAGAAGGTGCCGAGCCCGAGGCTCGCCAGTGAGAGCGCGGCAATCGCGCTCCACTCGTCCAGGCCGGGAAAGAGCCAGACGAGCAGGGCGGTCAGCCCCAGGCCGCCGATCATGAAGCGCTCCCGTCCCCAGCGGTCGGAGGCCGGGCCTGTGGTGAGCTGCGCGGCGCTGATCGCCAGGTAGAAGCAAGCGAAGAAGATCTGCACCAGCGTCTGGCTGTAGCCTTTGGCCGACAGGAGCCAGGCGGGGATCGTGGCGATGAAGACGCCGTAGCCGGCGCCATACAGTGTGATACCGACGAGCGCCGTCAGGATTTTCCGATCGGAGGCGAGTACCAGAATTTTCCCGACGTCCATGGTGTTCCTGCCGATCGCGCCCCGTCCGGCTTGACCGGGATTTTCCACCAGGAACCAGACGACCGCGGCGGCGGCGACGCAGACGAGGGAGAAGAAGGGGAAGGCGAGGTCGTTCAGCGAAAACCGGAGGGCGACGATCCCCAGCACCGGCCCGAAGGTGAGGCCCACGTGAAGCGTGGCGTTGTAGAGACCCATGGTCCTGCCCTTCGCCTCGGGGTAGTGGATCGAGAGCAGCGCCGGCGCGAGCGCCCAGAGGGGAGCCTCGCCAGCCCCCTGGATGGCCCGCCCGAGAAAGACCAGCGCCGTGCCGCGCGCGAAGTAGTACATCAGGCCCGACAGCGCGCAGAGCAGATAGCCGGCGACGAGGAAGGTCTTGAAGCCGAGCCGGTCCGAGAGGGCCCCCATCGGAATCTGCAGCACGATGTAGGACAGGGCGAAGGCCGAGGTGAGATAGCCGACCGCCGCGTTCGAGCCGGTGAAGGCCACGATTTTATTGGGAAGCAGGGGCATGACCATCCCCACGCCCAACATCATGATGAAAACCGCCAGATTGAGGCCGATCAGGGTCTTTCGCACACGCGGTTCACCGCCTCGAAAAAAAATGGCACCCAGGAGCCTCTATTCTACTCTCTTTCACTCGTTTGGCAGCAGCTTCAGTATTCTTTCCGTCAGCAGGTTCAGGTCCACCGGTTTTTTGAGGTAGTCGTTGCCCCCCTGCTCGAAGGCCGTCTTTACGAGATCCGGCGTCGCGTTCGACGTGAGGAAGATGACGGGCGTGTTCTTGTAGCCCTCCAGCTTGCGGATGATGCCGAGCAGCGTATAGCCGTCCATGTCGGGCATTTCGACGTCGAGGATGATGAGATCGGGGGTGTTGGTGGTGAGGTACTTGAGCGCCATCATGTGGTTCGTGACGCCGACCACGTCGAAGTTGTCCTTCAGGCCCGTCTTGAGCCTTCTGAGGATGTCGGGAAAGTCGTCGACGGCGAGGATCTTTCTCTTTGCCTTCTCCTGCCGTGTCTCGCGGGCAATGTGCCGGACGAGGGAGCGCAGACTCCGTGCCTTCTCCCGCGCATCGACGTAGTGCTTCCTCTGAAGGGTCTTCAAAAGCTCGGAGAGCCGCTCGTCGATCTCGTCGTCGTATGCGAAACTCATCAGAGCCTTTAGGTCGATGAGGGCCTGCTCGTACTCCAGGGTCTCGATCAAATTGATCATCTTCTCGAAGACCTCGGAGTTGACCGGCAATCTTACAATCTCTTCTCCCGCTTCGTCCTGTCCGTTCGTTTCATTCGCCTCGCTCACTTCGCTCATTCCTCCTTACTCAGACGATCAATAAGTTCGATTGCACCATCATAATCGAATTCGAGTATAAAGTTCAACAACTCCTCCAACTTTTCATCGAAATCGTGGCCGTAACTCGACTTTTGCAGTTCCCGCACGATCCCCGCGGCCTCGACGTCCAAAAACGAGAGAAGCAGCGTTCGAATCTCCGCCGACCGCTCCATCAGGGTCTCGAGCGACCCGGATTCCTTGCGGACATCTTTCGTCCTCTTTTCCGCCCCGAGAATGGCCGCCAGTTTTTCGTGAAGCGCCCGCAGCTCGTCCAGAAAGGGCTGCGTTCGCTCGCGGCAGAAATTGACGTCGCCGCCTCTGGCCGCCGCCTCGAGGCCCCTCGCCCGCGAGGCCAGCTCCGTCGCGCCGATGTTGTCGAGCGATCCCTTCGTGCCGTGAACCAGGATCGTGTAGTTCTTCATGTCCCCCGCCTCCAGGAAGAAGGCCAGCCGCGCGATCGACTCGGGCAGCTTGCGAACCATGATCTCCAGCGACTCCCCGTACACGTCGACCATGCCGCCGATCCGCCCCAGGCCGAGCTCAAGGTCGATCTCGGGCAGCTCCCCGATCCGTTCGATCAGGCGCCCGCTTTCCCGCTCGCCGGCCTCTCCGCGCCCGCCCGCCTCGTAGGCGACCTTTGCGGGCGGCAGCCATTTCGCCAGAATGACGTTCAGTTGAGAGCTCTTGATCGGCTTGGCCAGGTAGTCGTCCATGCCCGACGCGATCAGCTCCTCCCGCACACCCTCCACCGCGTTCGCCGTCAGCGCCACTACGGGAAGCGCGGCATTCCCCGCCTCCCGGATCGCGCGCGTCGCCTCCACGCCGTCCATCTCGGGCATCATGTGGTCCATCAGGACGAGGTCGTACTCCGTCTCCCCAATTTTTTCCAAGGCCTCCCGGCCGGAGAGGGCGCGGTCCGCGACGATCCTGTGCAGACGCAGCATACCGACCGCGACGTTCAGGTTGATCTCGTTGTCGTCGACGACGAGCACTTTCGCGCTGGCCGCGTAGACGAAGGGGGTCTCGCCATTCTCCCCGACGAGCCTGTTTCCGTCCCCCTCGACGAGCGGTATTTCGATGCGGAAGGTCGTGCCCTCGCCGTATCTGCTCTCGACACCGATGCTGCCCCCCATGAGGTCGACCAGGTTCTTCGTGATCGCCAGCCCCAGCCCCGTGCCCTCGATCTTCCTGTTCTTATCCTGGTCGAACTGGTCGAAGCTGTTGAAGAGCCTACCGATGTTCTCCTCCTTGACCCCGATCCCGCTGTCCGATATGTCGAAGCGGAGGGTGTCGGAGCTCGCGGAGATCTCGAGCAGCACGTATCCCTTCTCCGTGAACTTGATCCCGTTGCCGACGACGTTCACCAAAATCTGCCGGATACGGACGTCGTCGCCGTACAGGTAACGGGGCAACCGCTCCTTCGCGTCGAGTAAAAACGAGATGCCCTTCTCCTCCGCCGCGAAGGAGAACATCGTGTACAGATTGGAGAGCAGCTCGTTGAAGTCGAAATGGGCTGGCACGAGCTGAAATCTTCCCGCGTCGATCTTGGAGATGTCCAGGATATCGTTGATGATGCCCAGCAGCGACGTGGAGGCGGTCTGGATGTCCTTCAAATATTTCGCCTGGTCCTCCGTCAGCCTCTCCGCCAGGAGCAGCTCGGACATGCCGATGATGGCGTTCATCGGCGTGCGGATCTCGTGGCTGATGATCGAGAGGAAGTAGCTCTTGGCCTTGTTCGCCGCCTCCGCCGCCTCCTTGGCGTCGCGAAGCTCGCGCTCCATCTCCGTCTGGCTCGTCACGTCGATCAGCATGCCGATGACCTTCTCCGCCCGGCCCTCTTCGTCGCTGAGAACGCGCAGGTGGGCGTTCAGGTATCTCTCGGAACCGTCGGGACTGAGGATGACCATCTCCCTCTCGATATCGCTCCCGCGGGGCTCGTTCGACAACATCTCCCGGTAGAAACCCGGTTCCTCCACATCGACCACGATCTCGTTCATCCGGTCGACGAACTTCTCGATCGTCATGCTGCCACCGAGATCGAAGCCGAAGATATCCTCGGTGACCTTGTCGTAGCGGACGATGCCCTCCGAGAGACCGATCTCCCACACGCCGGACGACGACGCTGCCAGCGCGATCTCAAGCCGCTCCTTGATCCCCCGGATCTCCTCGTCCTTGTCCAGAAGCTCCTCCGCCGTGTGCAAATCCTTCTGCATGTTCAGGAGCCTCCTGTTGCTCCTTCTCAAAATGCTGACCATGAGGCTCAGTACGGCGATGATGACGAAGGTCATGAAAAAGAGCACACAGAGCAGGACGAAGAATTCCGGATTCTCCTCGTACATGGAGAGTCTCCGGTTGATGACCGAAGAGTCCGCGGGCAAGCGTGCGAGACCGATGTGCCGGCGTTGAAGCTCGTTCCCGTCGAAGATCCACGAATTGAGGCTGCCGGTCTCCCCTTGGCCCGCTCCGCCCGGTATCCCGCCCGCATCCAGGATGGAGAGCGCCGCTCCGGCTGCCGCCTCGCCGTACTGGAAGGGGTTCACGTACTTCCCGCCGATCTGCCCGTACCCGATGCCGCCGCCCATCATGCCGAAAACGGGGACGGAGTTGTGCTTCCTCATCTGCTCTTGAATCTCCTGCTGCGAATAGTACAATTTCTTGCCGTCCACATAGTAATGCCCGAAAAGGACGACCGTACCCGCTCGAAGCTTTTCGATCTGCCGCATCAAGTCATCCAGAGGCAGATCGTCGTTGTAGGCGATCCTGATTCCATTCAGCGAGGAACCGATATCCCGGCTGATCTGCGCTCGCCACGCAAGGCCCGCGTCGGAATAATCGTTGATCACGAAAACTTCCTTCGTGTCGGGATAAAGATCGCGGATCATGTTGACGTTCTCGACCGCCGGCACCTCGCCCGTCAATCTCACGCAGTTGTAATAGAACTTCCACGGGGTACAGGCCTCCTCGCCCGTTATTCCACAGAGGACGATGGGAGCGTTGCCGAACAGGACGTGATAGTAGTCCATGGAGAACATGATCGCTCCGACATCCATGGCGATGACGACGTCGGGCGGCTGGGAGAGGTAGCTCGTCCGAATGGTGTTGAACACCTTGTTGGCCCGCCCCGCATCGCTCAGAATCCGGTTCATGTCGAGTGCCGTCGCGAACCAGACGACGTCGCTTCTCTTCGAGATCGTCCCGACAATGCCGTCGTACAACATCTTCTCCCAGATATCGTCTCTCGAGTAGGAGGTGATGCAGAGAACCGTTTTCGTTCGCCTCGACGGCTCGGGGAGCTGGTTCACAATCCGCTCGTACGTGCCGTCCTCCTTCATGGCGCGCAAAGCCCCGGCCACCTGAGGCGCGAGATCGGCATACGCGACGTTCAGATAGGGATAGGAGTCGGCGGATCCGACCAGCCCGATCTTCCGCACGCCCGGCGGCGTCGGTATATCCACCGGCAGCGAGTTGGAGACGACGAGGACGTCGCACTCTCCACGCTCGAGCGACTCGATGAGGTCGAAGATCGAACGTTTCTTGACGCGCTTGGCAACATTTTCGGGGAGCCTGCTCTCGATGTAGGGTTTATAAAGCAGCGTTCCGACGCGCAATCCGCGCAGGGCTCGCCAGGAGTCGACCTCGAATGCGCTCTCCTTCAATGCGTAAACCTCGAATTTCACTTTGCCGATGCTCTCTTCGACCCGGACGAGATTGCGGCAGGTCTTCTCGATGCCGGCGAGTTGCGATCCCAACCCCGCATATTCGCCGCTGTCGGCCATCTGTTCGACGACGGACATCCCCCCGGCGTCCACCGCGATGTCGTAGCCGATTCGGCGAAAGGCGGCGTTAAGCAGTCGATCGATGATCGTCGGTTCGTCGTCTGCGACGACGAAGGACAGTACGCTGGCATCCTCGTCCGTCTTTGCGGCATGTGCAGGCATGACAAGCAGGAATAAGCAGAAATACAATACGAATGCAGATTTCGCCCTTACCCTTATCATGATCGACCACCATCTGTGTCTCGGCTTTTCGGAAAGCGAATCGATCAGCTTTTCCTTTACGATTGCTTCGACGCTTCCATGCTCAGCTTGGCGGTTTTCCTCGAATTCCCCTCGTTACGTTGTAATTCCGGTTCTAATATCAATACGATTGTTATTATTGTTGGGGCGAACAGTGTTCGCCCGTTTTACTCTGAAAGGATCATGCTTCTTGGCAGGCGCACACGGTGCGCCCCTTGCACACAGCGGGCCATTTGAAATAAAACCGGAATGCGCGCGGCGCTTTATGCCGCGCCCAACGCGTAGCGTTGATTTAGAATTTAGAATAAAACCGCTTGCAGGCGTCGACGAGCAGCGCGACGAGAACGCCGGCCATCGAGCCCGCAGATGGCAACAGCCAACAGCGAATCCACTACTCTCACCTCGACTCGCGCTCAGAATGCACTCGATCTGGATCTGACTTTCGGTGCGACCATTATATATTATGAAATTGCATTATCATCGCTTTTTTTACCGACATTGCATTTCTGCGGGGACGGTGCGTTCTTTCTCTTCGCGCTACCGCTCTTTCACGATGCTGTCTATGAGGGCGATCGCCCTGTCGTAGTCGAACTCGAGGATAAAATGCTGCAAATTCTCCAGCCGCCTGTCGAGGTCGCAATCGTAGGTGAACCTGCGCACCCCCGTAACGATGTTCGCCGCCTCGATGTCCAGAAACGAGTGAAGCAGCGTCCGCGCCTCCGTCAACCGCTCTTTCAGATCCTCGAACGACCCGGGCTCCCGCTGCTCCTCCGTGCCGCCCTTCTCCTCCGCGAGGATGGCGCTCAACTTCCCGTGGAAGACTCTCAGCGCTTCCAGGAAACTCTCCGCCTCCTCCCGGCAGAAGGGATCGTCGCCCCTTTTCGCGGCCGCCTCCAGCGCCCTGGCGCGAGCGGCCAGCTCCGAGGCCCCGATGTTATCGAGCGAACCCTTCATCCCGTGGATCAGGATCGCGTAATTTCTCATGTCGCCGTCCGCCAGGAACGACGCCAGGTTTTCGAGCGACTCGGGCAGCCTGCGCGCCATAATCGCGAGCGACTCCTCGTACACGTCGGCCATGCCGCCGATTCGCTCGAGGGCAAGCCCCGGATCGACCTCCGGCAACTCCATGATCCGTTCGATCAGCCCTCGGTCCGTCTTTTTCCCGGCCTCGCGGTAGGGACTCGTCGAAAAAGCCACCTTCTCCGGCGGAAGCCACTTGGCCAGCATCTCGTTCAGCAGGGCGCTTTGAATCGGTTTGGCCAGATAGTCGTCCATACCGGCCATAATCAGCGTATCCCGCACGCCCTCCACCGCGTTCGCCGTCAGCGCCACAACGGGGACCCGGGCGTTTTCGCCGTCCCTTCTGATCTCGCGTGTCGTCTCGATCCCGTCCATCTCCGGCATCATATGGTCCATCAGCACGAGGTCGTACCGCGCGCCTCCGACCCTCTCCAACGCCTCGCGGCCGGAGAGGGCGCGATCCGCGTTGATCCGGTGCAGGCGCAACATGCCGCAGGCAACGTTGAGGTTGATCTCGTTGTCGTCGACGACGAGAACTTTCGCGTCGGGCGCGACCACGAAGAGCACGTCCCCCTTCGTCCCCGAGAGCCTGTCCCCGTCCCCCTCGACCAGCGGGATTGCGATGCGGAAAGTCGTGCCCACGCCGAGCTCGCTCTCCACTCCGATGCTCCCCTCCATAAGGTCGACCAGGCTCTTGGTGATCGCCAGGCCCAGGCCGGTGCCGACAATCTTGCGCTTCTTGTCCTCGTCGAACTGCGCGAAGGAGTCGAAGAGGCTGTCCAGGTACTCCGACCTGATCCCGACGCCGGTGTCGGAGACGTCGAAGCAGAGCCGTCCTCCGCGCGAGAAGACCTGGAGCAGGACGTGCCCCCTGTCGGTGAACTTGATCCCGTTGCCGATGACGTTGACCAGAATTTGGCGGATGCGCACGTCGTCTCCGTACAGGCAGCGGGGCAGGCATTCGTCCGCGTCGAGAAAGAAGAGGATGCCCCTCTCCTGCGCGGCAAAGGAGAACATCGTCTGCAGGTTCGCGAGCAGCGCGTTCAGGTCGAAATCGACCGGCGCGAGGCGGAACTTTCCGGCGTCGATCTTGGACACGTCCAGGATATCGTTGATGATCCCCAGGAGCGATGTCGCGGAGACCTGAATGTCCTGCATGTACTTCAGCTGCCTCTCCGTCAGGTTCTCCGTCAGGAGCAGCTCGGACATGCCGATGATTGCGTTCATCGGCGTGCGGATCTCGTGGCTGATGCTCGAGAGGAAGTAGCTCTTCGCGCGGTTCGCCGCCTCCGCCGCGTCCCTGGCCGTCCGGAGCTCGCGCGCCATCTCGGCCTGAGTCGTGATATCGATCAACATGCCGATGATCTTCTCCGCCAGGCCGCCCGCGTCGTGAAAGAGTTTCAGGTGGGCGCTCAGGTATCGCTGCGAGCCGTCCGGGCGCAGGATGATCATGTCGCGGTCGACGTCCGTTCCCTGCGCGATGTCCCCGAGCAATATCTCCCGATAGAATCCGGGATTCTTGATGTCGACGGCGATCTCGTCCATCCGCTCGATGAACTTCTCGATCGCCATGCAGCCGCCCGCGTCGAAGCCGAACATCTCCTCGGTGACTTTGTCGTAGCGGACGACGCCCGCCGTAAGATCGATCTCCCACACGCCGGAGGACGAGGCGGCCAGCGCCGTCTCCAGCCTCACGTTGATCCCCCGGATCTCCTCATCCTTACGCAGAAGCTCCTCCGCCGAGTGCAGGTCCTTCTGTATGTCCACGAGCCGCCGGTTGTTCTTCCGGAGGACGCCCACAAGCAGGCTCAGTATGCCGATGACCAGCAGCGTCAGGAAGAAGAGGAAACCGAGCAGCGAATAGAACTGCGGGTTCGCCTCGTACGGCGAGGGCCTGTGGTTGATGATCCGGGCCTCCGCGGGAAGCTGGCTGCGCCGGATTCTCCATTTTTTCATCTCGTTCTCGTCGAAGACCCACGAGCAGAGGCCGTCGCTCATCGCCGCACTCCCGTCCTCGCCGTCCAGCATCTCGATGGCCGCGTTCACGGCTGCCCGGCCGTAAAGGGAGGGATCCGCGTACCGGCCTCCGATCTGCCCGTAGCCGATGCTTCCGCCCATTGTCCCGAAGACGGGAACCTTGCAGTGCCTCCCGACCTTCGTCTGAATCCCCTGCTGCGAATACCAACGCCGTTCGCCGTCCACGCTGTAGCGGCCGAACAGTACGACGGTATCCTTCGGAAGCCCTCCGAGCTTCGCCAGCAGATCCCCCAAGGGACCGTCCTCGCTGTATTCGATATGAAGGCGCCCTTCAAAGGGGCGGAGCTCCTCCTCGAGCCGCCGGCGCCATTCGACGCCGCCCTCCGTGTAGTCGTTGACCACGAACAGGTTCCGCGTACGGGGGAAGAGCTCCAGAATCAGGTTTACGTTTTCCTCTCCCGGCATGTCCCCGGATATTGTCCTGCACTCTCCGCTCAGCTTCCAGCGCTCGCTTTCCATATTGCCCCCCATGCCGCTGAGGACGACCGGTTTGTCGCCGAAGAGGAGATAGTGGTAGTTCATGACGAACGTCATCGCGTTTGGGTCCGTGGCGATGACGAGGTCGGGCGCGCGGAAGATGAAGCTCGCCCGTATCGTCTCCAGCACATTCCAAGCTCTGCTGACGTCGTTCTGTATGCGGTTCGAGTTGAGGGAGACGGAGTAGTGCGTGATGTTCGCCCTTTGCAGCAGCTGCTCTATGATTCCCTGGTTCAGCGCATCCTCCCAGACGTCGTCCGCGGAGTAGGAGGTGATGACCAGTATGGTCTTGGAGTCGTACAACGCCCACGCCTTCTGGTCCGTGATGATGCCGAACGAACCGTCGGCTTTCATGAAGCGCAGCGCCTGGGCCACCTCCGGGGCCAACGCGGCGTATCTCCCGTTCAAATACGGGTAGAGGACAGAGGTCTCGGCCACGCCGACCTTTTTCACGCCCGGCGGAATCGGCAGGTCGCGGTAGCCCACGTTCGCGACGACGATAACGTCGCACTCGTCCGCCTCGAGCGCATCGATCAGCTCGAAGAACTTCCGTTTCTTGATATGCCGGATGCCGGCCCTGCGGATTCTGTCCTCGTGATAAAACTTGTATTTGGGGAAGAAGCTCGCAAGGCGGAGGCCGCGCAGGTCTTGCCACGAACGAACCAGCAGCGACGAGTCCTGCCGCGCGTATACCTCGAACCTCACCTCGCCGATGCTCTCGGGTATCATGACGAGGTTGGGATAGATTTTCTCAAGCCCCTCCATCTGCGCGACAAGGCCGTCCCGCTCTCCGTCGTTGGCCATCTGTATGGAGGACAGGGCGTTCGCCGTCTGCACCGTGGCCTCGTAGCCGATCCTGCGAAAGGCGGCGTAGAGCAGGCGATCGAGAAACGCCGGATCGGCTTCCGCGGTCGTAAAATGCAAAATGTCCGCGCCGTTGTCGGCCGACGCGACGCCCACCGGCCAAAACGCGAGGAGAAAGAGCGCGACGAACAGCAACCGCACCGCGTTCGAACGGGGGCGATCCAATTCGCCCCGCGGCGGGAAACTCCTCGAAACGACAGAGGCACGCCTCTTCGCAGACGGCGCGCGCAATGTGGACATCACAAATACGGCAGGGAAAATGACGATATCAACCACGACGGAACCCACAGTTGTCACCTCGGCCCATACAAAAAACCACAAAAAGATCGTCGATGCCGCCCGGCGCTTCAAGGATCATGTTTGCAGAACCGATACCGTCGTATCGGGTCCCCTGCAAAACCGGCGTGAAATCATTTTTATATCGATCCGAATCGTGGAAGATGTGTTTCTCGATCTACCTTTGTTGCGTTGTTTACCCACCGCGCATTATATTACATTGTTATTTCTCCGGGAATCACTTTATTTGTTTTAATTTTTCCGGCGACGCGAAATTTGCGTTTACACCGGAGCCGCGCCCAGCGCCCCAGTCGCTGTTTTCGCCCGCAACGTGGAAAATTACAACCACACCCGGATCTCAATTACGATGTTTTTAAAAGCGCAATTGCGCGGCCATGTGATAATATACTTATGTTTTCGTAAACAAATTCTCACCATTTGTGTGACATGCTTGAAGGGACGTGGGAATATGAAAAGAGCAATGAGGCAAACGGCGAGAGGCACGAGGGGAAATCTTCTGCGACGGCTGTGCCTGGTCGGGCTGGCGACGTTCGCCCTCGCCGCCTGCGCGGGATTCGCCCCCGATACGGCGGACGCGGCGGCGCAGCTTCAGGCCGTAATTAAGAAGAGCGCGTTCGACGCAGGCTGGAAGGGAAACGGAGACAACCTCAAAGAGGCCGTAGAGGCCGCAATGATCAACGCAGGCCTGACTCTGGGGGCCGACGAAGGCCAGATCACGCAACTCGACGTCTACTCGACGTCGGGCGCGATCGACTGGACGCTGCAGCCCGCCAATTTCTACTACATCCGCGACAACCTGCCCGCGATCTATACGCTCGACTTCGACCGGATTCTGGCGGAAGGAGACAAAATTCCCGACGACGCGCTCAAGGGTTTGACAGATTTGTATATGATCATCTTCCCGCGAAATGTGAAGATCGTCGGCGCATCGGCCTTCGAAGGCTGTAACCGTTTGTCGTCCGTGATGGCCATGTCGGAGTGGGTCACGACGATTCAGGACAGCGCCTTCAAGAACTGCACGACCCTGGAGGGCTTATCGTTCCCCTCCGTGGCCTCCGTCGGCGTAAACGCCTTCGCCGGCTGTACCGGAATGACCTACTTCTCCGCGCCCTCGGCCGGCGCCTCCGGTTCGCTCGGGAGCGGCGCGTTCGACGGATGCTCCAAACTGAAAACGCTGATACTCGGCGACAACCTGCCCGCGACGAGCGGCTCGCTGTTCGGAGGCTCGAACCCGACCGTAAAGGTCTATACATACGCCCAGACCGCGCCTGTGCTCAACACGGCCATTTACGGCACGAACGCAAGTTCGGCAGTCTACGCACCGACGCCTCCCAAGGCCGTCACGTTCAATCCGGCCAGCCTCTCCTTCGCCGCGGGCGACTACGCACAGAAGCAGGTGGAGGCGCGTTACGGAGGTGAGCCCCACTATTTCCACTGTTTCTGGAGCACGAAAAACAGCGAGATCACGCTGCCGTCCCCATACGGAGTCGGCACCCTGACAGTCCAGCGGAAACCCGGGGGCGGGGGCAGCTCCGAGCCGATCACGTTCACGTTCATCGAGTCCTTTCAGATCGCCGGAACGCTCAGCGTGGTGTTTCCCTTCCGCGTCGAACTTCCGTGCACGGTAACATCCGACGGCGGCAGCAACCCGACGCCCGATCCGTCGGCTCCCGAGGCGCCGTCGCTCGCGCTCGCGGCGCGGGGCCTGGCGAACATGACGGTCGGGCAACCCGTATCGGGCAAGATCACGCCCTCCGTGACACCCGCTGCGTGGCAGATCAAGGGCGACGTCGCGGTCAACCCCTCGCAGGCGAACGGCCTGGCGCTCAAGTGGGACGCGGCGAACGGCGCCATCGCCGTCTCCGGCACGCCGTCGCAGGCAGGGGACATCGACATATCCATCTCGGCCACGGTCTCCGCGACCGGGCAGGCGGAGGAAATCCTCACCGGCACGATCAAGCTGAGCGTAGCGGCGCCTGGCGGCTTCAACCCCGCGCCGGATCCATCGACACCGACACCGGGCTCGACGGGCGGCGGAGGCGGGGGCTGCGACGCGGGCGCGGGCGCAATGGCGTTGTTCCTGTTGTTCGCAGGCTTTGCCGTAAAGCGAAAGAGGGGATAGCCGACGCCGCCCCGGCGCGCTACGCCTTCTCGCGTATCCGCGCCTTGAGGATCCTCCATATACGAACGAACAAAAACATGCTATGATGCCGATCGTAAGAGATTTGCACACGGACGTTTTCACGTTCCTACAGGGAGGTGCGCAGCATGAAGATTCAATCGAACCTGTATGCATTGAGCAAGAACGACCCCGCCCAGGCCAGGCCGAACGAAAGACCGGCGCTGACGGTGGCGGACAAAGCCGCGGCGCAGGTCGACAACCTGCAGCAGTCCGGCGAAAACCTCGCGGCGGCGGAGTCGCGCCTTGCCGACGCGGACGCCGCGAAAAAGGTACTGGATTTCGTCAAGCAGAACCTGCCCTCGCAGAACCCGGGCGACCTGATCAAGGACTCGGACGAGTCGCGAAGGCGGATCGCCGATTTGATGGCCGACTGACAGATTTCTCCGTTACATAAGAGGCCGGCGAGGCTCACCTCGCCGGCAGCACGATCAGCCTGGAGGCGGCGCAGTCCCGCATCCTGGACACCGACCTGGCGCAGGAGATGCTGGCCTTCGTGAAACTGAACCTGCTGGCGCGGAGCGCGGGAAACATGTTCAAACTCTCGGAGGAGTCGAGAGAGAGAATCGCGGCGCTGGTGACGGGGTAATTCCGGTTCTAAATCAATTCGATTGTTTTTGGGGCGAACAGCGTTCGCCCGCTTTGGACTGAAAGAATCACGTTTCTTGGCGGGCGCACACTGTGCGCCCCTACACAAAACGGGCCAAAGGACGCGAAACCGGGACCGTGGAGCGACTCTCCGCGGTCCCGATTCTTGTGGACGGATGTCGGAATCTACTTGGGTTCGACCTTCTGGAAGAACTTCGCCTTGAGGTCCTTGTCGACGAGCAGGAAGATGCCGGCTTTCTTCACCGGGTTGTGATCCTTCGGGTCGATCGTCAGGGTGGCGTGATTGAGCTTCAGGTTTTTCGTACTCTCGAGCGCCTTCGCGACGGAGGACCCGTCGACCTTGCCGGCGCGCTTGATGGCGTCGACCACCCAGTACATCGCGTCGTAGGCCATCGTTCCGTTGATGAACTCCTTGCAGTCGTCCTTGTAGACTTCCTTGTAGCGCTTGAAGATGGGGGCCATCCCCGGGTCTTCGAGGTAGGTGTGGGTGACCCAGTAGGTGCCGACCATGGAGTCGCCCGCGATCTCGTTCATGAACTCGCCATAGCCGTCGCCGCCGATGATCGTGAGGTCTTTCAGGCCGAGCTCCCTCGCCTGCTTGATGATGAGCGCCATATCCTTGCCCATGCCGGGGAGGAACAGCACGTTGGCGCCGCCGTTCTTGATCTTGGTGAGCTGCGCGCGGAAGTCGACGTCGGTCTCGCGGTAGCCTTCGTCCGTCACGATCTTGCCGCCCATTTTTTTGTAGTCCTTCACGAAGAACTCGCGGAGGCCCTGCGCGTAGTCGGAGCCGACGTTATAGAGGACGGCGGCCTTGTCCTTCTTGAGGGTGGTATACGCCAGGCTCGCCGCCAGCGCGCCCTGATAGGGATCGGTGAAGCAGATGCGGAAGGAGTACGGGCGGACCTTGCCCTTGTTGTCGACCGTGACGAGAGGGTTGGTCGTGCAGGTGCCGATCTGCGCCACGTGGCCCTTGTTGGCGATCGGGGCCGTCGCGATGTTGATGCCGCTCGAGTTCGCCCCGACGATCACCACGACCTTGTCGCTCTCGATCATGCGGCGGACGGCGTTGACCGCGTCCTCGTTGCGCGTCTTGGTGTCGTAGACGACCAGCTCCAGCGGGCGTCCCAGAACGCCGCCCTTGGCGTTGACGTCGTCGACCACGATTTTCGCCATGTTGACCTCGGCCTGTCCGTAACCCGCGTAGTCCCCGGTGAGAGCCGCGAGATAACCGATCTTGATGGGATCCGCCGCTATTGCCATGCTTGCCGCCGCAAAGATGAAAAGAACCGCAAGAACTGCCGTGATCTTCTTCAAATTCGTGCACCCCCAGATAGTGTTTGATCGCGAAACTGGAAACAGAAAACGACTCGCAACGATCCGTCTTGCCGTCTTGTCCGCCGATCACCCTCTCTCCTTTGGGGTCGTACCATGCCGATGCCACATATGTTAACACAATTGCGACGATGCGGCGTCAAGTCGGTTCATTATCGCACGCGATATGCACGTTCGATCAGGGCTTCGGTTTGCAGTATAATCTTGGAAATTTCATCCCCTGAGGAGGCAACCCCATGTCCGAGTCCATCCTGAAAAAAGCGGAAAAACACCTCGCGAGGATCGTCGAAATTCGCAGGCACCTGCACCGCAATCCGGAGCTGTCGAACGGCGAGCGGAAGACCGCGGCGTTCGTCGCGGGAGAGCTGGAAAGGCTCGACATGGAGGTCCGGCGGAACGTCGGCGGAGGGAACGGCGTGACGGGCCTTCTGCGCGGCGCGCGCCCCGGGCGGACGATCGCCCTCCGCGCCGACATGGACGCGCTGCCGCTAACCGAGGCGACGGGGCTCGAATTTGCGTCGGGGAACGCGGGCGTCATGCACGCCTGCGGGCACGACATGCACATGGCGATCCTGCTCGGCGCGGCCATGACCCTGGCCGGGATGCGCGAGCAACTCGCCGGGAACGTCAAGTTCGCCTTCCAGCCGGCGGAGGAGCTGAGCCCGCCCGGCGGCGCGGCGGCGATGATCACGGGCGGCGCGCTCGAAGACCCGAAGGTCGACGCCATGCTGGCGCTGCACGTGTGGCCGCGCTACAAGTGCGGCACGGTCAACTGCCGCCCCGGGCCCTTCATGGCGGCCGTCGACAAGATCGAACTTGCCGCGCTCGGGCGCTCGGCGCACGGCGCCGCGCCGCACCTGGGCGTCGACGCCATCGCCATCGCATCTCAGATCGTCGGCGCGCTGCAGACGATCGTCGCGCGCAACGTCGCCCCGGCGGACATGGCGGTGGTCACGATCGGCACCATCCACGGCGGCGTCAAGGACAACATCATCGCCGACCGCGTCGATCTCGAAGGCACCGTCCGCACGTTCAACTCGCTCACGCAGGACATGATCGAGCGCAAGGTCGGCGAGATCGCGAAGTCCGTCGCGCGGGGGATGGGCGGCGACTGCGAATCGCGGTACCTGCGCGGCTATCCCGCGCTCTTCAACGACGCGGGCATGGTCGAAGAACTGCGCGCGGCCGCGACGGACGAGCTGGGCGCGGACGCCTGGCACGAGCCGCCCCACCCCGACATGACCGCCGAGGACTTCGCCTACTTCGCGCAGAAGGTGCCCGCCGCCATGTTCTGGCTCGGCTGCACGCCGGAGGACGCCGACCCGGAGATGTCGCCGCAGCTGCACAACGTATGCTTCGCCCCGGACGAAAAGTGCATGCTCCCCGGCGTGCGCGTGCTCGTGGCCGCGGCGACGCGGCTGCTTTCGCCCCGTGTATCGGGCTCACGGACCGTCGTTTCGTGAGATACCGTTCCGTCTCCCGAGGGAAGGATTAATCGACAGGGGCCTGAAGGGTAAAGATGCGAGCCCTTGCGACTCCTGCGATGCCAAACGAAGGATTCCCGTTTGGCCGATTTGATCAGCGTCTCCCTAAAGGGCAAAGATTGCGCACCCTCGTGGTTTCTACATGCTCGCACAAACAAATTGCCGTCTGCGCGATTTAATCAGTGTCTCCTTAATCAGCGTCTCCCTTTATTCTCCCTGAGCCGCACCATGAAGCACTTTATAAGTCAGATACCCCCGGCAAAGACGGGGGCTTGATTTTATGAACCGTTCGAAGCGGCTGCGAGAATCATTTCAGCCGATCCATGCGCCGATCCGCCTCCTCCTGGTTCTTGGTATTGTAATTATGATTTCGCATTGATAAAATAGTGAAACGATAATGCGAACGCATAAAACCGAGGTTTCCTTGACAGAATGCCAGGCGGAAGGAGATACGGGGCATGAAGGCCGTGGTGCTGATTGTGGATGACGATCCGGGCATCGTCGAAAGCTCGGCACACCGCAGACTGGGCGCAGCGGCAGAGCGGGGCGTCCGTATCGTTGGAGTGCGAGGTTCCGGCCACACGCTGGAGTGTCGCCCAAAACCCCGCGCGAAAAGACCATGAAAGCTGGTGGCCCCCATGGTTCTTCGTCGCCGGCTGTTTCACTGTCAGCGCGTTTCTTTTCTCCCTCCTGCCCACCGGCAACCCGGGAAGGCCGACGCCCGGAGGCAAGGAGACGCTGGGTAAATCACACAGACGGCAATTTGTTCGTGAGAACACGCAGGAGTCGCAAGGGCTTACAATCTTTGCCCTTCAGGCCCCAGACAAATAAATCCGTTTTCTTTTGAAGATGACGTGGCATACGACAGGCGCAAATGTCGACCCGCGCGACAAGAGGCTGGAATTCCGTAAACGAGGCTTAGGAGGAGACTGGAAATGAGAAAAGACAAAGGGCGCGTTTCAATTTCTGCCGTCATCGGTTTGCTTCTGTGCCTCACGCTGGCCGGCGCGATCCTGCGCCACACGATGCCGGCGGCCGACAGCGCGGGCAATTATCAGTCGTCGGAGTTCTCCTGGCCGGAATTTTTCCCCGATCAGAGCGGAATTTTGACGTACAGTGCCGTAGCGACCACAATGTACCCCGTTGCCACGAAAATCGACGACAAGGTTCTACAGCTGAAGTTCGCAAGACCACTCGAGTCGGTCTCCAACAATCGGGATGGGGCGGGCTACACTGCCTTACAACAGACGTATGTGAATTTTTCCATATCGGGAACAGGCACCAACGACGTCAACGGCCTGAATGCCGATGTAAGCCGGTACGAGAACACCTATTTGCGCCGCATCTTCGACGTGGTTGAGATAACGACGACTGCTTCGATTCAAACGGGCGAGACAATATCGTACTCGTATTCCGGGAAAGAGAACGTCCTGGGAGAACCCAACACTTCGACGCCACGGCTGCTCGCAGCCTTCAACAACATCCCGTTCGCCGAAGCGACGGGCAAGCTCAACTCGGTGACGGTTAACGGTGTCCCGGCGATAACTTCAAGCGCGGCGGTCAGCACGTTATACGAGACCACCGTAGATCCCGATGTTGCGAGCGTGCCCGTGGAGCTGAGCGCGACTGCGGGCAGCATCATATCGTACATGAGGCCGCAGGACTCCGCGTACAGATCCGGCTCGTCGTTTTCGATGGATCTGACCGAAGGTTTCAACGTCGTTTTAATACAGGTCACCAAGGACTCGAAGAGCGTCTACTACTCCCTCAAAATCACGAGGCAACCCACGGAAATGCGCCTTGCGAGCGCCACGCTTTCGTCGGGGGCCCACGGCTTCAACTCGACCCTGCTTACGCCGTCCGTGAATTCTTATCCGTACGCGAGCTACAGTTTCGCCGATCGGATACCCTACGCCATGGACCGGGGGGATCTGTCCGTAACACTGGCAAACGGGTCGCAGCCTCCCACCAGTGTGGCTGTGAGCGTGAACGGCGGCAGCGAGGTGTCGATGACAGGAACAGGCGGCACGTACAGTTGCACGGAGCTGCCTCTTGGGTTCCCCACCCCGACAGCAGAGTCGACGCCGATCACGGTCTTTCTGGAAAAGAGTACAGGCATAACCCCCACCAGGACCGCCTACAATCTGCTGCTGTATCGCGTCGACACCGAGGCCTATCTGACGGGGCTCGAGATCTACGCGAGAGGTTCGGACGCCGGCAGCGAGCGACCTCTCGCCACAAATCCGCCGTTCGATCCCTCGAAGAGGGGCAATATCTTGCTGACGGCGACACCCGGAGACGCGGATACCTCGTATTATCAGTATTGCAGAATCGTGCCGACCGCAAACCCAGGGACCGACATCAAGGTCGACGGGGTGGACTGCCAGTCGGGCCAACCCGGCGTGGTCAAGCAATTTCCGGCCGGCGCCGACGAGCTGCGGTTCGAGGTCACCCTGAGCAGGCTCGGGATTCCGCGCCCCACGACGTACACGGTCGTCGTCGCAAGGGATCGAGGCAAAGCGATTCTCAAGTCGCTGGTGGTTTCAAAAGCATCCCAATACAGGGAATACCCGGACGTCGCTCCCGTTCTTATGAAACTCGGTTCAGGCGACCTCGCGACCGGGAATTCATGGACCGTCAATTATCCAGAGAGCTCCGCCTGGGAGGCCTATATCTTCGGCGATCTGCATGAGGATGCCCCCAGCGGCACGACGGTCGCGATCAACGGGAAACCGGTCGATTCACCCGCGTCGTTCAAATCCGGCCGCTTCTCTGTCGGCCTCCGGAGGAGCGAGGATGTCGAGATCAAAGTCACCGATCCCACCACCGGTCGGGAGAACACCTACAAACTCCACCTCGTCAACAACTTTGTCCCTGTCGAGCGCATTTATCTAGGCGTTCCTCCCGAAGTCCTCGCCGACGCCCGAGACCCGCTCGATATCACGGTCGACGTAAACGGCATCTATTCCATCCCGTCAAAAAGCTCATTAACTCTGATTGGGCTTGGATTAAGCTTTTTATCCTCAACTACACAACCCCACCGTACGGAATTCGAGATACCGTGGTCCGTATGGCCACCCAATGCGACGGATCGCGACAAGGTGCAATTCAACGCCAATCTCTACGGCATTACGCTCTCCGTCAAGAAAAATGAGGATGGAACCGGTGGCTCTTTGAAGTTCTCGCGGGTAGCGGACTCAGCTTTTTATAGCGCGGAGAAACTTAAGGAGATTGGGTACGTCGAGCGCATCAAGGGGCCTCTTTGCCGCGCGTACATAGACAGATCTGTAAACCTCGGCGCCGGCTACGAGATCGAGTCCTCGAACATCAACGCTCATCGAAAAGTGGACTACAACGTGGACTTATCGTTCAAGACAACGGAAACCCCCTCGCTCGAGAGCTATGTCATCGATATGAAGGCCTTCGAGCTTTTCCCCGGGAACGTACTGCCGATCCTCGACCCCTGGTTCCCGCATTCTCAGATCGTCGTTCAGGAGGCCCAATCGCTCATCATCCCCATATCTTCACACGTCCCAAACTGGGGGGCTTACAAGCGGCTACCTGCGGAAATGCAAAAGAAATTTCCCATCGTCTACCCCTACAAGGGGATCGGCGATAGTTTTGCAAAGCCTTTCAGCGCGCTTTATGATGAGCTCAGCAGGAGATACAATGGGCAAATACCAAACGACGAGCTCGAAGCCTTAGACGCCAGGTTGATAGACTACTCCTACGCCGAGGATGGGTTCTCTTTTGCGCTGGAGTGGCCCGCAGGGATGAGAAAGATTGCGGAAGACGGCGGCTTGGGAAAACCGTCGGACTACCTGACAGTGGCTTGGGACGACGGCGGCGAGTTCGCAAATGCCGGAGCCAGAGTTACGTGTATCAAGAAACCGCCTACTAGTATAACGGGTATGCTTCCCGTCACTCTCACGGCCAAGACGAAGATTACGGGGCAATCGGACAGCACGACGATCATGATCCCCTGCAATAAGATCAGCAAGGTGAGCCAGGTGGACGCAACGGGGGCGGAAAACTGCGTGGCGTTGATCGTCAGCCCCCGGACGTATGCTTTTTGGAAGAACGATGACATCGATAAAACGGGCAAAATGCCTTTCGTGATGGCCCCCAACTACACAGTGACACAGATGGGAGGCTATAACCATCTCATAGCAGGATCAGGAGTGGCGATTGGCATGGCGGTCGTAGCATTTCTGGACATTGTTAAGGAGATGTTAATGGATATCCTCGTAACCGAGGGGGATGTCCGGGTCGTTTGGAAAAACCTTGCGGTCAATCAGCCGATCACATATTACACAAAGACTGTGAATTTGGCCCTCAGATTTCACAACAACGATAGTCGAACCGGCGTGGTTTCCGACGGCATCATGTGGTCGCTTTACAATAATGGATTTAAGAACAACGGTACCGAGAATCAGCTTTTCACTCCCTACGGTGATCTTGACAAGTCCTCGGGGAGCACGTATCCGGGCATCTTCGGCAACCTAACCGTACTGGCCGACAACGAATCCGCGAGGCGTTTCTTCGATGCGCACCCCTACCTGTTGCCTCTCGTATCAGGCGACGCCAATCTTGCCAAAGGACGCTTTGGCCCATATGAACTGAAGGTTTCGGGAGAATCGGTTGCCTCCTTTGGAATGACCCCTGTGACGCTCACGGGTTCCGTGCTCTTTGTCAACCTCGATCCGATTGATCCAGATCCAACGAAGGGAAATTCCCGTGTGAGATCGAAATCTCACGCGGGCGAAGGGATTGCTGCGCTCAATTCGCTTCGGGGCGCTCCAGGCAGCCGCATGGCATCACTCGCAACGGAGAGCGAACAATTGCTTTACATCCCTCCATTTCAAGCGAGCTCGGGCGACTTCGTCGCGTTCCACGACGCCACGGCCAGCGTAAAGATGCTGGTCTCGCTTGGTGGCGCATCATCCGACGATCAGCCTAAAAACAGGATGAGTGCATCTACCGGCGGCATGATTGAGTGTGTCGTTCCCATGATAGGCTTTGCCGACAACATCATCGTCAGCGACGTGAACGGAAACCTGGTGAATTCAAGTTTCGACGTGCTTGAGAGCAACGTACCGCTGCCTGAGAGCGAGAAAGGCTCCACCTCCTACAAAAAGCGAAAGGCCGCAACCGCCAGTTCTTCGGGAGCAGAATCTTTCATCATTCAGTTCGAAGTCCCGTCGATGTACCTCGAACAGGTGGAGATCGCGGATATTTACTTCCGCCGGGAGGGCTCGCCCTTCGGCTTCGAAGTGGCGAAATTGTCCGGCAAGGGCATCAACGGCGGCTTCACCATCTCAGAGCACGGCAGCGGGCAGGACGAAGGTCAGGACGAGACAGGTACAGGAGGAGGAGGGGGTTGCGACTCTAGGGCCTTCGGCGCTGCGGCTCTCGCATTCGCCGCGACCCTAATCGCCAAGAGGAGGAGAGCGTAGAGCAGGTTCTATTTTCTCCCCCAATCTCCACCTCAAATCAAGCAAGACCTCGCTGAAACTGCGCGAGCAGCGTGATAAGATGTTGTTTGAGAAGACACCATCTTTCACCAGCGAGGTGCAATTATTATGACTCAACCCGACGTAAAATTCCAGGACAAA
>JAVBQG010000023.1:0-36102 GCA_031549185.1 Synergistaceae bacterium | reverse complement strand
AAGATCCCCCCAAAGTAGAACAGAACCGAGGGACAACACAATACCGGGGTGATCTCGCCTTGCAGCGGGGCCACCCCGGTGTCGATGTCTGTGTCCCGATGATGTTCGTTATGTCAAGGTGAGGACGGTTTGGCGCTTACGACGCGACGGAGTACAGGCAGAACATGAACCTGAAGCTGTCGGAAATCCCCGGCGGCAAACCGGCGGAGGAACCCGGCGGCGGCAGCGGCGGTTCGAGCGGCTGTGATGCGGGCATGGCGGGGCTGGCTGTGCTGACGCTGGCGGGTTGTGTGCTGACAGGCAGACGGAGAGGCTGAACAAAATGCTCGAGCTGAACCACAATTGATGCGGACGGTTTGCGAGGCGGGGTTTACGCCCTGCCTCGCCTTTTTATCCCCGATTGATTACACCGCGATCTTCGGCAGCGGCACAATGACGTTCAAATCCGAACCGTCGCTCGCCTTTGCCATATCCAACTCGTACGCCACCTGCAGATTCAACCAGAACTGCGGCCCCGTTCCGAAGAGTTTCCCCAACCGCAGCGCGGTGTCGGCCGAAATATTTCTCTTTCCCGATGCAATCTGACTCACCCTGTTCGCTGGGACGTGAATCGCGCGCGCCAGCGCAGATGCGCTCATATCGAGAGCCTCCAGCTCGTCCTTCAATATCTCCCCAGGATGAATGGGTTGGCTGGGCATCGCCATAACCTCCTCTATACTGTTGATCGTTGATACGAATGCTGAACTGTCCGTTACGCTTGCCTCTCAGCGCCTCAAACCTGTTGTTCGGCAACAGCATCAACGTCTCGAGTCTATCGGCGGCATCGAGAACGCGAAGGCGTTTTTCGGCCTGCCTGCGTATCGCTGCCCACTGTCGGATATCTTCGCCTTCGTACAGCCTCTTGACTTTGGGGTCCTTGTAGCTTTCGATCACCGGTATCACCTGCGCATATCATAAATTTTGATACGCGGTACGTCAAGCGTATACATCGCTCATTCCTGGGATTTTGCGCACCCTCACTGCTTCCCAAAATATCGCATTCGTATATACTGAACACACTTGCAATTCGAAAAAACCATGATCGGGAGGTTACCAGAGATGACCGAAGCCAGATCGATTTCCCCCATGATGCGAGAGCGCCGCAGTCCGCGCGCGCTGGTCGGGCCGGTGCCGGAACGCGCGGTGATCGCGGCGCTCTTCGAGGCGGCGCGCTGGGCGCCGTCGGCCTTCAACGAACAGCCGTGGCGCTTCGTCGTCGCGACGGCGGACGACCCCGCGGAGTTCTCGAAACTGCTTGGCTGTCTCTACGACGGCAACCAGCTCTGGTGTAAAAACGCGCCGATCCTGATGATCGGCGTGGCGAAAAATTTCTTCGACTACAAACACGCCCCCAACAATCTCTGCGCGCTCGACCTCGGCCTCGCCGTCGAGAACCTGCTGCTGGAGGCCGTGGGCCAGGGGCTCTATGCGCACCCGATGTCCGGCTTCTCGCCCGACGCCGTTCGCAAGGCCTACGGTGTGCCGGCCGAGTACGAGCCGAAGGTGGCGATCGCGGCCGGCTACCTCGGCGACCCCGCGATCCTGCCGGAGGAGCTGCGCGCGGGGGAGACGGCGGAACGGACGCGCAAGCCGATCTCCGAGATCGTCTTCGCGGGCGGCTGGGAGAGGCCCTGGGATGCCTGCTAGCGGAGGCCGCCGGTGACGGAAGCGACATCCACGCAGACGCCTCTCGTCTCGATGACGGGCATCGATAAAATTTTCTTCGGCGCCTACGCGAACCGGGGCGTCGACTTCGACCTGTATGCCGGAGAGGTACACGCTCTGCTGGGCGAGAACGGCGCCGGCAAGACCACGCTGATGAACGTACTGACCGGCATCTACGCGCCGGACGCCGGGCGCATCCGGCTGGAGGGGCGCGACGTGCGCTTCCTGTCGCCGAAGGACGCCATCGCGAACGGCATCGGCATGGTGCACCAGCACTTCATGCTGGTCCCCGTGCTCTCGGTGTGGGAGAACATGATCCTCGGCATGCCGGACGTGCCGATGGTGCTGGACAAAAAGGGCACGATCGAGAAGATCCGGGCGCTCTCGGAGCGCTACGGGCTCGCCGTCGACCCGGAGGCGAAGATCTGGCAGCTCTCCATCGGCGAGCAACAGCGCGTCGAAATATTGAAGATGCTCTACCGCGGCACGAAGATCCTGATCCTCGACGAGCCGACCTCCGTGCTGACGCCGCAGGAGGTGGTGGATTTCTTCGCCACCCTGCGCGTGATGACCGCCGCTGGGCACGGGGTCGTCCTGATCTCGCACAAGATCGAGGAGATCCTGTCGATCTCCAGCCGCCTCACCGTCCTGCGCAAGGGGCGGAAGGTCGGCACGGTCGACGCGGCGGGCACGACGCCGGAGGCGCTGGCCGAGATGATGGTCGGCCGCGCCCCGAAGTGCGTCGTCAAGGAGGAGGCGGGCTGCAGCGCCTCCGTGCTCTGCTGCCGGGGGCTCACTGCGCGCAACGACCGGGGCGTGGTCGCGCTCAAGGATGTCTCGTTCGACCTCCGCGCCGGGGAGATATTGGGCGTGGCGGGCGTGGCGGGCAATGGCCAGGGCGAGCTCTGCGAGGTGCTCGCGGGCCTGCGGCCTCTCGACGCGGGCGAGATCCTCATGGGCGGCGCGAACATCGCCGGCCTTCCGCCGCGCGAGTTCGTGCGCCGTGGAGTGAGTTACATTCCGGTCGACCGCAAGGGCGTCGGTCTGGTGCCGAACATGAATCTGCGCGAAAATGTGGCGCTCAAGCGCTATTGGCGCAAGCCCGCCGCCGTGAAAAAATTTTTCCTCGACTGGGAGTACATCGCAGGGCTCACCGGCGAGCTGGTGGGCAAGTACGACGTCGTAGCGCCGTCGCTGGAGTCGCCGGTGCGCATCCTCTCCGGCGGCAACCTGCAGAAGCTGATGCTGGCGCGCGAGCTCTCCGACAATCCGTCGGTGGTCGTCGCCATGCACCCGGTCTGGGGGTTGGACGTCGGCGCGACTGAGTTCGTGCACGAGCGGCTGGTGCAGGAGCGCGCGCGGGGTGCCGGGATCCTGTTGATCTCCGAGGATCTCGACGAACTGTTCGAGCTCTCCGACCGCGTCATGGTCATCTGCCGCGGCGAGATCATGGGGGTCGTCGACCGTCCCTGCGACGCCACCAAGGAGGAGATCGGCCTCATGATGGCGGGCTCCGCCCTCGCCGAGAGGGGTGCCGCTTGATGGCCTGGCGGCTGGAGCCACGGCAGGCGGTGCCGGGGTGGTTCAACGCCTTCGTCACGGCAGCATCGCTCGGCGTGGCGCTCATACTGGGGGGCGTCCTGATGTTGGCGCTGGGGGTGGACCCCGTCACTGCCTACTCCGAGATCGCGCGGGGCGCGCTCGGCAGCGGCTACGGCTTCAGCGAGACGATCGTGAAGGCGATTCCGCTGACGTTGACCGGGCTTGCTTGCCTGCTGGCGTTCAAGATGCTGATCTGGAACATCGGGGCGGAGGGGCAGCTCGTGATGGGCGCGCTCGCGGCCACGGCGGTCGTCCGCTACATGCCGTTGGACAACTCGTTCGTCATGTTCTGCCTGACCTTCACCGCCTCCGCCGTCGCCGGAGGCCTCTGGGGCGCGATCCCCGGCTTCCTCAATGGGCGGTGGAACGTCAACGAGATCATCGCGACGCTGATGCTTAACTACGTCGCGCTCAACTTCATGGACTTTCTGCTGTACGGTGCCTGGAAGGACCCGATGAGCATGGGGTTCCCGATGACGGCGCCCTTTCCCGACGCCGCGCGGCTCTGGATCTTCGGAAACACGCGCGTGCACGGCGGGCTGGCGATCGCGCTCGTCGTGGCGGTTCTCGCGTGGATCGTGCTGCTCAAGACGCAGTGGGGCTTCGAGATCCGCGTGATCGGGGAGAACCGGAGGGCCGCCCGCTACGCGGGCATGGGCCTCATGAAGAACATCCTGCTCGTGATGTTCGTCTCCGGCGCCATCGCCGGGCTGGCGGGCATGGGCGAGGTGGCGGGGTTGCAGGGGCGCCTCTCGCGCGGCTTCGCCGTCGGCTACGGCTTCACGGGGATCATCGTGGCCTGGCTGTCGCGCCTCAACCCGCTCGCTGTCCCGTTCGTGGCTTTTTTGATGGGTATTCTGCTGGTCGGAGGGGACACGCTGCAGGTGATGATGCGGCTGCCGCTCTCCAGCGTGCAGGTGTTGCAGGGCATGATCCTCTTCTGCGTGCTGGGCGGCGAGGTCTTCTGCCGCTATCGCCTGCGGAGGATTTCGTCCGCGAAGGAGGCCGGGTAGGATGGATATTTTCAGTCCCGAGATCCTGATCCCGATCGCGGCAGCGGCTGTCCGCAGCGGCACGCCGGTGCTCTACGCGGTGATGGGTGAAATTCTCTCGGAGCGGGCAGGCGTGATGAATCTTGGGCTGGAGGGGGTCATGCTCGTCGGCGCCTTCGCGGGTTTTGCCACCACGCTCGCCACCGGCAGCCCGGCGCTCGGCATCGCCGCCGCTTTCCTCGCGGGGGTTCTGATCACCACGATTCACGCCTTTTTGTGCATCAGTATGGGGGCCAACCAGGTCGTCAGCGGGCTTGCCCTTTCGATGACGGGCGGCGGCATGAGCGCGCTGCTCGGGCGCGATCACATCGGCCAGACGATCTCTGGCATGGTGCCCTTCAAAATTCCGCTGCTGGGCGATATCCCGCTGCTGGGGCCGCTCTTCTTCCATCATGACGCGATGGTTTATCTCTCGTACGCGCTGGCTGCCTTCCTCTGCTGGTTCCTCTTCCGGACGCGCGCGGGGATGAACCTGCGGGCGGTGGGCGAGAACCCCCGCGCCGCCGACGCGATGGGGCTTTCGGTGGTGCGGACGCGTTATTTCTACACGCTGATCGGCGGGGGACTCGCCGGCATCGCGGGAGGGTATCTCTCGGTCGTCTATACGCAGATGTGGGTCGAGGGCATGACGGCGGGACGCGGCTGGATCGCCATCGCGCTCGTAATCTTCGGTATCTGGCACCCGCTTCGCGCGGCGCTCGGCTGTTACCTCTTCGGAGGGATCGACGCGCTGCAGATGCGCATGCAGGCGGCGGGAACCAGCATCCCCGCGCCGCTTCTGCTGATGCTGCCCTATCTGATGACGCTGGTTGTGCTGACCACGATCTCGATCCGGAAGGGCCAGGGGATCCTGCTGGGCGCGCCCGCGTCGCTGGGCAACCCGTTCAGGAGAGAGGAACGAGAGTAACGCACGCGCTGTACTAAAGAGCGGAAAAATTATTTGCAAGAGGTGATGTGTATGCGAAACACGAAGTTATTTTGGGTCAGCATTCTTTGCTCCTTGTTCGTCTTTATTTTTGCCTCCGCGCTCCATGCGGATGAATCGTCCGTTCCCATGACGTCGGAGGATCTCGGCCTGAACAGGTTGACCGACTCCGAGCGCCGAGGGGGTATCGTGCTCGTCCTGTCGGGCGGCGGCACCAAGGGCATCGCGCACGTCGGCGTGCTTAAGATCCTGGAGGAGGAGCGCGTCCCCATCGTCGGCATCGTCGGCACCAGCATGGGATCGGTCATCGGCGGGCTCTACGCCACGGGCTACACGGCCGATCAGCTGAGAGACCTGATTTTGGAGACCAACATTATGGGACTCCTCGCCGACGCCGGCACACGCATTCGCCCGGACGCGGGGGACCATCGCCCGGTTGGCGAGAGCACGAAGCTCTATCACATGAGCTTCACGAAGGATTTCAAGGTCGCGGGGCCGCTCGGCGTCCTGCCCGCGAACTCGCTGGTCAATTTCCTGTCCCAGCACACGGCTCACATTCAGACGACGAACTTCGATTACCTGCCCATCCCCTTCGCGTGCGTCGCGACGGACCTCGGGACTGGCGACGAGGTCGTTATGCGCAGTGGCAGCCTGGCATCCGCGATCCGGGCGTCGGTCTCGATCCCCGGCCTCCTGGAACCATGGCCGCTCGAGGGCAGGCTGTTGGTCGACGGCGGGCTCGTGGCGAACCTCCCGGTCGGGATTGCGAAGGATATCTTCCCGGGTTATCCCGTCATCGCGGTCAACCTCGCCGGACCGACGATCGCAAAGCCGAACGACCGCTTCAAGAGCGTGGTCGACGTCCTCTCGCAGACGATCGATATCATGACGCTCGATCGCCTGCGGCGCGACGAAGCGCAGGCGGATCTGCTGCTCTACCCTGACGTCAGCGAGTTCAGCATGCTCGAGGGCTCTGGTTACGAGACGATCTACGAGCGGGGTCTGAAGGTGGCGGAGGAGAATGTGAAGAACATCGTCGAGCTGTCCGCGAATGCCCCGCCTCCCCCGGTCGAGCGTCCTGTGGAGTCGAAGACGAGAATCGTGCGCGATATTCGCGTCGAAGGGCTCTCCGAGCGTGCGGCGAAAGATATCGAGAAGAGCTACAGAAGCTGGATCGGTAAACCGTACGACGTCGATCTCGTGAAGACGACGACCGACCGCCTCACCAAGCGGGAGGAGATCGCCACGTTGGACATCGACACCTACCCGGCGTCGGACGGAGATCCCGGAGACGTGGACGTAGTCTTCTCGTTCGAGAAACGGCCGGCGTACGAATTTGCGCTGGACGGTTACTCCAGCAACCTGCATTCCCACAGATGGCTGGCGCTTCTGGCCACCGCACGGGATCTATCCGTGCCGGGCGATTCGTTGAACTTCGAGGGCCGCATGGGGGGCGACAACGAATGGGGCGCGCAGTTGCGCTACTTCACTCCGCTTTTGTCGGGCGGCCAGTGGGGCTTCGCGCTCAATGCCCGCAGGGATGGCTATGCGCCGTCCGATATGGAGTCGTACCACGTCGAGCGATACTCGGCCAGGGCGCTGTACTATCTCGAAAACGGGGACAGCCGCGTCGGCTTCGGCGTCGCGGGCGAACACGCCAACATCCCCGGCAATTTCGACGATTACGTCGTGGGACCGTATTTCTATTACACCATCGACACGCTTGACAATGCGCTCGTCCCCACGAAGGGCCTTTCATTGAACTCGCAGGTGTGGTGGAACACGGCGAACATCTGGGTATCCCGGACATCCCTCACGGGCTACATCCCCTGGCACTCTCCCAACCTTCACTTTATCGTCGATGTCGGGCTCGAGACGGGTAAAATGGAAAACCAGGCCTACCGGGTTCTGTTGGGAGACCAGGAGGAGCTCTTCTCCCTCGCGGCGCACCCCTACGCAGGAGACCAGAGTGCATGGGCCCGGGTCGGAGTAGGGCGCAACTTCTACAACTCGTGGTGGGGCACGGTCCGCGGGGAGATTTTCGGAACCTACGGCATGGTGATGAACGACTGGAGCCGCATCAGAGACGCGTGGGAGCTGGGCCTCGCCCTCTCGGTGCCAGGCCAGTTCCTGAACGGAAAAGTCCTCCTGATCTACGACGACGGAGGGGAGTTCACGCTCGGCTTCACGCTCGGAATCCCCAGGTGGTGGGGATCCCCGTTGCCATAAACGCAAAAGCCGCTTGGGGCTGTGCAACCTTGCGATTGCACAGCCCCTCTTTTTTTACTTTATAATTTTCTGCTCTTTCAGGTACTTCTCGGCGACCTTTCTCGGATCCTCCTTCTGCTCGGCGACCTGGAAGTTCAGCTCCGTGATGGCCTTGTCGTCCAGGACCTTGCCCAATTTTTCGAAGTACTCCGCGATCGCCGGGTTCTTGTCCAGGATCTCCTTTCGCACGACGAAGCAGGGGTTGTAGGCGGGGAACATCTGCTTGTCGTCCCTCAGCGCCATGAAATCGTACGCGCGGATGCGTCCGTCCGTCGTGAAGCCGAGCCCGACGTCGGCCTTCCCGTCCTTCAGCGCCATGTAGATCAGACCCGAGTCCATCTGGGTGACGGACGTGATGTCGAGTTTGAAGCCGTACGTCTTGATCATCGTCGGCAGGCCGTCGGGGCGTACGAAGAATTCGTTGTTGACGGTCACCTTCAGTTTGCCCGGATTTTTACCGATGTACTCGGCCAGGTCGGACATGCTCTCGATGCCCAGCTCTTTTGCCTGCGCTTTGCGCATCATCAGGCAGTACGTGTTGTTGAATTCCTTCATCGGGGGCAGCCAGGCGATGCCGATTTTCGCGTCTCCGTCCCGCACGAGCGCGTAGGTGGCCTCGGGCGAGAGGACTTTCTGTTCCTTGAAGAAGACCATCGCCGCCGTTCCCGTGTACTCGATGTATCCGTCGATCTGTTTGGAGACGAGCGCCTGTCGCACGATGTTGGTGCCGCCGAGCGGAATCTTGTCCACCACGTCGTAGCCCGCGTCCTTCATAATGAGCGACACGATGTTGCCCAGGATCAGCTGCTCCGTGAACTCCTTGCTGCCGACCGTAAACTTGCCCTTGCTCGCCGCGTATGAAGCCGAGGGGGCGAATGTCGCCGCGAAAACGGCCCATACCGTCACCATCACCATGCAGATCCTCAACGCCTTCCTCACATCTACCACTCCTTTCAAAGTGTTCCTTCGTTCGTGCGCCAGCGGGTCAACCTCTTTTCCGCGCGGCCGAGCAGAAAGTCGGCCATAATTGCCATGATCGCCGTGGGGAAGCCCCCCATGAACATGAGGCCGGGGTCCATGAGCGCGATCCCCATGAAGATCAACCGCCCCATCCCTCCGCCGCCGATTTGGGAGCTGAGGGCGGCCGTGCTTATCGTCACCACCGTCGCCGTACGGATCCCCGCCATGATCGTCGGCATCGCCAGCGGCAATTCAACCTTTCTTAAAATCGTCAACGGCGGCATCCCCATGCCCCGCGCCGCGTCGAGCACCCACTCGTCGACATCTGTGAGGCCCGCCATCACGTTGCGCAACATCGGGACGATCGCGTAGGCCGTCAGCGCGACGGTCGCCGTCACATGGCCGATGCCGAGGAAAGCCATGATCAGGCCCAGAACCGCCAGGCTGGGAATCGCCTGTCCGAGCGACAGCACGCGGACGATGGCCGTGGCGATTGCCCCGCCCTTCCGCTTGGGGCGCGTCGCCCAGATGCCCACGCAGAGGGCGATGCCGGTGGCGAAGAACACCGCCACGGCCACCAGTGCAAGGTGCTGCAGGATCAGCCGCAGCATCAACTCCCTCGTCACGATCGGATGAGAGAAGAACATCGTTCCGTCCTCACCGCAACTTCCAGATATAGTCGTGCAGCGACGTCAGCGAGATGGCGCCGATCGGCCTGCCCTGGCCGTCCTGCACTGGGATGCTGGTCACGTTGTTCGCCACCATGGCGGAGAGGGCGTCGTAGGCGGTGCTCTCCTCCGTGATGTCGGGGAAGATCCGCATGCATTCGTCAACCGGCGTGTCGTCGCCGTAGGGGAAGGACGTGTCGACGCAGCCGACGAGCACCCCGTTATTGTCGACGATGCAGGCGAGCGGCGACGGATTCGACGGGCCTCTTTTTGACACGGCTCTCCGGGCGGCGCCGAAGAATCCAGCCTGTTCGATCCGGGGTGGTTTTTCGTGCGTCTCGATGTCCGAGACCAGAAGATAGCGGAATTGCGCCAGCATGTCCTTCGCTCCGACGAAATCACTCACGAAGTCGTCCGCCGGTTTCGCCAGGAGCGAGAGCGGGTTTCCGACCTGGACGATCTGGCCGTCTCTCATGATCACGATGCGGTCGCCCATCTTGATCGCCTCGTGAATGTCGTGCGTTACGAAGACGATCGTCGCGGATAGCTGCGCCTTGATGCGCATCAGCTCGTCCTGCAGCGTTTCGCGGACGAGCGGATCTAGAGCGCCGAAGGGCTCGTCCATCAGAATCAGGTCGGGGTTGCCGGCCAGCGCGCGCGCCACGCCGACGCGTTGTTGTTGTCCGCCGGAGAGTTCGCGCGGGTACTTGTGCGCGTACTCTCCGTAGGGAAGCTCCATCAGCTCAAGACAGCTTTCGACCACGCCCACCAGCTCCTCCCCCTTGATTCCCTTGAGGCGGGGTACGGTCGCGATGTTCTCCCAGATCGTCATATGTGGGAAGAGGCCGATGCCCTGTATGACGTATCCCATGCTACGGCGCAGTTGGGGCGGATCGATCGTCGCCGTGTCGACTCCGGATAGCAGGATCTGCCCCGAGGTCGGCTCAATGAGCCGGTTGGTCATGCGCAACGTCGTCGTCTTGCCGCAGCCGGAGGGGCCGATGAAGACCACCGTCTCCCCGTGTTCGATCGACAGGTTGAAATTTTTGACGGCCTCCTGGTTCCCCGCGTATTTTTTCGTGAGCCCCCTGTATTCGAGAAGGATTTTCCGCTCCCCCGTTTCATTCATGCGCGGCCGATCCTCCTCTCCATACGTTTTTGTACGATCCCCAGCAGAAAATCGAACGCCAGGGCGAGCGTGCTCGCGCCGAGTGCTCCGATGAGGATCATCTCCCTGTCGCTGTTCGCGATTCCGCGGATGATGTATGTGCCGAACCCCCCGGCGCCGATATAGGCGGCGATCGCGGCGACGCCAGTTCCCATGACGGTGGACGTCCGGATGCCGGCCATGATGAGTGGCATGGCGAGGGGAAGGCGGATCCGGAACAGGATCTGCCGCTCCGTCATGCCCATGCCCCGCGCGGAGTCGACCGCGGCGGGATCGGTGCTTCGGAGGCCGACCAGCGTGTTGCGCAGCATCGGCAACTGGGAGTACAGGAAGAGGGCCACGACTGCCGGTACCGTGCCGATTCCGACGTTCCATACCGCCAGGACGGGCATCAGGAGGCCGTAGAGGGCCACGGACGGTATTGTCGAGATGAGGCTGTCGAACCCCAGGATGAGGGTCGACGCGAGCGGGCGATTGCGCGCCCAGATACCCAGAGGAATGACTACGCAGGCGGCAAGGCCGACCGAAATCACGACGATGAACAGATGACGCTCGAGAGCGAGGAAGAAAGAATCCACAACCGACACCTCCTAACGTTTGGTTTTGGATGTGTGGCCCTTGAAAGGGATTTTATTGTATGTATGTTTAAAATGACCGTCAAGTTAAACTATGCAACAAAAGGCGTGAAACATGCTGATGGCGGATCGTTCGATATGTAAAAAACACAGTCATAAACGATGTTTTTACGGGTGACACCGTTCGAGCGGTCTTTATTTTCCCCAGAACATGATCCCCAGCACGACGCTCAGGATGGCGCAGCAGGCCCATACGGAGCGCCCGCCCCATACGGTGGCAAGGATCGCCCCCAGTGCGGCCCCGAGGCAAAAGGCGGCGATGACGGCGACGTAGCGCACCGCCCCTTCTCTTGCGGCCCGGTCCCCCTGCGCGATGTATGAGAAAAACTTTTCCGCCGCGGAGCGCAGGTTGCCCGTACACATCGTGGTGGAGTAGGGAAGTCCCTTGGTCTGCCGGAAACTGTTGACCTGCAGCGAGCAGATGAAGGAGACCGTCACGTTGACCACGATATTTGGAATGCGGCGGGGGATGAGGCCGACGGCGAAAAGCAGAACGATCTCGATGATGATCACCAGATGCTGCCACTCCACGAACTGAAGGGGCGTGTAGTAGCGCCGGAAGTACTCCGTGACCAGAACGCCCATGAAGAAGGCGGCGATGGGAAAGAGGCAGTAGAACGCCTGCGTGAAGTGCCCCTGTACGGCGTAGATTCCGATCAGGACCATGTTCCCGGTCTGCGCGTTGGCGAAGACCCCGCCGTGCGCAATGTATGTATAGGCGTCGAGAAAGCCGCCGACCAGCGCCAGGTAGATCCCAACCTGCAGCGTCTCGTGTATCGGAATGTTCTCCAGAATGCTCTCTTTTCCCATCGGGAACACCTCCTTCCCGGTCGTCCCGAAATTATAACATCGCGAAAGAGTTGGTTTCTCGCAAAACCAAGTACTGACGGATCGCGCAAATGGAGGAAATTTACATACAACTTTATATACAACTTGGTTGCACAAAAAAATGACGGGTGTTATACTGCCCATTGTTGGCGAAACTATGTTGCAAATGGGTTTTGGCGGCGAAATTTTCATATTTTGATCCCGATGGAGGTAACGAGTATGAAGAGATTCGGACGTGTAGCATTGGCGATGGTGGTTTTTCTGTTCTGGGCGACGGCGGTCTTTGCCGCCGAGAAGACGGTCACGGTCTTTGCCGCGGCCTCGATGACCGAGTCCATGAAGGAGATCGCGGAGCTGTACAAGAAGGTCGCGCCCGATGTGAAGATCGTCTACAATTTCGACTCCAGCGGCACGCTCAAGACGCAGATCCAGGAAGGCGCCGACTGCGACGTCTTCATCTCCGCCGGACAGGTGCAGATGAACCAGCTCGATAAGCTGGACTTTGTCCTGCCGGGAACGCGTTTCAACATCGTCTCCAACAAGGTCGTCATGATCGTTCCCAAGGGGCGCAACCCGAAGGGCATTGGCGATTTCAAGGACGCGGCCACCGGCAAGGTCGCCCTGATCGCGCTCGGCAACTCGGACGTCCCGGTGGGACAGTATTCGGAGGAGATCTACAAACACCTGGGGCTCTGGGATAAGCTGAACGAGTCGAAGAAAATCAGCTTCGCCAGCAACGTGAAGGAAGTCCTCGCGCAGGTCGCCGCAGGCGCGGTCGACTGCGGTATCGTGTACAGCACGGACGCCGCGACCTCGAACGGCGTCGATGTGGTAGCCGAGGCGCCGGCGAACAGTCACAAGCCGATCACCTACCCGGCCGCGATCCTGAAGCGGACGAAGAACGAGGCGGCCGCCAGGGCCTTCGTCGCATTCCTGAAGGGGAACGAGGCCTCGGCGGTGTTCAAGGGCATCGGCTTCGCGATCCCGGGGAAATAAAAGTCGAAAGGAACCTCCCTCCGTCGGCGCTGCGCGCCGCCACGGAAAACCCGGCGACGCCCACGGTGTTTTGCCTCCCTCTCAGAGGGAGGTGGCCGCCGAAGGCGGACGGAGGGAGTTCTTTTTAGCTTTTTCTAAAGAATTTCTTATGGACTGGTTCCCACTCTACAACTCGCTTCGCGTTGCCGCGATCTCGACGGCCGTCACCTTCTTCGCCGGGATCTGCGCGGCGCACTATATCGCGAAGACGCCGAGGGTCGTGAAGGGCGTGCTCGACGTCGTTCTGACCCTGCCGATGGTGCTGCCGCCCACGGTGGTCGGTTTTTTTCTGCTCAAGACGATCGGTCCGCTGGGGCCGGTCGGCTCTTTCGTGCTCGATATCTTCGGCTTCAAAATGACGATGACGTGGTACGCCGCGATCTTCGCCGCCACCGTCGTCTCGTTTCCGCTCATGTACCGCACGGCCAGGGGCGCCTTCGAATCGTTCGACGAGACGCTGCTCTACTCGGGGCAGACGCTGGGACTCTCGAACGCCTATCTCTTCTGGCGCGTGATCATGCCGAACTGCAAACAGGGGATCCTGGCGGGGACGGTGCTCGCTTTCGCACGGGCGCTGGGCGAATACGGCGCGACGACCATGGTCACGGGCTACATTCCCGGACGCACGGCGACGATCTCCACGACCGTCTACCAGCTATGGCGCGAGGGCAACGACCTGCTCGCGTACAGGTGGGTGGGCGTCAACCTTCTCATCTCCTTTATCGTGCTCGTATCCGTCAACATGCTCGAGAATCGCTATGCGAAACCGAAGGGAAGTTCGCCGTGTCGATCCGCGTAAGGATCAAAAAAAATTTCGGCAGTTTCGCGCTCGACGTGGCCTTCGAGGCGGGCGGCGAGACCGTCGCGCTCCTGGGCGCCTCCGGCTGCGGCAAGAGCATGACGCTCAAATGCATCGCGGGCGTCGTGCACCCGGACGAGGGCGAGATCGTCGTGAACGGCGAGACGCTCTTCGACTCGGCCCGGGGGATCGACCTGCCGCCGCAGAAGCGTCACGTCGGCCTGCTCTTCCAAAACTACGCGCTCTTCCCGAACATGACTGTCGAGGAGAACATCCGTGCCGTCCTTAAAAAAAGAGGCGACGCGGAGGAGCGCTTCCGCTCGCTCTGCGAGAAATTCTACATCGGCGGCCTCGAAAACCACTATCCGGCGCAGCTCTCCGGCGGGCAGCAGCAGCGCGTCGCCCTCGCGCGCATCATGGCGAGCGAACCGGGGATCGTAATGCTCGACGAGCCGCTTTCGGCGCTCGACAGTTACCTGCGCTGGCAGCTGGAGGGCGAGCTCGCTCGCACGCTGGAGGAGTTCCCGGGCACGGCGCTCTACGTCTCGCATAACCGCGACGAGGTCTATCGCCTCTGCGAAAAAGTCTGCGTCATGAAGGAAGGGCGAAACGAAAAGATCCGCACGGTCGAAGATCTCTTCGAGTCGCCGGACACGCTGGCGTCGTCCCTGTTGTCCGGCTGCAAGAACTATTCGCGGATCGAAAAGCGCGGCGATCACTCTGTCCACGCCGTCGACTGGAACGTCGACCTGACCTGCACGGCCGAGGTACTGAGCGACGTACGCTACGCCGGCATCCGCGCGCACTACGTGGAGTTGTGCGGCGAGGGGGAGGGGGAGAACGCCTTCGACTGCCGCATCCTGCGCGTGACGCAGGACGTCTTCGGAACGATCGTGAACCTCCGCCCCAAGGGGGCCGAGTCCAATCACGACTTCTCGCGCATTCGCATGGAGATGCCGAAGCGCGAGGCGGAGGGCCTGAGAGCCGGCGACGTCGTGCGGGTCCGCGTAAAACCGGCCGACATCATGCTGTTAAGGGAATGATTCCAAATCGTGAGCATTTAAAAGTCTCTGTTTCTGCTCCCCCATGTACACATCATGTCGAGAACCGGGATGAGGGATTTTCCTTTCGCCGACAGCCGATACTCCACCTTGGGCGGTATCTGGGGGTACTCCGTCCGGATCACCAGCCCGTCCGCCTCCAGCTCCTTCAACGTCTGGCTCAGCGTCTTGTACGAGATCGTTCCGATACAGCGCTTCAGCTCGTTGTAGCGGATGACCTCCTTGTACTCCGCCAGCCAGTAGAGGATGATCATCTTGTACTTGCCGCCGATGATCGAAAGGGTGTAGCCGAAGCCCGTGTCCTTGATATCCACGCCGGTCGGGGTGCAGGGGTTGAAGGCCATCTTTACACTCTCCTTCGGGTTAGTATGGAACTGAAATGTGCGTACTTCCCTTTTCTCGAATTCTACTATACCATTTCCGTCAAGCTCGATTCAAAAAAACTTGGAGGTGCGGAGATGGGAAAGAAGATTCTTGTGTTGACGGGCAGCCCCCGCAACGGCGGCAACAGCGATCTGATGGCGGATGCGTTCATCAAGGGGGCACGCGAGGCGGGACACGAGGTCGTGAAGGTCAAGACGGATGAGAAGAACGTCAGGGGCTGCAAGGCGTGCCTCGCCTGCTACAGCAAGGGAGCCGCCTGCGTGTTCGCCGACGACTTCAACGAGATCGCGCCGCAGCTGGAGAAGGCGGACGTGGTGGTGATGGCGACGCCGGTGTACTGGTATACGTTCCCCATGCAGATCAAGGCCGTGATCGATAAGTTCTTCGCGCTCTACATGGGGAAGAAGCCGATCAAGGGCAAGGAGTGCGTGCTGATGGCCTGCGCGGAGGAGCAGGACCCGGTGGCCTTCGAGGGCATGGTCAAATCGTTCGACCTGATCGCCGGCCTCTTGGAGTGGAAGGACCGGGGACGCTTGCTCGTCCCAAGTGTGAACGCCGCGGGGGACATCAACAAGACCGACGCCCTCGCCCGGGCGGAGAAACTCGGCGCGGGCATCTGACGCACGTTTTGCATCGCCCGCGGGGGAGTGGGATCGCTCCACTCTCCCATGTTTTTCAATCGCGCGGAACAAACGAGAGGGAGGAAGTAGATACAGGCAGCCGGGTTTCCCAGCGAGTCGCCGGAGGTCAACGCGTCGATCTTTCGGTATTGCAGCTCTCTCATTCCGTTCCCTCGCTTTCAGGTCCTCGGAGTTCTTTTTTCAGATAGACCATGTCGACCAGCTGTATCCCGTCCTCGAACATCGGGTGGTCGTAGTTGTCGACGAAAAAATTTTTTAGACGGTGCGATATCTCGAAGCCGCAACGTTCGTAGAAAGACAGGATGGCCGGGCAGTCGCCGGTGCCTACCAGCATCGTTTTACAGCATCCCTTGTAACGCTCGAAGACGTATTTCACGAGCGCCCTGCCGTATCCCTTGCCCTGGTGCTGCGGGTAGGTGGCGATGTTTTTCAGCTCACAGGTTGTACCCTCCACGTGCGCCACGACGCAGATGCTCTTCAGGTCGCCGTCGTACAGGGCGAACATCTCGCCCCGCTCCAGATACCTGTCGATCATGTCCTCCTGTTCGTCCGCCAGCAGCAACAGGTCGAGAAACCGCTTTTTGTCGTGCTCGATTGGTTTGATCTCTATCGTCATGTATTTTTCAGCTCCCAGCGGAAAGATCTCAAGAGAGCTTACCCTCATTCGTGTCGTTTGAAAATATCCCTTGTGCGATCGGGGCATCATCGATGCACCAGATTGCGGTTATGCGCAGCCCCGTCGGTTCGCGAGGCAATGCCTGCCCTCGGGCGTCTCGACGATCTGTACGGGGATGCCGTACAGGCGCTCCATGCTCTCCTGCGTCAACACTTCGGCTGGAGTTCCCTGGTGGGTGAACGTGCCGTCCTGCATGATGGCGACCCTGTCGGCGACGGCGAACGCGTGGTCGGGGAAATGCGAGGTCATGACGACGCCCACGCCACGCGACGAGAGTTTTTTGATCACCTCCAGGAAGAGGTGCTGGTTGCCGAAGTCGAGGTGCGCCGTCGGCTCGTCGAGCAGCATCATCTGCGGCGTCTGCGTCAGCGCCGCCGCCAGCATGACGAGCTGACGCTCTCCGCCGGAGAGCTGCGTGTAAGGCTTGTCCTTCAGGTGGACGATGCCCAGAAAAGCCATGTTCTCCATCGCGATCTCCATGTCGCGCCGGCCGGGCGTGGCGAGGTAGGAGAGGTGGGCGGTGCGTCCCATCAGCACCACGTCCAGCACGGGAAAGGGAAAGGTGGGAACGTGCATCTGCGGGATGTAGGCGATCATCCGCGCCAGTTGCCTCCGCCCCCAGTCGCCTGGCGATCTCCCGTCGATCGCGATCTGCCCCTGCAAGGGGGCGTAGTAACCGGCGAGGCACTTGAGCAGCGTGCTCTTGCCCGTGCCGTTCGGCCCCAGAATGCAGAAAACCTCGGGGCTCCTGACGGTCATGTCGATCCCTTGAAAGACGGCCGGCGCCTTTTGATAGCGATATGAAATCCCCGTCGCCGCGAGCTCCATCACCAGTTCACCCGCTGCCGGAGCATGAAGTAGGCGAAGATGGGGGTGCCGATCAGCGCCGTGACGACGCCGAGCGGAATCTCCGCCGTGATGATCGTGCGGCAGATGTCGTCGATGATCAGCAGGTAGGAGGCCCCCAGCGAGGCGCAGGCCGGCATCAGCTTTCGGAAGTCCGGCCCCACGAGGATGCGCCCCAGGTGGGGGATGACGAGTCCCACCCATCCGATGATGCCCGCGACGCTGACCGCCGTCGCGGTGATCAGCGTGCAGCAGAGTATGACGACGAAACGCTCCCTTCTCACGTTCACGCCGAACGAGGCGGCCTCCTCGTCGCCCATGGCGAGCAGATTGAGCCGCCAGCGATAGAGGAGAAGCACGACCATGCCGGACAGATAGAGGGGCAGTGCGAAGAGCAGCAGGGTCCCCTTGACGGTGGCGAGGCTGCCCATGAGCCAGAAGACGATGGTGGGCAGTTTTTCGAGCGGGTCGGCGACGTATTTCAGAAGGGAGATGAGCGCCGCGAAAAAAGCGCCCACGATGACGCCGCCCAGCACCAGCGTGATGGTGGAGTTCTTCGCCCCCGCGCTGAGTGCGAAGGTCAGCGCGACGGCGGCGAGGCCGAAGAGGAGGGCCGTGAGAAATACGAAGTGGGTGCCGGCGGCGAAGAGAATGGCGAGCGAAGCGCCGAAGCCCGCGCCGTTGGAGACCCCCAGCGTGTAGGGCGAGGCCAGCGGATTTCGGAAGAGTCCCTGGAAGGCGGCGCCGGACGAGGCGAGCCCGGCACCGATTATCATCGCCCCGAGGATGCGCGGCATCCTCACGTGTATCAGAAGACCCTCGGCGATGGGCGACCAGTCCCGCTCGATCGGAAAAAACTGCCCGACCAGTATGCGACAGACCTCCCTGACGGAGATATCGTACTGCCCGAGGGCCAGCGAAAGGAGCATGCATAAAAAAGGCGAGACGGCGAAAAAGAGTGCCAAGGACCGGTCTCTGCCGCGCTCGCCCATCCGAATGCCGGTCATATCAAACTACAAGGTCGATTTGTAATCCACGCCGTAGAACGTCTTGTAGAATTTCTGGACCATCGCGTCGAGGTCGATCTTCTCGAACTGCTTGGGATAGAGCTGCTTCGCGAGCCAGAGCTCTCCCAGCGCAATCGACTCCGGGCAGGGATGTCCCCACGGTTTGGTGTACTCGGGGGCGATCAGCAGCCTGCCGTTCCTCACCGCGTTGATCCCCTTCCAGGCCGGATCCTTCTTGATCTGCTCCAGAACGGGGGCGTAGCGGCTCTGCACGAAGATGACGTCGGGGTTCCACTTCGTGACCTGCTCGATGCTGACCTGCCGGTAGCCGTTCACCGCCTCCGCGACGTTGTGCGCGCCCGCCCTGTTCATGGCGACGCCGACGTACTTGCCGGTTCCGTACGTGTACATGTCGGGGTTCGCCATGTAGACCTTGATGCGGTCCTTCGGCGCGACATTTTTGAGGGTCTTCGCCACCAGGGTTCTGCTCTCGTTCATGAACGCGATCAGCTCTTCCGCTTTCTTCTCTCCGCCGACGACCTGCGCGATCAGGCGGATGGCCTGCGGAAGGCCCTGCGAGTACGCGGCCTCGGGGTCGACGAGGTTGGGGCTGATCGTGGACGCCTGCTCGCGGTCCGCGATGTAGAAGGAGAGGACGACGGTCGAGATGCCGAGCTGCTCGAGCTTGTCGATGAACGGTTTCGGCAGCTGGTGCGCGACGAAGACGACGTCCGGCTTGAGCGCCGCGATCGCCTCGACGTTGACCTCGTCGAGGCCGCCGGGCGTGGGGAGCTCCTTGAGGCGCGGATAGACCTTCGCGATGTAGTTGTCGAGCAGGCCCTGCCACTTGTTTACCACGCCGACGAGCTTGTCGCCCTGTCCGAGCTCGAGAATGATGTCGAGCGTGTGGTGTTGAAGGCAGACGACCCGCTCCACCTTCGGCGGGATCTTCACCGTCCGTCCCAGCTGATCGGTGATGGTGAGACCGTCCGCCGCCAGAGCCATACCGGAGGACAACATACAGAACAAGAACGACAGCGCAATTCCGATGATCAGATTCGAAGCGGATCTCCTCAAAGTACCCAACATACCGCATTCCTCCCAGAGTGTGACGCATTGGAAAACCCGGCTATTGTATTGTTTGTGCAACTCAGTGTCAAGTTCTTCTCCTTCCGAAAAGAGTGTGGTAAGATCGCGGCGATTCCCTCACGGGTGGTGATTTCACGTGGATCAGGAGCGCATCAATCGTTACTGGTCGCAGCGCGCGGAGGACTTCAGCGGGCTGCGGATGAAGGATTACGGTGGCATCATGCGAAAGAATTACGCGGAGATACTCGCCGGGCACCTGCCGGTTCCGGAAAGCGGGCGGGCGCTGGATCTGGGGACCGGGGCCGGTTTTTTCTCGTTTATCCTCTCGGAGCTGGGCTGGTCCGTGACGGCGGTCGACTACAGCGAAGAGATGCTGGAAAAAGCGCGAGGAAACGCATCGGCGCTTGGTTTTTCCGATATCGAGTATCGACAGATGGACGCGCAGAACCTCTCGTTCCCGGACGGAGCCTTCGACGCCGTCGTCAGCCGCAACGTCACGTGGACGCTGCCGAACCCGGCGAAAGCCTACGGCGAGATGGTGCGCGTGCTCAGACCGGGGGGCCGGATCGTCAACTTCGACGCGAACTATGGGCGGGCGTTTGGTGAGGCGGAGGCCAGGGGGGAGAGGCCGACACACCCGACGCAGACGCTCGAACAGCTCCTGGAGCGGAACGAAATCGCAAAATCGCTCGGTGTCTGCAAAGCGAACCGCCCGTTCTGGGACATGGAGGTATTGGCGGACCTCGGCATTCGCCGCTTCGAACTGGACCTGGAGGTCGACCGGCGTATCTGTGCCGGCAGCACGAGGGAGGAGGTATACGCCGGCATCCCGAAGAAGGACGACGCGCCTCTTTTCATGTTGTGCGCGGAAAAATAACGGCATGCCCGTGCGGTGAGGATCAAGAAGGACTACGCTTTTTTTCTGTGGTCGAGGTACTCCAGAAAACGCCTCGTCGCCCTGGAGGCGCGGGAGATGTCGGCGAGTCCGATGCCGAGTTTCCGGTAGTAGGGTTTGCTCAGCTCCCTGGCGACGAACCTGTACGGTGCGCGGTGCAGCACGAGCTTGGGCAGAATGCTGATGCCGAGCCCGCTCTCGACCATCGCCATGATCGTGGCGTCCTCCCACGCGGTGAAGCGCACGTCGGGTGTGATGTTGTTATCCTCGAAAACGGCCAGAATTTCTTTATCGGATCCTTCGCCGATCAAAATGAAGCGCTCCTCGGAGAGCCTCTCGATGGGGAAGCGGTCGAGCCCGGCCAGTGGATGATTCTCGGGAAGAATCGCCATCATCCGGTCCTCCTCCAGAAAGATGCTCTCCAGCTTCGCTTTCGTCGGGAGCGTCAGAAACCCAAAATCTACACGCCCTTCGAGAATCCAGCTCTCGATCTGCGGGTAATCCCCGTGTGTCAATTCGAAGTCGATGTTCGGGTAGTCGCTTCCGAACGCCTTGATGATGTTGGGAAGCCAGTGCGTGGCGACGCTCATGAAGGTGCCGATCCGGATCAGGCCGGTCTGCAGGCCGTGCAGCTCGTCGATCCCGCTCTCGAGCTCGCGGCCCGCGTTGCAGATGTTTCGGACGAGCGGCAGCAGCCGCAGCCCGTCAGAGGTCAGCCGCACGCCGGAGCGGTCTCGCACCAACAGACTGACCTTCCACTCGCGCTCGAGCGAGTTCAGGATATGGCTGATCCCCGACTGCGTATAACCGAGTGCCTCCGCTGCCTTTGTCAGGCTTCCACACTCCACCGTCTTCAGGAAAGCCTCGTATTTTTGCGTGTTCATCCGTATCACCTTCATGAGAAAATATCATGTGAATGATGAAAAAGATGCGCTTTATTTATGATCAAGAATATAGTAAGCTTGATGTGTAAAAAATGCAACAAAGAATTGCAAATGACGCAACATTGAAAAAAGCCGAAGGGCTTCCATTTCGCAGCAAGATCAAGCCGTCGCAAAAAAGTCGAGTCAGCACTTCAGCCATGCTGACCAGGCCTCCAAGGGGGAGGAGCTTCGCTTCTCCCCCTTCGTAATGGATTATGTGCGCACAAAGACAAAAGAAAGAGTACGTGAGGGAACGGCGCGAATTGCACGGCGTCGTGCGCCTATGGCATTTTGCGGTCGTACGAAAGGAGGGGGACGCGCATGTGGGTGGCGAATATGATTTTTTGTTGTGCGATCGGCTTCGGAGGTTTTGGGTACGCGATCTACAAGATGATGGAGGCCGAGGATCGAAAACGCGCAGCCGCGCAGGGTCATTCGAAGTAATTCTAGTTCTAAATCAACGATACGCGTTAGGCGCGGCGCAAGGCGCTACGCTTATTCTGGTTCTAAATCAAACAAAGGGACGTTTGATTTAGAACCGGAATAAGCTCTATGTAATGGCTTGAAACAGTGGGTTGAGAAAAATGATACCGCAATAACTTAAGAGCAGCTGCTTGGCTTTCTGTCCGAAAAAGAATTGACGATCCTTTGACAGAAGGCACCGTTGCGGCAACCGACTCACGCTTCCATCGCTCAATCCTTCTTCCGCCTGTCCACCATCGCCCCCATCAGTACAACCACAGCTAGTCCAGCCATGCCCGCGTCGCAGCCGCTCGACGAGCTTCCGTCCGGAGCCGGTTCCGGGCTCGGGTAGCCGGGCATACTGGCGATCTTCAACCCTCCGCCGGAAAACGTCTGCGCGTACTGCGTCGCGTCGTTCTTCAGCGTGTACTGAATCGACGTGATCGCGCCGTCTTTGATCGCCTCCATGTCGGCCGCCATGCCCGCTATCTGCAGATATGGAGCCCTCGCATTTCCCTTCGATGCCTGCAGAGTCTGCAGCGGTATATCATTGCCCTGCGTGTCGACGTAGCTGTACGAAACATCCGTGAGGTTGAACAGGCTCGCGATCATCCGCGCCGTGTCGAGCAACGCCGGGTTCGAGTCGCTGGCGAACGGGATACGGACTTTTACGGCAAGGGTTCCGTCAGCGTTCTGTGTGATCACGATTTCGCAGTCGGCGACGTTGATCGTGAAGAACGCCCGTTCCGTCGGGCCATCCGGTTTTTCGACCTGTACGTTGATCGTGTAGGTGGCCGTTGTCTTGCCGTCCTGCGCCGTTATGGTAATTTCAAGCGGGCCTTGGGTGAAATCGTGCGACACCGGCAGCTTCGGGACGCTGGTGGCGCCCGCCGGCAATGTCCCGCTCACCGTCAGGTTCGAGATATCCGTGCCGTAGGGGACGGTGATCAGGTACGTGCTGCCGCTCTGCCTCTCGCCGTCGTACTTCGTGCCGTCGACCGTTATCGAGACGCTCGAAGGCGTCGTATTGCTCGACGGCGTGGGCGATGGGCCCGGCCCTGGATTGTCGGCCGGAGAAACGTCATACGTGACCAGCAGCGAAGACGTTGCGTTGTTGCTGTCTGTTGCCGCGATTTCGAACGAACCGGAACTTGCCGCCGTTGGCGTGCCGGATAGCATGATCGTATCCGTGCCCACAGCCTCGACCGAGAGCCACGCCGGCATGGTTGCGCTTGGAGTTACACTGCTGATTGTAGCCGGGGAAATAGCCGTCGCCGTTACGAGGACCGGCGTGATTGTGCTTCTCGCCGTACCCGTGATGTGCGGGGTATTCGGGTCGAAATCGATTTTTGTCTCGTTCGTGGCCGTTTGGGTTGTGGCAAACGTGTCCAGGGCCTTGCGGTCGTTCGTGAAGCCGATGCCGTCCGTGCAACCGTCGGTGTGGACGTAGCTTACTCTGATGTTCGTATCGTTCGTCCCGATCGCTTCTTTCAGTTTGAGCGTCACGATGTCGTTCGAAACGCTGGCGAGAGCCACGGGAACGGCTGTGGACGAAGCGTTCTTGGTTACGGTGAAGCGCCTGGCGAGTCCCGCTTCGGTGGGGGTGCCGGTATAAGCGTGCACGACGTTTTGCCCGGAGGCAAATTCGATGGTGATCGTATCGCCGTTCGCTGTCATCGTTGATGGATCTGTTTCCTTGGTGGCAAAAAACAACACCTTTGCTTCTGTTATCAAATCTTCACCGTCTGCAGCGGCGTTCTTGAGATCGAAGCCGAAAAGGTCCCGAAGCTCGGAACCACCGATTAGAGATTGAAAGATTACAGATTGCAGATCGAGCTTTAAAGCGGGACGAACGGCGACGTCGCCGTGATTTACCCCGTGGCCGCCCGAAAACAGATCGCCCGATTGGGTCACATAGGCGGCGCCGTTCACGTCGCCACCGCACGAGCGAGTCCAATATATATTAGGATATTGATACTGGATATCAAAACAAATTCTATCGTCGTCATTAATTGATGCAATATTCTTAAATTTTTCGATGAAATCGTTTAGCTCGTCCTCGGGGTATTGGCCTGTCCGCCCGTTAAGAATGAAAGCCTTGCTGGGGCCTGCCGTACGGGGGGGGGCTAAAAGGATTCCTCCATTGGTTTCCGTCGATTCCGGCATCGTCTGCGATTTTACCGCCCCCTGTTCTGCGGGGTTGAAATATTCCAGAAAATCTCCCAAAGCGCTACTGTCCAGCCATTTCTGCAGATCGCTGCCGTACCACTGCGAACTTATGGACGCGCTTTGATATTTTTGGTCCCCTCCTACCAGGTATTCCGACAGCAGCGTAATCGTCGTCGCGCTTGCTGCCATGTCGTCCGAGCCGATGTTCGTCAACGCCGCCTGCCAAATTACGGGGCCAGCGTAAGTATAGGGTACGTCTTGTTGCAAACCGGTGTCATCGTAATAATTAACCGTGTAATCTCCGCTGATCCCTCCGAAGATTACCCGCTCGCCATGCAGGTCCGCAGGTGCGATACTCGCCGCGTTCCCAACGCCGCAAAAAAGCACCAGCAAAAAACATGCCGAAAACGAAGCCCATGTGCCCCACTTGCTTCTTCCTGATATTTTCATCCTCTAGCCCTCCTCTGTCGTATGCGAACCGTTCAAGAAGTTTCCTCCCAGCCTCGGCTTATCCCCGTGTTCCTCGCGTGCAGAGCCGCGTAGGTATAATTTTATTGTAGTGAAGAGGATTTATATTCCATATCGCCAACATGACGATTCTTTGCTAGGTAAAAACGGCGCAGCAATATTAAATCGCCACAACAGAAGTGACGGTCGTGGTGGACGGAAATTCCGATTGAAGTTGGTACCAACGAATGGCAAGTTATCGTCTTTCTACTTGGCGATCAGCATTTCGCCGTCAACATGGAGGGATCTACTCAGGATTGGGGAAGTTTGATTGTGCTTTCCGTGGGAAAAAATCTTGGCCACTCCGTTTCGAGAAGGCCCCTTTTGTTGCGCGATCGGTTTGGGGTACGCGACCCGCCCTCCGAGGCGAGGGCCTTTCTCGCGAGCCTTGACCGGAAGATCGACAAGGAGAATAACCTGCGGAGCAAAAAATAGGGGCACCTCTCCCTTCCCCGGTCCCTCCCTCTCCCAATGCGGAGAGGGAGGGGAGCAGCGCAAGAAACAAAATCAAAAATCTCAAAATTTTTCGACTCTGTTTTGCTCCCCCTCTCCGCTTCGAGAGAGGGGGGCGGGGGGGAGAGGTCGGGTTTGTGGCCGAACTCAGATGGCCGCGAAGGCCTGCTCCAAGTCCTCCAGAATGTCGTCGATGTGTTCCAGCCCGACGGAGAGGCGGATCATGCCGGGGTCGATGCCCGCCGCGCGGAGCTGCTCCTCCGTGAGCTGCCGGTGCGTCTCGCTCGCGGGGTGCAACACGCAGGTGCGGATGTCGGCGACATGTACCTCGTTGGAGGCCAGCTTCAACGCATTCATGAAGCGGATGGCCGTCTCCCTGCCGCCCTTGATCACGAACGAGATCACGCCACTCGATCCCTTCAAGTATTTCTGCGCCAGCGCGTGGGAGGCATCTCCCTCGAGACCGGGGTAGATGACCTTTTCCACCCGCGGCGACCTGCTCAGATAACGCGCCGCCGCCAGGCCGTTCTCGCAGTACTGCTTCATGCGGGGCGCCAGGGTCTCCAGCCCGAGGTTGAGCAGGAACGCGGAGTGCGCCGCTGGGTAGACGCCGAAGTCCCTCATGAGCTGCATCCTCGCCTTGATGATGTAGGCGCTTCTGCCGTAGGCCTTTGTGTAGGAGAGCCCGTGGTAGGACTCGTCCGGCTCGGTGAACTCGGGGAAGTTGCCCGAGGTCCAGTCGAAGTTGCCGCTGTCGACGATGACGCCGCCGACCTGTACGGCGTGCCCGTCCATGTACTTGCTGGTCGAGTGGATGACGATGTCCGCGCCGAACGAGAACGGCTTGCAGAGGATCGGCGTGGCGAAGGTGTTGTCGACGATCAGTGGCACCTTGTGCGCGTGCGCGATCCTGGCGAAGCGCTCGATGTCGAGCACAGTCAACGCCGGGTTTGCAAGCGTCTCGCCGAAGACGGCCTTCGTGTTGGGGCGGAAGGCGGCGTGAATCTCCTCGTCGCTCGAAGCCGGGTCGACGTAGATGCACTCGATGCCCAAGCGCTTGAGGGTGACGGAGAAGAGGTTGATGCTTCCGCCGTAGATCTGCGGCGTGCTGACGATGCTGTCGCCCGCCGCGCAGAGGTTCAGGACCGCGAGCAGTGTCGCTGCCTGTCCCGAGGTCGTGCACATCGCGCCGACGCCGCCCTCCAGCTCCGCGATCTTGCCCTCGACCGCCATCACGGTCGGGTTTGCGAAGCGCGAGTAGATCAGGCTCTTCGTGGGGTCGTCGAAGACCGCCGCGACCTCCTCCGTGGAGTCGTATACGTATGTCGTGCTCTGCACGATCGGCATCACGCGCGGCTCGGCATTCTTGGGTTTGTATCCGGCGTGCAGGCATTTCGTCTCGTCTCTCATGTCTTATTCAACCTCCTCGTATTGGAACCCGCATCATAGCATAAAATGCGACGGACGCGCGAAAAAGTACGGTGCGAAGCGTGTCGGGCGGTTGCCTTTTGTTGCTCTTTCACGGGAGGTGTTTTGCGTGAGAAAAGCGGGTGTCGCCGGCGATCGCTCGAAGCGACCTTTATTTTTTCACGAGCATCCTGACTCCGAAGGCGACGATGACGACTCCGACGAGCGCGTTTAGGAGCGTCAGCAGCGCGTCGGGCAGGAACGTCCCGGCCGCGCTGCCGCAAAGGGCGACGCCGTTCAGAAAGGCGAACGTCGCGGCCGCGCAGCCGAGCCCGAAGAGGGCGAGTTGCCCGCGGTTCATATTTTTCGAGGCGACGGCCGTCGAGAAGATGCCGCCCCAGAAGACGATGGTGAGGGGGTTCGAAGCCGTCAAAACCAGGGCCTTGAGAAAAACGCCGCCCGGTTCGGCGCCCTTGAACAGCCTGATCTGCGGCAGCAGGGGAGCGCCGAAGGCGCCCGAGAGGATGTCCAGCCCGAACGCGAAGAGGACGAGCGCGCCGAAGACTTTGATGTTGCGCTGGACGCGCTCGTTCCGAAGAAAAGCGGAGACTCCCGCGCCGGCGAGGAGGATATAAAGGCCGTCGACGAGCGTCACGGCAAAGGCGGCAAGCGCCCCGCGCGCGAAACCGAGCGTGCCCGCCGTGTTGAACACCATCAGACAGACGGGCCCGACCGCTAGTTGCAGAAGCAACCCGAGGCGCAGGCCGTCAAGAAACAAAAGCGCACCTCCGGCGCATCACATTCGCGTCTATGTTTCTTCCGTCGGTTTTTCTGATCTTCATGATTGGCGATTGTATCATGATTCTAAAGGTCGCCGGGAGGGGGCATCGAAGGGCCTCCTCCTGGCGGCGGTTTTTCGAAAAGATACCTCAGCCCTTCTTCTTTACCGGGCAGGTGACCTCCGTCAGCCACTCCTCGGGCGGGAGGTTCGACGGGTCGTTGATGTAGTAGTCGCGCCAGCCAGCCAGAAGTTCGTAGCCGTTTTCGGGGGCCCATTTCATGACGGCGTCGTACGCCGCGCACATCGTATCGTAGGGGCCCTTGTGCGTGGCCGTCGCCGAGAGCGCGCCCTCGACCGTGCGCCCTTTGACGCGGCCGCCGTCCGGGATCAGTTCGGCGACGGAGAAGCCGCACTCGACGTCGATGTTCTCGGGATCGAAATCCTCGGCGCTCTTCATGTGATAGAGGGCGAAGCACTCTCCCGTCGCCTGCGCGCCGTTCCCTTCCATGTAATCCCACAGCTCCTGGTACGCCTTCCCCATGTCGGGGGCGATGCTCCCCATGTTCGTGACGTAGCGTATCGTCATCGCCTTCGCCGGCGGTATCTCGCGTACTTTTACCTCGTAATCCACTGTGCAGTCCTCCTCAAAACTTCAGATTTTCTTTTCCGTCCTCCGTCTGCAGGACGCCCGCATCCGCCGTGAACTTGAGCACGACGAGGTTGGAATCGTTCACGCCGGCGGGAAAGTAGTGCGTGTATTCGTCCAGCCACGCGAACGCGCGGGATTCGGGGTCGTCGAGGAGCTCGACGGATCCCCACAGCCGCAGCTCCAGATAGTTCGCCGTGTCCTCCAGGTCGGTCGCGTAGATCATGCAGCGCGGATCCCGCGACAGCTCTTTGTACTTGTCGCTGCACTTGCCCGTGAGCATCCAGACCGTCCCCAGCCCCTCCGATTTCGTCGGGGAGATCGCCCTCGCGTCCGGTCGTCCGCCCTCTCCGTACGTGACCAGGAAGACCATCTTCATGTTCCCCAGCAGGCGCTTTGCCTCTTCTCTCTTGCTCATGAACGACACCCCTTCGATTTGAGATCTCATGGCGCAAGTGTAAAACGAGGAACCGGACAACTGTCTGTCCGGTTCCTCGCAGAGATCAGGAAGGTTCGTAGAGAAACAGCGTGCGCCTCGCCTCGCGTGCGATCGCCTCGCGCAGCTCCGGCGGCTCCCAAACCTCCGCCCTGCTCCCGAAGCCGAGAATCCAGCTCGCGGTCGCTTCGACGTTCGTGTAGCCCCACTCGAAGCGCAGTCGTCCGTCCGGCATCGCCTCGTAGTTCTCGGGGCCGAACGAGTCGATAAGCATGTACTCCACGGAGGCGTCGAAGACGACGACCATCGGGGTTTCGTTGAGCCAGACGTCGTCGAACGCCATCTTCTCCGGCGGGACCTCCCGCGGGGAGAAGGGCGATCCTTCGGCCGTCAGTTCCCAGAGTCGGTTGAGCTTGAAGAGGCGGAAGTCGTCGCGCAGCAAGCAGTACCCGAACAGATACCACGATGTCCACTTGAAGACGATGAAGTACGGCTCCACGCGCCGCTGTGTCTTGCCCTTGTCGGAGTAGTAGTCGAACGCGACGACCTCGTGTCCGGCGATTGCCTTTTTCAGGAGGGCGATCTTCGCCGAGAGGCTCTCCCGGTAGTGGGAGGCGAGGTCGATGTGCATCCCGACGCTCGGCGCAGTTTCGCCTCGCAGGTCGCCCAGCTTGTCGAGCAGCGGTTTGATGTCGCCGCCCGCGCCGGCGGAGTCTAGGCCTCGCAGGCCTGCGAGGATGCTCTGCAGCTCGTCCGGCAGCAGCAGGCGCTTGTCGAGCGTGTACCCGTCCGCGATGGAGATTCCGCCGCCCGCGCCCTGCCGCGTGACCACGGGGACGCCCGCCAGGCTGAGGTCGTCGATGTCCCGGCGGATCGTGCGCTCGGAAACGCCGAGGCGCTCGGCCAGCAGGGGAGCGGTGGTCGACTCGCGCCGCAGAAGGATCGTCAGAATTTCAAGCAATCGATAGACTTTCATCCATCGATGATATACGACTTCGCCTGTCTTAGAAAGAGCCCTCTGGCAGACTCATCAAAGGCTCTTGTACCTCAAGACCCGACCTCTCCCTCCCCCGAGCCCTCCCTCTCCCAAAGCGGAGAGGGAGGGGAGCAAAACAAAAACAGAAGAGCAAAATTCTTTGCCTTTGTCTCCCGCTCTTCTCCCCCTCCCCGCTTCGGGGGAGGGGGCTGGGGGGAGAGGTCGCCTTTTACGCCTCGCGCTGCCGCAGGAGGTCGACGAAACCGTTGTTCCTTAAAATTTTCACGTACCAGCACAGCCGTTCGTACAGAGGCTCCACCTCCGCGCCGAACTCGTCCTTCATCAGCGCTCCGATCTCGCCGATGGCCTTTCTGCCGTCGATGGCGCCCCACACGAACGAACCGTACAAATCCAGGTCGATCGTCGTGACCTCCGGGACGGGAATGTGCGTGAAGCGCCGCAAAAAATTCTTGAACAAACCGTCGTTCTTCACGATCAGCCGAACCGTGCCGTCATCCGAGAGCTGCGAGCCGATCCTTCCGTTTCTCGCGGGGACGCGGTCCAGCATATTCTCCCGCCGTCTTCTCGCCATACCTACACCTTCTTCCAGAGGGAGGCCTTCAGCAGCCAGAGCGTCAATCCCAGGAAGAACGCGAGGGAGACCAACGGGGCTGCCGCGCCGAAGAGATTGCGGACCGTGATATCGACGTGCAGCGCCGCGAGGACAGCAAGCAGGACGCCGATCAGGCCCTCGCCAGCGATCAGGCCGGACGAGAAGAGCACGCCGGAGTTGGTCTTGTCGTCGATCTGCGCTCGAAGTGCGCTTCCCTCCTCGGCTTTATTTCCCAGATAGTCCAGATAGCCGCGCGCCAACCCTCCCACCATGACGGGGACGCTCAGATGGATGGGAAGGTAGAGGCCGATGGCGACGGGAAGGATGGGAATGTCCAGAAGGAACAGCGTCGCGCCGACGCCGAACCCAACGAAGACGAGGCTCCAGGGGAGATCTCCGCTCATGACGCCCTCGACGACGAGCTTCATCAGCGTGGCCTGGGGCGCGGGGAGATCCCGCGACCCGAACCCCCACGCGTCGTTGAGCAACAGCAGGACGACCCCGATGAATACGGAGCAGCTGAGCACGCCGATGATCTCCCCGATTTGCTGTTTCTCGGGCGTGGCGCCCACGAGGAAGCCGGTCTTCAGGTCCTGCGACATGTCGCCGGCGTTGGAGGCGACCACGCAGATGACCGCTCCGATGGTGACGGTGGCCACCATTCCCGCGTGTCCGTCGTTGCCCGTGGCCTTGAAGATGAAGGCCGTGATGATCAGGGTGGCGATCGTCATGCCGGAGACCGGGTTGTTGGCACAGCCGATCAGGCCCACGATCCTCGACGACACGGTGGCGAAGAAGAAGCCGAATACGGCGATGATCAGGCCCCCCATGAACCCGACGGGGATGATCGGCGTCATGCCGATGGCCAGCACGATGACGAGCAGGCCGATCAGAACGATCTTGAGCGGAAGGTCGCGGTCGGTCCGCGGGATGCTGGCCCCCTGCGCGCCGCCCTCGTAGCCCTTGATGGCGTCGCGGAAGGAGGTGAAGAGGAGGGGGATCGACGTAATGAGGCTGACGAAGCCCCCGAATGCGACGCTCCCGGCGCCGATGTAGCGCAGGTAGCTTCCCCAGATCGCCCAGTGATCCATCTGCGAGATCGGCACCGTCGACGGGAAGATGGTCGTCGTCGCGCCGCCGCCGATGTAGGCGATCGCCGGCATCAGGACGAGCCAGCCCAGCACGGCGCCGCTCAGCATGAGAGCCGAGACCCTGAGGCCGATGATGTACCCGACGCCCAGCAGCGCCGGCAGCGTGTCCATGCCGACGGCCGCGCCTTTGAAGCCTTTGAAGGCGTACTCGATCTCGCTGGGGAAGAGCTTGATCCCGTCGGCGAGGAACTTGAAGACCGCGGCCACGCCCAGGCCGACGAACGTGGTCTTGGCCCTGTCGCCGCCCTGTTCGCCCGCGAGCAGGACGTCCGCGCAGGCCGTTCCTTCGGGGTAGGGCAGGACGCCGTGTTCCTTGACGATCAGCGCCCGGCGCAACGGGATCATGAAGAGAACGCCCAAGATGCCGCCGAAGACGGCGATGGCGGATATTTCGATCAGGCTGGGGGTGCCCATGCCCCACTGGCTGTACCATAAAAAGATGGCGGGCAGGGTGAAGACGCATCCCGCCGCGACCGAGTCGCCGGCAGACCCGATCGTCTGCACCATGTTGTTCTCCAGGATCGAATCGCGATGCAGAATGCCGCGGACGATCCCCATCGAGATGACCGAGGCGGGGATGGAGGCGCTGATCGTCATGCCGACGCGCAGGCCGAGATAGGCGTTTGCCGCGCCGAACACGCCCGCTACGATCACACCCAGAAGTACCGAAAATGGCGTGATTTCGGGCATAATCCTGTCGGCCGGTATGAATGGTTTGAAGTCGTTGCCGGCCGTCGCTTTATTGTCCATTTAAGGCCCCCCTCGATGGTGTGATAGTGGAATGGGGTTATTTTGCATTCAACAATAATATTGCGCGAGAGGGAGTCTAGCGGCGTTGGCTCAGTATTTCTATGGAATATATCGCGATATGCTTTATTCGGCAAAAAATGCAAATCATGCAACGCAAAACTGCGTAAAAAGCGACAGGGAGCCCGGTGCTTATTGCAGGGCTCCCTGTCGGGAGTTGGTTATCGATCGTGGTTATGGCGGGTTATTGTGCCGCGATACGGCGGACGATCTCGTTCGCTTTTCGATAGATATTCTCCGGCCGTTCGCCGATGTAGTATCTGCCGTTCTCGTAGAGGATACGGCCGCCAACCATGGTCAGGATCACGTTCTGTTTGCCGCTCGCGTAGACGAGGTTTTTCACGATGTCGTTCTGCGGCTGCATATTGGGCTGCTTCAAGTCGATCACGACGAGATCGGCCAGCATGCCTGGGGCGAGCGAGAGGCAGTCGTCGAGGCCCATGATCCGCGCACTGCCGCGCGTCGCCATGAGGAGCGCTTCCTCCGCGCCGAGCGCGGTCGGGTCCCCTGTAATCACCTTCTGCAACATCGAGGCCAAATACATCTCGCGGAACATATCGAGCGCGTTGTTGCTGGCAGGTCCATCGGTGCCGATTCCCACCAAGATCCCCGTCTCGACCATTTTCGTCACCGGTGCGACGCCGCTGGAGAGCTTGCAGTTGGAGCCGGGGTTTGTCACGATGCCGACGCCGCGTCTGCTCAGAATATCCAGCTCCGCCTGCGTCAGATGGACGCCGTGAAAAACTCCGCCGCCGCGCGACAGCATGCCGAGGTCATCGAGGTAGGCGATTGGCGTCATGCCGCGTCGTTCGACGCAGTCTTGTACCTCGCTTGCCGTCTCCGATCCGTGAAAGTAGACCGGCGCGCGGTATTTTTTCGAGAGCGCGACGACGCCCTTCAGCAGAGTCTCCGAGGTAGTGTACTCTGCATGGAAGCCCAGGTGGTATTTGACGAGCGGGCTCAAGGCGTTGAGCTCGCGGTATTGCCGCTCCATGCTCTCCAGGCTCTGCGAGAAGTCATTCAGCGAACCGCAGAAGACGCCGCGAAAGCCGCACTCGGCGGCCGCCCGGCACATCTCGTCGGTGAACATATACATGTCGAAGGCCGCGGTGATCCCGCTGGCGAGATACTCGAGCACAGCCAGCTTGTAGAGCGGGCCGATGTCCCCGGAGACGAGCTTCGCCTCCATGGGGAAGACCTTCTCGTTCAGCCAGCGGTCCAACGGCAGGTCCTCCGCGTAGGAGCGCAGGAAGGTCATCGGCGAGTGGGCGTGCCCGTTCTTGAAGCCTGGCATGACGAGGTTGCCTTTCAGGTCGATCTCCTTGTCGAATTTGAGGTTGGCGGTTTTGGCGGGGCCGGCGTACAATACGCGGTCGCCGCTCGTCCAGAGTTCGCCCTGGAAGACCTTGGCGCCATTCTCTAGGGTGCAGATGGAACCGTTGTAAAAGCGGACGTGGGGTAGTTTTGCCGCCGGGCCGTAGACGTCGGGCGCGGCGAGGGCGTCGTCGCCGAGCAGGCAGAGAAACAGCGACAGGAAGAGGAACAGCGCGCAGAGTCGTTTCATATCCAGACCTCCGTTCGTATGCAACGCACAGGGTACGGATTGTATATAACACAAGCCGTTTTTCGAATCAAGATCACAAAAAATTTCGTGTGAAGAGGTCGCTCTGTTCCAGCAGCTTCTCCGGCGTGTCGATGCCCAGGCGGCGCAACAGGTCGACGGCGTAGGGTTGTCGACGGGCGTCGGGGAAGGGGGCGCGTCGCCGTACCGATCGACGCGCTCGCCAGCTCCTCGAAGGTGGGCACGGCCGATCGCGCCTTTCGTGCGCCTCAGTATAGGGGCGATCTTGTGCCCGGTGAATGGAAACTTCTGCATCAGTCGCTAGCGGAAAAGCGCCGGAATTTTTTCAGTGGGAGAAAAGGTTAAAAAGTAGACGTTTTTCCCGATCGCCGTATGATACGGATACGATACATATCTTTAACGGGGGTGTTACAAATGAGGAAAGGCATCGTTGCGTTTCTGCTGTTGGTCTGTTTGTTTGTGTTAGTGGGAGCTGCGAATGCGGCGGACGTGGCGATTACGTCCGTCGGACAGAGCCCGGACGGCATGATGGTTAAGGTTCTGATGAAGAAGCTGAAGATCGAGCCCGACTACGACGCCCTGATGAAACCCAACGCGCTCAAAGGGCAGAAGGTCCTGATCGCGGTCGTCGGCGGCAGCTCGAAGGGTCTTGGCGCGGCGGGCATCGACAAGGAGCAGGAGAAGGCGCGAGCGGTCGGCCTGATCAATGAGGCCAAGAAGAAGAACATGAAGATCCTGGTCATGCACGTCGGCGGAGACGGCAGGCGCGGCGCGCTCACCGATCTCTTCATCAACGCTGTCACCGGTCTCGGCGACCGCGTGATCGTGGTGAAATCAGGCAACCAGGACGGAATCTTCGGCAAAGCGAAAGCGGCGTCCGCCAAGCTGATCGAAGTCGAGAACATCCAGGCCACCGTCACGCCGCTCGAAGCCGCGTTCAAAGAGTGGGGCGTCTCGAAATAACGCTGCCATGACGATGGAATGGTTCTGGCCCGAGGGCTTCTACGCCCTCGCCATGCTCTTAGCGTTTGCCTTCGGGGCCTTTGCGCTCGATCTGCCGATCGCCATCGCCATGTCCGCCGCGGCGGTCGTGGGGGCGGTCCTGGCGGGGGCTGGCTTCCCGCTGCGGCACCTCGTCGAGGGGATGTTCGGCTACATTGACACGATCCTTATCATTGCCATGGCTATGATCTTCATGAACGTGGTGCAGTCGATCGGGCTGATGGAGGCGGTGGCGGCCTGGATCATCCGCCGTTTCCGCCAATCTCCGCTGCTGCTCGCCTGCGGCGTTATGTTTCTCATCATGCTGCCCGGCATGCTGACGGGCTCCTCGACGGCCTGCTGTCTCACCACCGGTGCGCTCGTGGCGCCCGTGCTGATCCGCTTGGGCGTCTCGTCGGTCAAGACGGCGGCGTTCATCGCGATGGGGGCGATCTTGGGGATGATCGCGCCTCCCATCAATATTCCCGTCATGATCATCGGCGGCGGCATCGACATGCCCTACGTCGGTTTTGCCATCCCCCTGCTCATTGCCACCGTTCCTCTGGCGTTCTTCGTGATCGCAATTCTGGCGGTCCCCTCGCTCCGCAGGAGCGAAGGTCTCGACGAGGCCGAACTGGAGAAGGAACTTGCCCGCATGGAGAAAGTCCGCCTGACGCCAAGGCTTTTTCTCCCCTTTCTTGTCCTCATCGTGCTGATGGGCGGCGAGCAGCTCTTCCCCGGCGTCTTTCCGTCGCTGGGAATGCCGCTGCAGTTTCTCCTGGCCGCCGCTTCGGCTTTTCTCACCGGGCGCCGGTGGAATGTGCTCGAGTCGGCCACGGAGGCCGTGCGCGACGCGATTCCGGTGCTGGGAATCCTCATGGGCGTAGGGATGTTCATCCAGATCATGACGCTCACGGGGGTGCGCGGTTTCGTCGTCGTCTCGGCGCTGGCGATTCCGGCCTGGCTGCTCTACCTCTCCATCGCGACCACCGTTCCCGCCTTCGGGGCGATCTCGTCCTTCGGCGCGGCCTCGGTGCTCGGCGTGCCCTTCATCCTGGCGCTCTTGAGCAAGGACCAGATCATGGTCGCCTCGGGACTCGCGCTCATCTCCGGCCTCGGCGACCTGGTGCCGCCGACGGCGCTGGCGGGCATCTTCGCCGCCCAGGTCGTCGGGGAGAAGGATTATTTCGCAGTTTTGAAACAGTGTCTGATCCCCGCCGTCGCCATCGCGATCTGGGGAATCTGCATCATCGTCTGGGCCAACCCTCTGGCGGCCCTGGTACGTTAGGGAGGCCTGCGTTATGGAGTTCATGACTTTGATCTACAGGGGAATCCTTGCGATCGTGCTCTGCCTGACGATTCGCTGCTGCTTCCGCGAGAAGGAATTCTGGAAGCAGGCGACCGCAGCGCTGGTGGTCATCCCGCTGCTGCTGCGGCTCTTCATGATCAAGTAGGGGGAGAAGCGGGATGAATTTCAACTTCAAGGGCACCAGGAACACCGCGCTTCTCCTGCTGGCGCTCGCCCTCGTCGTCTGCTTCGTCACGGGGCGCGAGTTCGGCGCGAACAAGGAGATGGACCCCGTCGTCCCCGCGGACGGTTTCGAGAAGAAAATGCTCTCGGACTACTTCGACGGGCTCAAGGGCAGCCGGATGGACACGCCGGTGTACGTGCAGACTGGCGAGGAGCCGGGCGGCAGCGTGATGGTCCTCGGCGGCACGCACCCCACCGATCCGTCGGGGTACATGTCGGCGGTGCTCTTTCTCGAAAACGCGCACGTCAAACGGGGAAGGCTCTTCATCGTTCCCTACGGCAACCCGAGCGGCTTCACCAACACGCTCCCGCAGGAGGCCTCTCCCAGCCGCATCCACTTCACGCTGAAGGACGGCTCGGTCCGCACCTTCCGCTACGGTTCGCGCGACACCAGCCCGCTCGTGATGTGGCCGACGCCGGACATCTACATCCAT
>JAVBQG010000051.1:0-8474 GCA_031549185.1 Synergistaceae bacterium | reverse complement strand
CCAGGCTCTGGAACGGCTGATTTTTGTTATCGCTACGGCAACCATCATTGCGGTGAGCGAGGGGTTGATTGTCGTCGAAGAAGGCCATCGCACGGAAATAGACACGCACTGGAATCGTGGCCTCAGCTATTTGCAGATCGGCCTGCGCTGGATATGGAAGGCACTCTGTACGACGATTGGCAAGATTTCCTGCGCGCTACGGTTGTCGAGTGCAATCGACGATTCTCTGCCGGTGGCGCCGACACGGAAAGAAGCCTTAAGAAGACTCCATAACAAGGAGCCGATGTGTCTCTTTGAAAACATCTACCACTGTTACGAGTTAACTTGATGAATTTGTGTCAGTCACTCAGATTATCATCTGTAAAGTCGAGCTCAATGTATACTTTAATTATCGCTCGATCCCCCATTGACGTAGCTTTGAACACTGGGTATGCTAGAAAAGTGCCTCGGCATGATTCAAAAAAATTACGGGAGGTATGTGCAACATGCGAAAGCATCATGTTTTTTTGTTGGGTTTTATCGCGTTCGCCCTTGTCTTCGCGGGGTTCGGTGCGGCGGCTGAGGCTGCGGCAAAGTTCCACATCGGTATCATCACGGGAACCGTCTCTCAGAGTGAGGATGACCTTCGCGGCGCCGAGAAGCTGATCAAGGATTACGGAGACGTGGCAAACGGCGGCATGATCAAACACCTTACCTACCCAGACAACTTTATGTCCGAGATGGAGACCACCATCGCGCAGATCGCCGGCATGGCCGACGATCCCCTCATGAAGGTCGTCGTCGTCAACCAGGGCATCCCCGGTACGGCCGAGGGCTTCCGCAAGATCAAAGAGAAGCGCCCCGACATCCTCTGCTTCGCCGGCGAAGCGCACGAGGACCCGAACGTCATCGCATCCGTGGCGGATCTCACGACGAACGCCGACTTCGTCTCCCGCGGCTACCTCATCCCCCACTCGGCGAAGGTGCTCGGCGCCAAGACGTTCGTGCATATCTCCTTCCCCCGTCACATGAGCTATGAGACGCTCGGCCGCCGTCGCGCGATCATGGAGCAGGCCTGCAAAGACCTCGGCATCAAGTTCGTGTTCGAAACGGCTCCCGACCCGACCAGCGACGTCGGCGTAGCGGGCGCGCAGCAGTTCATACTCGAAAAGACCCCCTCCTGGGTCGAGAAGTACGGCAAAAACACGGCGTTCTTCTGCACGAACGACGCACACACCGAGCCTCTTCTCAGACAGCTCGCCAAGTACGGCGGGATCTTCGTGGAAGCCGATCTTCCCTCCCCGCTGATGGGCTACCCCGGCGCGTTCGGCGTCGACCTGAGCAAGGAATCGGGCAACTTCCCGGCGATCCTGAAGAAGGTCGAAGCGGCTGTCATCGCGGCGGGCGCAAAGGGACGCATGGGCACATGGGCATACTCGATCGGCTACTGCCACTCCGCGGGTCTGGCTGAATTCGGCAAGATGGTCGTCGAGGGCAAGGCGAAGCTGAACGACCGCAAGGCGCTGCATGCGGCCTACGCCAAGTTCTCCCCTGGCGCTGCCTGGAACGGCAATGCCTATGTCGACGCCAACACCAAGAAGCCGATGAAGAACTTCTATCTGCTGTATCAGGATACCTACGTCTTCGGCAGGGGCTACCTCGGCGCGACGAAGGTGAAGGTCCCCGACAAGTATCTCAAAATCCAGATGACGAAATAAAGCGATAGCACGATGCTCAGAAAACCGGCTGCCGCAACGGCCGCCGGTTTTTTTCTTTACTTCCTACGCTTTCCCTTTTACCGGGTTAACCGTTATAATACTCGGGTACACGGAGGTCGCTAAAATATAATATAAGATCTACCAAGTAAAGGATGTGGTGATGCACATGGCCAACCAGGAACCTCTCTTGAGGGTGGAGGCTGTCGGCAAGGAGTATTTCGGCAACAGGGTCCTGGAGGAGGTAAACTTCTCCCTAGCCCCAGGCGAGATACTTGGATTGGTGGGAGAAAACGGTGCGGGCAAATCGACGTTGATGAATATCCTGTTTGGGATGCCAGTCATCGCCCAGACAGGCGGCTACGAGGGCAAAGTCATCCTTGACGGACACGTCGCTCAGTTTTCCTCCCCCTTCGACGCGATCGACGCTGGCATCGGAATGGTACATCAGGAGTTCTCCCTTCTTCCCGGCTTCTCCGCAACAGAAAATATTCTGCTCAACAGAGAATCCACAAAGTACAACTTCCTCGTCGAAGTCTTCGGCGACAGGATCGAGACGCTTGATCGCGCGGACATGAAGCACAGAGCCGAGGACGCGATCTCGAAACTTGGTTTCCATATCGATCCGTCCACTTTGGCCAGCGAGATGCCAGTCGGTCACAAACAGTTTACGGAGATCGCGAGGGAGATCGACCGCAAGCACACCAAACTCCTGGTCCTCGACGAACCCACCGCCGTCCTTACGGAGTCCGAGGCGGAGATTCTGATCTCCGCACTTCGGAACCTCGCGGCGAAGGGAATCGCCATGATCTTCATCTCGCACCGCCTGCAGGAGGTCATCGATCTCTGCGACAAGATCGTCGTCTTGCGCGACGGGCGCGTCGTGAAAGAACTTCGCCCCAAGGAGACGAACCTCTTCGAGATCGCGAGCTTGATGGTCGGGCGCAACGTGGAAGGCGAAAACGCCTGCAGAACGGAGCGAAAGGAGACCCGAAGCATTCTCGAGGTCGAACACCTCTGGGTCGACATGCCGGGCGAGACGGTCCGCGACGTTTCGTTCACCGTGCAGGAGGGCGAAATCTTCGGCATCGGCGGCCTCGCCGGGCAGGGCAAGCTGGGCGTCGCCAACGGCGTCATGGGCCTCTTCCCCGCCGGCGGCAGCGTCATCGTAAATGACAAGAAGATCCGCCTCAACGACCCCTCGTTCTCCCTCTCCTGCGATATGGCCTTCGTCTCCGAGGATCGCCGCGGCGTCGGGCTGCTCCTCGACGAACCGATCGACTGGAACATCGCCTTCACCGCCATGCAAGTCCAGAACAAATTTGTCAAAAGCATGCTGGGCGGCCTGCTCAAATGGCGCGACGACGCGACCATGCGAAAAACCGCCGAGGAGTACATCAAATCTCTCGAAATCCGCTGCACGGGCCCCAAGCAGCGCGCGGTCGAGCTCTCCGGCGGCAACCAGCAAAAGGTCTGTCTGGCGAAGGCCTTCGTCGTTCAACCCAAGATTCTCTTCGTCTCCGAACCGACGCGCGGTATCGACGTCGGCGCCAAAAAGTTGGTTCTCGACACGCTTCAGCGGGTCAACAAGGAGTTCGGCACCACGATCATCGTGACGTCGTCCGAGCTGGAGGAGCTGCGAGCCGTCTGCGACCGCATCGCGATCGTCGACAACGGAAGGATCAGCGGCATACGCCCCGCGAACTGCCCCGCCGAACAGTTCGGCATTCTCATGATGGGCGCGCACGAACAGGCGGTGGCGGGATCCGACACGACCGGGGGTAATGGATGATGGACAAGATCAAGAAGTTTATCGAGAACGCGGGATGGCCACGCATTATCATCGCGCTGTTTCTGCTCTTTCTCTTCGTCGCGGCGCCATTCGTCGGCGTGCGCGTCGATACGTCTCTTTCGGATACGCTGGTCCGCGTCGGCATGAACGGCATCCTCGTCCTCGCCATGGTCCCGATGGTCCAGTCCGGATGCGGCCTCAATTTCGGCCTGCCGCTCGGCATCATTGCGGGCCTTCTCGGCGCGACGACCTCGATCGAGTTCCAGATGAAAGGACTCCCGGGCTTCGGCTTTGCCATGCTGGTCGCAGTCCCCATCGCGGCAGTTCTTGGTTTCATCTACGCGCAGATCCTGAACCGCGTCAAGGGCGAGGAGATGATGATCGCCACCTACGTCGGCTTCTCCTCGGTTGCCCTCATGTGCATGGCGTGGCTGCTGCTTCCCTTCAAGAGCCCGGTCATGATCTGGGGTTACGGCGGATCCGGCCTGCGCACGACCATCAGCACGGAGGGCTTCTGGCGGCATGTTCTGAGCGACTTCCTGCACCTTCAGCTCGGAGAGTTCTTCTACGTGCCTACCGGCATGTTCATCTTCTTCGCGTTGATGATCTTCTTCGTCTGGGCATTCTTCCGGACCAAGACGGGCACGGCCATCACGGCGGTCGGCTCGAACCCCGAGTTCGCGCGCGCGTCCGGCATCAACGTCGACCGAATGCGTACCATCTCGGTCATGCTCTCCACCATGCTCGGTGCGATCGGCATCCTCGTGTACCAGCAGAGCTTCGGTTTCATCCAGCTCTACATGGGCCCGCTTTATATGGCGTTTCCCGCCGTCGCGGCAATCCTGCTCGGCGGCGCGTCCGTCAACAAGGCGACGATGGTCAACGTCGTCGTCGGTACGTTCCTCTTCCAGGGCATTCTGACCATGACGCCGTCGGTCGTCAACAGCCTGATACAGACGGACATGTCGGAGGTCATCCGCATCATCGTCAGTAACGGCATGATTCTCTATGCTCTGACACGAAAGACGCAGGTGAAACGATAATGTCCGAGACGAACAACAAACCGGCCGTGCACAAATTTACGAAGACCGAAAACTTCAAGCACTTTCTGATATCGAACTCCGTCCCCATCATCTTTCTCGGGCTCTCCGCATTCGCAATCCCCCTCTCGGGGTTCTCCGCGGAGTACCTGATCCAGGAGATGATCACGAGGCTGGCGCGCAACTCCTTCCTGGTCCTCTCCCTTCTCGTGCCGATCATGGCGGGCATGGGACTCAACTTCGGCATGGTCCTGGGCGCGATGGCCGGGCAGATCGGCCTGATCTTCGTCACGGACTGGGCGGTCGTGGGTATCCCGGGGCTCATCCTGGCGTCGATCATCAGTATGCCGATCGCGGCCTTCCTCGGATACATCTGCGGCAACGTGCTCAACCGGGCGAAGGGCCGCGAGATGGTCACGTCGTATATCCTGGGCTTCTTCATCAACGGCATCTACCAGTTCGTCGTGCTCTACACGATGGGCTGGATTTTGCCCATTTCGAGCCCAACCCTGGTCCTGTCCCGCGGCTACGGCATACGCAACGCCATCAATCTCACGGGGCTGCGGCACGCGCTGGATAACGCCATCACGTTCTCAATCAGCCTCAGCACTGCGGACAGGCCGTTCAACATTTCGATCCCCGTCTCTACATTCCTGCTCATCGCGGGATTCTGCGCCTTCATCGTCTGGTTCCGCCGCACCAAACTGGGCCAGGACATGAGGGCCATCGGCCAGGATATGGCGGCGGCAGGCTCGGCTGGCATCGCAGTCGAGCGTACGCGCGTCATCGCCATCGTGATCTCCACCGTGCTTGCGGCCTTCGGGCAGATCATCTTCCTGCAGAACATCGGAACGATGAATACCTACAACAGCCACGACCAGACCGGCATGTTCTCGATCGCAGCGCTCCTCATCGGCGGCGCCACGGTCTCCAAGGCGTCGATCGGCAACGTCTTCGTCGGCGTCGCGCTCTTTCACCTGATGTTCGTCGTCTCCCCCATGGCGGGCAAGGAGTTGATCGGACAGGCACAGCTCGGCGAATACTTCCGGGTCTTCGTCTCCTACGGCATCATTGCGGTGGCGCTGGTCCTGCACGCATGGAAGAGACAGCAGGAGCGCGAACGTTCGCGCCGTAACCTGCGCGGGGAGGGTTAAACGATGACTGTGTCCAATATCTCCAAACGCCGCTGGACCATCAGGCTGCTGATCATCGCCGCCCTCGTCGGCATCGCCTTCTGGATGTACGATATCGGCAAGGAGTACAACGTGCTGGTCGACAACGAGACCGTCACCATCGACGGCAAGGAGTATCCGACCGTCGAATACGCTGATCTTGTCGTGGACGGCGACGAAAAGAAACCCCTCTCCTTCGAGGCGGACGACCGGCTCGTGCAGAAGATGGTCGGCAAGGGCCACACGCTGCGCGTCAACATTCTGAAGGACGATCAGGAGACCCTCGTCAAGACAATTGAGAGACATATCAAGCTGAACGTCGACACCAGGGCGTGGATGATCTCCCTGCCCGCTGTCGTCGGCGAAGCGCCGAATATTTTTATCCCCAACCCGCTCTTCTCGGAAGAAGGGGAGAAACCGGCGCCCTCCTCCTCGCAGGAGGAGACACCGGGAACGGACGATCCGACAGCTGTGCCGACGGAATAACGAACCGCCGGCAGAGATCGAAATTCGCGAGATGAGAGGGCGGTGCCTCGGGAGCATCGTCCTCTCATTTAATTGCATGTGTCCCTTGACGAAAATCCTCTTTTTGAAGTAAAGTTATTGAATAAACGCGCCCGCTCTGCCGTCGTTTGCCGTCCTGGGAAACGACAGCGCTGGATGCGGGGGAGGATCCGTCAATTACGGCAATCTCTATCTCAATTCCGAGCAATCTCGGGGAAAGCGGTGCTTCATGAAAAGGGTAAAGGGACGTCCGGGTTCATTGCGCCTGTTGGTTCTGCTTCTTCTCTGCTGCGTTCTGCTTTTGAGCAACGCGGCGTACGCCGACGATCTGTTCGACTCCACCTGTCCCTGCGGCTGCGGAACTCCGAATTGCACGTGCTCCGTCGATGAGAACTACGGGAGTCCCGGCAACTGGATCTGGCCGGCAAACGACGACCGGTACGAGAATATCGACAATGAAAACGGCACCATCACTTATACCGAAGACGGCCTTCTGATCGACAACATCAAGAAGAACCACTCGTGGACTTATTCTTTCGATGTACCCAGGGTGGAGAGAAATCGCCTGGACTGGCACGTGCGGCTCGAGGTGCGAAACGCGACCGGCGTCACGGTACCCGGCGTCATTCTGGAGAACAACGCCATCGGCGTTTCGTTCCGGGTACATCAAGGGCTCTCGCAGGGCGAGCTGACCACGATACACACGGACGTCGTCGCGGATACGATCGCCACCTTCGACGTGCCGAAGTTCGAATACCCCTGCGCGCTGGGTCTCGACTACGACGCGAAAACGGGCTTGTTGCAGGCCTCCATCAACGACACAATCGTCAAGGAGATTACCCTCCCCTATTACGGGATGCCGGCGATCGCAACCGTCACGTCCATTTGCGTCGAGACATCCACCCCAGAGGGATCTGCCGCGGGCAGCGCCCTCTTCGGAGACCTCGTCCTGCGGACGGAATAGCTCGCGGACAAATAATCTTCAAAAAATCCCCCTTCCGCGCGGAAGGGGGATTTTTATCTTGTGAATTCTCGACATTGCGAGTATTATTACACAATTGTGCACTCGATATGAGATAGGAGGACGACAGATGATCAAGAGAAATCCCCTCGTAATGGTACCAGGCCCAACCCCTGTCGCGCGCAGCATTCAGAATCAGATGGGACGCGAGACGATATCGTTTAACGACCCGCGCTTCGTGGGGGATTTCAACGTGCTGCTCGGCGACCTGAAAAGGCTTTGGCGGTGCGACGGCATCGTCTTTGTCGTCGCCGGATCCGGAACGATGGCCATGGAGATGGGCGTGGCGAATATCACCCAGAAGGGAGACCGCGTCCTCGTCTGCTCGAACGGATACTTCGGCGACCGCTACATCGACATCTGCAGCCGCAAGGGCTTCGAACTCGAGACGATCCAGGCGCCCTGGGGGAAATCCGTGACCGTGGAAGAGATCGACCGCAAGCTCTCCGAGAAGAAGTTCGACGTACTCGTGGTGACCCACGTCGAGACGTCAACGGGCATCGAACTGCCGCTCCGGACACTCACGCAGATGCTGAAGGAGAAGCACCCCGACGTCCTCCTGGTGGTCGACGGCGTCGCCGGCACAGCGGGCGCGGAGTCGTACATGGACTGGGGTATCGACATCATGCTGACGTGCTCGCAGAAGGCGTTCGGCATCGCGCCGGGACTCGGCATCGTCTGGGCGAGCGAACGGGCGATCGCGAAGCGTCAGAGTCTCCCACCGATCCCCGAGTCGTACGTCGATTTCGTCAAGTGGATTCCCGTCATGAAGGACACGATGAAGTACTGGGGGACGCCCGCGGTCAACATGATCTGGGCGCTGGCCGAGGCGGTCCGCATCATCGATGAAGAAGGCCTGGAAAACCGTTTCCACCGCCACAGACATTACGCAAACGCTATACGCGAATCATTGAAAGCCCTTGGCTTCGCGTGTGGAGCGGACCTCAATGTTGCTTCGCCGACCGTCTCCGTCTTTTTATACCCGGAGGGCAGCGGCATAGACGACGCGCAATTCCGCGAGGCGATCTACCAGGAGGGGGCACACATCGCAGGCTGTCTGGGAGATTTCGCCGGCAAGGGCTTCCGCATCGGACATATGGGCAACATCGACGCCCACATACTGGTGGCTCTGATCGCGGCGGTCGAACGGACCTGCGTACGTTGCGGCTACGAGATCGAACTTGGCACCGGTCTTGCCGTTCTACAGAGCGCGCTGCTCTCCGCGTGATTGATTTCTTTTTTGTTCTTTTA
>JAVBQG010000047.1:0-14406 GCA_031549185.1 Synergistaceae bacterium | reverse complement strand
CGCTGGAGTCTCTTGTCAGGATAAAGTACGCCGGGCGTTATGGGGCGTTCTATACCGAGATCGGCCCCAAACAGCGAAAAATCCTCGCAGCTTTTGGGGTGTCAATTCCCGGAACATAGTCATAATATCGGGAAAAGAGGCCAATATACTTCACGATGTAGCCGATCAACGTCACATTCGTACCATCCTTCAGTTTTTTCGCCTGCGCAACTGTACGAACTTCGTCTTTCTCGGCCGAAGCGACCTCCGCCCTCATACCCAGGCCCAAAACGGCCACCGAGAGCAACATCAGCATGACAATCATCCTTTTCATCATAGTTTTCACCTCCTTTCCACATTTCAATTCAACGCTTTCGATAGCGCTGGGCAGGAGCATATCAGGCTTCACAACAGAGGCAAAGATAATTTATGCATTCAAAGTATCGTTATTTTATGCATGCATTAATTACTTATTTTCATATACTCAAAACACAACGATGTTTAGATACCTTTGAATTGTTTATATAAGAAAAAATCTCTCGACTATAAATTGATAATGCAAAATATACGACTGACGATGAAGAGACATCGGGTCTGTGGCACGAAATTTTTAAGGCCATAGCCGAAGCGCCCCGAACCTTCGACAGCTTCCCCGTGACAAGCGAGCGGAGCGCCTCGTCGCCGCCCTCGGTCTTTTGATAATTGTGGAATACCCGTTGGGACGCATTGGAGTCATTCGGATTTTCAACCTTTGTATTTTTATTTTGGCATGACGTTGCCCACCCTGATGGAGTCGATACCAGGGCGAGGCGATTGTGAGATATCGCTCCGCGTGTTACAATATCCCCATAAATTAACAATTCATCCGCAAATCAAACAAAGGTTTCAGAGGAGGCGTTGTATGTGTTTGAAAAAGCAGGCACAACGACCCTGTTGCAACTTACAATCGATGGCGCGTGGGAGAATGCGCTGGCGCTGCGTCCCGGCAACGATGCCAGGCGCTTTCTCGCCTGGGCGGGAGAGGGCGGCGGAGAGCTCGCCATCGAGGCCTTCTCCTGTATCGAGGGTGACGACGACTGTTTCATCGGCGCTCGCTTCGACAAGACGCCGCCGAGGACGACCAGAGCCCTCGTCGATTTCGTCGCGAGATTCTCGCGCGGCGACCTCCCCTTCGAACGCGCGATCGGGATGCTCGGCGAAATCGCCGGCGGCGCGCTCTTTCGCGGCGAGCTGCAGTTCCTGGAGCTCGGCATGTTCAACAACTGGAAACCGTTCGGCCCGCTGCGCTTCTGGAACAGAGGAAACGCGGAGGGCGGAAGCGCCGCGCTCGACGCGGCGCTAGCGGCAACCCCCCGCTATCTGGAGCCGACGAAGCTTCCGATCGCGTTAGAGATCGCCTTCGCCAACCCCCTCCTCCACTGGGCGGGCTTCATCGTCTCCCGCCAGGAGGGCGACCGGTGGAGACTGGACGTCGAGGCCGCGCGAAACCGCGCCGACATCGGGACCCGCAGGGCGAAGTGTTAAAACCGGTTCATGCAACGGTTCACCGTATCCGAAAATGTCCAACTTGTATCAGGCAGAAACAACGAACCAGACCCGCAAAAAACGCGCTCCCCACACGGCGGTACGGCGTATATATTTTCTGCGGGGGTGATGCCGTGCGGACGAAAAGGACTGGGAAAGACGTGATTTGGAAACCCGTGGACGGCCTTGGCTTCGAACATCTGCGCGTCTTCGCGCAGGGCGAATCTCGCATCGCTGACAGCGTCGTCGTCCGCGAGGTGGACGGAAAGATCTTTCGCGCGACGTACCGAATCTCCTGCCGCGAAGGCTGGCACTTTCACCGACTGGAGCTCGCGCTGCAGGCCGAAGCGCTGCAATGCCTGACGCTCGAGAGCAGCGCCGACGGGCGATGGTTCGACGGGGCGGGCGATGAGGTGGAGAACCTGCGAGGCTGCGCCGCGATCGACATCTCGGCGACGCCCTTCACCAACACGCTGGCGATCGAACACCTCGCGCTGGAGACGGGGCAGAGCGCCTCAATCCGAGTCGCCTACATCGCCCTGCCGGAGCTGACGGTCGAGCCGCTCGAACAACGCTACACGTGCAGAGAGAAGGACAGGCTGTATCTCTACGAGAGCGATTCGGGCTTCGAGGCCCTCCTGCAGATCGACGAAAACACGCTGGTGCTGGATTATCCTGGGTTGTTCGAGCGGGTGGGGTGAAGCCGTTCTGTTTTTATTCCAAATATCACATAACCATCAGCCGCTCCGCGACGGGGTCAGGATTTCACAGTCGGTCTCGGTGACGGGGACGTTCTCCGCGATATAATACATATGCGACTTCACCACCAGCAAGTTATGACGCAAAACAGAGAAAAATAAAACCCAGCTGCAAAAGAAATTTTTAAGGCCACGCGGAGGGCAAGATTGAAGAGATGGCAGCGCTGATGTTATCGTATCAACGACATCCGACACCATTACCCAAGATGGCACAGACCCGGCCTCTCCCCCCGACCCCCTTCGACTCCGCTCTGGGCCCCCCCCCTCCCCCGAAGCGGGGAGGCGGAGCAAAGCAGATGCGAAAGGCGAAAGCGTATGAAAGAAGAAGGAGCCAGTCTGGCGCGTTTTCAGCGCGTGTCAGACGAAAAAAAAGAACAGGCGCGGGATTTCAGGAAGGGCGCGACACCGCACGAAGACTTCGCGTGGAAAGCGTTGAAGGCAAAACGCTTGATGGGGCTCAAATTTCGACGGCAGCAAGTCTTCGGCCGCTACGTCCTCGATTTTTACTGCCCCGCGCTGCGGCTGGGGCTGGAGATCGACGGAGCCGCACACGACGACGCGGGCGAGTACGACGCGATTCGCGACGCGTATATGGCGGAGCGCGGAATCGAAATCGTCCGCATTCGCAACGATGAGTTGACCGAGGAAAAATTGCGCGCGATTCTATCGAAAATCATGCAGGAAAGGGAAACCGCCTGATCGGTTTGTTCTTCTGGCGCGAGACAGACGCCTCAAACCCGACCACCCAGCCCTAAACCAGACCTCTCCCTCCCCCGGCCCCTCCCTCCCCCCAACCGGGGAGGGAGGGGAGCAAAACAAGACCGAAAAACAAAACCCCCTTGCCCTTGAGCCTGCCCTTCTCCCCCTCCCCGCTGCGGGGGAGGGGGCCGGGGGGAGAGGTCGGGTTCGAGGCGCTTCTTTTGCGCTTATTCCAATTCTAAATCAATGCGACAGTTATTATTGTAGGGGCGAACAGTGTTCGCCAGTTTTGCCCTGAAGGGATCATGCTTCTTGGCGGGCGCACACTGTGCGCCCCTACGCAAAACGGGCCATTTGAAATAGAACTGGAATTACATAGTCGTACTGATACTCCCGTTCGGGGTATGGGACATTTTGTCGCAAATATTTTTGGATCTGCCAGACTCAAGCTTGATCTATATAGCACCAACCCTCGTCGCCGAAATTTGACACAACCCCTCCCACCCGATACAATGCCGTCAACATGTTCCGGTCCTTCGGAACTTCAAAGGAGTTGCCTTGATGTCGGCGATTGTGGAAGTGGCTTTCCCCTAAAGACAAATACCGCGGAGCGGTGCAGAGGCGCGCGCGTATGTGTGGCGTTTTCTGTGGCGTTCCTACACCTTTCGTGAATACTGTCGCGCTGTGAATCGCGCATCGTAGGACACGTCTGGCGTGTCTTTTTTTGTGCCCTTCCGATGACAAAGGCGACACGGCCGGACCGATCCCGCAGGACAGAGACGAGAGCTCTGTTCCGGCGGGATTTTTTGTTTTTACCGGGAAGCCGTCACTTGAGAGGAGTTGTGGGCATGACTGAAATTTTTACTTTTTGTGAGGGATTGAGAAATGAATATCGAAAAATATGGGATCCTCCCGTCGATGGTGCCGGAAGGCGCGATCGGCACACCGGCCCGCATCACGGCCAGCCACCGCGGGCTCTATGAAATCGTCTGCGAGTTCGGCAGCGGCTTCGCGCGGCTGAAGGCGGGCGAATACTACGCGGGGGACGAGACCTTCCCCACCACGGGCGACTTCGTCCTGCTCGACTGGCAGGAGGAGGGCGAAAGCCGCATCCTGAGGACGCTGCCGCGCAAGACCTGCTTCACCCGCCTCGACCCGTCCTCGTCCGGGCACGCGGGGCAGGCGGTGGCGGCCAACTTCGACTACGTCTTCATCATGCAGCCGCTCGATCGCGACTTCAACCCGCGCGGCATCGAGCGATACCTGACGCTCGCCTGGCAGTCGGGCGCCGTCCCGGTCGTCGTCCTCACCAAGGCGGACTGCCTAGAGGACCACTCGACGCAGATGCGCGCCGCCGCTAAGCTCGCCGTAGGCGCGGAGGCGTTCGCCGTCAGCGCCCGAACGGGCTATGGAATCGACGAGTTAGCCGCTTATCTGCAGCCGGGCAAGACGATCGCCTTCCTCGGCCCCTCGGGCGCCGGCAAGTCGAGCCTGGTCAACGCGCTCGCGGGCGAGGAGGTCATGGCCACCGGCGGCGTCCGCGAGGAGGACCGCCGCGGGCGGCACACGACCACGCACCGCCAGCTCGTCCTGCTGCCCGGCGGCGTCATGCTCATCGACACACCCGGCATGCGCGAGCTCGGCATGTGGGACGCGGGCGACGGGTTGGAGCGGAGCTTCGCCGACGTCGAGCAGTATTTCGGCCGCTGCAGGTTCGGGGACTGCCGCCATCAGAGCGAGCCCGGCTGCGCGGTCAAGGACGCCATCCGGCGCGGCGAGCTCTCGCAGGAGCGCTGGGAGAGCTATCTCAAGCTGGACGCGGAGGCCCGCTTCGCCGACGACAAGGCGGGGTATCTGCGCCAGAAGGAGCAGCGGCACAAGGACATCACGAAGTTCCTCCGGCAGAGGAAGGAGAGCGATTACCGACACACGCCCAGCAACGAGAGCTTCCCCTGACGGGGCTGCGGGGCCCCGGTCTCGCTGTGAAAGGGCGTCATGGACCCCATCGGCGTCTGGGTGCGCAAGAACGGCGAGTGGCCCGTCATCCACCGCTGCCCGACCCTGCTGATGTCCATCGCGGTGAAACCGCTGGCGACGCCGCCCTTCCCCCTCTGGCAGGTGAGCGGTCAGGCATGAACGAAACGAGCGGCGGCCCCTGTTGCAAAACGGGGCCGCCACTCGTTTCCAGCTTGCAAACGCAAACGCTCGGGACTATACTGGCGCAATATTTGCATTTGAACTGGGGGCTCGTATATGAGCGAGAAGTTGTGGACGAAAAATTTCGTCATGAACGCGGTATCCAATTTCCTGGTCTACATCGTCTATTACTGCCTGATCGTCATCATCGCCGACTACGCGATGGAGGCGCTGCACGCGACGCCGAGCGCGGCCGGGCTGGCGACGGGGCTCTTCATCGTCGGCGCGCTCGCGGCGCGCCTTCTGACCGGGCAGCTGGTCGAACGGCTGGGTGAGCGGAAGACGCTCTTCATCGGCCTCGGCGTCTATCTCGCGACCACGTTTCTGTACTTCGCCGTCGGCGACATGTCGAGCCTTTTCGTCGTCCGCTTCCTGCACGGCCTGGGGTTCGGCATCAGCGCGACGGGGACCGGCACCATCGCCGCGCGCATCATCCCCGACGAGCGGCAGGGCGAGGGCATCAGCTACTACGCGCTCAGCGCGACCCTCGCCTCCGCGATCGGCCCGTTGATGGGCATGTACATGAACCGGCACGGGAACTTCCGCCTCATCCTGCTGCTCTGCGCGCTCCTCTTGATCGCCTGCGCGGCCGCAGCCCGCTCCATCCGCGTCCCAGCCCACGCGGCATCCTCGAAGACGCCCCCAAAACCGAAAAACCCCTTCTCGCTCGGCCGCTTCTTCGAGGCGAAGGCGCTGCCGATCTCGTTCGTCTGTATGCTCGTGGTGGTCGCGTATTCCGGCGTCCTGGCCTTCGTCTCCCAGTTCGCAAAGGAGAACGGCCTGGTCGAGGCTGGCGGTCTCTTTTTCCTGGTCTACTCGCTCTTCATCCTGATCTCCCGGCCCTTCACCGGGCGCATCTTCGACCGAAGGGGCGAGAACGTCGTGCTCTACCCCTCCTTCGCCGTCTTCGCACTCGGCCTAGCGGCACTCGGTCTCTCGCAGGGCGGCGTCGCGCTTCTCGCCTCCGCCGCCTTGATCGGCTTCGGCTACGGCACGTTCTTCTCCGGCGGCAACGCCATCGCCATCAAGATGACGCCGAAGGAGAGGGTACACCTCGCCACGTCCACTTACTACGTGCTGGGCGACCTGGGCGTCGGCGTCGGGCCGTACCTCCTGGGCTTCGTCGTCGGCCCCCTCGGTTTCCGCGGCATGTACTTCGCCATGGCCGTCTTCGTGCTGCTCTGCGGCGCGCTCTACCACTTCCTGCACGGCGCCGCGGCCGCCCGCCGGGCGCAATAGCGCCTCCCCCGATTCCTCTCCCTTGACAACTCGTGAAAATTTTATATAATTCAATCTAGTAATTTACTGGATTACTAATTTTAAAGAGGAGGTATGGGAATGAAAATACCGACTACGCTCAAGCACAAGCCCGTGATCGTATCGGAGGAGTACGACCTGATCGACGGGCGGCGGGAGGACTCGGACGCCAAGGGGCTCTCCGTCGGGCTCGCGCAGTGGAACGACCGGGGCAAGGTCGATGTGTCGGCCAAGGTTTGGCGCTACACGGGCGAGAAGTGGTCGCGCCAGTCGGAGGAGATGCCGCTGCATCGCGCGCTCGACCTGGCGATCTTCGTCTGCCGGACGCAGCTCTACTTTCGCGAGGCGTACCGCTTCAAGAAGCTCTACGACGAGAAGAACCCCAAGATCGACCGCATCCCCCTGCAGGGCGGCGCCATGAACGTGGCCGTCTGCACGGACAACGAGATGATCGACGAGGACATCCAGGTCCTGCGCGACGCGCTGGCCAAGGACGACGAGCTGCTGGGCGAGCGCATGGCGCGCCTGTCGGCGATTTTGAAGGAGATGGGGTATTAGGCCGTGATCCTGCGGGGGACGGTCTTTTCGCGGGCGCTGGAGATGAACACCGGCCTCACGGTGATCGCGCCCGGCGCGGAGCCGGAGGGGGCGTACAAGGTCGTCTACGTCCTGCACGGGCTCTGCGGGGACAGCGGCAGCTGGACGGACTTCTCGATGCTGCCCGCCTACGCGCTGGAGCACCGCGCCTTCTTCGTCATGCCGGAGGCCGGGCGCAGCTTCTACGCCGACATGACGTACGGGGGGAAGTTCTTCACCTACGTCGCCGACGAGCTGCCGGCCATCTGCCGGCGCGTCTTCAACGTCTCGGCGCGGCGCGAGGATACGGCGATCATCGGCGGTTCGATGGGCGGCTTCGGCGCGCTCAAGTGCGCGCTATCCCGTCCGGAGCGCTACGGCCTCTGCTGCGCCTTCGCCTCGGCCTGCCTCTTTTTGAAGGACGACCTGGAGAAGCACCAGGCGCAGTTCCGCGAGCGGTACGGCGAACAGCTCTTCCGCGACTTCCGCGCGATCCTCGGCGAGGACCTCGCCTGGCGGCCGGATATGGAGATCCTGGAGCTGGCGAAACGAGCGGCGGCGGCCTCGGAGAGGCCGCGGATCTACGCCGCCTGTGGGGCCGACGACCCCTTCCAGGCCGACAACGCCCGCATGGGAGAAGAGTTGCGCAAACTGGGCTTCGACCTCGAGTACGAGGAGTGGCCCGGTGGACACGACTGGGCCTTCTTCGACGAGGCCCTGCGGCGGGGGGTGGTGCGGATGGGGTGAGCGTTTAGAACCAGCGCAGGCACGAGCGTCTCTCACGCGCGTTCCTCGCGCATCCAATCCATTTACGGACCGGCCGTTGCGCCTTTGGCTCTGCCCCCTCGTCCCGTCGTCGTCTATACTGTCCCCAAACGCGACAGGGGGGATTCGATTGAACGTGCTGCAGCTGATCTTTCTTCTCGTGATCGTCATGCTGGTCCTCTCGCTGGTGATCAAGGCGATCCCGTCGATCATCAAGATCATCCTGATCTGCATCGCCATCGGGCTCGTGCTCCACTTCGCCGGCATCGTGCTGATACGGATGTAGCTTGACTGACGCTCTTTTATATGCAAGGATTGTCCTGACAAAAAGATAAAAAATTTGTGGGGGCGAAGCATGAGCGAAGGGCCGGATTTCGAAGAAAGACGCTTTTTCGACGAAGAGCTCAAAGAGGACCTGCGCACGGCGGGCAGGTGGTCGCGCCGCTACTGGGAGTATGTGGCCGGGATCGGCTTTGTCGTGCTCTTGATCGGGCAGCTTCTGCTCGCCATGTACAGCGCACAGCCGAAGATCAAGGCCCACAAGGAACCCATCCGGTACGCGGAGAGGGTCGCCAAAATCCAGCTCGTCCCCAATTACAACCTGAGAAACGCAAAATTCCGGGCGCTCGCCGACGTCACGAAGCGATATGCGGGCTCGCCGTCCGAGATGAAGGGCATGATCGCGGCGCTCTACCCAGACGCCCTCCCCCCGCTCGAACCGAGGCCCGCAAGCGGCGTCGTCTGGCAGGACGAACGACCGGCGATGGGCGGCGGCGTGCTCCGCATCGACGCCACGAGGACGACGGACTTCGACTCGCTCGTGGCGCTCACCTATCACACAAGGGAGGGCCGCGTCACCCCGCAGTCGCGGCAGATCTACGTCCGGGGCGGCGAGGTCGTCAGCGTGATGCTGCCGCAGGGCACCTACTTCGTCAGGATCCGCTCGGGGAGCGCCTGGTTCGGTGTGAAGGAGGGCTTCGGCCCGCTCGCCAGCGAGGTGGCGTTCGAGGGCCTTCTGATCGCGGGCGACAACGAACGTGCCTGGCAGGACGGCGTCGGGGGATACCGCCCGCTGATCACAGGCGAGATGTACGACCCGTACATCCGCGGCGCGCACCACGGCTACAAACTGACGCTCGTGCCGTCGCGCGACGAGAAACGCCCCGGCGTCGGGATCATCCGCTGCGTCCGCCTGAAGCGCGCGGAAACGTACGGTCCCTGATTTTCTCCTTCCGATTCATTGTATAATCCTCAGAGTTGCAATATTACTCGCAATAATTTGCAATAAGCTTGCAACGGCCGCACAAACGAACGAGGTGGATGCATTGGCTCCGATAGAACAAGAGCTGATTTCGCGTAACGAATGGCATGGCGATGAGAAAACCGACCTGTTCGAATATACCCGGTCGGTTTTGCGACAGGCGCGGGGCAAGGCGTATTCTGTTGTAAATTTCGTGATGGTGGAAACGTATTGGAAGATCGGCCGGCGAATAGTCGAAGAAGAACAAAAGGGGAAGGACCGGGCGAGCTACGGCACGTTTCTGATCCGGGATTTGTCCAGACGGCCTGGCGACGAATTTAGCAAAGGGCTCTCTGTGGCCAACCTCAGGAATTTCAGACAGTTCTATCTCATATTTCCCGAAGAAGATGTAATTCGCTACGCAGTGCGTAGCGAATTGACCTGGACTCATTACAGACTCATCATGCGAGTATCCGCCCCCGCCGCTCGAGCATATTACATCAACGAGGCGGCAGAACAATCGTGGAGCAGCCGGCAGCTAGAGCGCAACATCGCATCGCGCTCGTACGAGCGGCTCTTGTCCGGGCCAGAGATATCTGCCGTCAAAAAAACCGATCGCCCCCATTCACCGGAAGAATTTATCAAAGATCCCTACATTTTGGAATTTTTAGGTCTGCCCGAGTCGATCAATGGGCAGGAGAAGGTGCTGGAATCTTCGATCATTGAGCGATTGCAACAGTTTCTAATGGAGCTCGGCAAGGGATTTTCTTTTGTGGGGAGACAATATCGCATCAGTACGGAAACCTCGCATTTTTACATTGACCTCGTTTTCTACAACTATCTCCTAAAATGCTTCGTCCTGATCGACCCGAAAACGACAAAACTATGCCACCAGGATATTGGCCAAATGGACATGTATGTCAGAATGTTCGACGATTTGAAGCGAGGAGAGGATGACAACCCTACACTTGGTATTATCATGCGCGCAGACAAAGAAGGTACCGTCGTCCACTACTCTGTGCTGAAAGAAAGCCAGCAATTGTTCGCTTCGAAATATCTCCTTGTTCTTCCGAGTGAAGAAGAGTTGCAAAAAGAACTCGAGCGGCGCCACATCTTCGCGCCAATTGGGGCTGGGAATTGAGGAGACAAGGCCGGCATGTCTGTGAAGTCGAATAAGAACCCCTACCGCCTTCTCTGGACGATCTCGAAGGGCAGCCGGGCGCTTTATCTCGCCGCAGTGCTCTTCATGCTGCTGGCCGTCTTCTGCAGCTTCCTGCTGCCGCAGGTGGTTCGCTTTGTCGTGGACAACGTCGTGGGCGGAAAACCGATCTCCGACATTCCGATCATCCCCTGGCTGCTGGCCGCCATGGGCGAGGGCTACCGGCCCGAGGCGCTGCGCGGGCGTCTGCTGGTGGTGGGGGTGCTCGTCGTCGCAATCGCCGCGTTCGGCGGGCTCTGCACCTTCGCCTACCGGCAGTGCCTCGCGATGGGCGCGGAGGGCATGATCAAGCGCCTGCGCGACACGCTCTACGCCCACATCCAGTACCTTCCCTACGAGTGGCACACGGACATCCAGACCGGCGACATCATCCAGCGCTGCACGTCGGACGTCGACGTGGTGCAAAGCTTCATCTTCGTCCAGCTGATCGAGGTGGCGCGCACCGTCGTGCTCGTCGTCTTCGCGTACGCGCTGCTGCTGCCGCTCAACGTGCCGATGTCGCTGGCCTCGATGGCGTTTCTGCCGGTGATCTTCCTCTTCTCGCACGCCTTCCTGCGGCAGGTCTCCGGCCGCTTTCTGGCGGCGGACGAGGCCGAGGGCGAGCTGCTGTCGATCGCGCAGGAGAACTTCACCGGCGTCCGCGTGGTGCGCGCGTTCGGGCGCGAGCGCTACGAGGTCGACCGCTTCGACGCGCAGAACCGCCTCTTCACCGACCTCTGGGTCAGCCTCGGCAACGTGCTCAGCGTCTACTGGGGGCTGGGCGACCTGCTCACCGGCCTGCAGATGGTCACGATCTGCCTCGTCGGTACCTTTCAGGCGGCAGCGGGTGGGATCACCGTCGGCGGCTTCATCGTCTTCCTCACCTACAACGCGATGATCATCTGGCCGGTGCGCGGGTTGGGGCGCGTGTTGTCCGAGGCCAGCAAGACCGGCGTCTCGCTGACGCGCCTGCAGGAGATCCTCGATGCCCCGCAGGAGACCGACCCGGACGACGCGCTGGACGGACCGGAGGCACTGCTCGGCGACATCGCCTTCGACCGCGTCAGCTTCGCCTACGGCGACGCCCCGGTCCTGCGCGAGGTCTCGTTCACCGTCGAGCGGGGGACGACGCTCGGCATCCTCGGCGCCACCGGCTCCGGCAAGACGACCGTCGTACACCTGCTCTGCCGCCTCTACGACCTCGAGCCGGGGTGCGGCGTGATCCGCATCGGCGGCGTCGACATCCGGCGCTTCAAACGGGCGTGGCTGCGGGCGAACGTCGGGATCGTGCTGCAGGAACCCTTCCTCTTCTCGCGCACGATCCGCGAGAACATGGCCTCCCTCTCCCCCCGCTACTCGATGGAGCAGATCCGCCGGGCCGCGACGATTTCGCAGATCCACGACGACATCGAGGAGTTCGCGCACGGCTACGACACGGTGGTCGGCGAGCGCGGCGTGACGCTCTCCGGCGGCCAGAAGCAGCGCGTGGCGATCGCCCGCGCGATCCTGAAGGAACCGCCGATCATGATCTTCGACGACTCGCTCTCCGCCGTGGACACCGAGACCGACGCCCGCATCCGCGAGGCCCTGGCCGGACGCACGAAGGGGGTGACGACCCTGATCATCGCCCACCGCATCACCTCGATCTCGGCGGCCGACAAGGTCATCGTCATGGAGGCCGGCCGCATCGTGGAGATGGGCACCCCGGCCGAGCTGATGGTCAAAAACGGCACCTATAAAAGGATCTACGACATGCAGCAGAGCATGGAGGAGGAGATCGCGTAGGTAAAAAAAGAAACGCCTCCCGAAGGAGGCGTTGGGGCGGAGATACAACTTCCGACGAAGCATCAAGGATGTATAATATTGATGAAACTATCCACCATGTGAGGACATAAATTCATGCGACTAAAAGCTATTTCTATTCACGATTTTAAACGATTCTCGGACCTGACTATTTCCGATATCCCCGAATCGGCAAAGCTTGTGGTGCTCACCGGCCCAAATGGTTGCGGCAAAACTTCCGTTTTTGAAGCCATGAATTATTGGGTAAAATTTTCCGCACTCAGAACAAAATTTTATCTCAATTACGATAAGGAATACTATAAACGTTTTGATGATAGTCAAAAAGACAATGAAGCAACCACTTATAACAAAATCCAGCCCGTTTTTCATGAAATCACTGAAAACAACACAATCAGGCCAGAGCTAATAACAAAAGCATTTTATATTCGCTCTGCTTATCGACACGAAGCAGATTTTACAACTAACGGGCTTTCTAGAATAGGCAGTGCTCTTGATGACGAAAAAAGGATGTCGACATTAATTACTCCAGAGGCAAGAGTTTCTGACAATTACCAGCGCATGGTAGGCAAGAGTATTGATATACTTTTCAATAGTAAAGATCAGAGAAATCGTACAGCTGAAGAAATAACAACCGAGATAATCGGTGTAGCTCGCGATGCCATGCGCTCTATTTTTGAAGACCTCGTACTTGAAGGCCCTGGAAATCCGCTTGACGGTGGGACTTTTCGCTTTACCAAGGGTGATACTTTCGGGTTCCATTATAAAAACCTCTCAGGCGGAGAAAAAGCCGCTTTTGATTTGCTGCTTGATTTCGTTATAAAAAGGCAAGCCTTCGACGACACAATTTATTGCATCGACGAACCCGAATTACATATGCATACTCGCCTTCAGGCAAAATTACTCGAACAAATATTCACTTTGATACCAGACGATTGCCAATTATGGCTTGCGACCCACTCCATTGGGATGGCGCGCAAGGCAGTCGAACTCTATCAGAAAAACCCTCAGCAAGTAGTGTTCATTGATTTTCATGATCAAGATTTTGACAAACCTGTTACCTTAACGCCCGTGGAACCAAACCGCATTTTTTGGAAAAAGATGTTCGAAACAGCTCTTGGTGACCTCGCAGAATTAACGGTTCCCCAGTATGTTGTTTTCTGCGAAGGCAAACGCCTCGAAGAGGGACAAAGAAAACCGGGTTTTGATTCTGCGGTATATAGAACTATTTTCTCTTCGCGGTTCCCAAATGTTGAATTCATTTCCCTTGGAGGAACGAGCGAAATTGACCAAGATGCTAAAAAACTCACTCTCTTTTTAAATCAGCTTGCACCCAGCGTCAAGACTTGGAACATCTTTGATCGAGATGATCGCCATGAGGAGGAAATTCCGCAACTTCAAGAAGTAGGGACACAAGTTTTGTTACGGAGAGACCTCGAGAGCTATCTATGGGATGATGAAATATTGAAAGCGCTCTGCGTTCAACAAGAGCAACCGGACAAATTCGAAGAGCTCAAGCGGGCAAAAGATTGTCTCCTTGCCGAGTTACCCAGTAAAAATCGCCTCCCGGATGATATAAAAGCAATTTCCGGTCAACTTTATAATAAATGTAAGAATACGTTGCAGTTAACCCAGTGCGGCGACAAGGCCGAAACTTTTGCCATACATACACTGGCGCCTTTGATTACACCTGACACTTCAGTATATCAGGAGCTTGAGTCCATTGTACTCGGCCCTCTGCGAAGGTAAGTAAAAAAGATGGATTCCGGCATTACATCGTCCCGCTTTATCGCTTTCTTCGATGAATGTGGCGATCATTCGTTGACGAAAATCAACCCGCAGTTGCCGCTTTTCGCGCTTTGCACTGTAATCGTCGAACGGGAAGCATATGCAGGCGTGGTCGTGCCGGAGTTCGCAAGGCTTAAGCTCCGCTATTTCCCTCACGAAGGTATCAACCTGCACAGCCGCGATATTCGCAAATCGGAAGGACCATTTACGATTCTGCAAAACCCCAATGTCCGCGAATGTTTTCTGAATGAATTGACGGGATTGATCGAGCGCCTGCCGTTCACCCTCTTCGTCACCGCCATCCACAAAGAACCATACAGGGATCGCTACGGCGACGGGGCACGCAATCCATACGATGTGGCACTCGAATACTCTTTTGAACGGGTGCTTCATTTCATGGAGTCAAACAGGAAAACGCATTTGCCCGTTGTAGCCGAGGCGAGGGGCAAAAACGAGGACAACGCTCTGAGGGCTAGTTTCCACTCTTTAGAGCATTTTAACTTTGACAATTATCAATTCAATCATCTATAATGTTCAACATGAAGATAGCGTCGGAAGAAATCCGCAATCTCGTTGTGAAAGCATGTCTCTCGGGAACTGCCAGTAAAAAGCAGCTTTCTCAGATT
>JAVBQG010000061.1:0-28339 GCA_031549185.1 Synergistaceae bacterium | reverse complement strand
GAGATGGTCATGCCTGGGGACAGCAGCACGTTCGAGGTGAACCTGATTGCGCCGATCGCGATGGAGCCGGGACTTCGTTTCGCGGTTCGCGAGGGTGGCCGTACGGTCGGTGCCGGCGTCGTCACCGAAATCATCAGCTAGTTTCATCCCAGGAGGGGATTCTCTTGGCGAAAAACATTCGCATAAAACTGAAGGCATTCGATCACAGGGTTCTGGACGCTTCGGCGGTTCAGATTGCGGACACCGCCGGCAGGACGGGCGCCAAGGTCTTTGGTCCCATTCCGCTGCCGACAGAGAATAAGAAGTTTACGATTCTCAAGTCCCCTCACAAGGACAAGGATGCGCGGGAGCAGTACGAGGTTAGGACTCATAAACGCCTGATCGACATTATCGATCCAACTCAGAAGACGATGGAGGCTCTTATGCAGCTGAACCTTCCTTCTGGGGTCGACATACAGATTAAGCTCTAGCGTCTTTTTGCTTAATCTGAAAGGAGTGAAAAGGGTATGAGCATGGGCATTCTGGGGAAGAAAGTGGGCATGACCCAGGTCTTCGATTCCGAGGGCAAGGCAGTTCCGGTGACGATCATCGAAGCCGGTCCCTGCCCGGTAGTCGAGATCCGAACCCCGGAAAATAACAATTATAAAGCTGTTCAGCTCGGTTTTGACGAAGTCAAGGCCAACCATCTCAACAAGGCCCAGAAGGGATACTTCGATAAACAGGGTGTCGCGGCGAAGCGCTGGCTTCGCGAATTTCGCGTCGAGGACACATCGGCGTACTCTGTGGGGCAGGAGATCACGGTGGAGCTTTTCAGCGACGGCGAGAAGGTGGACGTCGAGGGCGTCAGCAAGGGCAAGGGGTATGCCGGCGGCATGAAACGCCACCACTTTGGCGGCGGTCCCGCGAGTCACGGCGCTTCCAAAGTCCACAGGAAACCCGGTTCGAGTGGTGCAAACAGCTACCCGGGACATATTTTCAAGGGCAAGAAAATGGCCGGCCGCATGGGTGGAGAGAAAGTCACCACGAAAGGCCTCACGGTTTTTGCGGTGGACGCGGAGAACAATCTGATCCTGATTCGCGGTTCCGTGCCGGGCGCGAACGAGCAACTCGTGCTTGTCTACAAGACCGCGTAGGAGAGAGGAGGCGAAAACAGATGCCAGTCGTAAATCAAGTTAATTTCAACGGCGATGTGCTGGGAGAGTTCGAGCTCTCCGGAGATGTTTTCGGCGCTCCGGTTCATGTGTCCGCCATGCATCAGGTTGTCGTAGCGCATCTTGCGAATCTGCGCGTGGGCACACACAACGCGAAGGATCGTGGCGATGTTAGAGGCGGAGGCCGCAAACCCTGGAGGCAGAAACACACCGGCAGAGCGAGATCCGGCAGCACCAGATCGCCGATATGGGTTGGTGGCGGTGTTGCGCACGGACCTCACCCGAGGGATTATCACCAGAAGATCAACAAGAAGGTTCGCAAACTGGCTTTGAGGAGCGCACTCTCCCTCAAGGTGCAGGAGAACAACATGGTCGTCCTTGACAAATTTACATTGGATGCCCCCAAGACGAAGGTTATGATTGCATTCCTCGACAAACTTGATGGCGCGCGCAAGCCCCTTTTCGTTCTGCACGAAAGCAATGCGGCGGTTATCAAGTCGACGAGCAATATTCCGGGCGCCAGAGTTCTTCACGTAGACAGCATCAACGTGTACGACCTTCTCAATCACGGGAAGCTCATTGCGACTCCCGAAGCGGTGAAAAAACTTGAGGAGGTGTTCGGAGCATGATTGCCGTGCCGCACGATATTTTAATTCGTCCAGTCATTACGGAGAAGAGCAGCAGGCTGATGGCTCATAATAAGTACACCTTCGAAGTCCTGCCGAACGCGAACAAGATTGAAATTCGCAAGGCGGTGGAAGAGGTGTTCAAAGTAAAGGTTTCGAGCGTCCATACGATCAAAGTGCGCTCCAAGCCGAAGAGAATGGGCCGCTTTTTAGGACGCTCGCGCTCGTGGAAAAAAGCGGTTGTAACGCTTCTTCCGGGAGAGCGGATCGAGTTCTTCGAAGGCGCAGGCGCCTGATAGGAGGGAATTGACGAATGGGTATCAAAAAATATCGTCCTACCACGCCAGGCCGCCGTTTTATGACGGGTCCCGATTATTCGGAGATCACGAAGAGCAAACCCGAGCGCAGCTTGGTCGAGTCGCTGAAACACAGCGGCGGACGCAACAATACCGGCAGGATTACGATGCGCCACCGTGGCGGTGGTGCAAGGACGCTTTACAGAATTATCGATTTCAAACGCGACAAGATCGGGGTGCCGGGGAAAGTTGCGGCAATCGAGTACGATCCCAACCGCTCTGCGCGCATTGCATTGATTCATTATCTGGACGGGGAGAAGCGCTATATTCTCGCTCCCTCCGGCCTCGCAGTCGGCGAGCAGATTCTTGCAGGACCGCAGGCAGACATAAAGCCGGGCAACGCGCTCAAACTGAAGGATATCCCGGACGGAACAGTTATCCACAACATTGAGCTCGAACCCGGGCGCGGCGGCGTTCTCGTTCGTTCTGCCGGTACGTCGGCACAGCTGATGGCGAAGGAAGGCAAATATGCCTTCGTCCGTATGCCGAGCAGTGAACTTCGTCTCGTCCTGCTCGAGTGTTCGGCGACGGTCGGCCAAGTCGGCAACGAAGAACACGAAAACGTCGTTTACGGTAAGGCGGGTCGTATTCGCTGGAAGGGTATTCGCCCGCACGTTCGCGGTATGGTTATGAACCCGGTGGATCACCCGATGGGTGGTGGAGAAGGGCGCAGCAAATCTCACAAACACCCCGTCTCGCCATGGGGTACCCCCGCAAAGGGATACAGAACCCGCAAGCGCAAGCCGTCGGATAAGTTTATTGTCCGCAGGCGCAGCAAGTAGTCTGGGGCATAGGAGGTATTAGAGCATGGCTCGTTCACTGAAAAAGGGGCCGTATGTGGATGCGAAGCTGCTTCGCCGCATAGAGGATATGAATGAATCCGGCAAGAAAAGGGTTATCAAATCCTGGGCACGCCGCTCGAGTATCACACCGGAGATGATCGGCCATACGATTGCGGTCCACAACGGAAAGATTCACATACCGGTATATATCAGCGACAACATGATCGGCCACAAGCTCGGTGAATTTGCGCCCACGCGCAAATTTGGCGGGCATGCCGGTCAGGAACGCTCCTCCAAGGTCAAGAAGTAGGAGGGGATGAAGATGGAAGCAAAGGCAATGGCATGGCAGGTTCGTATATCGGCGACGAAAGTCCGTCAGGTCCTCGAACTCATCAGGGGCAAGAAGGCCTCCGATGCGCTCGTGATTCTGAAGTACACGCCGAATCGAGGTGCCAGGTACGTTGAGAAGACGTTGAAGAGTGCGGTGGCTAACGCCGAGCACAATCTTGGCCTCGACATAGATAAGCTTGTGGTGGTCACTGCCACCGCGGATCAGGGCGCCTACATGAAGCGTTTTCGCCCGGTTTCGCACGGCCGCGCCCATGCATTCAGGCACCACACGAGCCATATCACTGTCGCTGTGGCAGAGAAATAAGGAGGGGTGACGGTGGGTCAGAAAGTTCACCCAGTTGGTTATCGCCTAGGTGTTATCTATGACTGGGAATCGCGGTGGTACGCACACGGCAAGAATTACGCGAAGAACCTGCATGCCGATTTGGAGCTGCGCAAGTGGCTTAAAAAGCGCTGGGCAAATGCCGGCATCAGCAGAATAGAGATCGAACGCATCGGAAATGTCATGCGTTTCACTGTCTTTACGGCCCGCCCGGGCGTGGTAATCGGCAAGGGCGGAACGGAGATTCAGGCGATTCGCGACGAGCTGCAGTCCATGACCGGCAGCAGGATTATGATCAACATTCAGGAGATCAAGAGCCCCGACAGCGACGCGCAGGTCGTGGCGGAGGGTGTTGCCTCCGCGCTGGAGCGCCGTATCAGCTTCCGTCGTGCGATGAAACAGTCGATCTTCCGCGCCATGAAGTCGGGCGCGAAGGGGATTAAAATCCAGTGCGGCGGTCGTCTCGGCGGAGCTGAAATCGCCAGAACCGAGTGGTATCTCGAAGGACAGCTTCCCCTGTCGACGCTCCGGGCGGATATCGCGTACGGCTTTGCGGAAGCTCACACAATTTACGGCGTCATCGGCGTGAAGGTCTGGATCTACAAGGGCGAGGTCATGGAGCGTCCCCTTGTTCTCGATTCGGAAGCGCCGTCGGCAAATGCCGCGCCGAAGGAGAGGAGGTAGCGCACAATGCTTGCGCCAAAGAGAGTCAAATATCGCAAGCCGCACCTCACCCCTCTGCGGGGAATTTCGAAGGGCGCAACCAAGGTCGATTTCGGCGAATACGGTTTGCAGGCTCTGGAAAACGGATGGATTACGGCACGCCAGATCGAAGCGGTCCGCGTTGCGATATCCCGTAAAATGAAAAAGGGCGGCAAGATTTGGATCAGGATTTTCCCGGATCGTCCTGTGACGGAGAAACCTCTTGAAACACGTATGGGTAAGGGTAAGGGCAATGTCGAGTACTGGACTGCGGCCGTGAAACGCGGGCGTGTGATGTTCGAAATCGAAGGCGTTCCGCGCGATGTTGCGGAGGCGGCGTTCCGTACTGCTTCATTTAAGCTCCCCATCAAGGTAAAGCTCTTAGCTCGAGAGGGAGTAGGTGATTAATATGGAACCGAAGGAACTCCGCGAACTGACAATCGAAGAATTGCGCGAAAAACATCGCCAGTATAAAGAGGAGTTATTTAACCTTAGGTTTCAAAACGCGATCGGCCAGTTGTCGAACACGAGCCGAATCAAGGAAGTCCGCCGGACCATTGCGCGCGTTCTCACTGTTTTGCAGGAGAAAGAAGTTGCAATGGGCCGCGCCGGGGTAAGGGGGTAAAAGACGATGGAGGAACGTACCCCTCATCGTAAGGTCAGGACAGGTATAGTTGTCAGCGACAAAATGAACAAGACAGTTGTCGTTCGGGTCGATCGGATGTCCAAACATCCCTTGTACGGCAAACCTGTCCTGCGGGTGAAAAAATACATGGCGCACGACGAGGCCAACGAGTGCAGGCCGGGAGATCGCATCTTGATCGAAGAGACGCGCCCGCTGAGCCGCCACAAGTGCTGGCGGGTCGCCGAGATCCTGGAACGCGCTCCGATTATGAGCACTGCGGCAGAGGAGGAGGCATAGGAAATGATTCAGTTACGCACGGTTCTTAATGTGGCTGACAATTCCGGCGCCAAGAAGATTCTCTGCATTCAGGTAAAGGGTGGCAGCTTTCGTAAGGTCGGTTCCGTCGGCGACGTCATCGTGGCTTCCGTGAAAGAGGCCCTGCCGAACAGTAACGTCAGCAAGGGCGATGTGATTAAGGCCGTCATCGTACGCACGCGCAAGGAGATTCGCCGTAAGGATGGCTCCTACGTGCGCTTTGACGACAACGCGGCGGTGTTGATCGACAACAACGGCGACCCCAAGGGGACCCGTATTTTTGGCCCGGTGGCCCGTGAGCTCAGAGAGAAGCGCTACATGCGTATCGTCTCTCTGGCTCCCGAGGTCGTATAAGGAGGGCTGCGGTATGTCTAAAATGCGACTGCGCAAGGGCGATCGCGTCTATGTCGTCTCCGGGAAGGACAAGGGTAAAGAGGGTACCATCCTTCGCCGCGACCTGGCTCGCGAACTCATTATCGTCGAAAATGTGAATATGGTTACCAGAAGCACGCGCCCGACCCAGAAGAACCCGAAGGGCGGGCTCCTCAAGAAGGAAGCGCCGTTCCACGCTTCCAAAGCGATGCTCGTTTGCCCGTCTTGCGGCAAGCCGACGCGCGTCTCGAGGGCTTTTCTCGACAACGGCGCCAAGGTCCGCGTTTGCAAGAAGTGCGGCGAAGTTGTCGACAAGGTTTAAGGAGGAGAGACGAAGATGACGCCACGTCTCCAGGAAAAATATAATTCAGAAGTTGTGTCCCGTTTAAAGACGCAGTTTGGCTACAAGAGCATCATGCAGGTGCCAAGACTCAAGAAAATCGTCATCAACATCGGGGTCAGCGAAGCGAAGATTGACATGAAATATATGGAAGCTGCGATCAATGAGCTCACCACCATTTCCGGTCAACGCCCGATGATGAAACGCGCAAAGACCTCCGTCGCAGGTTTTAAGGTACGCGAGGGGATGCCCGTCGCCTGTTTCGTTACGCTTCGTAGCACGAAGATGTGGGAGTTTGCTGACAGGCTTATCAGCATTGCGTTGCCGCGCATCAAGGACTTTCAGGGTGTGGCAAAACGCGGTTTCGATGGCAGAGGCAATTACAACCTCGGCCTTCGCGAGCAGCTTCTCTTTCCGGAAATAGAGTACGACAAGGTCATCCGTATGCGTGGCATGAACATCACGTTTGTGACTACCGCTCGCACGGACGAGGAGTCTTTTGCCCTCCTTTCCGAGCTCGGAATGCCTTTCAGCAAGTAAGGAAGGAGCATCATTATGGCGCGTAAAAGTTTACAGAATAAGGTTCTAAAGGAGCCTAAATTCAAGGTAAGAAAATACAACCGTTGTCCCCTCTGCGGTCGTCCGCGGGGGTATATACGGATGTTCAACATGTGCCGCTGCTGCTTCAGGAGCTTGGCACGCGAGGGTAAAATTCCTGGCGTAGTCAAGTCGAGCTGGTAGCAGAGGGAAGGGAGGAGCACATAGGATGCATGTCACCGATCCTGTAGCCGATATGCTGACACGTATTCGCAATGCGAATACCGTGTATCACGAGATGGTCGATATGCCGATGAGCAAGTTGCGTCTCGAGATAGCCCGCATATTGAAAGATGAGGGTTATATTCGCAACTACAAGACCGTTACCGATCCGAAACTGCCCGTTCCTACACTTCGTGTGTATATGAGTTACGGTGCGGGGAGAGAGAGGGTCATTCAAGGTCTCAGGCGTATCAGCAAACCCGGAAGACGTATCTATGTCCATAAGGAAGACGTGCCCAAGGTGATGGGGGGCCTCGGCGTCGCCCTTATTTCCACGTCGAGCGGCCTTATGACCGACGCGGAGGCCCGCAAACGCGGTCTCGGCGGCGAAGTTATGTGCTACATCTGGTAGGGGGAGATAGAATATGTCGCGTATCGGACGTAAACCTATCGCTCTGCCGAAGGGTGTGGATATTAAAATTGGCGAGAACGAAGTGACGATCAAGGGCGCGAAGGGTACCCTGAGTTTCGGCATCATGCCCAACATTTCGGTCTCACTGGAAGATGGGCAGCTTGTCGTCGCGCGTGCAAACGACGAAAAAAGCGTGCGCGCCGCGCACGGCATGACGCGAGCCATCATCAGCAACATGGTGACCGGTGTGAGCAACGGTTTCGAGCGAGTGCTCGAAATTATCGGCGTCGGTTACCGTGCGCAGATGCAGGGAAAGAACCTTGTTCTTTCGGTGGGTTATTCTCACCCCATCGAAGTGCAACCGCCAACCGGGATCGAACTTGCCGTCGACGGACCGACAAAGGTGATCGTGCGCGGCATCGACAAACAGTTGGTCGGTCAGGTTGCTGCGAACATTCGCGAGCACAGGCCGCCGGAACCCTACAAGGGCAAGGGCATTCGCTACGCTGGCGAATACGTCATTCGTAAAGCCGGCAAAGCCGGCGGCAAGTAAGTGGTCGAGGTGATCGGACATGATTAATAGTCGTAGTCGAAACGAAATGCGTGAATATCGCCATCGCCGCTTGCGCAAGCGTGTAGCAGGAACGCCGGAACGTCCGCGTCTTTGTGTTTTTCGCAGCCTGAAGCATATTTACGCTCAGATTGTCGACGACGAGGCGGGCAGAACGCTGCTTGCGGCTTCGTCGCTGGATAAATCGCTTGCGGATACGCTGAAGAGCGGCAGTAACCAGGACGCTGCGCAGAGTGTCGGCAAACTGGTGGCGGAGAGAGCTCTGGCTCAGGGCATTACCACGGTGGTCTTCGATCGTGGCGGCCACATCTTTCAGGGTCGGCTGAAGGCACTAGCTGACGCGGCTCGCGAAGCCGGCCTGAAGTTCTAGGGAGGGGAAAGACGTGGCGACGCAAAATCAACCAACGAAGAATTACAGCAGCAAAGGCATGGAGCTCACGGAGCGCGTGGTCTCGATCAACAGGGTCAGCAAGGTCGTCAAGGGCGGTAAGCGCTTCAGGTTCAGCGTGCTTGTCGTCGTCGGCGACGGGATCGATCAGGTCGGTATCGGGATGGGCAAGGCCAGAGAAATCTCCGAGGCGGTTCGCAAGGGAATCGAGCACGCGAAGAAGAACATGGTCGACATGAAAAAAGTAGGACATACGATTCCGCACCCCATTCAGGGTAAGTTCGGTGCGGCGGAAGTTCTCATCAGGCCCGCAGCGCCGGGTACGGGCGTTATCGCCGGGGCGGTCGTCCGCGCCATCATGGAGCTGGGCGGTGTGAAAGATGTTCTCACCAAGGTCATCGGCCGCACGTCCAATCCGATCAACGTTGCCTACGCAACGTTTGAAGCGGTCAAGGGCCTTCGCACTCCCGACGAGGTTCGTCGCCTGCGCGGCAAAGAGAGCCGCGTAGCAGCGACAGCTTAGGAGGCGTTCCGACATGGCTAAACTTGTTGTTACGTGGAAAAAGAGCACAATTGGTCGTCCCGACAGGCAGGCTCGTACCATCAGAGCACTCGGCCTGCATAAACTCAACCAGACGGTGGAACATGACGATACTCCTCAGGTACGCGGCATGGTCGAATCGGTTCGTCACCTGGTAGAGTGGGAAGAGACGAAATAGGGGGAATAGCCGATGAATCTCCATGAACTCTCTCCGGCTCCCGGCTCGAAGCGCAAACCAAAGCGCCTCGGCATGGGAATCGGCAGCGGTACCGGCAAAACGGCGGGCAAGGGACACAAGGGGCAGAAGGCGCGCGCCGGGCGTAGCGTCAGCCTCCATTTCGAAGGTGGCCAGATGCCGCTTGCGCGCAGAATCCCCAAACGGGGTTTCAGCAATTTCCGTTTTGCGCAGAACTATCAGACTGTCAATATAAAAGAACTCGAAGAACGTTTTGCCGCCGGCGATACGGTAACCTCAGCAGAGCTTTACGTGTGCCGCTTGATCTCGTCGACCTCCAAGCCGGTTAAAATTCTCGGCGACGGCGACATCGCGAAGGGCCTTAACGTTAAAGCCAATGCGTTCAGCGCGTCTGCGAAGACAAAAATCGAGGCAGCGGGTGGAAAGGCCGAGGTGATCTAGCGTGATCGACGCGTTCCGAGATGCCTTTCGTATGCCGGATCTTAAGAGGCGCATCCTCTTTGTGATCGCCGCTTTGTTCGTGTACAGGCTTGGTGCTCATATTCCGACGCCGGGTATCGACGCGGATGCAATGTCCAGGCTTTTTGCACAGGGAGGCGTCCTTGGTTTTCTGGACCTGTTCGCGGGGGGAGCGCTGAGGCGTTTCAGTGTTTTTGCTCTCGGTGTAGCGCCGTACATCAACTCTAGTATCGTCATGCAGCTGCTGGTCGTCGTCTTCCCCGCTCTGGAGAAGATGCAGAAAGAAGGGGAAGAGGGACGCAAAAAAATTGTCCAGTACACGAGATACGGGACGATATTCTTCGCACTGGTTCAGGCAATCGGAATGACGACCTGGCTCAAGAACCTTCAGATATTCTCCGGAGGGTTCCTGTCCATGGTCATCGTCGTGGCTACGGTTACGACCGGCTCCATCGTCGTCATGTGGCTCGGCGAAATCATGTCCGACCATGGCATCGGCAACGGCATATCTCTTTTGATCTATGCCGGTATCGTCGCTCGTCTGCCGGAGGCGATCGTGCAGACCACCAAACTTGCGAGGCTGGGAGAGATCAACTTTATTGTGCTGCTTCTTGCGCTTGCTGTGATGGTCTTTGTTATCGCAGGATGCGTTCTTCTGCAGGAAGGGCAGCGCAGGTTGCCGGTTCAATACGCGAAGCGTATGGTCGGAAACAAGGTTTATGGAGGACAGAGCACGTTCATTCCGCTCAGAGTGAATACGTCGGGTGTTATCCCGATCATCTTCGCGTCGTCCATTCTCCTTTTTCCGTACACCATTGCGAGTTTTTTCTCGGGGGCTTTTGCAGAGGGGCTGAAATGGGCCTTCTCTCCTTCAAGCCCGGTGTACATGATCTTTTACGTGCTTTTGATCGTGTTCTTCTCGTATTTCTACACGGCTGTGGTTTTTAATCCGACCGAGCTCTCGAACAACATGAAAAAGTACGGTGGATTTATACTGGGTATCAGACCGGGAAAACCGACGACCGATTATATCGAGAAGGTAATGAATAGGATTACGCTTGGTGGTGCGGTTGCGCTTGCGGTGGTGGCTCTCGTTCCGACGTTTATGTCTGGTATCATGCAGATCAAGACCTTCTACTTTGGTGGCACTGCCGTCCTGATCGTGGTCGGTGTCGCTCTCGACACGGTGCATCAGGTCGAGGGGCAGATGTTGATGAGGCATTACGAAGGCATCCTCAAGCGGCGCACGAAGAGCGGCGGACTGCTGTAGAGGGGCCAGCCGGTAAGGGAGATGGCGATGCGCATAATCTTGATAGGACCGCCTGGAGCCGGCAAGGGTACGCAGGCTGTCAGCATTAGGGCTGAATATCCCATTGCTCATGTTTCCACAGGCGATATTCTCAGGGAGAATGTGCGGGGCGCTACGCAGCTGGGGTTGTCTGCAAAATCTTTTATGGATGCGGGCAAGCTCGTTCCCGACGATCTCATCATCGAGATGGTCGAGGAGCGGCTGGATTCTCCGGATTGTAATGAGGGTTTTCTGCTGGACGGTTTCCCGAGGACGCTTCCCCAGGCGGAAGCGCTTGACCGAATTCTGGCCAAGATGTCCATTCGACTTGACGCTGTCATCGAACTGGAGATTTCTGACGATGAAGTTGTGAAGCGTTTGACCAGCAGGCGGATTTGTTCCTCATGCGGAGCGATCTACAATGTCATTGCGCATCCTGCAAAGGTAGAAGGCGTCTGCGACGTATGCTCCGGGAAAGTCATTCAGCGGGATGACGACAAGGAGTCCGTTATTCGCAACCGGTTGGACGTCTTTCACGTGCAGACTGCGCCTCTTGTCGAATACTACGAGAAAAAAGGTCTTCTCAAGCGCGTCGATGGCGCGGGAGGGAAAGACACGGCGCTTAGTCTTCTGAAGACCCTCAAGGTGAACGATTAGCATGATCACTTTGAAAAAGGCAGCCGAAGTACTCAAGATGAGACAGGCTGGGTCTGTTGTGGCGGATGTCCACAAATTGATGAGAGATATGATAAGGCCGGGCATCGATACGCTCTCTCTCGACAGAATGACGGAGGAGTTGCTCATACGCTCTTCTGCCAAAGCCGCTTTTAAGGGCTATCGGGTAGCGGGGATTCGCTCACCGTTTCCGGGTTCGATCTGCGTTTCGCTCAACGACGAGGTCGTTCACGGAATACCGAGCGCGGACCGCGTCCTTCAAGAGGGCGATATCGTCAGCATCGACGTCGGTGCCGTCGTCGACGGCTACTTCGGAGATGCGGCCTGCACGTATGCGGTGGGACAGATTTCTTCTGCCAGGCAGAAGCTGCTCGACGTTACCTATAAAGCTCTGCGCGTCGGGATCGATCAAGTGTTTCCCGGCAAAACGATCGGGGATATAGGGCACGCCATCGAAAAATGGGTTCTCGGTGAGGGCTGTGGGCTTGTTCGCGATTACGCGGGGCATGGGATCGGAAAAAAGCTGCACGAGGCACCGCAGGTGCCAAACCACGGTAAGCCCGGAACCGGCATGACGCTGAAAACGGGCCTCACGTTCTGCATCGAACCGATGGTCATGAACGGGGGCGAGGCGGTCCGGAGCCTAGGCGACGGCTGGACTGTTGTGACGGTTGACGGGTCCGATTCGGCCCACTTCGAACACACCGTTCTAGTTACGGAGGACGGTGCCGAAATTCTGACGCCATGGGAATGAGTTGTGATAATGACAGGCTTTTCCCCGTAGGCAGCTTGGCAATCGTAAAGCGCGGGAAATACGCAGGCTCCGCGTGTGTTGTAGTCGGGATGGCTCCCAAGGATTCTCGAATTCTGATAGTCAACGGTGGGACGATCTCGGCAAAACATCCCAAGCGGAAAAACATCCGCCATCTGCAGAGGACGAATTACGTTTTCGAGGAGGTCAGAGGGCGGCTTGCCAGGGGAGAAATCCTCGATGACGGGTGGTTGGTCGAACTTTTGCGCACCCGAGAGGATTATAACAAAATCACAACTTGTACTTGAGGAGGTTAGATTGATCGCATGTCGAAAGACGATGTCATAGAAGTAAAGGGCAAGGTCGTGGAACCGCTGCCGAATGCGATGTTCAGAGTGGAATTGGAGAACGGACACAAGATTTTGGCACACGTATCCGGGAAGATGAGGATGCACTTCATCCGCATTCTGCCCGGCGACCGCGTTTTGCTTCAGCTAACGCCGTACGATCTGACGAGAGGCCGGATCGTCTATCGGTATAAATAGATTTGGCAGTAGATCTGAAGGAGGTTTTGGGGTATGAAAGTAAGACCGTCGGTCAAGACCGTTTGCGAATACTGTAGGATTATCAAGCGACATGGGGTTGTCCGAGTGATTTGCAGCAGAAACCCGAGACATAAACAGCGCCAGGGAGCAAGGAGGTAACAATGAATGGCACGTATAGCCGGAGTTGACCTGCCGAGAGAGAAGCGAATCGAGATCGGACTCACCTATATTTTTGGCATCGGGCTGTCCACCTCGAAGAAAATTCTCGCGGCAACGGGAATCAATCCTGATACGAGAGTGAAGAATCTGTCTGACGACGAGGCACAGAAGCTTCGTGCGGAGCTCGAGAACAATTACAAGGTCGAGGGCGACCTTCGTCGCGAGATCGGTATGAATATCAAGCGCCTCATGGATATAGGCTGTTATCGTGGTTTGCGCCACCGCCTCGGCCTTCCGGTTCGGGGGCAGCATACGAAGACGAACGCGCGCACCCGCAAGGGACCGAAACGCACCGTCGCCGGCAAGAAGAAAGTTACCAAGTAACACAGAGACGATATAGGACAAAGGGGGAAATCAGGTGGCTAAGCGAGTACAACGCAGGGGCAAGAGAAAAGAGAAAAAGCACGTCAGTTATGGCGTCGCCCATATATACTCGACCTTCAACAACACGATCGTGACGCTTACCGACAAGCAGGGAAACGCTCTGTCATGGGCGTCGGGTGGGAACGTCGGTTTCAAGGGAACCAGAAAATCCACCCCCTACGCGGCTCAGATGTCTGCCGCTCAGGCCGCGAAGGTGGCCCAGGATCACGGAGTCGTCGAAATCGATGTCATCGTCAGGGGCCCCGGCCCCGGTCGCGAATCCGCGATCCGCTCACTGCAGGCGGCGGGTCTGCAGGTCAACGTCATTCAGGATGCGACGCCCATTCCTCATAACGGGTGCCGCCCTCCGAAGAGGCGCCGCGTATAACTGTGTTTAATTGAAAGGTGGGGGAACTTTGGAACATGCCCGCTATGAAATCATAGTAGAGGAGAGTACCTCTTCGTATGGCCGGATAGCCATAGAACCCCTTGAGCGGGGATACGGTGTCACGCTGGGGAATTCGCTTCGCCGCGTCCTGCTGTCGTCGATATCGGGTGCCGCGATTACCGCAGTGCGCGTCGATGGCGTGCTGCACGAGTTTACGACAGTCCCGGGCGTAAAAGAGGATATGATCGAGCTGCTCATGAATATCAAGCATATTCCTGTGCGTTCGTTCTCCTCCGAGTTCAGGATTCTACACCTCGAGGTCGAAGGACCCAAGGTCGTGACGGCGTCTGATATCCAACTGGACAGCGAGATCGAATTTCCCGATCCAGACGCGCTGATCTGCCATCTCGAGGCAGGGGCGCGACTGTCCATGGACTTCTACGTGGAGTCGGGTACGGGATACGCGTCGCTGGATCGCCCGCGCCCCGTATATCTCCCGGTCGACGCCTTGCTTGTCGACGCGATCTTCTCGCCCGCGAAACGCGTGAAGTACGAAGTGCACGACAAGCGTCTGGGTCAGAGGACCGACTACGACCGCCTCCTGCTCGAGATCTGGACCAACGGCGTGGTGACGCCGGAAGAGGCGGTACGACAGGCTTCCGCGATCCTGAAGGATTATTTCCTTTCGATCGCGCTGGCGCTGTCGCCCGACGATCCGGAGTTGATCGCCGAGCTGAAGGGGCAGGATAACACGAAGAGCGTCGACAAGGGGCTTGTGGACGGTGGATCGAAGAATTTTCTGAAGCTGGGAGACAACCCGGCCTATGCGCGCCCCGTGCGCGACCTGGAGCTCTCCGTCCGCAGCGAAAACTGCCTGATGAGAGGCGGTGTCCACTATATTGGCGAATTGGTCTCCCGTTCGCGCGGGGATCTCCTTAAGATCCGCAACCTTGGAAAAATTTCGTTGCGCGAGATCGAGGAGAAATTGACGAAATTCGACCTGACGCTCTCCGGCGAGGTGGAAGACGAGCCGGAGGAAGATCGTTTTTACAAATAATTGTTAACAAGGAGGGCAGACTCGGATGAGACATCGTATGAACCTTAGGCGCCTTGGGCGCTACGGCTCTCACAGGCGCGCGATGCTTGGCAATCTCGCGGCAAGCCTGTTTGTCGAGGGAAGCATTGTAACGACGGTTACCAGAGCGAAAGAGCTGCGCCGTGTGGCTGAAAAACTGATCACAAAGGCAAAATCAGGCACGGTTGCCGATCGCCGGCTGGTGATCTCCCGTATGCCTCACAAGACCGCCGTGAATACCCTTTTCGACAGTCTTGCGCCGCGCTACGCGAGCCGCAACGGCGGCTACACGCGCATCGTCAAACTGGGAAACAGAGTCGGAGACGCGTCTCCGATGGCCGTTATCGAACTTGTAGACTAGCGCGATGACGCAAACCCCCATATTCTCCTTGCGGGGAGTTGCGTTCTCCTATGCGGGAGCGGCCGCTCCCGCGTTGCGAGGAGTGGACCTTGAGATAGCGCAAGGCGAATGGGTGGCCCTGGTGGGGGCGAATGGTTCAGGAAAGTCCACATTGGCAAAACTTTGCAACGCCCTGCTGCTACCGACGCAGGGCGTTTGTCTTGTTCTCGGTCACGACACGAACGACGCTTCGCGCCTCGAGGAGATCCGCGCGAGCGTCGCATTGGTCTTTCAAAACCCGGAGGACCAGATCGTTGCTTCGATCGTCGAGGAGGACGTCGCCTTCGGCCCCGAGAACCTGGAGCTCCCCCCGAACGAGATACAGCGTCGCGTCGCGGATGCCCTTGTCCTTGCGGGGCTCTCGGACAAACGCAAGGTGGCCTCCCACTCGCTCTCCGGGGGGCAGAAGCAGCGCCTCGCGCTTGCCGGGGCGCTCGCGCTCGAGCCGAAAGCGCTGATTCTGGACGAATCGACCTCGATGCTCGACCCCGAGGGACGGGAGGCGTTTCTGCGTTGCCTCGGCGGCCTCAACGAGCGTGGGCTGACGATCGTTCAGATCACGCATCGGATGGAGGAGGCGATCCAGGCGAACCGGATCGTCGTGATCGACTGCGGATGCGTCGTCTGGGATGGAAAGCCCGTCGACTTTTTCGCGGGCGAATATATGCGATGGGATTTCGAGGTGCCGCCCGAGGTCGCGCTCTATCGCGAGCTGCGCGCGCACGACCTCGTCGCCAGCAGCATCCTCCCGACCGTCGACAAGATGCTGGAGACGTTATGTCTATCGCAATCGAAGGCGTGAGCTATACGTACAACGGCGGCACGCCCGCCGCCTACGAAGCCCTCTCGGACGTCTCCGTGACCGTGGAGCGGGGGGAGTGGATCGCGATCGTCGGGCACACCGGAAGCGGGAAATCGACGCTCGCGCAGCACATGAACGCCCTTCTGCTGCCCCAGTCCGGTTCTGTGGTCGTCGACGGCATTCACGTCCACGAGAAATCGAAGGATCTCCGTGCGGTTCGCCGCAAGGTCGGGTTGGTCTTTCAATACCCGGAGCAGCAGTTTTTCGCCGAGACCGTTCGCGAGGAGATCTCCTTTGCGCCCTGCAACTGGGGAGTCGCGGGCGACGACCTCGATCGCTGCGTGGCCGACGCCATCGACGCAGTCGGGCTGGACGCCGCGCTCCTCGACAACAATCCGTTCGCCCTCTCGGGCGGGCAACGCCGGAGGGTGGCGCTGGCGTCGGTCATCGCTGTGCGCCCCGATTACCTCGTGCTCGACGAGCCGACGGCTGGACTCGACGCGACCGGAATTCGCGAACTCTCCGCGTTGCTCGGGAGGATCCGGGACTCGGGCCTGGGGGTCGTCCAGATCACGCATGACCTTCAATCGGCCCTCGAAGAGAGCAGCCGCATTTTGGTGCTCGAACGCGGCCACCGCGTGGTGTCCGGTACACCCGAAGAGATCGCCGCTTATCTTCTCGACAATCCCGTGCAGGGGCTCGTGATTCCGCCGCTCGTGCGTTTTTGCGCCGGATTGCGCGAATGCGGCGTCGACGTGAAGCTTACGAGCGGTCTGCCGACGATCGTCGCACGCATGAAGGAGGTGCGGGGATGAATTTTTTGAGCAGCATGACGCTCGGACAGTTCATACCGGGCGACTCTTATGTTCACGAACTCGATCCGCGATGCAAGATCATAGGCACCTTTTTGTTGCTCGCCGGGCTCTTCATGGCGAGCGCTCCGGCCGACTTCGCCCTGTGGGCGGCGCTTCTCGGCGGGTTCTCCCTTCTGACGAAGACGAGGCTGCGCATCATCCTGCGGGCGGCCCGCCCCGTCTGGGTACTGGTGGTCATTACGGCCGTGTTGAACGTCTTCTGGACACCGGGGCACGAGATCTTTCGTCTCGGCTTTTTCCGCGTCACGCAAGAGGGGATCGCGGTTGCCTTCTGCATGGGCATGCGCCTCTTCTTTCTCGTGATCTTCGCCAGCCTGTTGATGATGACGACGAGCCCGATGGCATTCTCGGACGGCCTGGAGCGGCTTCTCTCGCCGCTCGCGAAGGTCGGGTTTCCGGCCTCTGAGATGGCGATGATGATGACGATCGCCCTGCGCTTCATCCCCACGCTCTTCGAGGAGACCGATCGAATCCTGAAAGCGCAAATATCGCGCGGGGCCGACTTCGAAACCGGCGGCGTGATCAAGCGCGCGAGGAGCTTCATCCCCGTGCTGATCCCTCTCTTCGTGCTCGTCTTTCAGCGCGCGGAGAACCTTGCGACCGCGATGGAGGCCCGTTGCTACGTGGCGGGCGCGAAACGTTCGCGCATGTATCCGCTCGCCTGGAGCGCGAGGGACAGCGCGGCGCTCTGTCTGCTCGCGCTCTACATCGCGTTTGTCGTTTTGATGAGCCGCAGGGTTTTCCCTCTCCTCCTGCCATGAACCGCTATGCGCTTGAGATTTCATACGACGGCGGCTCTTTCGGCGGCTGGCAGTCGCAGCCGAACGGCCGGGGTGTGCAGGACGCCCTTGAAAACGCGCTCGCCGACCTGGGCGAGCGCGTTCGCATAGACGGCGCTGGGCGTACCGACGCCGGCGTTCATGCGCGTGCCCAGGTCGCGAGCCTCTCGCTGATCAAGGCGTGGGAGCCCCGTCGCCTCGTACTGGCGCTAGGCGCCAAACTGCCGCCTGGGGTCTCCGTGATGCGCGCGGCAGCGGTCGACGACTCCTTTCACGCGCGCAGGAGCGCGTTTTCGCGCGAGTACCGCTACTTCATCTGGAACGCGAGCACCTGCTATCCTCATATAAAGCCGTACGTCTGCCTGCTGCACGGGCGATACGACTGGGGCCGGGCCGCGGCCGCGGCACGATTGCTGGAGGGGTGTCACGACTTTCGCGCCTTCTGCCGCAAGGAGGACTGCCCGGAGAACGCGCACCGCGACGTGATGCGCGCGAGGCTTTTTCAAAGGGGCCGCCTGGTGGTCTTCAAAATCGAGGCGAACGCTTTCCTCACCAACATGATCCGCATCGCAGTCGGGAACCTTCTCGAGATCGCCAGGGGTCGGCGCGACGAGGCGTGGCTCTCCGGTCTCCTGGCCGGCGCGCTCGATCGGACCGCGAGCGCGCGGACATTGAGCCCGTCGGGACTTTTTTTCTGGAAGGTGAAGTATCCTTCTCCCATCGAATGGTAGATTCGCTTTTATCCGCAGATCGAACGCCCTTTTATCTCCGAAATTCCTCCCGCAAAAATTCCCTGAATCATTTATAATGGCTAACGCAACCGTGCATGTCGGTCGCGATGTCGAATTGGGTTGTGCATTATGCTGTAGGGATGCGCATTGCGCGTCCCTATAAAAGATAGGCAGAAACAGAATTACTGTCAATTTAACGCGAAAGGGTGTTGCCCTGTGTGGGGAAAAGATATAGGCATAGACCTCGGAACGGCGACCGTTCTGATTTTTATCAAGGATAAGGGCGTCGTGTTGCGCGAGCCCTCCGTGGTCGCGATGGACCAGAACACAGGGAAGATCCTCGCCGTCGGGGACGACGCCAAACTGATGCTCGGACGCACGCCCGGCAACGTGACGGCGGTCCGTCCGCTGAAGGACGGTGTCATCGCCGACTACACGATGACCGAAGTCATGCTGCGGCTCTTCATCAAGAAGGTGACGGTCGGTCTCGAGAGAATCATGCGCCACCGGGTGATGATCTGTGTGCCGTCGGGCGCAACGGACGTCGAGCGGCGCGCGGTGCTCGAGGCGGCGCTCGAAGTCGGCGCGAAAGAGGCGTACCTGATCGAGGAGCCAATGGCGGCCGCGATCGGCGCCGGGCTCGATATCGCGGAGCCGCGCGGCAACTTGATCGTCGACATCGGCGGCGGCACGACGGACGTCGCCGTCATCTCGCTCGGCGGCATCGTGGTCGCCGAGTCGCTTCGCGTCGGCGGAGATAAATTCGACGAGGCAATCATCCGATATGTAAGAAGGCAGTTCAATCTCGCGATCGGCGAGCAGACGGCCGAGGATTTGAAGGTCCGCATCGGAACCTGTTTCCCCGAGGGGGACGATCTCTCGATGGAAATCCGCGGCCGTGACCTGATCCAGGGCTTGCCGAAGCAGATCACGATCACCAGCAAGGACGTCGCGAAGGCCATCGAAGAGGCGGTCGGCTCGATAATCGGTGGAATTCGCAGCGTGCTCGAGCTAACGCCGCCGGAGTTGGCAGCCGATATTATTGACAGGGGAGTCATCCTCACGGGTGGAGGGGCTCTGCTCAGGGGCTTATCCCAGCTCATCACGGAACAGACCGAGATCGACACGGTCGTTGCGGAATGCCCGATGGAGTGCGTGGCGCTCGGAACCGGCAAGGCGCTTCAGGAACTGGACAAACTCAAGGAATCGGGAACGGTGCTCTCGGCCATCCGCAAAGGGGGCCGGCGCCGCTAACAAAAAGCGATCGATCAGGGGGCGAAGGAATGTTCAGAGGGATTTACACGGCAACCTCGGCCATGCTCGTACAGGAGAAAATGCTCGACGTAGTCGGCAATAACCTGGCGAACGTCGATACGGCGGGCTTCAAGGAGCGCGTGGCGGTAAACCAGTCCTTCCCCGAGGTCCTGATGGATCGCCTGGAACGCTACACGATCGTCGACGAGGCCCTCAACCAGGAGCTGGGCGATCGCAAGTTCTACCCCTATGTGCGGGGCCGCACGACCGTCGGCTCGATACCGCTCGCGAACGTGATGAGCGAGACGGTGATGAGCACGCACCCCGGTGTCGTCCAGACCACGGAAAATCCGCTCGACGTCATGATCAACGGAAAGGGTTTCTTCACCGTCGAGGATGGTAACGGCAACACCTTCTACACTCGCTCCGGACATTTCCAACGAGGCGCGGACGGGCAGCTCATGACGCACGAGGGGGAGTTCGTCCTCGGGGTCGATGGGCGCGTCGAGTTGGGTGAAGCGTCGCGATATTACATCAACGACCAGGGCCAGATTTTCGCAGACGGCGAGCTGGCGGGGCAGATGCAGGTCGTCGACTTCGAGAACCCGACCTACCTCCGGCACGTCGGAAAATCTCTTCTCGCCGAGACGGATCAGTCCGGCGCTCCACAGGAAGTCGAAAATCCAAATTTTGTAAGTAACGCGCTCGAGCGCGCGAATGTCGAAGTGGTCCTCGAGATGGTCCGCATGATCGAAGCCAACCGCGCCTACGAGGCCGCCGGCCGTGCCGTGACGATCCAGGACGAACTCTCCGGCAGGCTGTACACGTCGGTCGGCAAGCCGACATAGCCGTAAAGATTCGAATCGCGAAGATCGATACTGTTTATATAGAGATCAATTAGGGGGTAGTTTTCATGCTTCGTTCACTCTGGTCCGGCGCAAGCGGTATGATCGCACAGCAGACGCACCTTGATGTCGTCGCCAACGATTTGGCGAACGTCAATACGTCGGGGTTCAAAAAAATACGGGCGGATTTTCAGGATCTGCTCTATCAGATCAACCGCGAGCCCGGCACGCCGGTCGATCCCGATTCGATGATCCCGACGGGCATCCAGGTCGGCCTCGGCGTGCGAGTGGCCGGTACCACGAGGATGTTCGGGCAGGGACCCCTGCAGGTCACGGACAACCCGACCGACATCGCCATTGCGGGCGAGGGGTTCTATCAGGTGATGATGCCCGACGGTACCATCACCTACACGCGCGACAGCAACTGGAAGATCGACGCCAACGGACAGGTCGTGACGCACGACGGCTATCTCATCGAACCGCCGATCGTGGTTCCCGAGGACGCGACGGATTTCTCCGTCAGCGCCACCGGCACCGTGACGATCAAGACGCCGGGCAACGACGAGGCGCAGGAGATCGGGCAGATCGAGCTGGCGCGCTTCGTGAACACGCCGGGCCTGAAGGCGGTCGGCAAGAACTTCTTCGTCCAGACCGACGCGAGCGGCGACCCGATCATCGGAAACCCCGGCGACGAGGGCTTCGGCACGCTCGAGCAGTACACGTTGGAAATGTCGAACGTGCAGGTCGTCGAGGAGATGGTCGAGATGATCGTCGCGCAACGCGCGTACGAGGCGAACTCCAAGACGATCACGACGGCGGACGAATTTTTGAGAATCGCGAACAACCTGAGGCGTTAGGGATTCCGAGCGAAACACGAAGAGGCGGCGCGCGATGAAGAGAACACGGAGAATCGCACTGTTTCTGACGATGGCACTGGCGCTTTTTGCGTGCCTCCTGCGGGGGAGCGAGGCGCTCGCAGTGGATCTCGTCGTGGAGCTGCCCGCCTCGATCGAGTGCCGCGAGGGCGCGTTTTACCTCGGCGAGTACGCGACCTTCGACGGGGACGGCGAACTTGCGGCGAGCGCTTCGATGGCGGCCGTGACGCCCACGGGCGGCTTTTTCACGCGAGACGACGTGATCGTCGCGCTCGGTACGACGAATGCGGCGGGACGCGATGTCGCGCTGAAGATGCCCGGCAGGGTACAGGTGCTCCCCGAATCGCCCGTCGCTGCACAACTGCGGGCACTCGCGAACTGGAAGTGGCGGATCGACGTGCAGGGTATCTCCCCCGAGCAGCTGAGCGGAGCGGGAAGTTTTTCTTTGCCGCCGAAGGTCATGCCCGGGGCACGTACGATCGCGGTCAAGTTCGATCGCGGGGGACGCAAGGCAAACAAACAGGCCAAGCTGAAGTGGTACCAGCCGGTCGTCTACGCGACGCGCGACCTTGATCGGGGCGCGTCGCTCTCGAACGAGGTACTGAGGGTCCGTATGGACACGGTCGGGATGATGAAGCCGTGTGCCTGGGATCCGTCGCAGCTGTCGCAGGCGACGCTCGATGGGCCGGTCCGGGCGGGCAAGGCGATCTCCTTTGGGGATGTGGAGCAGCTGCAGCTGGTGAAGTCCGGCTCGCTCGTCTCCCTGGTCGCCAACGTGAACGGCCTTACCGTCTCGGTGCAGGGGATCGCGCTCGAACGGGGCGCGATCGGCGACACGATACGGGTGAGAAATCTGAGCAGCAAGAAAATGATGACCGGCAAAGTGATCGACGTCGGCCTCGTGGAAATAAACTAGAATCGGTCAAGTCCCGTGAAGGAGGGAATTCACATGAATCGAAGATATATACTGGCTGCCGTCTTCGCGATGCTCGTGAGCCTGTTCGCCGCTCCGGCGTTCGCCGACTCGCTGTGGAACGACAAGGGGAGCCTGTTCGTCGACCGCAAGGCGTCGGGCATCGGCGACATCGTCATGGTCCGCGTCATCGAGAACGTGGACGACAGCGACGAGGGCAAGGTCAAATCGACCAAGACGACGGCGGAGAACATCGACACGGGTTACGGAATCCTCAACTTCATCCGGGGCTTCGGCTTCGGTTCGATCTCAGGTATGAACAGCGACACCAAGGTCGAGCGCACCAAGGAACTCAGGACGACCGTGAGCTGCCTCGTGACGGACATCATGCCCAACGGCAACATGGTGATCCAGGGCGACAGGTACCTGACGAGCGGGGCCGAGAAGATGAACGTGCGCTTCTCCGGCGTCATTCGTCCGCAGGACATCTCGCACAACAACGTGGTGGAGAGTACGCGGGTCGCCAATGCAGAGGTCGTCGTGACGGGCAAGGGCACCGTCTCGCGGACGCAGCGCCCCGGCGTCATCAATCAGATTCTGTCGGCGATATTCTAAAAACGGACATGCGCCCCCGCGGGGCGACCTCACCTACCCCCGGCCCCTCCCCCTCCCTCTCCCAGAGTAGAGAGGGAGGGGGGGGCAAAACAAGATTCTCGCGGTTCCCGCTTTTCTCCTCTTCCCCGTTTCGGGGAAGAGGGCCGGGGGGAGAGGTATCCGCGAAGCGGATGAGTTTTAGGGATTTTCCAGGTATAGGGACATACGGGGGTAAGGCCATGAAGAAAAAAATGATTCTGTTGCTGTTCGTACTCTTGATGATTGCGGGCGCGGCGGAGGCTGCCGTGCAGCCGATGGTGCGCCTGAAGGATCTCGCCACGATCGAGGGCGTCCGCGAGAACCAGCTCGTCGGCATGGGTCTCGTCGTCGGCCTGCAGGGCACGGGCGACAAGGGACAGATGGCGATGCAGATGATGTCGAACATGACGCAGCAGTTCGGTGTTACCGTCGATCCGAAACTGATCAAGAGCAAAAATGCGGCGGTGGTCTCGGTCACCTGCCAGCTCTCGCCCTTCCTGCTCCCCGGACAGAACACCGACGTGGTGGTCAGCGCCATCGGCGACGCCAAGAGCCTGGAGGGCGGCGTGCTGCTGCAGACGCCGTTGAAGGCGGCCAATGGGCAGGTCTACGCCGTCGCGCAAGGCCCGCTCACGATCGGCGGCTGGTCGGACAGCGGCTCGTCCGGCTCCACGGTCAAGAAGAACGTCGTCACGGTCGGACGCGTGCCGAACGGCGCCATCGTCGAGCAGGGCGTTCCCATGAGCTTTGCCGGCGACGGCAGCATCAACCTGCTGCTCCGCCAGTCCGACTTCACCACGGCGCAGCGCGTGGCTGCCGCGCTCAACACGAAATTCGGCAACGTCGCGCACGCTGTCGACGGCGGCCGCATCAGCGTCAACATGCCAGCGAGCTACCGCAACTCACCGTCGGCCTTCATCGCATCGATCGAGGGCCTCGCGATCCGGCCCGATACGGTGGCGCGCGTCGTGGTCAACGAGCGCACCGGCACGATCGTGATGGGCGGCAACGTCCGCATCGGCAACGTGGCCGTCGCGCACGGAAACCTGATGGTCAGCGTGCAGGAGGGCTCCCAGGTCAGCCAGCCCGGCGATTTTGCGAGGCGCGGACAGACGGTCGTGACCCCCGAGTCGGATGTGCAGGTGCGCGAAGGCGGCGGTCAGCTCGTGGAGCTTCCGACCTCCTCCACGGTCGAGGATCTGGTGACCGCCGTCAACGCGGTCGGCGCGAAGCCGAGGGACCTGATCGCGATCCTGCAGGCCATGGACCAGGCGGGCGCGTTGCACGGAGAGCTGGTGTTGCAATAATGGCCGACTACAGCGCCATCAACAGGCCCGGGCGGGCGAAAAACGCCGATGGCAGCGTCACGCCGGAAGAGTACCGCCGGCAGGAGAAGAAGCTGGAAGAGACCTGCAAGCAGTTCGAGGGCATCATGTTCGCCAAACTCTGGAAGGACATGCTCAAGTCCGCGCGTAACTTCGGCGAGGCACAGGAGAAGAAGCGCGAGTACGGCCCGTTGGAGGACACTGTGGTGGAGATGGTCTCGGAGCACCTGAGCGAGAGCCAGGGAGTCGGCGTCTGGAAAGTCCTCTACGACCAGCTGCACGCACAGCTCCCGGTTCCCCCGGAGATCAAGGCCGAGAACGAAGCCGCCGCGGAAGCCGCCAAGGCGAGGCGGACGGCGAACGTGAGGCCGTCGAAGGGTAAGACGGAATAAGGGGGTTTGTCTCTCGATTGATCCATGTTATCATCTGCGCATACGCTCAGGTAAGCCTTTGTAGCCGGCGTTCATCCCTGCGAATTGAGAGGCCGCTGCATGAATAAAAAGCTCAAAGAGAAAATCTACGAATCCCTCACCTCCGTCCTTCCCATTACCGGCATCGTCTTTCTGCTCAGCATCACGGCCACGCCGTTGCCGATCGGGCTTACGATCATGTTCCTCGTCGGCGCGTCGATGCTGGTCGTAGGCATGGGCTTCTTCTCGTTAGGGGCGGACATCGCCATGATGCCGATGGGCGAGGCTGTCGGCGGTCAATTCGGCAAGACGAAAAAAATTCTACTGTTGGTTTTTCTGAGTTTCCTGATGGGCTTCATCATTACGATTGCTGAGCCGGATCTGCAGGTACTGGCCAGGCAAGTCCCCTCGGTCCCCAACATTGTGCTGATCGCCACCGTCGGTCTCGGTGTGGGTATTTTTCTCGTTGTGGCGACGTTGCGTACGCTCTTCAAAATCGGTCTCTCTCAGATGCTGATGTTCTTTTACATTATCGTCTTTGCGCTGGCGATGTTCGCGCCGAGGGATTTCATCGCCGTCGCCTTCGATTCGGGCGGCGTCACAACCGGACCGATTACGGTGCCCTTCATCATGGCCATCGGCGTCGGCCTCTCCGCCATGCGCGGCGGCGAGCACTCGCAGGACGACAGCTTCGGCCTCGTCGCCCTCTGCAGCATTGGCCCCATTCTGGCGGTCATGATACTTGGGATCGTCTACAACCCTTCCGACGCGAGCTACACGCCGGTATCGGTCGCGAATGTGCAGACCACGCGCGACGTGGCGGCGCAGTTTGCACGCCAGTTGCCCGTGTATTTGAAAGAGGTGCTGATGGCGTTGGTGCCGATCTGCCTCTTCTTCCTCGCCTTCCAGCTGGTCTCCAAAAAGTTCACCAACCGCCAGCTGCTCCGCGTCGGCATCGGGTTCGTCTACACGATGATCGGCCTCGTCCTCTTTCTGACGGGTGTCAACGTCGGTTTTATCCCGGTCGGACATCTGATCGGTTCGGTGATTGCGGGCTCCGCTTACAAATGGGCCCTGATTCCGCTGGGAATGATCGTCGGTTATTACATCGTCGTAGCGGAACCGGCCGTGCATGTCTTGAACAAGCAGGTCGAGGAGATCTCCAACGGTGCGGTTTCGCAACGGGCGATGCGCCTGTCGCTCTCCCTCGGGGTGGCGGTCTCGCTTGCGCTCGCGATGCTGCGAATTCTCACCGGAATCTCGATCTTCTGGCTGCTGGTGCCCGGTTACTGCATCTCGCTTGCGCTGACTTTCTTCGTCCCCAGGCTTTTCGTCGGTATCGCGTTCGACTCCGGTGGAGTCGCCAGCGGCCCGATGACATCCACCTTCCTGCTGCCCTTTGCGATCGGTGCCTGCGAGGGTGTCGGCGGCAACGTCCTGACCGACGCGTTCGGCGTCGTCGCGATGGTCGCCATGACGCCTCTGGTTACCATCCAGCTGATGGGCCTCGTCTACGGAAGGCAGATGAAGACGGCGGAGACCCTGGAGAGCATTGACATGGTCGACCTGCCGGCAGTCGACGAAATTATCGAATACGAGGAGGAGTCCTCAAAATGAGTGAAAACGACAGACCCTGTGCCATCAAACTACTGGTCGTGATCGTGGACCGATCGCGCACCGGCAAGGTCGTGAACATCCTGCGGGAGGAGCGCATCCGCTTTCACTTTATCTGCCTTGCGGAGGGGACGGCCGGTTCGGAGTTCGTGAGCCTTCTGGGGCTGAACTCCATCGATAAATCCGTCTTCTTCTGTCTGGAGCCGGATTTCAAAGTGCCTGAGCTGCTTTCAATGCTCTCCGGGAAGCTCCACCTGCGCAAGCCGGGGAAGGGCATCGCGTTCGTGTCGCCGCTCAACGGCCTCAACAACTCCGTGCTCCAGATGATTCTCAAGGATACCGAGATCGACCGAAAGGAAGAGGAAGGAAAATTGGACAACATAAAGTGCGTTTCGAAATATGACCTGATACTCGCGGTCGTCAACCAGGGTCACATCGATGAAGTGATGGACGCGGCACGCGCGGCCGGGGCGAGGGGCGGCACGGTCCTGCACGGCAGAAAGATCGACGTCGACGAGGACGCCAAATTCTTCGGCGTCACCGCGCAGATGGAGAAGGACATCGTCGCGATCCTCACGACCGCCGAACAGAAGCACGAGATCATGAGCTCGATCACGAAGGTCTGCGGCCTCAGCAAAGAGGCGCGCGGCATGATTTTCTCCCTCCCCGTCGACGACATCGAGGGCTTGGGCTCGGTCAAGCCGGTGGAGTAGGGGTGTCGTATTTTATCACGCTACATAAAACACGGTAATCCCCCGGCTTTGCCGGGGGCATCTGACTCGCAAAATTTGGAGCATACAGAACTCATAAGCGGGCGGCTTCACTATTTTTGTTGAAACTTTCTAGCCCTCCCGCATCAGCGGCATCGACATGCAGCGGGGACCGCCTCGGCCTTTGCCCATCTCCGATCCGTTGATCTCGTGGACGGTGACGCCGTTCTCTCGCAGGGCCCGGTTGGAGACGATGTTGCACTCGTAGGTGACGACCACGCCGGGCGCGATGGCCAGGGTGTTGGTGCCGTCGTTCCACTGGTCGCGCGCCGCCTCGATCGGATCGCCGCCGCCCGTCTCGATGCAGCGAATTTTGTCGAGGCCCATGTTTTTCTTGAGCGCGTCGAAGATGTCGGCGTATTCGACGATCTCCGCCAGGTTTCCGTTCAGTTCGTAGGTCAGTTCCCACGCGCGCATGTACTTGTGCACGCCGGGATAGATGGTGAACGCGTCTTTGTCAACCATGGTGAAGACCGTGTCGAGGTGCATATAGGCGCGCATCTTGGGGATATCGAAGGCGAGGACTTTGCAGAGGCCGATTTCGGAGGCGAGTTTGCTGCCGACCGCCTGAATGGTTCCGGCCGTGCTGCGCTGGCTGAACCCGACCGCCACGCAGTCGTCGTTCAGCACGAGAAAATCGCCGCCCTCGATGGCGTTGGGGTGCGCGTCCTTGCCGTTCTCGCCGAAGAGGATCTTGACGCCTTTGAAGAGCGGGTGATTTTTGAAAATGTATCTCGCGTAGAGCGGTTCCCGCTGGCGGGCCAGGTAGCGCATAGAGCTGAGGACGACGCCGTTGCGGACGAAGAAGAAGGGATCGCGCTGGAAGTAGAGGTTGGGGAGGGGGCGGATGAAGAAGGAATAGTCGTCCTCGGCCGTCAGGACGAGGCTTTTGATCTTGCCGATTCGCGCCGCCGCCTCTTTCTTCGTCATGCCGCCGACCAGCGTCTCGGCGACTTCCTCGGCCGTCATCTCCATGATCGTTTGCTTGAGCGCCGTCTTGAGATTGTCGTCGTGCGTCTCGTGTTCGAGGGCGTCGTCGAGGATGTCGCCGCGGACGGAGGGATCCCTTACGACCTCGGCGAGGCACTCTTGAAAATAAACCACCTCGGTACCGTTGCTTCGCAAGAGATCCGCGAAGGTATCGTGATCGACGCGCGCGCGCTCTACCCAAGGGATCTCGTCGAAGAGCAGCTCGTCCTTGTTGTCGATGGTGAGGCGTTTCAGCTCTTTGCCCGGTTTGTGAAGAAAAACCCTTCGCAGTTTGCCGATTTCCGAACCTACGTAGACGTTGCCCTTCCCCTCCATAGATAGCAGCCCCCTTGCGGTCGCAATTGTGTACTTTGTGAAGATCTTGGATCATTATACAATAATTATACCGTATGGCAAGGGGAGGTGATGGGTCCCAAATCTCCATTACCCCCACCCCCGTGCCGTAATTTTCTCATCGCGCATGCCCGCCAAACCTCCGGGAAAGGTCAAGTGGAGGGGAAATATCCCCTCTTTGCCCCATTAGAACAGCATGTGCCACGCAAAAGCTGCCG
>JAVBQG010000014.1:0-87368 GCA_031549185.1 Synergistaceae bacterium | reverse complement strand
GTAACATGAAAGTTTTCTGGTGGCCATAGCGGAGGGGTCACACCCGGTCACATGCCGAACCCGGCAGTTAAGCCCTCCCGCGCCGATGGTACTGCAAGGGGTACTTGTGGGAGAGTAGGTCGCCGCCAGGATTAATTGAAGAGCGAGCGAGGAAGTGGAATTAATTCCACCTCCTCGCTCGCTCTTTTTTTGCTGCCTCGCGCCCCTTGCTTTCACTTTCTTGATACTGCCACTGAAAGCATCCTCGGCACCATCGCCGTTTATTTTTTCCCGAGTTCGGCTACACTATAAATGTATGACAGGAGTAGCGCGTGTCGCGATTTTAGACAAGAGAGGTGTTCGAAGTGTATGACTTTACATTTTACAACCCCACACGGGTGGTTTTCGGACGCGGCGTCTTTCCGAAGCTGGCGGACGAGTTGGCGAAGGGCGGGGTTTCGCGCGTCTTGCTCCTCTACGGGGGCGGTTCCATTCATAAGACGGGCGTATACGAACAGGTCGTTGGGGCTCTTAATTCGCACGACATCGTCTTCTTCGAGTGCGCCGGTGTGAAAGCCAACCCCGTGGTCTCGAAGGCGCGCGAGGCGGTGGAGGCGATCAAGGCGAACAAGCTCGACGCGATCGTCGCCATCGGTGGCGGCAGCGTTATCGACAGCGCCAAGGGGATCGCCGCGGGTTCCCTCTACGACGGCGACATGTGGGATTTCTACGCGCGCAAGGCGAAGGTAGAGAAGGCCCTGCCGATCTACGCGGTCGTCACCGTCTCGGCCACGGCATCCGAGATGAACTACACGTCCGTGATGACCAACGAGGAGCTGGGCCACAAGGTCGGCCTGAGCAACGAATTGCTCTACCCCCGCTGCACGCTGATCGACCCGTCCGTTCAGTTCTCCGTCTCCGAACGCCAGACGATGGACGGCGGCATCGACGCGATCTGTCATGTGCTGGAGACGTACTTCGACGGGGCGAAGGGGCTGGAGATACAGAAGGAGTACGCCGAGGGCCTCGTGCGCTCGATCATCCGGCTGATGCCGATTTTGAGGGCGCACCCGGACGACTACGATGCGCGCGCGCAGTTCGCCTGGGCTGCGGTAAACGCGCTGAACGGCACGACCTGGGCGGGACACCCGACGCGTGGCGAATTTTCGTCGCACGCGATGGGGCACACGCTCTCAGCGAAGTACGACTCGATCCACGGCGAGACGCTCTCGGCGATCATGCCGGCGTGGATGAAATACGCCTGTCGCGAGGACATGCCGACGTTCGCGCGCTTTGCCGAGCGGGTGTTCGGTACGAACGAGAGCAGCGAGGAAGAGAGGGCGCTTGCGGGAATCGAGTGTCTGAAGGGGTTCTTCGCGTCGCTCGGCGCGCCCGTCGCGCTGGGGGATATGGGTATCCCGAAGGCCGACCTGCCGGAGTTGGCCGCACATGTAACGCGCAACGGGCCCATTGGTTCGCTCAAAAAACTGGAGATGGTGGATGTTCTAAAAATTTTCGAATCCGCTTATTGACGTTTCGCCTTTCTTGAAGAACAGGACCGTGGGGCGCAGTGCAGCACCTCACGGTCTTGTTTTTTAGGCTGCCACGTTATAAATGTCCCGTAATGACGAGTACATCCCGTACGCATTCTGCGCCTGTTTGATCAGTGCGGAGGAAATTTTTTTCGCGGCCGTCCCGATGCAAGATTCCTTCTCGGTCGTTTCTTTCGAGGAGTTGCTCAGCAGCTCCATTTCGAGAAATTCCTGCGATTCCTTGAGCGGCGATTTTCGCGCCGAGGCATCCTGCGGAATCCGGAAGACTTCGGCCTCATCCCCGTTCCCGTCCGTCCGAACGCCGACGATATACCTCGCGCCTCCATCCGTGACGCTCTTGATGGCGATCTTGCTCCCGGGCGAACCGGACGATGAATTTGTCGACTCGTCGAGCGCCGTCGTGAAGGGGTTCGCCACTGTCGCCGCGCCGTCGCCCTCTTCGCCTTTTTCCTGTTCCAGGATGGTTGCGGCGAGCTGTTCGGCGAAGAGATTCCGTCGTTCCGGCGGGATGACCGGAGGCGTCTCCTGCAGCAGTGGCGTGGCCGACTTGTCCTGCTCCTCCCCGATCGGTTGGACTGCGTCCATGGCGCTCGGCGCGAGAGAGGCGTTCTGCCTCGCCTCGCTGCGTCGGAGGAGTTCCCAGTAATCCCACGCGCCAGACGACACACCGATTCCCATGACACTCATGTTCGTTCACCTCCTTCCACGGTCGGCATACGCCATCCGTGGCATGAAGAGTCTTCCGACTATAAAGATTGTCGGCATTTGGGGTATCTCTCTAAATATCGGGCGGAAAGTAGAAGTTGCAGGGTTTACGTACGGTCTTCGTTCTTCAGGCTCCCGGCGATAAATCGGTCTTTTCTTGGGATATGTAAAAAAGCGCCGGGGTCTCCGGCGCCGTTTCAGCCTCGGTAGGGCCGTTTGGCCCTGTTATTTCATCGCGGTGATTTCTTCGATTTTAAGGCGGCGAATTCCCCGGGGGACGCGGACGGAAACCTCGTCGCCGACGGACTTGCCGGAGATGGCTTTGCCCACGGGGCTGGAGGCGGAGATTTTATTCTCCTTGGGATCCGATTCCTCGGTACCGACCAGCATATATGTGAAGAGAGCGTTTTTATCCAGATCGCGCAACGTGATGGTCGTTCCCAGATTGACCTGGCTGGTATCGAGATCGTCGAAGTCGACGATTTTGGCTTTGTTGAGTTTATATTCGAGACGGCTGATGCGCCCCTCCAACTTTTCCTGCTCCTCTTTCGCCGCGTGGTACTCTGCATTTTCGCTCAGATCGCCGAAGGCCCTCGCCTCTTCGAGTTTGTTCGCGATTTCGAGTCTCTTGTCCGTCCGCAGGATGGAAAGTTCTGTCTTTAGTTTTTCATATCCCTCGCGGGTCATAATCTCGGCATCTGAATTGTTGCGCTGTGTTGCCATGTCAAACATCCCACCCAAAAAAAATTTAACCCCGACCGGGGTTCTCAAGATTGGGATATTTTAGCAGAAGAACGATCCCCCTGCAACGCATCGCTCCGGGCCTATATAAAGGCCGATTTATCGTCGGAAACTCTTTGAACCCCCGTGGTTCCTGCATTTTTACACGGCGTGCTGCTGTATGAGCGATTTGATCAGCGCCTCCCTATATTTCAAAATATTGTCAGAATCGCTCCGCGCGAAGTATAATTGACGATCCGCCGGGGTTTGCCCAAAACTCTTTCTCTGGTTACAATTATAAACGGTTTCTGTGCAGCGGAACTCAAGGGGAAAACCGGCTGAGCATTAGGGCCGGAGGAGAAAGATCGAAATGCCCGTCGTTTTTCTCTCAAATGGGGAAGTGGCGGTCCGAACGACCGAATCATCTTTTTCAAAAATTATTTTGGGAGGTATTGCCATGCGTGTTTTCGTAAGAACGGTTTTTGTTACAGCCTGTATCTGCGTCCTTATCTCTCTCTCCGTTGCCGGCCCCGCGCTCGCCGCGAGCGTCGATGCGAGTACGTCCGCGCGCTACGATCAGGTCTTCGACGCGAAGAGCTTCAAGCTCGGCCAGGATGCCTTGAAGTATGAAATGCCGGAGAGCGGCATGTTCAAGATCATGCCCCGATTGTCCGACTCCTACGTCTTCACGCGTTTCGACCTGCCGGAGGACGTTCAACTGCGCAAAGAGTGGTCCGTGACGGCGACGGTGTACAACTCCGAGAGCCCGGCTGCAGGCGTTGGGCTGTGGAACGGCGACAAGGGGTACGCCTTTTACGTCTTTCCGGACGGCAGAGGCAGGTTTCAATATTTCGAAGGCAACAAGACGACATGGACTTCGGACGTCAAGGTGATCAACTTCTCGTATCCTGCGAGGATCACACTCGAACGCGATCCAAACGGCAACTTTATCGCGCGGGTGAACGGCGTGATCGTGGCGGTGCGTATCTTCGAGGTCGATCTGAAAAAACCGAAGTTGACCCCCATTACGGCAGCCTCCTTCGTGACGCACTCCACACCGAAACGATCGGGAGCGCCCGCTTATTTCGAAAAGCTCGAGGTGTCCGCGTGGGGAGCGGCTGACCTGATGGACAGCCTCAAGACCGAAACGAAAAATCGATAACGGACGAGGAGTTGGCAGTATGATGAACAGCATCAACGTCAAAAAAGGCGCGGAGCGCGCGCCGCACAGATCTCTGCTGTACGCGAACGGGTTTACCGATTGGGAGATCGAACGCCCGTGGATCGGCGTCGTCAATGCATATAACCAGGTCATCCCGGGACACAATCATCTCGGGCTGCTCGTGCAGGCCGTTCGAGCCGGCGTGTATGCTGCAGGCGGGCTGCCGATCGAGTTTCCGACGATCGGCGTCTGCGACGGCATCGCGATGAACCACAGTGGCATGAGGTACTCCCTTCCCAGCCGCGAGCTGGTGAAGGATACGATCGAAGTCATGACGGTCGCGCACGGTTTCGACGCGTTGGTCATGGTCACCAACTGCGACAAGATTATCCCCGGCATGGCGATGTCCGCGCTCGAGCTGAACGTGCCGACGATTATTCTGAGTGGCGGGCCGATGTTGCCGGGACGCTTCGAGGGCAAGCGCGCCGATCTCTCGACGATCTTCGAGGGCGTGGGCAAGCGCATCGCGGGCAAAATGTCCGACGACGAGCTCTCCGAGATGGAGCGTTGCGTCTGCCCGACCTGCGGTTCTTGCGCGGGTATGTTCACGGCCAACACCATGAATTGCGTACTGGAGGCCATTGGCCTCGCCCTGCCCGGCAACGGCACGATCCCCGCCGTCTACTCCGAGCGCATCCGCCTCGCCAAGGACGCCGGTCGCGCGATCATGACGCTGGTCGAGAGGAACATCCGCCCGCGGGATATCGTAACGAAGGAGGCGATCGACAACGCGCTCGCCGTCGATGTGGCGCTCGGCGGGTCGACCAACACCTGCCTGCACATTCCGGCGATCGCACACAACGCCGGCTTCGAGATACCGCTCTCGCACATCGACGCGATCAGCAGGCGCACGCCACATATCTGCAGCATGAGCCCCGGCGGAAAGTATTTCATCGCCGACCTCTACGAGGCGGGCGGCATCCCGGCCGTGATGAGCAGGCTCGCCGAGAAAGGGCTGATCTCCCGCGAACCCATGACGGTCACGAGTGAAAAAGTCGGGGAGAATATCAAGAACGCAAAGGTCCGCGACCCGGAGGTCATCCGCCCGCTGGAGGACCCGGTCCACGCCGAGGGAGGCCTTGCGATCCTAACCGGCAACATCGCGCCGCTTGGCAGCGTCGTCAAACAGAGCGCCGTCCTCCCCGAGATGATGCACCACTCCGGCCCTGCGCGGGTCTTCGAATGCGAGGACGAGGCCTTTGCCGCGATCTCCGCGGGAAAAATCCAGAAGGGCGACGTCGTCGTCATCCGCAACGAGGGCCCCAAGGGCGGTCCCGGTATGCGCGAGATGCTGACGCCGACTGCGGCGCTCGCTGGCCTGGGGCTCGACTCGTCGGTGGCGCTCTTGACCGACGGCAGGTTCTCCGGCGCGTCCCGCGGCGCTTCGATCGGCCATGTCTCGCCCGAGGCCGCAGCAGGAGGTCCCATCGGGCTCGTCCGCGAAGGCGACACGATCAAAATCGACGTCGCCGCACGCAGTATCGAACTCTGCGTTACGCAGGAGGAGTTGGAGAAACGCGCCGCCGTCCGCGAAATCGTCGTAAAACCGACAGGTAGCCAGTTCTTGGAGCGCTATCGGGAATTTGTGACCTCCGGTGCCCAGGGCGCCGTTTATAAAAAGATCGGATAACGTTTTGCTGAAAAAATCGAGGAAACGCCCGAGCATCATCGAGCCGTGCGTCGCTGTCATCACGGTCCTCGCGATCGGTTTCGTGTTGAGCAAAGCCGCACAGGTTGCAATACCGTTTATGCTGGCGTTTCTGCTCGCCCTGCTTCTCGCCCCCGTGATCAAGGCGGGGGGGCGCTATCGCCTGCCTCCTGTGGTGATGGTGATTTTCGTCCTCGTTGCCCTGGTCGGCGTCTGCCTTCCGCTGGGTATCCTTTTAAACAGCAAGTTGCAGGGAATGATGGAGATTCTGCCGGGGTACTACGGCAAATTGGTGAACATCGGGCAGACCCTTCTCGTCGAGTTCAATGTGCCTAAGGATTTCTGGCAGGAGATCAACTGGTACAACACGGTCGGCCGTTACGTTTCCGGGGTAACGGGTTTCATGCTGCACTGGCTGAGCAACCTGGTCATGATCATGATCTTTTTGGTGTTCATGCTGCTCGAGTCGCCGTATATGAACAACCGCCTCCGGATGGCGTTCCGGGGACGGACGGGTGCCATGGTGGGGGAGATCGGCGACAAGATCGTCACGCAGATATCGAAGTACCTGCGGACGCTCGCCGTGATCAGCTTCGCTACCGGCACGTGCGTGTGGATCGCGCTCACCCTGCTGGGGATCGATTTCGCCATGACTTGGGGCGTTTTGGCGTTTTTCCTGAATTTCATCCCGACCATCGGGTCGATCGTGGCGTCGATCCCGCCGATTCTCATCGCGCTGGTTCAGTTCTACCCCAACTGGGTCCCCTGCGCGCTCACCGCCCTCTCTCTGCTCGCCATACAGATGACCATCGGCAACATCATGACCCCGAAGATCATGGGCGACGCGCTTGACCTCAGCCCGGTCGTCATCCTCGTCTCTCTCATGTTCTGGGGGTTGATCTGGGGTTTTTCCGGGGCGCTGCTCTCGGTGCCGATCGCGGTGATGATCAAGATCATCTGCGAGAACATTCCGCGTCTGCATTTCGTCGCCATGCTGATGTGCTCGGCAAAGGAGGGGCCCTGTATCCCGGAGGAGCAGGCGGAACCGGAATCGAACGGAGAGTAACGCGGTTCGATCATCGATAACGAAAGACAGGAGCCCGGCATCTTGCGAATGCCGGGCTCCTGCGTTATGCATATGGCTTTGCTTCTTTCGCCTATCCTCCGCTGATCATATGGATGACCTGTACGTCGCTTCCGTCGGGGACGGGAGTCGCCGGGTACAGTTCGCGGTTGGGGACGGCCGTGCCGTCGATCCACACTGAGATCATGCGGAACGTGAAATTCTTGTCGTCCAGCACGTCCTGTACTGTCATGCCCTCTCTCCAGGCCGCGTCTTCTCCATTTACCTTGATCATGCGGATTCTCCAGTCTTTTTTCCTGTTATGCCGAGCAGGCTCTAGAACTCGTCCTCGGGCTTCAGGTGCCTCTTCAGAAGCTCGACCACATCGGGATAGTCGATGCCGAGGCGTTTGACGGTCTCCTGCGTCGGAATGCCGTTGCGGTTCCAGCCGCGACGCTTGTAGACGGCGTCGACGAGGTGCTCCCACTGCCCGCGGCGGAACTCCTGCAATTTGGCGACCTTATCCTTGACGGACATGCCCGCCGGCTCCACGCCAGCCTCCTTCAACTTGCCGTCGAAGTAGTCCGGACGTGCGTTCCACTCGTCTTCGAAGACGGGGCCGAGGCCGCGGTTCGGGCAGTTGTGGTTCGCGCGCGTACCCTTGCCCATGCGAAGATTGAAGATGCGCTCGAAATTGTAGACCTTCTCCGACATGGTAATGAGGTCTTCTTTCGTGACGTTCTTGCCGGTGACGCCGTTGTAGATCTTGACGTAGTTGTCGACGTGTTCGGGCACCTTGGCCGCCTCGATGCCTTTGTATGCCGTGTGGTTGTCCTCGGGCTCGATGTCGTTCCAGGGCAGCTTGCAGAGGCCGACGAGCGAAAACCAGAGGCGGAAGTTCGGGAAGTAGAAGAGAGCCTCGGCCTTGTCTTCGAAGGTCGGGAGCTGCTTGTTGACCATATCCATGAAGATCAGCCACGCCTCGTCGTGCTGCGGGCCCTTCAGGGTGAGGAAGTAGCCGCCCCACTGCGCGATGGACTCCTGACAGCGGTACTCGGATGCCTCGAGGCCCTGTCCCTCCATGGCGATGTCCTCCATGATCTTGCGATCCGCGCCGTACTTCTCGGCGAAGAGAGATTTCATCCTGCGCGTGCCGAGGCCGACGATGCGCGAGAACTCGTCCTTGCCCTTGGCCATGCGGTGGATCAGCTCCATCAAGTCTTTCTTGTTGCCAAACGTCAGTTCGAGCCCGCCGGTGTTCTCCTTGTTGATCAGGCCCAGTTCGTAGCACTCGCAGACGAACGCGATGCCGGTGCCGAGGGAGATCGTGTCGAGGCCGTAGTGGTCGGCGTAGAAGTTGGCCTCGATGGTCCACTTCGTGTCGAAGATGCCGACGTTCGAGCCGAGGCCCGCCGCCGTCTCGTACTCGGGGCCGTCGACGATGACCTCTTTGCCCTTCCAGGGGCCGGTCTGGAGCTTGAAGGGCGGCGTCGCCTTCGCGCAGGAGAGCGAGCAGCCGTACCAGCAGCCGTCTGGCATGCCCTGCGCAAACTCCTCCTTGTACTTGGTCGAGTGGATGTTGCCGATGTCGTCGTGCCGGCCGAACTTGTAGTTGTTGACCGGCAGCAGGTCGTAGTCGTTCATGATCTCGTTGAGGTGGGCGGTGCCGATCGTGCGCATCTGGCACTGCACGTCGTCGAAGTCGCGGATCTCCTTGTGGACCTTCGCGCCCATCTCGGTGAGGATTTTGACGTCGGCCGGGTCGTTCTCCGTGCCGGAGAACTTGCTCTTCTTCACGACCAGCGCCATAACGCCCTTGTCGCGGAGTACCGTGCCGCCGCCGCCGCGTCCGGCCTGCTTCAGGCGCGCTACTTTACGACGGGGGTCGTAGAAGCTGAAATTCATGCAGCCCCAGTAGCTGTGATTGGCCGCCTCGCCCGAGGCGACGACGGAGATGTTCTTCTTGTCGACTTCGTCGTTCGCGAAGTATTCGTGAAGGTGCTCGGTCACGGCATAGGCGTTCTGGTCGTCCTTGATGTTCGACTCGAAGATCTGCACCTTGCCGTTGTCGCCGTCGATGTAAACGATGACGTCCTGCTCTGCCTTGCCCTGCAGTTCGAAGGCGTCGAAGCCGGAGAATTTGAGCAGGGGGGCGAAATAACCGCCCGCGTTGCTGTTGTAGGTCTGTTCGGTGAGCGGCGAAAGGAACACCGAGTAGCACTTGCCTGAGCCGGGATACTGCGTAATGCCGCAGATCGGACCGCCGGAGATGACGATCTCGTTCTCGGGGTCGTTCCACTTGGTCTCGGATTTCACCGCGTCCCACAGCAATTTGAGCCCAAAACCACGTCCACCGACGAATTTATCGATCATATCGTCGGTCACGGGGCGCGATTCAAACCTGAAATTGCCGTCCTTGTTGCCAAGCCCCACGTAGAGCGTCTCCCGCGTATAGCCGCGATGCGGCTTTGCGAGAGTGTAGGACCACTCCGCAAGCAGCTTCATCTTTTCCATATTTTTCTACACCCTCCCAGTTGTATAGTCGAGAGCCGCGGGTGCGACTCCCCTCCCAAAACTATGTGTACATTATACCATGACGAAAAGGATAAAGCGATACGCCATTCTTGTGAGCCGGGTAAATCTTTTAGACGCAAAGAATTTCGGCAACGCATCGCATAATGCGAATTTGCATCCTCATATAACGTGATTGAAATTTGCAAAAAATAGTTTGACTTGTATTGACAAATAGGCAACAGCCTGATAGTCTAACACTGTTATTGACGCCTTAGCACTCGATATGATAGAGTGCTAATAAGGGTTGGCGGGTCGGGAAGGAGGGTTGACGATGCTTACGGAGCGGCAATTGGAGGTTCTTCTCTCGGTTGTGTACGAGTTCATCGAAAGTGGCGAAAATGTCGGATCGCGCACGGTCTCGAAGCGTTACCTGACGGGACACAGCGCGGCCACGATACGCAACGAGATGGCCGATCTTGAGGAGATGGGCTATCTGATGCAGCCTCACACGTCGTCCGGGCGCGTCCCCACCACAAGGGCGTACAGGCTTTACGTCGACTCCGTCCTACAGCGTCGCAAGAGTGCAACCCACACCGAACGGTCGTGGGTGGAGCAGTTGAAAGCGCACCGCAGTGGTGTCGAGGGAGCGCTCGTGTCGGCGTCCGAACTTCTGGGGCAGCTCTCCAGTTACGTCGGAATGGCTGCCGTCACCCAGTTGAAGCAGGCACGACTGCAGAAGATTGATTTCATACGGGTCGACACGTCCAACGTCCTGCTCCTCGTGATCCTGGAGGGGGGCATTGTCCACCACAAGATGATATCGATGCCCTGCGATCTTTCACAGGACTCGCTGGAGGACCTTGCGCGCCGGATCAACGCGTTCGCAGGGCACGAATGGGGCGAAGTGCGGCAGGTGCTGCAGAGCTATATCATGCAGGAGCTCGGCAAATACGCTGATTCGTGCCGCCGGGCGCTCGACGAGCTGGACAGGATTCTCGCGGGGGACCACACCACGCTCTTCACGGGGTCGCTTGGCAATCTCTTCAACCTTCCCGATTTTCAGGATATCGGGCGCTTTCGCGCGCTCTTCTCGATTCTGGAACAGGAGAGCGGGCTCGCGGACCTGTTGCGTAAGTGCGGAGTGGAAAACGGCATCCGGGTGATCATCGGCGAGGAACACGACGTGCCGGAGCTGCGGCACTGCTCTCTGGTGCTTTCGTCGTTCTGTACGGAGGGTGAGCGGACCGTTCTCGGCGTGATCGGCCCCAAACGAATGAACTATGAAAAGGTCATCTCCGTCCTCGACGGAGTGTTGCAAAATTTGATGGAAACGACTGGCGAAGGAGAGGGATAGAATGTCTGCCTCGGCATCGAGAAAACATAAATTCGACGAAGACGCGGCAAACCGTGCGAAAGAGGAAAACACCGCTTCTCCGCAGGGGAGCAAGGCGGAAAAGACGGTTGCCGGCGAAAAAAAAGATGACATGATAACGGCGTTGGAGAAACGGATCGAGGAATTGCAGGAAGAGGCATCCCAGTATAAAGACGAGGCTCAGAGGGCGAAGGCCGATTTTTACAACTACCGGACGAGGGTCGAGAAGGACAGAAGCCGGGACCGCGTTCTGGCGGCCGAGCAAGCGGTGGACTCGCTGCTCCCCGTTCTGGACAATCTCGACCGTACGCTGCTGGCTGTGACCGACAAAGAATCGGCCCTGTTCAAGGGTGTCGCGATGGTCCAGCGGCAATTTTTCGGGGCCATGCAGGCGCTCGGACTGCAGGTGATCGACACGGGCTGCAGGTTCGACCCGGCTGTGCACGAGGCGATGATGGTCGTCGACGTGACGGATGAGAAGGAAGACGGCATGGTGCTGGAAGAACTGCATCGGGGCTACAAACTGGGCGACAAGGTCCTGCGCGCCGCGCAGGTCAGGGTCGGCAAGAAAAAATAAACGAAAAATTTTATTTTGAAGAAGTGAAGGGAAGGGACCCTGCTATGGCAAAAATAACAGGAAAAGTAATCGGAATCGACCTCGGCACGACGAACAGCTGTGTCGCGGTGAAGGAAGGCGACAACGTAACCGTCATACCGAACGCGGAGGGCAGCAGAACCACGCCGTCGGTGGTGGCGTTTACGAAGGAAAACGAGCGCCTCGTCGGCCAGCTCGCCAAGCGCCAGGCGATCGTCAACACCGATCGCACAGTCATCTCCATCAAGCGTAAGATGGGGAGCGACCACAAAGTCAAGATCGACGACAAATCGTACAGCCCGCAGGAGATTTCGGCGATGATCCTGCAGAAGCTCAAGAGGGACGCCGAGGAGTATCTCGGCACGACGGTCACGCACGCGGTCATCACCTGCCCGGCGTACTTCACCGACGCACAACGCCAGGCCACGAAGGATGCCGGCACGATTGCGGGGCTTGAAGTGCTCCGCGTCATCAACGAGCCGACGGCGGCCTGTCTCGCGTACGGCGCGGACAAAGAGGGCGAGCACAAGATTCTGGTCTTCGACCTCGGCGGCGGCACCTTCGACGTGTCGATCCTCGACGTGGGCGACGGCGTGTTCGAGGTTCTCGCGACGTCGGGCGACAACCAGCTCGGCGGCGACGACTGGGACAACCGGGTCGTCGACTGGATGGCCGAGGAGTTCAAGAAGAGCGACGGCGTCGACCTGAAGAAGGATCGCATGGCCGTGCAGCGTCTGCGCGAAGCGGCAGAGAAGGCGAAGGTCGAGCTCTCCTCGATGGCGGAGACGACCATCTCCCTGCCGTTCATCACGGCGGATCAGAACGGCCCCAAACACCTCGAGCTGGCGCTTACCAGGGCGAAGTTCGAGGACCTGACGAGGGATCTGCTCGAACGCGTCGTGAAGCCGACGCAGGCGGCTCTGAAGGACGCGAACCTGAAACCGGCGGAGGTCGACAAGATCCTGCTGGTCGGCGGCTCAACCCGTATGCCGATGGTGCAGAAAAAGGTCAAGGAGCTTCTGGGCAAGGAGCCCACGAAGGGCATCAACCCCGACGAATGCGTGGCGGTGGGCGCCGCGATCCAGGGTGCCGTGCTCTCCGGGGAACATAAGGATATCGTTCTCGTTGACGTCACACCCCTCTCGCTCGGTCTCGAGACGATGGGCGGCGTGTTCACCAAGATCATCGACCGCAACACGGCCATTCCGGCCTCGCGCAGCCAGGTCTTCACCACGGCCTCGGACAACCAGCCGCAGGTCGAGATCCACGTCCTGCAAGGCGAGCGAGCGATGGCGACCGACAACGTGTCGCTCGGCAAGTTCACGCTCGACGGAATTCCGCCGGCACCGAGGGGTATCCCGCAGATCGAGGTCACCTTCGACATCGACGCGAACGGCATCGTCAACGTGACGGCGAAGGACAAGGGCACCAGCAAGGTGCAGCACATCACGATCCAGTCCTCGCGCCTGACGGACGCCGAGATCGACAAGATGCGCAACGACGCCGAGAGCCACGAGGACGAGGACAAGAAGAAGAAGGAATTGATCGAGGCGAGGAACGAGGCGGATTCCTTCGTCTACAATGCGGAGAAGACGCTGAAGGACCTCGGAGACAAGGTCACCTCGGAGGAAAAGAGCGAGGTCGAGAGCAAAATATCGGCGCTGCGCGACGTTATGGCCGGGGACGACGTCTCGGCGATCAACTCCGCCAGGGACGCGCTGGCGACGGCGATGCACCCGATCGCGCAGAAGTTGTACGCGCAAGCACAGGAAGCTTCTTCGGCGGGCGAGACGCACGAGACCTCGGCGGGCACGGATACGAGCGGCCCGACGGTGGACGCGGATTTCAGCGAAGCGGATAAAAACTAGTCGGGTGAGGTGAATTTGCCGTGGCGACACCAGGCAAGAGAGATTATTACGAAGTTCTGGGTGTGCCTCGGAATGCGACCGCAGAGGAAGTAAAGAAGGCGTACAGGAAGCTCACCAGAAAGTATCACCCAGACGCGAACCCAGGCAACGAGGAGGCCGAGCGCAAGTATAAGGAGATTAACGAGGCGACCGACGTCCTCGGCGACCCCCAGAAGCGGGCGCAATACGACCAGTTTGGCTTCGTCGGCGACGCGTCGCCGGGAGCCGGCGGCTTCGGAGGCGATCCCTTCGGGGGTATGGGATCGGATGTCTTTGGTGACATATTCGACAGTTTCTTCGGCGGTTTCGGCGGCGCGGGGCGTTCTCGTGCCAATCCCAACGCGCCCAGGCGGGGCGCCGATCTTGAGATGTCGATGCGGATCACGCTCGAGACGGCTTACCGCGGAGGTGCGCGCCAGGTCGAGATACCGCGCGAGGAGGACTGCCCGGCTTGCCACGGCAGTGGAGCAGAACCGGACTCGAACGTGGAGACCTGTTCTTCCTGCGGAGGCAGAGGACAGGTGGAGCACAAGGTGAGCACGCCGTTCGGACAGATGGTTCAGGTCGCGCCCTGCACGCGATGCAAGGGGACGGGCAAAATTGTGAACACGCCCTGCAAGAACTGCAAGGGGCAGGGCCGCGTACACAGAAACCGAAAGATCGACGTAAAGATTCCGCCGGGCGTCGATACGGGGACACGGCTGCGCGTGTCCGGCGAGGGCGAGGCGGGCACAAAGGGCGCGCCGTCCGGCGATCTTTTCATTTTGTTGGAGGTCGCGTCCGACAACCGCTTCCAGCGAGAGGGCGCGGATCTGCACACCAGGGTGGATATCGAACTGCCGCAGGCGGCGCTTGGGTGCGAGGTCAGCATACCGACCTTCGACGGGGTCGAGAAGCTCGATGTTCCCGCCGGCACGCAGCCCGGTTCGGTGTTGCGCATCAAAGGACGCGGTATGCCGAAGCTGCGGGGCTCCGGTAACGGAGACCTGCACATCCATGTGCGCGTGGGTGTGCCGAAGAATCTTTCCGAGAAAGCGAAGGGGCTCTTGAGGGAGCTTGCGGTCGAGATGAAGGTGGAAGTGTCGGAAGACAAAGGGATCTTCGACCGGATCAAGGATAAATTTTCCGGCTCGTAAGAGTCGCATGTTCAATCGCAGGACATGTTGTAGAATGGAGAGGAGATTTTCTAAAAATCTTCTCTCCATATTTTTTAACAAGGGGGTGCGGTGGATGGAAAGCTACTGGTGGTATGTGACGCTCCTCGACCGTCATGAGGATTTCGAGAGAGGCGCCAGCGAGGAACTTTTGCAATCCGCCGCCGACATATCCGGCAGCATCGGAACGGAGATACAGGAGCTGCCGGATGGCCTGCGAATGCGGATATACTATCGCAGCGACAGCGATCTATCGCACTGGAGAAACGGCCTGCTCGACGCGCTCGGCGAACTCGCGCCCGAGTCGGGAATACGCATCGAGGATATGGGAAAGATTGAAAACCAGCAGTGGTCCCGTCAGAGCGAGGATGCTTTTCCCCCTCTCGCCGTGGGAGAGGCGCTCGTGGTTCTTGCCCCATGGCACAAGGGAAAGGAGCCGGCGAACCGTACGCCGATCTACATCAACCCCGGCAGTGCGTTCGGGACTGGCTATCATGAGAGCACGCAGGTCGTGCTCGAATTACTCGAAAAAGAGATGAGAAAAACGAATGGCATTCGCGAGACGATCGATGTGGGCACCGGCTCGGGCATTCTTACCATCGCCGCGCTGAAGTTCGGCGTGGACCGGGTGCTCTCGCGGGATCTGGACCCCGCTGTGGTCAGCGAAGTCGAGGGCAATTTCGCCCTGAACGACATAGACGAGGGTAAGGTTACGCTCGAGGTGGGGAATCTGCTCTCCGGCGTGGTCGGACAGTTCGACCTGCTCACGGCAAATATCCTGCTGGGCCCGCTGCTTGAGATGCTCCCTTCCGTGCGCTCGGTCCTGCGCCCCGGTGGAATCGCCATCTTCTCCGGTATGACCGAAAACGAACGGGATATCTTTCTGAGCGCCCTGAAAGAGGTCGATTTGTTTCCGATAGCGGAGGCGACCAAAGAGGAGTGGTGGGGTGTCGTTGCCAAGAATCCGGCTTGAGCGCTGCGAGACGACCAGTGATGGCCTCTGGCTGATCGACCGGGAACAGGAGCGCCATTTGACGAAAGTTTTGCGCGCCTATGAGGGCGCGATGGTCGAGGGACTCTCGTTCGAAGCGGAAGAAGGCGAAAAACTCCTCCTGCGGCTCGAGCGGACCACGGGCGGCCTTGCCCTGCGCGAGGTCGAAAGGATGCGGGAGAAGCCCGAGACCGTTCGGATCCATCTTTTGATCGGGTTGCTCAAGGCGGATCAGTTCGACGCGGTCCTGCGAAGCGCCGCCGAACTCGGTCTTTTTGTGGTGTGGCCGGTCGTCTGTGCTCACTCCATCCCGCGTTTCTCCGACGTCGAGATGCCGAAGAAACTGCAGCGCTGGCAGAGAATACTGGACGAGGGGTCGAAAGTCTCCGGTTCGGTCCGTCCGCCCATGATTCACCCTCCAATTTCCTTTTGCAAACTTGACTGGCGCTCTCTGCCGCAAGCGCGCTACGCAGCACTTCTCACTCCTCGTACGAGCCCGCTCTCCGATATGGCAGGTGTGCCGGGGGAGCTGGTTTTCGCCGTTGGCCCCGAGGGCGACTGGTCGCCGGAGGAGGTGCGACAGCTGCAAGAGAACGGTTTCATGCCGGTGAGCCTGGGGCGCCGGGTGCTCCGCGCTTCGACGGCCGCGATCGTCGGTTGCGGCTGGTTTCGTTTGATGGCAGGGTGACGGATGAATCATATTTCGAACAAGCGCTTCGCCATCGTCACACTCGGCTGTCGCGCGAATCATTACGAGGCCGAGGCGCTCGCCTCCATGCTCGAGAAAGAGGGCGCGGTTTTCCTCTCCGACGACGCGCCGGCGCTTGACGCGATCGTGCTGGTTACTTGTACGATCACGTCGGTCGCGGACAACAAGACACGAAAGTTGCTTCGCCGTTTCCGCAGAAGACATCCACGGGCGGCGATCGTCGCCTGCGGGTGTTACGCGCAGGGCGTGCCGGCCACGGAGGCCGCAGATCTCGGCATCGATCTTCTGGTCGGCAATCGCCTGAAGCACAAGATCCCGGAGGCACTTGACGCCTGGTTCGGCGGCGACGGCGCTTTCGTCGAGCTGCGGGAGAACCTCGACCGCAGCGGTGCGTGGGATACGCTGGCGCTGGATTATCCACGCATGCATACGCGTGCGTTCGTAAAGGTGCAGGACGGTTGTTCGCACGGCTGCAGCTACTGTATCGTACCTCAGGTGCGAGGCGTTCCGGTCTCGCGCGATCCGGACGACGTCTGCCGGGAGGTCGGGCGCATCGTCTCCTCGGGGTGTCGCGAAGTGATCCTGACGGGCGTACATCTTGGAAATTACCATTGGGGGGAGCTGCGGCTCGGCGGGTTGATCCGCCTGCTCTCGCAGCTACCGGGGTTGTCGCGCCTGCGCCTCGGCTCTCTGGAACCTTTTGGCTTGAACGACGACCTTTTAGACGCACTCGCCTCGTCAAGCGCCTTCTGCCCCCACCTTCACCTGCCTTTGCAGAGTGGCGACGACGAAATCCTTCGTCGGATGCGCAGGGGGTATTCGTCCTCCGGATTTGCGGAGATCGTGCGGAGGACACGCGAGGTTCTGGGAGGCGACGTGCATTTTTCGACGGACCTGATCGTCGGTTTTCCGGGCGAATCGAAACAAGCTTTTCGGAATAGCCTCGATCTGATTGATGGTCTTGGCTTCGGAAGGATTCATGTTTTTCCCTTTTCTCCGCGAAAAGGGACGATTGCCGCGGGTTTTGAAGATGCAGTTCCGTCGCAGGTGACGAAAGAGCGTGCCGTTGCGGCGATTGCCCTTTCGAATCGACTGTTGGCGGAGTATGCTTCGCGCTGGGTCGGCAGAGAGGTCGCGCTGTTGGTCGAAAAAAATACGGACGGGCTTGTGGCGGGGTGGAGTCGTCATTACGCGCGGGTTTTTGCGCGGGGAAACGAGGCGGCGCAACCCGGCACGGAAGTTTTTATCGTCCCGGAGTCGAGCGTAAAGGGTATACTGTTTGGAGAGGGCATGGACTCCGATAATATATCCGAGGACGCAGAGATTTTTTAAGAGACGCCGATTCGACACGCGGGCTGTTTGTTGGGGCAAGGGCGCGTTGACAAGGCAAAACTTCGTTCTGCAGGGCTTTGGCGATAAGACGTCCTTTCTTCAGTTCTGCTCGTCGGGAGGGAAGAGTGTGGCGATTTCTCCGGAACCTACGATAGGAATCGATCTGGGTACGAGGTATGCACAACTTGCCGTCGATGTGCCCGGCAGGGGCGTGCACATCATCCCCAATCGCTGGGGCGGAAAACGTACGCCCTCCATGGTGGCGCTCACGCGTAGCGATTTTCTGGTGGGCGAGGACGCCGCTCGTCTCGCGTTGGTCGACCCCAGGGACGTCTGGTGGGACATGAAGCGCCATCTCGGGACGGACTGGGTCGCTCGAACCTCCCGCAAGGCATTTACCCCGGAGGAGTTGCTGCTGCCGTTGCTGCGCCTGCTGAGGGAGGACGCGGAGGCGTACCTGAAGCGCTTCGTTTATTCGTGCATTCTGGCAGTGCCTGCGTGTTTCAGCTTTTCCGAGCGCGGCGCTCTCGCTCGTGCGGCACAACAGGCCGGATTCGAAAAAATCCGCATCGTCAACGAACCGACTGCGGCCGCCCTCTCCATCGGTGTCGGCGGGCGATTTCTGATTATCGATTTTGGCGCCGGCACATTGGACCTCTCTGTCGTCGAGGGGGAATGCGGTGTTTTTCAGGTCCTGGAGAGCCAGGGCAGGCGGGATCTCGGCGGTTTCGACCTCGATCGGCGACTTGCCGAGTATCTCTGCAGGAAGATCGACGTCTCGATGTCGCGCACGGAGGATCCGCGGGGAGCGTTGATGCTCTCGGAAGCGGAGACCGCCAAGATCGCGCTGAGCAACGCAAATTACATCACATGGCAAATTCCGGCGGGGCTGCTCATGGGCGAGCGAACGCTCGAGATCACGCGGCGGGATTTCGAATCTCTGATATCGGCGACGATAGAAGAAGTTGTTCGCATGGTCGAACACATGTGGCAGAAATACGCCCCTGAAAAATTGCTGATCGTGGGAGGCAGTGGCAGAATTCCGCTGCTCAGGCGGATGCTGGCGGAGAGGGTGCGGGAGCCGGAGCACCTGCGGATCTGCCCGGAGGACGCCGTCGTCACGGGAAGCGCGCTCTATGCCAATCAAGGCAGAGAACGCCTTCTGATCGACGTTCTATCACGCAGCCTCGGTGTGATGGACCTCGACGGGAGCGTGGTGCCGCTCCTGGATCGTGGCGTGCCGTTGCCCGCGGAGGCGAGAAAAAAATTTACGGCGCACGGTCGGGGAAACCTCGAGGTGACGATCGTCCAGGGTGAGGGACGTGTGCGAAGCCTGAACAGGGTGCTTCAGACGATTCGCATCGAGGGAGTCTCAGATGGCGAGGACGTCGAGATCTTTTTCAAGGTGGACGGGGGCGGGCTGCTGCACGTCGAGACGAGCAGAAACAACCGGAGAAACCGGCAGATCATCGCTCTCGAATCGGATGAATCCGGCATGATATCGTGCGACCTCGTCTCGGAGATACGGGTCAGAGAGGAGCGGCTGGCAAGGTTGAGCCTCTCGTTCCCGGACAACTTTCAGCAGCGCCTCCAGATTCTCGTGACGGATATTCGTTCGTTGAAAAACGAAGCCCCCTCCCTTCAGTGGGAGGCGCTGGAGACCCTCGATAGAATGATCGCCGAGATCGAACAGGTGGTGGCGTGATGAATTTCAACGGCGATTTCAAGACCCTGGGGCTTTCCCCGGAGGCGAACTGGGATGAGGTGAAGTCCGCGTTTCGCAGACTTGCCCGGACGTATCATCCCGATGTTGCCGGACCGGATGGTGCGCAAAAGTTTGCCGAGATCACCGAGGCCTACATGTCGCTCAAGGATGCGATTTCGCCCGGCGCGGCGCCCGGTCCCGTTCGTCCTCCGGGCTACGGAACGTATCGTGTTTACCGGGCGGAGACGAAGGTCGTCGAGTCGGGGTTCAAATGGTTCTGGAAGCGCCTCTGGATGAAATTCTTTCCCGCGCGCGACGAAGCGGCGGAGCCGGGGGAAGATTTTTACGAGTTTTCGCCGGCCCGCGCGCGTTTCGTCGGCAGCGCCATCTCCAGGGCGGAGTCGCAACTGGCGAGCCTGTTGTCGCGCCGAGGCGAGGTGAAAGAGAAAAGCAGGACGAACGCGTTGATATGCCGGCTGCGCAGTAAGCATCCGGCGGTGGTGCTTCTCGCCCTGCAGCAGATCTCCCTTCGCGAGGCGAACGACGAGATCAGGTCTGCGGTGATGGATCATTTCACCAGGAATATTCCGACGACCGAGGTGTTGGAGAGCCTCCTGGCGCTCTTTTCTACCTCTCGCATGGCTCGAAGTTTCACGAAGGTGCTGGCCATGCACGCGCACCATTTCTCCCCTACCGACGCACAGACCGTCCTTCGGTGGTTGAGACGGCAGGAGGCGGAGAAAGAATGTTTCTCGTCTTTCCTGAGCCACCCGTCAAATGCTGTGGTAGCAGTGGCTCTGAATGGCTGGGGCCCCTCCTTCGGCCTGCCGGAGACGCAGGACATTTCGAACCTTCTGAGGACGGATGACGAAGCGGTACTCGTCGCCCTCCTGCGTCTGCTCAAACGTGAGAAGGCTCCGACCTGGAGCATTTCGCACATTACACGTATTTCTTCGGATCATCTTTCTCCCACGGTGCGAGTGTGGGCTTCGGCTATTGTGCGAGATCGAAACCTGGGTTAAAATAGTTCGGACAGTGCGTCCCCTATTAGGGAGGTGCCGCCTTTCTTGTCGGCGGTTGGTCGCGCGGGACAGGATTGTATGCATGATGATTCGGTTCCCCTGTCATGCACGCGCGACAGCACAAGGGGAGGGGGGACAAAAGAATGACTAGCGTTGTTCGGCGTGATAACGAGTCGATTGAAGATGCGCTGAAACGATTCAAACGCGAGCTTCGTAAGGTCGGGGTGCTCAGAGAGGCGCGTAAACACGAGCACTACGAAAAGCCAAGCGAAATTAAAAAGCGGAAGAAGGCTGCTTCGGCCCGCAATAAGCACAGGAGGCCGGAGTAATGTCGTCTTCGCTGGCGGAGAAGATCCAGTCCGACCTCGTCGCGGCGATGAAATCCCGTGACGAGGTCACTCTTTCGGTTCTGCGGATGTTGAAATCCTCCATACAGGTGACCGAGACGGAGAAGGGCCGCGAGGGCGACCTTTCCAACGACGATGTCCAAGCGCTGATTCGCAGGGCGGTAAAACAGCGCGAAGAGGCCGCTGAGGTCTACCGCAACGGCAATGCGCCGGAACGCGCCGAGGCGGAACTTCGCGAGGCGAAAGTTCTTATGGCCTATCTGCCCGCGCAGCTGAGCGATGCCGAACTCGAGACGTTGATTCGAGAGGTCGCCTCGGCGACCGGGGCCTCGGGGATGAAGGATATGGGCAAGGTGATGGGCGCCGCGGTAAAATCAGCCGCGGGGCGCGCCGACGGTAAAAGAGTGAAAGATGTTGTGACGCGTCTGCTGCAAGTGTGACCGCGGTAGTTTCACAATATGCAAGAGCGATAAAAATCGGGCCACAGGGCTCGATTTTTATTTTGCCAAAAGACTTGCCGGGCGATATCCGAAAAATTCCGGCCTGTCCAATTAAAAAAATAAAGGATTTACAGAAGGTCGGCGATTTGATAAAGTGAAACGAGTGAGTCAACTTTGACACAAACTGGGGGTATTTAAGTGAGGAGAAAGCACTATTTATCCGGCCTTGTCTTGTTGTTGATCGGATTTTTTGCGGGGATAGCGAATGCTTCGGGAGAGCTGCAGCTGCAAGGCGCCCCTCTTTCCCCAGCTTTTCTGGCTTATCGGGAGAGTTTGACACGAAAGGACACGCTCTTGCCGCGCGGGGTAAACCCAGGGGAAAAACCGAAGGGATACCGCCCTTCCCCCGTGGATCTTTCGCATTTGAAAAACGCGGATTATTCGGCGTATTTCGCGATGAAGAATACGAGGCGCGGCGTGTTCCCCGAGCGATACGACCTGCGCGACGTCAATGGAAGTCGGTACGTGACATCGGTGAAGAATCAGGATCCGTACAACAACTGCTGGGCGTTCTCCGCGATCGGCTCGCTCGAGTCGGCCTACATGAAAAAAACCGGCGCGGAGCTCGACCTCTCGGAGATGCACCTCTCTTACTACGCTTTTAAAGACCCGGTCGGATTCACCTCCAGTACGGCGAATGTCCTTGAAAATGGAGGATTCGACAACATGTCGGTGGCTACAATGGCGCGGTGGACTGGCCCGGTTCTCGAAACGAGCGCCCCATACAACAGGATCCCGGTGGGGCCGTCCTCAAACTACGCCAACAGTCTTCACCTGCAGGACGCCTATTTTTTGAGCCTGCAATTCCTCAGTGGCTCGCTTCAGCCGACGAACGATATCCGCAAGGAGCTCATCATGTCGCTGGGCGCGATCTCCATCGCGTACTACGCGAGCGGGATGGATACGGCATACAACGAAACCACGTCCTCCTGGTGCAATCTGGATGTTCCTGCCAAACCCGCGGATCACGCGGTGCTCGCGGTCGGGTGGGACGATACCTACCCCAAAGAGAATTTCAACGCGAATTCGCGTCCGTCGCGGAACGGTGCTTGGTTGATCAAGAACAGCTGGGGAACCAACTGGGGCCAGGGGGGCTATTTCTGGCTTTCGTACGAGGATACCAGCCTGGGGGATGGCACGGTCTACATACCGGAGGAGACAACGAACTACGACAACGTCTACGACTACGACGCCCTTGGCTGGTGCAACTCGCTGGGTGATAGCACCGGCACTGTGTACACCGGCTGGATGGCGAACGTCTTCAAGACGAACGGTGCAGAGGTGCTGAAGGCCGTTTCCTTCTACACGACGGATGTCAATGCGACGTATGAGATTTCGGTTTATTCCGCGCTCAAGAACGCCAGCAATCCGACCAGTGGTACGATGGTCTCTTCCCAGACGGGCTCGCAGCCGATAGCCGGTTATCACACGGTGAAGTTGACCACGCCGGTCCCCCTCGCCAAAGGAACGACCTTCGCCGTTGTCGTCAAGATGACGACGCCTTCGTACGGTTTTCCGCTGGCTGTGGAGTTCCCCGTGCAGGGTTACTCGGACAGCATGACGAGCAAGCGCGGAGAGAGCTTCATGTCTCTTGACGGGACAACATGGGCGGACGGTATGGATGTCGCCAGGCACCCTGCGAATGCCTGTATAAAGGCCTTTACCGGCAACTCCTCGACGCCGATTCCGGATCCTGACCCGACGCCCGATCCAGGCGGTTCGGAGAAGAAGGTCGTGTCGGAATTCGCCAGCGACTGGGCCACGCAGATTGTGCAGATGCCGAATGTCGCTGCATACGCCGTCACGTTCACGGGACGCATCGATGTGACCGCCGGCGACATCAGCAACGTGACCGCTTTCTCGACGGGACTTTCGAACGTTACGGCGATGATCGACAACACACCGCGCAGTGACGCGCCTCTCGGAAGAGTCTACTATACGCTGTATGTAAACGGGGCGGCGAGCGATCTGGACAGCGTCTCTCTCTTAGGCCTCTCCTTTACACAGCAGGGCACGCAGTATACGCAGACGTTCACCTCTCCGATCTGGTTGAAGGAGCCTTCCAGCAGCGGCAAGAGGAGCGGCGGCAGCGGAGGTTGCAGCGCTGCTCCCGGTGTCGTATTCGCCGTTGCGCTCCTGCCCTTTTTCTTCCGCAGGGGAGAGGAAGAAAAATAGGATAACGGCCGCGGGCGATTGGTGACATACAAGTAAGAGCAGGGTTCCAAATGGGCCCCTGCTCTTTTTTCTGTGTGTCCAATTGTCTCGGTGTTCGTCGGCTTGGTGCGGGTAGCTATCTCTGTTCGAGGAAAAGGTCCTCCGCGCTGCACCCCATGATTTCCGCGAGCTGCTGCAGCTTGCGCATGTTGGGTTTGCACTGTCCCTTTTCCCATCTGATGACGCTGCGTCTCGTGATGTTCATCTTCAATGCCAGTTCGAGCTGTGTCATCTGTCGGGCCCTTCTATGTTCCTTTAACCGTGAGAGCATCTCCTCAACCCCCCTTGCATATCGATTATTACAGGGGTGACAGGCTTGGTCAATGGGTCTAAAGACCCCTTCTTGCGCCTGCACGTCAGGAGGAGGCGTGTGTTGACAATTTGACGAAACATGATATTATTTCTACCAATGATTTGCGTACTCTGTTTCAGTGGAGGTGAGGGTAATGTTCCGCAATGCGATGCGACGACGATACGACGAAAGAAGATCGTACAATTTGAATACGTATAGCGTCGATGGGGACATGGCGCCCTCGTACTGGCGACAGAGATGAAATGCAACAGCTGAAAGCATTTCTCGCAGAAGACGATGGTAGTAGCAGCAACACAAAGCCCGCACCCCGGAGCTGAATGCCGAAGAAAGATCGTGCTCAACGAAAGACCGATCAAGTAGGCATCCGGGTGGTTCCCGATACAGAACCGAACGAGTGGACGAGCAACGGCGAGATTCGGCACGCTGCCGTCAACGAGGGTGGTACCGCGGGTTTATAACTTGAGAGACACTCAAGCGAACTCGCCCCTCTTTTAAGAGGGGCGAGTTCGCTTTTTTGTATTCAAAAAACTGGAGGCGATTGTAGTGGAGAAGACGATGGAGAAAAAAGGCAAGGTCGTATTGGCGTACAGCGGCGGTCTGGATACCTCGGTGGCGATTCCCTGGCTGATGGAGCAGGGTTACGAGGTGGTCACCATGACGGCCAACGTTGGCCAGCAGGCCGACAATATGGACGAGATCAACGAAAAGGCCGTCAAGACCGGCGCCGTCAGCGCGCATATGCTCGATCTGCGTCAGGAGCTCATCGAGAAGTTCATCTGGCCGGGACTCAAGGCCAATGCCCTCTACGAAGGGGTTTATCCGCTCAACTCGGCGTACTCCCGCCCGCTGATCGCGCAGGCCCTAGTCCATATCGCGCAGATTGAGGGGGCGGTTGCGATTGCCCACGGTTGCACGGGTAAAGGACAGGACCAGGTTCGCATCGAGGTTTGTGCGAATGCGCTCGATCCGACAATCGAAGTATTGGCTCCCGTGCGCGACTGGCACATGACGCGCGAGGAGGAGATGGCGTATGCAGAGCAGCACAACGTCCCTGTGCCGACGACGCGTCAGAGTCCCTACAGCTTGGACGACAATCTTTGGGGTCGTTCCTGCGAATGCGGTGTGCTGGAAAATCCCTGGAACAAGCCCCCCAAGGGCGCATACGGTCTCACGGTCGACCCGCTGGATGCGCCGGACGAGCCGACAGTCGTCGAAATCACGTTCGAAAAGGGCATTCCCGTGGCCTTGGACGGCGAGAAGATGGATGGTATCGCGCTGATCGACAAGCTCAACAAGATGGCGGGCGCCAACGGAGTCGGCCGGATCGACATGGTCGAGAACAGACTCGTCGGTTTCAAGAGCCGCGAGGTGTACGAGTGCCCGGCGGGTGTGACGCTGATCGCGGCACACAAGGCGCTGGAGACGATCACGCTGGCGAAGGACGTCACGCGCACGAAGGGTGATCTGGAGAAAAAATTCGCCGAGCTGACCTACGAGGGATACTGGTTCTCGCCGCTGATGGACGCGATTCAGGTCTTCATGGACAAGACGCAGGAGGTAGTCAACGGAGTCGTGCGCGTGCAGCTCTATAAGGGGCAGGCCGTCGTCGAGGGGATGAAATCGGATACGGCACTCTATCGCTACGACCTTGCCACGTACTCCGAGGGCGACGCGTTCGACCACACGGCAGCCGTCGGTTTCATCAAGGTATGGGGGCTTCCGATCAAGACTTGGACGCAGACCCACGCCAAGGAGGGCTCCAAGGTGGAGTTCGCGACGGACACGAAGCTCACCGCGAAGATAATGGAGAAGGCGTCTTAGAAACGCAACGAGTGCGAACAAACGGGAGCCCGCGCGTTTGTATCGGCGGGCTCCCGTTTTTGATTGTCCGGAACGGTTTTTACTTCAGCCAGATATAGACTGTGTCGGTCGTATCCGTCGGCTGGAAAACACTTCCGTCGAGTCCAAATAGCCCGGATGCGCCCGCCGTACTGGCCAAGCGCTTGTTGATCGCGGCGAGAGAGGAGGAGACGTTGTTGACGTTTCGTGTATATTTGATGCCCAGCAGGACTCTCGAGTCACCCGCGCTGGGAGCCTGGACAATATAAATTTCGTCGTATCGAGTCGAGTCTACCTCTCTGTCGATATACGCGCTGAGGCTTTTTACGGCGGCCGGACTCAGGGGGGTCGGGCTACCGTTGGGGCTGAGCGACGGTAATCCATCGTTGTCGATGTAGTACGCCAGAACGGCTGAATGGAGCATTCGGAGATCGTTCACGATTTTCGTTGCTTCCGCGCTCGAAACCGTAGCACTCGTAGCGAGTAGCATCATACCGGCCAGAATTGCAATAATAATAATGACGATCAGTAACTCGACGAGCGTAAAGCCTTCCCTCCTTTTAACCATATCGGTAACCTCCTCTAAATTGTGATAAGTACCCATAATTCTTTTTATTCACGCATTGTAAGGCGAAAAAAACCTATTTGAAATAGGACCAGAGGACTATATTTCACCTATTGCACCAACAGAATTGCCGTGTGGCTATGATATATTCATTACTAGTGAAGTGAGCTTGTGCGAAATGGCATGAAAAGCCTCTATGGGGTCGATGGCTGATGTGGCCGCAACAGTCTGCTTTCGCTGGGAAGCATATGTTTGAGGCAAGGGAGACTTGTGCGTGAAAAAACTTATCTTGGTTTCGTTCGCTCTTTTGTCGGTAGTCTTGCTCGTTTCCGTCCTTCTCTACGGGATCTATCGTCCGATTGCTCCCGCTGAAACTTCTGTGGGGATGGCTGCGAATGTCGATCGAACCCCGGTGAATGAAGTGGCGCGTTCCCTGGATAGCCCTGAATCCTATGAAAGAATACCGGTCTACCCGAAGTTGGGGGATCTCGCCATGGTGAAAATCTATGCGACTGTCGGTGAAGCGGTACGAGAGGGTCAAGTTCTGGCGGAACTCGACGACGCACCGCTGCTCTCAAACCTGAGGGGATTGCAGGAGGCCCTGCGGCAGGCGGAGAAAAGTTTCCGCGAAGTTGCGGCGGCCGTCGGGGAGGAAGTCGAGAGGCGGAGGCGGGTGCTCGACGAGGCCCGAGTGGACCTCGCGGATGTACAGATGAAGATGGGGTATCGCTATGTGGTTGCCCCGGCTGCCGGTCTCGTCCTGGAGCGGAATGCAAATCAGGGCGAGCCGGCTGTCCGCGGGGTTGCCCTGTTCGTAATCGGCCGTCCGCAGCAGCGTTCCCCCGATCTCACTCCCGTCTCGGGTGATTGAGGTGATCCCGGATTTCCTTTTTCGTAAAAATGCCTCGCGCTCTCTTCGTTTAGATAGTACAATGGCTGCGGCTTTACGGGAGAATCTTTTTATTTCGAGCGAATCGAGGCAGTACGATGAAGACGAAATATTGTACGCGGGTGAGCGCCGTTTTGTTCCTGCTCCTGTTTTCTGTTGCGGGGTTTGCCGCCGAAGTGTCGCTCAAGGCGGATTCGATGCAGTATGATCCGGCCACGCATCTGATCAAGGCAGAGGGCAACGTACACCTCTCCCGTTCGGACGGGGATCTCTTCGGGGACAGGGGATACGGCAACACCGAGGGAACGGATTTCGTGCTGGAAGGCTCCGTCCGCGGCAACTTTCGAAAGGAGAACGCCGATATCTCTTGCCGCTATATGAAACTGACGACGGACGTCCCTCCCTCCCGCCGTCGCCGGGTGATTGCGTCCGGCGACGTGGTGCTGACCCGGAGCAACGACAGGCTGTCCTCGCGGATGCTCTCCTGGGAGATCGGCACCGATAACTATCGGGCGGAGGGACGGGTGTTGGGGCATTTTGCATCTCACGCCATCGACGCGGACCTCGTGGCCCGCAACGGCGAACGCTTCTGGGGGAAGGGCGTGCGGCGTTATGAGGACCGTTCGCAGAAGATGACGCTCAGCGCCGACGATTTGAGCGGCCTAGTCAAGGCGAATAAAGTGACGGAGGCAGAAGCGTCCGGCGATCTCGCCATGGATATACTCGATCATCAGGGGAACAAGATTCGCATCACCGGAGACAAGGGTATCTTCTCCGAGGCGCGGGGCACGCTCGTCGTCTCGGGCAACGCCATGGCGGTACAGGAGGGGCGAAGCGTGCGCGCGGAGAGCCTGGTTCTGCACCTCGACACGAGGCGGATCGAAGCGCTCGGCAAACCCTCGTTGACGTTCGACGTAAGGGAATAACAAAATGATTGCGATTCAACCTGCCAGAACGAACGCGGATACCGAAAAAACGAGGTCTATCGTTTTACGGGCCGAAAACCTTCACAAGGGTTTCAAGGGTCGGGAGGTTGTGGACGACGTCAATATCCGCGTAGAGAAGGGCGAGATCGTGGGGCTTCTGGGGCCCAACGGTGCGGGAAAGAGCACGACTTTCTACATGATGGTCGGCCGCATTCTGCCCGATGCGGGCAGGGTCTTTATCGGCGACGAAGAGGTCACGGGAATGCCGATGTATCTGCGTGCGCGCCACGGCATCGGTTATTTGCCACAGGAGTCCTCCATCTTTCGCCGCATCTCGGTGCGCGAAAACATCGAGCTGGTGCTCTCCGCGAACGGCCTGGATTTCAAGGAGAGCGCCGCGGAGTGCGATCGCCTGATCGAGGGGTTTGGTCTCTGCAATATTTCGGGAGCACTGGGGTACGCGCTCTCGGGGGGCGAGCGGCGACGGGTAGAGATCGCGCGCTGTCTCGCCATGAAGCCGTCGTTCATTCTGCTCGACGAACCCTTCAGCGGCATCGACCCCGTCTCCGTCTTCGATATTCAGGAGATTATCCGCGAGCTCTCCGCCAAGGGATACGGGATTCTGCTCACGGACCACAACGTGAGAGAGACCCTGGCGATCACGAACCGCGCGTATCTCATGCATCAGGGCAGCGTCGTCGTAGAGGGCGCCCCGGACACGATCGCGCGGGATCCTCTCGCGAAAAAATATTACCTCGGAGAGCGCTTCGTATGGTAGAAGCGAATAAAAATATGTCCGGAATGGTACACAGGGCATTCCGCATGATGCTCGGGACGCTGGCGAGCCGGGTGCTCGGTCTGCTTCGCGAGATCCTCACCGCCGGTTTTTTCGGCGCCACCCGCAGCCTCGACGCCTTCTACGTCTCCTACACGCTCGCGAACCTGGCCCGGCAGCTGCTGGCCGAGGGCGCGCTCTCCGCGTCGTTCGTGCCGGTTTTTTCGCGCGTGCACAAGCGGGATGGGGAGGCCGCGTCCGTCCTGCTCGCGCGGCAGGTGATGACGATCCTCGTCCTTGCCTGCATTGCGGTCGTCGCGTTTGGGATCCTGGCCTCTCCGCTTCTCGTGCGCGTCATCGCCCCCGGTTTCGAAGGGGAGCAGATGGCGCTCGCGGTCTCCCTCACGCGCGCGATGTTCCCGTTTCTGCTGCTCGTGTCCGTCGGGGCGCTTGCAATGGGCGTGCTCAACAGCATCGGAAGTTTCTTCGTGCCGGCGGTCGCGCCCGCAGCGAGCAACCTTGCCTACATCCTGATTTTGATCGCGGCGCACAAGCACCTGTCGGTCTGGATGCTGGTCGTGGCCGTCCTGGTCGGCGGAGCATGCAATATGGCGCTGCAGTGGACCTGGTCGGCCAGACAGGGCATCTCGCTCCTGCCGGCGAAACCGGACCTCTCCAACCCCGACCTGCGCGAGACGCTGGCGCTCTTTTTGCCGTACGCCGCCGGTCTGTCTCTGAATCAGATCAACCCGATCGTCAGCCGCATGTTGGGATCGTTTCTGGAGGGTGGCGTCATCTCCGTGCTCAACTATGCGGACAGGGTCATCCAGCTTCCGCTGGGGCTCTTCGTGATCGCGATATCGCAGGCCGTGCTGCCGATGCTCTCTCGCGTGGACACGGACGACACGGAGGGTTTTCAGACTTTCATTCGCGACGCGCTGCGCTTCAACCTGTTCGTCGTCCTGCCGGCGGCGTTGGGCCTTATCTTGTTGGCGCGCCCCATCGTGCACGTACTCCTGGTTCGCGGGGCCTTCGGCGAATGGGCCTGGATGGCGACGACGGGCGCGCTCGCTTGCTATGCGGCGGGGTTGCCCGGTATTGCCTGCAACACGGTGATCATGCGGGCGCTGTACGCCCGCAGCCTGCCCCGGGCCGCGGTGAGCGTCACCCTGTTCACGGTCTGTGCCAACCTGTTTGTTGGCGTGCTTCTCATGAAGAGCTTTTCCTACAGGGGGCTTGCCCTCGGCACGTCGTGCGCGTTCACGGGGGCCGCTTTTCTCGGCGCATGGCTCCTTTCCCGCAATCTGGGCAGGAAGATGCGGCTTTTCGAGGTCCTCTGGAGCGCGCGCCAGCTTTTGGCATGCGGCATCATGGCGGCGGGGATTTTTTTGCTCTCCTTCGTCCTGCCATACCCTGCGGCCGCTTCGATGCTGGTCCGTTTTTGCTGGGTTTTCGCAGTAGTGGTTTTCAGCCTGTTGTTTTATACTGTAACGACGCTGCTGTTGCGTTGCCCGGAGTGGGTATGGATTCGGGAGGCGCTGGGTGGCAGAGGTAAAAGAGGAAAGGGCGGGAGGCACGATGAAACGAGCTAGAATTTTTCCCCTGTTGGCTATACTGTTCTTTCTCTTGTTGATCTGTCCTCCTTTCTCGGAGGCCGCGAGCAGGGAGACGAAGTTCGAGAAAATGTTGAACCCTCGTACGATCACCTGCTGGGTTGAGGGGGTCGCGGTAGACGAGCTGGTTATCGGGGCGAGGGCGAAAATGGTGTTCGTCTGCATGGATCGCAAACTGGGGGGCGAGATCGCGCGCCTGCGGCCGGACGGGAATCAGGCGGCCGAGTACGACAGCGTGCCCTCGTGGTTGCGCGCGAGCGTCGGCGACTATATGAAGCAGAAGGACAAGACGCTCTTCGTCGTGCAATTTGCGACCGCGAAGCCGTGGGACTTCGACTTTGGCAAGATCCGCGTCGGCGATTATCGCCCTCAAAGAGCGGATATTCTGCTCGGCGCAAGGCTCGCTCAGATTATGCGGCCGGAAGAGAGCGCCATATCGCTGCCGAGCGATTTCGCCGACCAGTTCGTTTTTTTTGTGCCGTCCGAACTGCTGAAACCGGGCGCGGAGATTCAAATCGGGTACGACGAAAGCCTTGCGACCTGGACCGTGCCGAAAAACTGAGAGACGAGAAGGCCTGAATCGCAATTTTTGCCCTTTGGGTTTCCCGTGATCGAATTTTTGAAAGGAGTTCCAATATGCACGTATATTCATGCGCCGAGTGCGGCGAACGTTTCGAAACCGAGGGATATGCGAACCGCTGTCCGATATGCCGATGCAAGGTGTTGATCCATCTCGAGGGCGAGCCCAGGAAGTCGAAGAGCTGCTCCGGAAACTGCGGAGGGGGCTGTTCCTGCGGAGGCAGCTGTGGCTGCGGGCACTGATTTCATCACGCTCGGTATCGAGACCAGTTGCGATGACACGGCGCTCGCCCTGCTTCGGGGCGAGCGACATGTTCTTGGCGCTTCGATCGCCAGCCAGATCGCGGACCACTCGCCCTTCGGGGGTGTCGTACCGGAGCTCGCCTCACGAAAGCACCAGGAGGCTCTCTTGCCGCTCTTTCGTTCGCTGCTCGCGGATGCGAATGTCGAGCCGAAGTGCATCGATCTTATCGCCGTCACGGCAGGCCCCGGGTTGATGGGTTCCCTGTTGGTCGGCGTGATGGCGGCGAAGGCGTTCTCGCAAGGGTGGGGTGTGCCGCTGATCGGCGTCAACCATCTGGAGGGACATATGTTCGCGAACATCGTGGCGAGCCCGGACCTCGCGCCGCCCTTTCTCTGCCTGATCGTCTCCGGCGGGCACACGGAGATCGTGCTGATGCGCGGCTTCGGCGACTATCTTCTGCTCGGCGCGACGCGCGACGACGCGGCGGGAGAGGCTTACGACAAAGCGGCCAAGCTGCTCGGGCTCGGCTACCCAGGCGGCCCGGTCGTCGAAAAATATGCGCGCGACGGAGACGCGAGCGCGTTCGACTTCCCCACGCCCCTCAAGGGCAGCAAGGAGGTCGAGTTCAGCTTCAGCGGCGTCAAGACCTCGCTGCGGACGGCGGTGCGGAAGTTGCTCGACTCCGGCGTCGCCGAGAGAGAGCTTCCACTCGCTGATATCTGCGCGTCGTTTCAGCGCGTCGTGACCGAGTCGCTGCTGGGGAAGATAAAACTGGCGGTGAGACAGACGGGTGTGAGACGCATCGCGATCTCCGGCGGGGTCGCCGCAAATGCGGCACTGCGCGAGGGCCTGTCCGAGTTGGGAAGGCGGCAGAAGTGGGAGGTCTTTCTTCCTCCGCGCGAATACTGCACTGACAACGCCGTTATGATCGCCGCTGCGGGCTACGCCGCCTACAGACGGGGCGAACGCTCGGACCTCTCCCTGTGTCCAGACCCCTCGTGGTATATATGGAAGGCCGCCTGAAATCACAGCCGCGTTTATTCAGGATTCACAGGATTCAGACGTAGGCGTTGGTTTTGCCACCTCCGGAAACATCTCCACCACCCGCTCCAGAATTCCATTGATCGCCGCGATCGCGGTACCGTAGTTTGTGATCGGGACACCCACCGCGTCCGCCTGAATCAGGCGGCTCATCAGCTGTTTTCTCGTGAACATGCAGGCCCCGCAATGGACGATCAGCGCATACTCGGCCAGGTTGTCCGGGAAGGTGAAGCCGCTCACCACATCGACGGTCAAACCCGGCCCCGCCTTCTGTTTCAGCCAGGCGGGCAGCTTCTGCCGTCCGATGTCTCCCTCCAGCGCGTGGTGCGTGCAGGCCTCGGCGATCAGCACCTTGTCGGTCTCCTTGAGCGTCGCTATTTTTCGCGCGCCGTTCACGAACGTCTCCAGATCCCCCTTGTAACGCGCCATCAAGATCGAGAACGACGTCAGCGGCACCTCGCGCGGCAGCAGCGCGTTCACCTGCGTGAAGACCTGCGAGTCGGTCACGACGAGGTCCGGTTTTTCTTTCAGGGAGCTCAATAGAATCTCGCATTCGGCCATCGTCACGAGCAGTGCGAGCGCATGGTGGTCCAGCACGTCGCGCAGAACCTGTACCTGCGGCAGGATCAAACGTCCCTTCGGGGCCTGTATGTCCTGCGGCGCCACGAGCATGACGCGCGCGCCTCTCTCTATCAGGTCGCCCAAGATTGTCGGCCGCTCGAAGTCGATCGGTGCCTCGCGCACGATCGCCTCCAGCAGGTTTCCCCGTCCCGCGCCGGTCTTTGCCGACACGGAGACGAAGGGGATCCCCATGCGTTCTTCCAGCGCCGCCCTCGTCGCCTCCGCCTCCGCGGGCGTAAGCCTGTCGACCTGACTCAGGACGCCGAAGACCGCGACCTTTTTCTTTCTCAGCTCGTCGAGCCACTCGAACTCGCGCGCGCCCGTCTTGTCGATCTCTCCCGCGCCCGAGGGGATCACGATCAACGCGAGGTCCGTGCGCCCGATCATCTCTTTCGTCCGCGCGACGCGCAGCCCACCCAGCTCTCCTGTGTCGTCGAGGCCAGCCGTGTCGATGAAGACGACCGGACCGAGCGGGAGCAGCTCCATGTTTTTGAGCACGGGATCCGTCGTCGTGCCGGGGGTGTCCGAGACGAGCGCGACCGGTTGGTTCGTGATGAAGTTGATGAGACTCGACTTTCCGGCGTTCCTGCGACCGTATACGCCGATGTGAAGCCTGTTCGAGCGCGGTGTGGTTTCCATGGTCATGCCTCCTCTTCCCGAGTTACTCTCAAAGTATGAAACGATTTTAGAAACGGGAAGGGGCGTTGTCGCCCTGAAAATGCGCATATTGCGAACAATTGGGCGTATAATGCAATATAATGGAGATTTTTAGGAATAACAGGAGATATTTCTTTTTATTTCCCTATATTCTCACTTGAGATTGTTCATATGCGTCGTTAGACTTTATCCGTAATGTTTAGCACTCGATATCGGTGAGTGCTAACATAAAAACGAGCAAATTTTTCGAGGAGGTTACAAGTAATGAAGCTGAAGCCACTGGGCGATCGTATCGTAGTGAAAGCCGCTCCCCACGAGGAGATGACGAAGGGCGGCCTCGTTCTGCCGGACACCGTGAAGGAGAAGCCGGTCGAGGGTATCGTGGTCGCGGTAGGGCCGGGCAAGGTTCTCGACAACGGCACGCGCCAGGCCATGGACCTGAAGGCCGACGACCGCATCATCTACAGTAAGTACTCCGGCACCGAGATCAAGCTCGACGGCGAGGAATACCTCGTCCTCTCCGAGCGCGACGTCCTCGCGGTTGTAGAGAAGTAAGTAATCGGACGAATCCGTACAAATAAGGAGGAGATTTACCATGGCTAAGATTCTGCTCTTCAAAGAGGAAGCCCGTCGCGCGATGGAGCGTGGCGTCAATAAAGTGGCCGACACCGTCGGTATCACCCTCGGTCCCAAGGGCCGCAACGTCGTTCTCGAGAAGAAGTTCGGCTCGCCGACGATCACCAACGACGGCGTCACGATCGCGAAGGAGATCGAGCTCGACGATCCGTTCGAGAACATGGGCGCGCAGCTTCTGAAGGAAGTTGCCTCCAAGACCAACGACATCGCGGGCGACGGCACCACCACCGCGACGGTCGTCGCTCGCGCGATGATCCGCGAGGGCCTCAAGAATGTGGCCGCCGGCGCGAACGGCGCCCAGCTCCGCAAGGGCATCGAGAAGGCGATCGATCTCGTCGTCGACGAGCTCAAGGACCAGGCCGTCACCGTCAAGGAACACGAGAAGATTGCACAGGTCGCATCCATCTCCGCCAACGACAAGGCGGTTGGCGAGCTGATCGCGCAGGCGATGGGCAAGGTGGGCGAGGACGGTGTCATCACCGTCGAGGACAGCCAGTCCGTCGGCACGGCGCTTGAGATGGTCGAGGGCCTGCAGTTCGACAAGGGCTACATCAGCCCCTACATGATCACCAACCCCGATCGCATGGAGGCCTCGCTCGACGATGCCAACGTGCTGATCGTCGAGGGCAAGGTCTCCAACGTGAAGGATATGCTCCCGGTCCTCGAGAAGGTCGTCCAGACCGGCAAGCCCCTTCTCATCATCGCAGAGGATGTCGAGGGCGAAGCGCTCGCGACGCTCGTCGTCAACAAGCTGCGCGGCATTCTGCAGGTTGTCGCCGTCAAAGCGCCCGGCTTCGGCGATCGCCGCAAGGCCATGCTGCAGGACATCGCGACCGTCGTCGGCGCGCGCGTGATCAGCGAGGACATCGGCCTCAAGCTCGAGAACGCGGACCTCTCCATGCTCGGCAAGGCGAAGAGGATTCGCGTCGGCAAGGAAGAGACCACCATCGTGGAGGGCGCGGGCGAACCGCAGGCGATCAAGGACCGCGCTGCGCAGATCCGCAAGGAGCTCGAGGATTCCACCTCCGAGTACGATAAAGAGAAGCTCCAGGAGCGCTTGGCGAAGCTCGTCGGCGGTGTGGCCGTCATCCAGGTCGGCGCCGCGACGGAGACCGAGCAGAAGGAACTGAAGCACCGCATCGAGGATGCGCTCAACGCGACCCGCGCGGCCGTGGAAGAGGGCATCGTCGCTGGCGGTGGTGTGGCGCTCGTGCAGTGCATGGGCGCGCTCGACAAGTACATCGACGGCCTCGACGGCGACATGAAGACCGGCGCTTCCATCGTGCGCCGCGCGCTCACCGAGCCGATGCACCTCATCGCCTCCAACGCGGGCCTGCAGGGCGACGTCGTCATCGAGAAGATCGGCAGCCTCAAGAAGGGCGAGGGGCTCGACGCCGCGAAGGGCGAGTATGTCGACATGGTCAAGGCCGGCATCATCGACCCGGTCAAGGTCACCCGCAGCGCCGTGCAGAACGCCGGCTCCATCGCGGCCATGATCCTGACCACCGACGTTCTCGTGGCCGACAAGCCCGAGAAGAAGGATGCGATGCCCGGTATGCCCGGCGGTATGGGCGGAATGGGTGGCATGGGCGATTTCGATTAATTTCGAATTTCGGATAGATCGCAGCTTCCCACAAGAAGCGAAAAATGCGGCCCCCGAGGGGTCGCATTTTTCGTCTCTTTGTGGCATACTGCTGCAGCATAGAAAAAAATCTTCGACGACTTGCGGGAGGTGTGGGCGACGAGCCCGACGACCATGAAGGACACAGAAAAGACCGGCGGCATTCTGATACTCGACTTTGGCTCGCAGTACACGCAACTCATCGCCCGCCGCGTGCGAGAACTTGAGGTGTACAGCGAAATTCTGCCCTGGAACGCGCCGCTCGACCGAATCAAGGCGGCGAAGCCGAGGGGGATCATCCTCTCCGGCGGGCCACGGAGCGTTTCCGGGCCTGGCGCGCCGCACATCGATCGTTCGATTTTGACCGGGGAGATCCCAGTGCTTGGGATCTGCTACGGCATGCAGCTGCTCGCCCACACGCTCGGCGGGTGCGTGGAGAAGGGTCGCCTCGGCGAGTACGGCAGGACGCACGTGACCTTCGACGCGGCCGTCGGCTCGAAGCTCGTGGAGGGGCTTCCCTCTGCCATCGACGTCTGGATGAGCCATTGGGATGAAGTTCGCGCGCTCCCGGCGGGCGCGGTGCAGTTTGCACACAGCGAATCGGGCGCCTGCGCCGCGTTTACGATGATGGATGGCCGCATACAGGGGCTCCTGTTTCATCCCGAGGTCGAGTCGACGGAGTATGGGCGCGAGATGCTCTCGGCGTTCGTTTTCGGCGTCTGCGGCTGCGAGCCGAACTGGAAGCTCGGCGATTGGGTGAACGGCGCGCTCGACGGGATCCGGCGCGCGGTCGGCGAGGGCGACCGCGTGATCTGCGGCCTCTCCGGCGGCGTCGACTCCACCGTCTCGGCGGTGCTCGTATCCAGGGTGATCGGCGACCGGCTCGACTGTATCTTCGTCGACCACGGTTTCATGCGCAAGGACGAGGCCAAGCAGGTCCTCGAAATGTACGAAAAACTGCACCTGCGCGTGCACCACGTGGACGCGTCCGAGAGATTCCTGAGCGCGGTAAAGGGCGTCACGAGCCCCGAGCAGAAGCGCAAGATCATCGGCGAGCTCTTCGTCCGCGTCTTCGAGGACGAGGCGGAGCGCCTTGGCGGCGCGCAGTGGCTGCTGCAGGGAACGATCTATCCAGACGTGATCGAGAGCGGCACGGCGGGCGGCGACGTGATCAAGAGCCACCACAACGTCGGCGGCCTGCCGGAGGACATGGAGATGAAGCTGCTCGAGCCGATCCGCGAGTTGTTCAAGGACGAAGTCCGCAAGATCGGCCCGCTGCTCGACATTCCGCAGCACTTCCTGAAGCGGCATCCCTTCCCCGGCCCGGGGCTGGCGGTCCGCTGCCTCGGCGAACTCGAGAAGGAGCGCCTCGACACGCTTCGCGAGGCGGACGCGATCTTTATCGAGGAGATTCGCGCCGCCGGGCTGTACGATTCGATCTGGCAGGCGTTCTGCGCGCTGCTGCCGGTCAAGAGCGTCGGCGTGGCGGGAGACGTGCGGACGTACGGAGAGACGGTCGTGTTGCGCGCCGTATCGTCGCTCGACGCGATGACCGCCGAGTCGGTCCACCTCCCCTGGGAGCTGATCGACCGCGCGACCAAGCGCATCTGTGGCGAGGTCCCCGCGGTCGGGCGCGTCGTCATGGACGTGACGGGCAAACCCCCGGCAACAATCGAGTGGGAATGAGCGAGACGCCGGAGGTTCGCCTCGATTTCGACAGGGAGCGCCGCAAGGGTGTGGGGGAGGTCGTCTACTGCCCGGGCAAGTCGGACGGGCAGCTCGCGACGATCGCCCGTAGCGTGCGGGAGCGCCGCGTCAGCATGGCGTTCAGCCGCATGTCCCCCGCGCAGGCGGAGTTGGTCGTGGAAGGCGATCCGGCGCTGATTTATAATCCCGTCTCCCGGCTCGGCATCATCCAGAGCGCCGATCCCCGGCCGAGAGGTCTGGTCGCGGTGCTCTCCGCCGGCAGCAGCGACGTCCCCGTCGCCGAGGAGGCGGCTGGCATCGCGGAGTTCTCCGGCTGCCGTGTGGAGAAATTCTACGACGTCGGCGTGGCGGGCCTGCATCGCCTGCTCGGCGTGTTGCCGGAGATCCGCAGGGCCGACGTCGTGATTGTGGTTGCGGGGATGGATGGCGCGCTGCCGAGCGTCGTGACGGGGCTCGTCTCGTCACTGGTGATCGGGCTGCCGACCTCCGTCGGATACGGCATCGCCTCCGGCGGGGGCGTCGCCTTGAATACCATGCTGTCGTCCTGCTCGCCCGGCCTGGTGGTCGTCAACATCGACAATGGCGTCGGCGCCGGACTTGCGGCGGCGATCGCCGTGTCGAAAAAAGAAAAAAACTAACCCTTCAACGGCAACCCCAGGTCTCTCTTCTCCCCATGTCCCAGGTACTGGACGATGCAGAGATCCTTCGAGGTCTTGAGATCCAGAAAGACGGGCGCGGCGCTCAGATCCATCTTTTTTGTCTTGCTCTCCTTCAGCATAAGCACGGGACGGACGAGATCCTTCCCGCCGTTCGAGACGACGAGACCCACGCCGCCGTCCGAGAGGGAGACGATGGATCCCGGCGGATACAGGCCGAGGCTCACGAGCAGCTCTCGCGCGATCTTCGTGTCGAAATGCCCTCCCGCGTCCTTCATGATCAGGGTAAGCGCTTCGCGTGATGACATGGGTTTCTTGTAGACGCGTTTTGCCGTGAGGGCGTCGAAGACATCCGCCACCGCCGCGATGCGGGCGGCCTCCGATATCTCCAGACCTTTGCGCCCGTCCGGATACCCTTTTCCCGACCACTTTTCGTGGTGGCCGCCGATCACTTCGAGGATATCCTCGTCGCTCATGCCGCCACTGATCGCCAGATCGACGCCGAGGGTGGGATGCTTTTTCATCTCCGCGAACTCCTGCGAGTCCAGCGGCCCCGGTTTGTTCAGGATCTCGATCGGGATCTGAGCCTTGCCGACGTCGTGAAGCAGTGATCCGACCACGACCCTCTGCAAGTAATCCCGGTTGCTGGGGTGCAGGCGGTTGGTCAGGTATCCGGTCAGCACGGCCACGTTGAAGGAGTGGACGAACGTGTATTCGTCGGCGTCGTGTACCTTGCCGAGCGACAGGGCGACCGACGGGTTGCGCAGAATTTCCTCCGTCAGGCTCGCGCCCATGTTCGCGAGGGGCGTGACCATCTCCGGCTCGAACTCCTGCTTCCTCACGGCGTCGAAGAGAGAGTCCACCTGTTTGACGACGTCGCGAGCCTTTTCCTTGCTGATGAGGGCGTTGTCGTCCGTGTAGACTTTGTCGAAAATCTCCTCGATGTCCTGCTCGGAGAACTGCGGTTTGGTGCGAATTCGGATCTCGTCGATACCCTGCGCCTTTATTCTCTGCATGATCGTGTCGATGGAGGATTCGACGAGACTCAGGTCCACTCCGGCCGGGAGGATGATTGCGCCGTCTTTTCCGACGATGTCGCTGCTGACGACGCCTTCGTACACGTCCAGCTTCTCGACCGGAACGGCGACGACGACCGTCTCCTCCTGCAGTTGAATTTCTTCCGGGCGAGAGGAGATCTTTTTGTTCTCCGCTTTTACGGCAGCTTTCGTCTTGACCATGAAAATCTCCTCTGTCTACTTGATCTTGTTCGCCGCTTCAATTCCCTGTTCAAATAAGTGCATGTGCGGTAATATGAGAAATATTATATACATGCATAAGTATAGCGTTTTACGGAGTATCATATCCGCACTTGCCACATTTTGATGCGGGACTATTTTATCATTTTTATTTTCAGGGGGTTTTATTTTGAACGATTCAGATGATAGAAGAATTTTGAGAAAGTTGAGGAGCAGCGCCGTCCCCTTCGTCCTTTTGCTCTTCTTTTTTCTCGCCCTCGCAATTCTTGTCGCCAAACCCCTGGCGCCCGGCCTTGCCTGGGCCGCGGTCCTCTCTTTTTTTACATATCCCGTCTACCGGTTTATTCACAGGAAACTATTCCGGGGGAGGTACTCATATCTCGCCGCGGCGGTGAACACGGTTCTCATTCTTTTCCTGCTCGTACTGCCGATGACCGCAGTCGGTGTGGCCATTACGCACGAGGCGACGAAGCTCTACGGCTTGGTGCTCGGTTGGTTGCCGGACGCGAGGGGTGCCCCGATCGAGTCGGTCCTTTCTCTGCCTCCGATCGCCTGGCTCCTCTCGATGTTTCCGCAGATGAAGGGCCTGCCGGTCTGGAAGGAGCTCTTCTACAGCAGCGCCGCGACCCTGGCCTCGGTCACGACCAACATATCGAAGGAGCTCCTCGGCAACGCCCTGCGCGTCGCGTTCAACCTGCTGGTGATCACGGTGGCCTCCTTCTTCATCACGCACGACGGCCATCGCTTCATCGGATTCGTCAAGGATCTGCTGCCGCTCTCTCCATCGTCGAAGGATGCCCTGCTTCTCCGGGCCCAAAGAATGCTTTACGCCATCTTCTACGGCATCATGCTCACGGCCGCGATTCAGGGGACGCTGGGCGCGCTGGGGTGGTGGTATGTCGGCCTCGATAATCCCGTGTTTTTCGGCGCGCTCATGTTCCTCTTCGCGATGTTGCCGTTCGTGGGGACTCCAATCGTCTGGGGACCCGGCGTCATTTACCTGTTCGTGCAGGGGCATTCGAAGCAGGGCGTGATCCTTCTGCTGTGGGGCCTGCTGGTCGTCAGCAGCATCGACAACCTGCTGCGGCCGATGTTTATATCGGAGGGGAGCAAGGTGCATATCCTGCTCGTCTTCGTGGGGATCCTCGGCGGGCTCGCCACCTGGGGGTTCCTGGGGCTTTTCCTCGGCCCCCTGGTGCTGTCGCTGGCCGTTTTTTTCTTGCACGTATACAGGCTCATCGTCAGCGCACCTGCCGATGAGAACATCGTCGACCTGGAGGGGGAGAAAGATTGAGGCTGATTGCGGTCTCCGGATTCAAGGACACAGGCAAGAGCACGCTCTGCCGCGCGCTGTTGGGGCGTTTGAAGGCGCGGGGTTTCAGAGTTGGGTATATCAAGAGGACGCAGGAGTTCGTGGCCTCGGAGCCGAATACGGACTCGGGGGCCGCCTGCGGATTGGGCGTGGATGCCCTTCTGTGGGGCGAGGGATCCTTCCGCTACGAAAGCACGTCGTGCGACTTCGAAAGTGTAAGCCCCGCAGAGGTTGCGTCGAGATTTTTTCCCGACGCCGACGTCGTGATCCTGGAGGGCGGCAAGGAGATGGCGTTGCCCAAAATATGGGTACTCGAGCCCGATGGTGAGAAACCAGACTATCCGGGGATATTCGCTCTCTACGACCGCTTCGGTTCCGGGAACGGGGCGGAGCGCTACGGCGCGGACGAGATCGATCGCCTCGCGTCCGACATTGCGGCCAAAATTTCGCGCGTCAGGAGGTCGGTGCGCGCCTACATCGGCGACAGGGAGCTGCCGATGAAGGACTTCGTCGCGGATTTCGTCGGGGGCGGCGTCAAGGGTATGCTTCGTTCTCTCAAAGGTTTTTGCGTCGGCGATGTGAGAGTCTACATTCGAGACGAGGATGATTTTTCGTGAATAAGGATATAAAAATGTAGCCAATTCCTCCTCGATAGAATATAATGAGCAACCGTCGGCAATCGAAGGATCACTGTCCGGGTTTTCTCTGTCTGCGCGCCTTTATGAAAAATGATGACGATGCGAGGTGGTTGAGGGGCTCACTCTGAGGTTTGGCGTGGCGGTACGGCCATGTGTCGTGCGAATGAGGAAAGTGCTGGTTAAATCGCCCAAACGGTATTCTCTGCGTCTGGAAATACAGGGATCTCGAAGGTTCGCGATCTTTGTCCTTACAGGTCCTCGACGATGTATCGGCCTTTTCTAAAATTTTCACTGGGAGGTATTTGAGATCACCATGGAACAATTCGGGAGTGTAAATGCAATCATCGCCGCGATAGCCGGCGTGGCTCTGATCTACGCGATTGTGGTGGCGGGTAAGATTTCGTCCTATACCGTCGACCACGAGCGGATCAACGAACTTTCGGGCATCATCCAGAGCGGGGCGATGGCTTTCCTTTACAGGGAGTACCGCGCGCTCGTCATCTTTGTCGTCGTCGTCGGCGGTCTGTTGGCAGCCTTCATCGGGGTGCCGAGCGCCGTGTGCTTCGTCGCGGGCGCGCTCTGCAGCGCTTTCACCGGCTACGTCGGAATGCGGGTGGCAACGAAGGCCAACGGCAAGACGGCGTTTGCCGCCCTGAAAGGGATGAACGAGGCGCTTAACATCGCGTTTCGCGGCGGCAGCGTCATGGGCATGACGGTCGTCGGCGTGGGCCTTCTGGGTGTTCTGGGCGCGTTTTTGATCTTCGACTTCGACCAGGCCCAGTCGATCACCGCGTTCGGTTTCGGCGCCAGCTCCATCGCGCTCTTCGCGCGCGTGGGCGGCGGTATCTACACCAAGGCCGCCGATGTCGGCGCGGACCTCGTCGGCAAGGTCGAAGCGGGTATTCCGGAGGATGATCCGCGCAACCCCGCGGTCATCGCGGACAACGTCGGCGACAACGTCGGCGACATCGCCGGTATGGGCGCGGACCTCTTCGAATCGTACGTGAACTCCATCCTGGCCGCCATGGCGGTCGGCGTCGTCTCCTTCGGCGTCGATGGATTGACGTTCCCGCTGTTGCTCTCCGCCGCCGGGATCATCGCGGCGCTTCTCGGCACGCTGTTCGTGCGCGTGAAGGACGGCGGCAACCCGCAAAAGGCCCTCAGCATGGGTCTTTACACGACGGGCGCTTTCATGATCGTCGGCACATTCTTCCTCACCCGCTGGGTCTTCGGCACCGATCTCTCCCTCTTCTGGTCCGTGGTCGGCGGCGTCGTCTCCGGCGTCATCATCGGGCAGATCACGGAGATCTACACTTCCTCCGACTACAAGTCGGTCAAGGAGATCGCCGAAGCCTCCAACACGGGGACTGCGACCAATATTCTCGCCGGCCTCTCGGTCGGCATGAAGTCCACCGTCGCGCCGGTCGTCATGATCTGCGTCGCGACGATGGCGGGCTTCTACTTCGGCGGCCTCTACGGCATCGCCTGCGCAGCGGTCGGTATGCTGTCGATCACGGGCATGGTACTCTCGGTCGACGCTTACGGCCCGATCAGCGACAATGCGGGCGGCATCGCCGAGATGTCGGGCCTTCCGAAGGAAGTGCGCCAGATCACGGATAAGCTCGACGCGGTCGGCAACACGACGGCGGCCGTCGGCAAAGGGCTCGCGATCGGCTCGGCGGCCCTGACAGCTCTCGCCCTCTTCGTCTCCTATGCGTCGGCCACGAAGCTCGACAAGATCGACCTCATGGACCCGAAGGTCATGATCGGTCTCTTCATCGGAGGAGTTCTGCCCTTCATCTTCAGCGCGCTCTCCATTCAGGCGGTCAGCCGCGCGGCAGAGCGCATGATCGAAGAAGTCCGCCGCCAGTTCCGGGAGATCCCCGGCATCATGGAGGGAACGGCGCGCCCCGAGTACGAGAAGTGCGTCGACATCTCCACCGCCGCGGCGATCAGGGAGATGGTCATCCCCGGCCTGATGGCGGTCGTCGTGCCCGTCGTCGTCGGCAAATTCCTCGGCGCCCCCGCGCTTGGCGGCCTGCTCGGCGGTTCGATCGTCACCGGCGTCATGATGGCGATCTTCATGTCCAACTCCGGCGGCGCGTGGGACAACGCGAAGAAGTACATCGAGGAAGGCCACCACGGCGGCAAGGGCACTCCCGCGCACGCTGCGGCCGTCTGCGGCGACACGGTCGGCGACCCCTTCAAGGACACCGCCGGCCCCAGTCTCAACATCCTCATCAAGCTGATGTCCGTCGTCTCCCTGGTGCTCGCGCCGCTGTTCGTGTAACGACGCAAGTTCTTAGAGAACGAACAAACAAGAAGACCGACGCCCGAATTTTTCGGCGTCGGTCTTTCGTCTGCGTGTGTGGAGCGCGACTTGATTTTTTCATGCTAAAATATTCGTTCAGTCCCGAAATGGAGTTGACCTGCAGCATGTCGGACGATGTTCGCGAAGTAAAATCACGGCTCGATATAGCGGATGTGATCGGAGATTACGTCCAGCTTCGCCGTGCCGGCAACACGCTCTGGGGGCTTTGCCCCTTCCACCGTGAGAAAACCCCCTCGTTCAGCGTCTCGCGCGAGCGCCAGTCGTTTCACTGCTTCGGCTGCAACAAGGGCGGAGACGTCATCACGTTCGTCATGGAGCAGGAGGGGCTGTCGTTTCGCGAGGCGCTCGAACTGCTTGCCGCGCGGGCGGGTGTGACGCTCTCCAAGGGATCGGGCGGGCCGAGACAAAAAGAAAAAGTGGATCGCCGCGCCATTCTCGAAGAGGCGAGTACGTTTTTCAAGCGCTCCCTGCTCGGCGCCGGGGGTGAGGCCGCCCGCGCGTATCTCGCGCGCCGGGAGGTTTCGAAGGACGCGTGGGATCGCTTCGAGATCGGCTGGGGGCCGGCCTCGTGGAGCGCGATGCTCGATCATCTGACGTCGCTTGGCTACTCGCAGGACGACGCCCTGAACGCGGGGCTCGCGGCGCCCGGCAACCGCGGGGCGTACGACCGTTTTCGCGGACGCGTGATCTTCCCCGTGCGCGACGAGATGGGGCGCATCGCGGGCTTCGGCGGACGGCTGATCGACGGAGACGGAGCGAAGTACGTCAACAGCCCCGAGGGCGACCTGTTCAACAAGCGCAAGCTGCTCTATTTTCTGCACGAGGCGAAGAAAAAAGTGCGCGAAAACGGGAGAATGATTCTGATGGAGGGCTATATGGACGTGTTGCGCGCCCATATGAGCGGATTTGCGGAGGCGGTCGCGTCGCTCGGCACGGCGCTGACGGAGGACCAGGCGGCCTTGATGAAGCGTTTCACCGATCTCTGCTACATCGTCTACGACGCCGACGCGGCAGGGCAGGAGGCCGCGTTGCGCGGCATGTACATCCTGCAGAACAGGGGTGTCGAGGTTCGCGTCGCCTCGCTGCCGGAGGGCAAGGATCCCGACGACGTGTTGCGGAGCGAGGGAGGAACGGAGCTCTTCGCCGAGCTCCTGAGAAAAGCACAGCCGCTGCCCCTCTATCACGCGTATATGAGAAGAAAGGACCTCCGCTCGCCGGGAAAGCAGTTGAAGGCACGCGAGGATCTGCTCGACGGCCTCTCCTCTCTTCCGCTTCTGGACGTGTCACCGCATATCGCGAACATCGCAAAGGTCTTCGGCGTTCTTCCGCACGAGCTGCAGCGGGAGATCGACGTCAGGCGTCGTGAAAAAAAATCGACACAAACGAGAAGATCCGTAAATCCTGAAGAAGGCATTCGCGATGATGAGAGCGTATATATAGTGGGAGGAGAAGAAACCGGGCAAAACGAGGGCGGTATTGCCTCGGACCTCGAGTGCATCTTTTGCAGCCTGTTGTGGCAGGATGCGGAATTGCGCGCGAACCTGCCGAGGCAGGAGTACCTGTCTCTCTTTGCGGACGAGGCGGCGGCCAGTGTCGTGGCCGCGCTGCTCTCCGGCGAATCTCCGCTGGAACTGGAAAGTCGCTGGCGGGCGATGGGCGAAGACGAATGTCTCCGCCGTATCGCAAGGGGCGACGCGATTCTCGCCAGGGAGGGGTTGACGGGGGAGAATCGCACCGGCGACCGGATCGGAAAATTGACGGGCGAACTTCGCGCGCAGGCGCTACGCAGGCGCTACGACCTTTTGCGGGAGCGCTATTTGCTCGGCGAGATCACGGACGAGGAGCGCAGGGAGTACGCCGAGTTGGCCAGAGGCCTGAAAGGCAAAAAATGACGTTTACGGGGATTTCGGTTCCCGAGGGGAGGAGGATAAAATGGAGGACAAGGATAAGATCGAGGAGAAGATAGAGGATATCCCGCAGGATTCTGCCGCTCCAGGCGCGCCGGAGACGGCGGAGATGCCCCCGGAGGAGATGATGGAGTACATCGACAGCATCCGGGATCTGTTGCATGCCGGCAGGGAGAAGGGTTTCGTTACCTACGAGGATATCGAAAAAAGGCTCCCGAAGGAGATTCTCTCGGCGGAGATACTCGACAACATCTATCTGAACATCATGGAGCTCGGCATCGACGTCGTCGACGAGCCGAAGAGCAAGGACGAGCTGGGCGAGGACGAGCCGCCGCCCACGGTGGCGACCGGGCGCGACGACTCCGTCGCTCTGGAGGAGTTGCCGCTGTCGGACTCCGTCCGCATGTACCTGCGCGAGATCGGAAAGATCTCGCTGCTCACGGCGGCGGAGGAGGTGGAGCTGGCGAAAGGCGTCGAGGCGGGCGACCCGGTGGCGAAGGCGCACCTCGTGGACGCGAACCTGCGCCTGGTGGTCAGCATCGCGAAAAAATACATCGGACGTGGCATGCTCTTCTTGGATCTCATACAAGAGGGCAATCTCGGGCTCATCCGCGCGGTCGAGAAGTTCGACTACCAGAAGGGCTTCAAATTCAGCACATACGCGACGTGGTGGATCCGGCAGGCGATTACGCGCGCGATCGCGGACCAGGCGCGCACGATCCGCATCCCGGTCCACATGGTCGAGACGATCAACAAGCTGATCCGCATCTCGCGGCAGCTCGTGCAGCGCCTCGGCCGCGAGCCGACGGCGGAAGAGATCGCCGCGGAGATGGAGATCTCCGCGGATCGCGTCGAGGAGATCCAGCGCATCGCCCAGGAGCCGGTGTCGCTCGAGACGCCGATCGGCGAGGAGGAGGACAGCCAGCTCGGGGATTTCCTCGAGGACAAGGACATGCCCAACCCCGAGGAGGTCGCGGCGAGCATGATTCTCCGCGAGCAGCTGGAGGAGATGCTCGACGACCTAAGCGAGCGCGAGCGCGAGGTTCTCCGCCTGCGTTTCGGCCTCGAGGACGGACACGCCCACACGCTGGAGGACGTCGGCAGGCGTTTCGGCGTCACACGCGAGCGCATCCGCCAGATCGAGGCGAAGGCGCTGCGTAAGCTGCGCCACCCGAGCCGCAGCAGAAGACTGAAGGATTTTCTGGATTGATCCCACATTATGCGGATCGATAAATTTTTGAAGCTCTCCCGGCTGGTCAAGCGGCGCACCATCGCGCAGGAGATGATCGAGATCGGCGCGGTGCGGGCGGGAGGGCGTACAGTGAAATCCTCGGCGGAGGTGCGAGTCGGAGACAGGATCGAAATCGCGTTTCCGCGGAGGGTTTTGGTGGTGGAAGTTCTCGTGGTCGACGAGCGCGCGCTCAAGCGCGGCGAAGCGGCCACGTCGGTTGTCGAAGAGAGGCGTTTGTCGGAGGACGAACGGCCCTGGTGAAAGGAGCGTTACCGGTATGAGTGAGATCGTTGGAGTACATGGGCGCGAGATTCTCGATTCGAGGGGCAACCCGACCGTAGAAGTCGAAGTTTGGCTGGAGAACGGCATTGTGGAGCATGCAAGCGTGCCGAGCGGCGCTTCGACCGGCACCTTCGAGGCCGTCGAGCTGCGCGACGGAGGCTCGCGCTACGGCGGCAAGGGCGTATTGAAGGCGGTCGAGAACGTCAACACGGCCATCGAGCCGGCCCTGATCGGCTACGACCCCTCGTATCAGGCCGATATCGACAAACTCATGATCGAGCTGGACGGCACGGATAACAAGGGCAAGCTCGGCGCCAACGCGATCCTCGGTGTCTCGCTCGCCGTCGCCCGCGCCGCTGCCAAGGCGCAGGGGCTTTCTCTCTGGGCGTATATAGGAGGACTCGGCCCCTATCTGCTGCCGACGCCGCTGATGAACGTGGTCAACGGTGGCGCGCACGCGGACAACAACCTCGACATTCAGGAGTTCATGATCGTGCCGCATGGCGCGAACTCCTTCTCTGAGGCGCTGCAGATGGGCGCGGAGACGTATCATGCCCTGAAAGGGATCCTGAAGAAGGCCGGACACTCCACCGGCGTGGGCGACGAGGGCGGTTTTGCGCCGAATTTCAAGGCCAATTCCGAAGCGCTCGCGTATCTGGTGGAGGCGATCAGCGAGGCCGGCTACGAGCCGGGCACGCAGATCAGCCTCGCGCTCGACGTGGCCGCGACCGAGTTCTACAAGGACGGTGTCTACGACCTCGCGGGCGAAGGGCGCAAGATGAAGGCGGACGAGCTCTGCGGGTATTACGAGGAGCTCTGCAGAAAGTACCCGATCGTCAGCATCGAGGACGGCATGTCCGAGGAGGATTGGGACGGCTGGGCGATGCTCACGAAGAAGATGGGGGACAAAGTCCAGCTCGTCGGCGACGATCTTTTCGTTACAAATCCAATTCGTTTCGAACGGGGCATCAAAGATGGCATCGCAAATGCTATACTTGTGAAACTGAACCAGATCGGAACGCTGACCGAAACTCTCCAAGTCATCGCCATGGCGAGAAAAGCGGGCTACAGCGCCATCGTATCGCATCGTTCCGGCGAGACGGAGGATTCCTTCATCGCCAACCTCTGTGTCGCGACGGCGACCGGCCAGATCAAGACGGGAGCGCTCGCGCGCATCGACAGAGTGGCCAAGTACAACGAACTGCTCCGGATCGAGGAAATCCTCGGAGACAACGCGGTCTATGCGGGCATGTCCTGCATTCGCACCGCGAAATAAAGGGAGGTTGGCATCTCAGATGAAAAAGATCGTTTCGACGCAGAATGCGCCGGCCGCCGTCGGTCCCTACAGCCAGGCCGTATGGGCGGGGGAGTTTCTCTATTGCTCGGGCCAGCTCGGCCTGGTGCCAGCGACCGGTAAGCTGGCGGGGGAGGATGTGACGGCGCAGGCGGAACAGGCGCTGAAGAACGTGAGGGCGCTCCTCGAATCGCAGGGACTTACGCCTGCGAATGTGGTGAAGACCTTGGTGTTTCTGACGGACATGGCCGCCTTCAAGTCGGTCAACGAGGTGTACGCGAAGGTCTTCGACAGCGATCCTCCGGCGCGTTCCTGCGTGGCCGTATCGGCGTTGCCCCTTGGCGGTCTCGTCGAGATTGAGGTCATCGCACACAAATAAGCAGAATTTTCAACCGGAGCCCCTTCCCCTGGACGGGGGCTCCGGTACGTCTTTGGGAAGGAGTCGAAGTGCATGAAGGTTGCAGAACCGACAATTGAGAGGTTGGTGCAATATCACCGACTGCTCGAAACACTTCGAGAAGAGGGGCATCGCGTGGTATCGTCCCATCAGATGGGCGAGCTGCTCGGTTTCAAGGCCAGTCAGGTTCGCAAGGATCTCTCCTACTTTGGCGAGATCGGAAAGCGCGGCGTCGGCTATCATGTGAGCAAACTCAGCGATCACATCATGGAGATCCTTTCGTCTCCAAGAGTTTGGAATATCGCGCTGGCTGGCGTGGGCAACCTGGGGGCCGCTCTTCTCAGCAACACGGCTTTTCGGAATTCGAAGATGCGCTTCGAGGCACTTTTCGACGTCGACGATACGAAGATCGGCAGGGAGATCGCGGGAGTACGTTGTTGGAACGTAAGCGACATGCCGGAGATTATGAGAGAGCGCAACATCGAGGTGCTCATTCTGGCGGTGCCGGCAAGAGCCGCGCAGAGTTGCGTCGATCTTGCCATCTCGTCCGGAACTCTGCGCGGTGTTTTGGCGTTCACACAGGGATCGCTGGTTTTGCCGGAGAATATCCTCGTGTTTCGCGTGGACATTCTGGCGGAGCTGGAAAAGCTTCTTTTCTTCCTGAAGCAACGTGAGGAGCGTATCGCCTGAGCGGCAGGGCCGGCAGGCGAGTGATTTTCCGAAAATTGCGGGGATATTTCATTGCGGGGAATGACCGATTGCGCAAGTCGTGATAAAATATCCGTCGTTTGCAGTTGTACTGTCGACAAAAAATAAAATTCGGGCTCGTGCCCGCGGGAGGGGTTCTCTTTGGGAGGACAGCAGCAGGGTGGATTGGCGGGGCTTTTTTTCCCGATCGTCTTATTCATTGGAATTTTTTACTTCCTGATTCTCCGTCCCCAGAAAAAGAAGCAGCAACAACATGAGAAGATGCTGTCGTCGATCGGCAGAGGCGACACCGTCATCACGGCTGGCGGTTTCTTCGGTAAGGTGACCGACATTCTGGAGGACTCCTATGTCATCGAGCTCGCGGACGGTGTAAAGGCACGCATTCTCAAGAGCTCCATCTCCGTTCGCCGCGACTCTTCGACGGAGGGTGCCGCGAGAGCGCCTCGCCCCAAGAAAAAGGACAGGCCGAAGAGAGACGCGTCGTCAGCCGAAGAAAAGCAGGGCGAGATTTCAACCGCGTCAGAAGAGGAAGGCGTCACCAGTGAGGAGACGAATGCGCTGATGGATCAGTCCGCCGACGCCGTTTCGCCGGAGGAAGGGACCGTCGCTTCCCCGGAGGATACCGAAACAACCAGAAAAGAAGATTAACGTTTTTCAAACGAGCGGAAGATCCGGGAGGCGTGTGGAATGTTGAAAAAAGACAAGTGGAGATTGGGCCTGATACTTTTGGTCATTGTGGCGGCGGCTGCGACCGTCTTCCCCATTGGCGACAAAGTGAAACTTGGACTCGATCTCAAGGGCGGTGCGCATATTGTTCTGCAGGCCAAGGGCACCGCGACAAATCCCCTTACCGATAAAAGCATGGAGACGCTGTTGGCGGTTCTTCGCAACCGCATCGACCAATACGGCATCGCCGAGCCGCAGATTCAGCGCGAGGGAAAGGACCGCGTGGCGGTCGACCTCCCCGGAATAGACGACCCGGAGGCGGCATTGGAGTTGATCGGGCGTACCGCGGTGCTTGAGTTCCGCAAGGTGGAGGGCGTGGCGCCGGAGGCGCCGCCCGCAGTCAACCGCAGCAATTACGCGAGTGATGCGGCTTATGAAGAGGCGAAGAAGAACTGGGAGACACTCAACGAAGGCACCCTGAAACGTATCGCCGAGATTGAAGAACAGGCGAAGAAAGATCCGAAACTTTTCGTAGCCAAAGATGACGAGGGCCGCCTGTACGTCCTGGGCGAGATTTATGTCACAGGCAAGGATCTCGTCAAGGCAAGCATCACGTACGACGAGTTCAACAAACCAGCCGTCTCGCTCGAATTCAACAAGAACGGGGCCGTTGCCTTCGAAAATGCGACTGCTGCCAATCTTGACAAGCAGATCGCGATCGTTCTCGACAACGGCGTAATCTCCGCGCCCGTAGTGCGTACGAAGATCAGCGGCGGACAGGCGCAGATCACCGGCAACTTCACGGAGGAGGAAGCGAACCGCCTCGCTGTCATGCTGCGCTCCGGCGCTCTTCCCGTTTCGGTCGAAGTGTTGGAAAACCGTTCCGTCGGCCCCACTCTCGGCGAGGACTCCGTACGCTCCGGGGTGCGCTCCGGGCTTCTCGGCGGCCTCCTGGTGGCGGTCTTTATGCTGATCTACTACGGCATGTTGGGTATTGCCGCAGACATGGCGATGGGTACTGCAATGCTGATTCTGATGGCGCTCATGATTTTGATGCGCACGACGCTGACTCTGCCCGGTATCGGCGGCATCATTCTGACGATCGGTATGGCGGTAGACGGAAACATCTTGATATACGAACGCATGCGGGAGGAGTATCGCTCCGGCAAATCGATCCTGGCGGCCCTGGACGCCGGTTTCCGCAAGGCGTTGATTGTTATTTTGGATTCCAATATAACCACGTTGATCGCTGCCGCGGTGCTCTTCTATTTTGGTTCGGGCCCCATTCGCGGTTTTGCCGTAACGCTCAGCCTGGGCGTGTTGACCGCGATGTTCGGCAACATTGTCGTGACGCGCGCGATTCTCCAGATTATGCTGCGCAAGCGCAAGAACATGGCCCTTTAGGCGGAGGAGATGTGGTTCGATGGCTACCTTTGATGCTTCAAAACTGAATTTACCATTTATGAAATACCGCAAGGTCTCGATTGCGGTGAGCTTGGTGCTGATTCTCGGCAGCCTCCTTCTTCTCGCTACGAAGGGCGTGAACTTCAGTGTCGATTTTGCGGGCGGCGTTGCCATGCAGGTGGAATTCGAGAAAGCGGTGGACGTCGGCTCCGTGCGAGAGACGCTCTCCTCCATCGGGCAGGGGCAGGCGACGATTCAGGCGTACGACGACAGGAACATTCTGATCCGTTATCAGGACGCTGGCGACGTAGCGCGCAAGAGCATCATGACGGCTCTCGAGAAGGGGTACGGCAAGGTCACGATCCAGAAAATCGATACAGTCGGCCCGGTTGTGGGGAAGGAGTTGCGCAAACAGGCGCTCATCGCGGTATCCCTCGCCATCCTGGGTATCCTGTTGTACATGGCGTTCCGCTTCAGCTTCCGCTTCAGCGCCTCCGCGGTCCTCTCGCTCGTGCACGACACGATCGTCATGCTCGGCGTCTACAGCCTTACGGGACGCGAGATCTCGACGTCATTTATTGCGGCGATCCTGACGGTAATCGGCTATTCGCTGAACGACTCGATCGTCGTGCTCGACCGCATTCGCGAGAACTGGGGACAGCTTCGGACGAGGGGTATCGTCGAGCTGGTCAACAACTCCCTCAACCAGACGTTATCCCGTACGATCAACACGTCCTTGACCACACTCTTGCCTGTCCTCGCGATGTTCTTCCTCGGCGGAGAGGTCATATCGAATCTCGCCTTCGCGTTCCTCGTCGGCATCATTGTCGGCACATACAGCTCTATCTATGTTGCGAGCGCCGTGCTGGTCGAGTGGTACCTGCGCAAACCGGCCAAATAGCAACGGGCGCGTTGTCGGGAGAAATTACCGAAGACAGCGAGGGGGGATCTCGAAAATCGGGATCTCCTCTTTTTTTTAATGTCTGCGAGGGGGATCAGGTGAAAAGCGCGAGTATCAACGAGCCCGCGACGATCAAAACGCCGCCGAGGACTGTGGCCGGAGAAAGTTTTTCCCCGAGTATCAGGACTGAAAGGATCATGACAAATACCACCGAGAGTTTGTCGATCGGAGCGACTTTGGAGGCCGGGCCAAGTTGCAGGGCTCGAAAGTAGCAGAGCCACGACAGGCCTGTCGCGATTCCGGAGAGTACGAGAAAGAAGAGCGTGCGTGAGGCGAGGTTTTTCATCGCGGATGTCTGTCCGGTGAAGAGAACGATTGCCCACGAAAAGACCAGGATCACCGTCGTACGGATCGCAGTCGCGAGGTTCGAATTTACATTTGAAACGCCGATCTTGGCAAGGATCGCAGTGAGGCCTGCGAAAAAAGCCGAGAGAAACGCCCAGCCAAGCCACCCGAAACCGAACATCAGTCCTCGTCTTCCAAGAGGGCTTCGATAAATTCCTCGGCCTCGCTGACGAAATAGAGCACGTCCGGGGAGGTGTCCCCGATGGGGAGGAACTTCGACGTCCCCTGTCCGATTTGCATCAAGGCCTCGGGGTCTCCTCCCGAGGAGGCGGGGTAGACGTAGATATAGCCCGCCGCGTCCGCGTCGACAAATGCCTCCGCACTGCGCAGCGCCGCCAGCGCGATTGCGATCTCGGTCGGATTTGCGTCCTGCGCGATGTCCGCGACGAAGGCGGCTTTCTCTTCGTCGTCATACTCGCAGCAGAAGAACTCCGAGCGCTCCGCAGCGGCGTCCATCAGATCGCCGACCGTTTTGTGCCTGAACCTGTAGAAGGAGTCGGCCCACTCGTCGAAGTGCGCCGCCATTTCCGGGTTCATCTCGCGCCAGTCGCCGTAGTCCTCGATGTGCTTGATCGGCGCGGCCAGCCACCGGCCGAAGGCCGCTTTCGACATCGGGACCTTGAGGAAGAGGGCACTCGGTTGTCCCATACGTTTCGTTCCTAGAATAAAAATGGGATCAATTTTGGGTGCGGCGCGGAGACGACGGTGGAGCTGGTGATGCCGCCCTCCTCGCCGATCTCGCGCATACAGACGGCGACCGCGTTCTTGACGCTCTCCAGCTCTCCACAGAAGAGGACGTAGCTCTTGCCGCCCAGTCCGCGCGCAATGCGAATCTCCATCAGGCGTACGTTGGAGGACTTCGCGGCGATGTCCCCGGCGCGAACGGAGGCGATGGCGCCCATCGTCTCGACACCGCCGACGTTCTCCACCTCGTCTACGAAGGTGGTTCCCGTGATCGCGGGGCAGACCTGCTCGTTCGGGTTCAGGATGAGCTGGGAGTCGAGCATGAACTCGCGCCCGGTGCGTTCCGCCTTTTGAAGCGCGCGCTTGACCGAGTCGACCGTGCCCTCGATGATCGTGACGTATTTGCCGGGGCAGACGGGGCTCGAAAAGACCAGCTCCACGTCGGCCTCGCGCAACATCGCGTTTGCCGACTCGATGCCCAGTGGTATGGATTTGTACTCTACGAGCCCGATAGCTCTGCTGCTCAATGTATTCGCCCCCTATACCGCTTCTATGATAATTTTTCCGTCGCCGACCGACGCCACGCGGCCGGAGATCGGTGCGTGCAGACGGCTCCCGAGAGCGTTCTCCGGGATATCCGCGACGAGATCCCCGTGATTTACCGTCGCGCCGACTTCCACGACCGGACGGGCGGGCGCGCCGAGCGACTGCTTGAGCGGCAGCGCCACGCGCTCGACCTTGCGGTCGTAATCGCCCTTCATCGGTGCCGGTACGTCGTATTGGGTCATGGCGATACGGCGAGTCAGCTTGGGCACCGGGTAGAGCTTGAAGTCACGGAATCGCAGCGGACGGTCCGGCGCTTTTTTGTGGGGGTTCTTGACGCCGAGCGCCGCGAAGCGATTTTTCAGCTCTTGGTGCAGCTTCCACGGCTGCAAGTCCATGATGCACCCCAGCTCGCAGAGGCCGCACTCGCAGCAGAGAAAGGCCTCCGTGGCGGCGGCATCCTGCTCGGCCGTCGTGTTGTACGACGCGAGGCGCATCATCTTGTCCGGGTGCAGCTGATGCCCCAGCAGGTAGCGGGGGCAGACCTCCGTGCAGAGCATGCAGTGGCAGCAGGAGATCTTGGCCACTCGCATCATGCGCTCGATGTCCTTGTCCTTCGCCAGAACCCACGGATGATTCGCCGGCAGGACGAGAAGGCCCTTCGTGGTTTTCGTGATCGGCGATTCCGCCCGCGTCGTCTTGCCCATCATCGGACCGCCGTCGATCACGACGAAATCTTCGATTGTGGGGCCGCCGCAGAAATCGATCGCCTCCCGCACGGTGATGCCGACGGGGAAGCGCGCGGTTGCGGGTGAGGCGACTGCCCCGCCGACCGTGAGGAATTTGCGTGTCACCGGGGTGTCCTCCAGTGCGCGCGCGATGTTGTAGAGTGTCTCGACGTTCAGCACGACCGCGCCCACGGCGATGGGAATGCCCCCCTCCGGGACGACGCGTCCGATCGTCTCGTAGACGAGCACCTGCTCGTCTCCGGCAGGGTACGTGTTGCGTAGCGTCGTGACTGTGATGTTCGGATAGGAGGGGAGAGAGGCGTTCAGCGCGTCGATGGTGTCGTGGTATTTTTCTTTGAGGCCGTAGATCGCCGTCTTCGCGCCCATCGCTCGGCGAAGCGTCTCAAGCGTCGCCAGCAGCTCCGCGGCGTATTGCACGCCCAGCTGCTGATCCACCCGCAGCAAGGGCTCGCATTCCGCTCCGTTGACGATCAGATATTCGGGGTTGGCGCTCAATTTGACGTGTGTGGGAAAACCGGCTCCGCCCGCGCCGATGACTCCGGCGGCCTTTACCTTTTCCAGAACGTCCAAATCTTTCACCTTCTCACGTTCAGCAGTAGGTGCTGGATTCCGTATTTTGGCGTACGGGGTACGAGGTAATTTGCTTCATTATATTAGCACAAAGCGCCGCGCGGCGGTGCGTAAAGTACGGGCCGAAAAGCCTTAAAAATTCGACAAGCGAAACGTAGCGATAAATTGGGAGGAGAAGGGTGCGAGATGAACTGTCGGTACTACATCCCGATGTTGAACCTGATCGGACGGGGCTCTGTCAAGGAGATCGGCAAAGAGGCGAAGATCCTGCACGGCAGCTGCGCGTTTATCGTGGCGTCCGTTGGCGCCGTGGGCGAGTCGCAGGCGGCCGAAATCGCCGAGCTGCTGAGAGAAGAGGGCATTCGTTCGGTCAGCTACTGCGAGGCCGTCCCCAACCCAACCGTGGCCGTCGTCGAGCGCGGCGTGGGGAAGTACGGCGAGTGTCAATGCGACCTCGTCGTCGCAGTCGGAGGCGGCAGCGCGATCGACACGGCCAAGGGCATCGGGCTCGTCGCCGCAAACGGCGGGCGCATTCGCGACTACGACGGCACGAACAAATCGGAGCGCGCGATGCCTCCCTTCATCGCGGTCAGCACTACGGCCGGCTCCGGCAGCGAGGTGACGCAGTTCGCCGTCATCTCGGACGACGAGGACCACTCCAAATTCACGATCGTCGACTGGCATATGACGCCGAACGTCTCCGTGAACGACCCGGAGATGATGATCTCGATGCCGCCGTCGCTAACGGCCGCGACCGGCATGGATGCGTTGACGCACGCGATCGAGTCGTACGTGTCGACCGGCGCTACGCCGGTGACGGACGCGAAGGCCTACAAGGCGGTACAGCTGATCGGCGGGAACCTCGCCACAGCCGTCCGCGAAGGGTCGAACATCGACGCGCGCGAGCACATGTGCTACGCGAGTTTTCTGGCCGCGACCGCGTTCAACAACGCCGGCCTGGGGTTGACGCACGGCATGTCGCACCCCCTCGGCGGCATGTATAACCTGCCGCACGGGCTCTGCAACGCGCTGCTCCTGCCGCACGTCGCGCGCTTCAACCTCGACCAGGCCTCGGACAAATTTTCGGAGCTCGCGGTCGCCATGGACGCGGGCAAGGAGTGGCGCAGCGGGCGAGAGAACGGCGAGTCGCTGGTTCGCGCGCTCTTCAACCTGTCGCGGGAGATCGGCCTCCCCTCCGGGCTCGCAGAGATCGGCGTGAAGGAGAAGGATCTGCCGACGCTCGCCGAGGAGGCGATGGCGGAGGCGATCGGCCGCACGAACCCGAGGCCGTACTCGGCGCAGCAGGTGCTGGAACTCTACAGGGCCGCTCTTTGATGACGGCGTTCACGCAAACGAAGGGGTTCATCGTCGCGGCGACGTCGAGCGGCGTCGGCAAGACGACGGTTTGCTCCGCGATCTGCGCGGGGCTTGCGCAGGCCGGGCATGTCGTACAGCCCTTCAAGACCGGCCCCGATTTCGTCGATCCCACGTACCTTTCGTTGGGGGCCGGCAGGAGCTGTCGAAGCCTCGACGGGTTTCCGAACCCCGATCTGATGCCCTTCTTCTATGCGGAGGGCTGCAAGGCGCGGGAGGGCATGGCCACTGCCGGCATCGCCGTCGTGGAGGGCGTCATGGGAATGTACGACGGCCTGGGGTCGGAGGGCCTCTATTCGACGGCGTGGCTGGCGCGCGCCCTCGACCTCCCCGTGATCCTGCTGGTCGACGCTGCTGCTGCGGCCACCAGCGTCGCCGCGCTCGCGCACGGCTTTGCCTCGTTGGAGCCCCTTGCGCCGCGCGTCGCCGGCGTGATCGCGAACCGCGTGGCGGGGGAGGGGCATGCGAGTCTCATACGCGACGCGTTGGATCGCTTCGTGGGGATTCCGCTCGTCGGGTGGCTCCCGAAGGTGTCGGATGTCGCGTTTCCCTCGCGGCATCTGGGGCTGATTCCCGCGAAGGAGCGCCGCGACACGGAGGAGAGGCTAGCGCGCATGACGGCCGCCGTGCGGGAGCACATCGACCTCGAAAAACTCGTCGCGCTTGCGGAAGCGCCGCAGGCGCCCTACGTCAAGCCGCAGCTGCCCCCCGCTGTGCGCAAAACGGACGGCTCGGCTGTGCGAGTGGCGATCGCGCGCGACGACGCCTTCTGCTTTCACTACCCGGAGAACTGGGAATTGTTGGAGCGCCTGGGCGCGGAGATTCTCTACACCTCGCCGATGCGCGACGGCGCCCTGCCGGCGGACGCGGACGTTTTGATCCTGCCTGGAGGTTATCCCGAGGAGTTCGCGAACGGGCTGTCGGAAAACCGCCCTTACATCGAATCGCTCCGCGCCTTCGCGCGAGAGCGGAAAATCTACGCCGAGTGCGGCGGCATGATGTATCTGACGGATGCCATACACTGCCGGGACGAACGCCACCCCATGACGGGGCTGATCGGCGGCGACGCCGCGATGACCGACCGCCTTCAGCGCTTCGGCTACGTGAACGCGACGGCGCTCTGCGACAATCTTTTGTTTCGCGAAGGAGAGACGGTCAGGGCGCACGAGTTCCACTACTCGAAGATAACGACGGCCGAAACGGAGCGGGAGAACGCATTCTCAGTGTCGCGCGCATCCGGGCGCGGAGAGGGCTGGACCGACGGATTCGCGAAAAATAACGAGCAGGGGATACCCGCCCTGCTCGCGACATACCTGCACATCAATTTTTACGCCTGCCCACAGGCGGCCGCCCGGCTATTGAAGGTCTAAACCTTGCACATGTCGCCGAGGTGCTTCTTGGCAATCTCCTCGAACTGCGGATAGGTGTCCTCCAAGAGCTCGATCAGGAGCGGGTCGAAGTGAGGCCCGGTCTCCTTGTAGATGATGGCCATCGCCTCGTCGTGGCACATGGCTCCCTTGTACGGTCTCTCCGAGGTGAGCGAGTCGTAGATATCGGAGATCGCCATGATCCTGCCGGAGATGGGAATGTCGTTTCCCTTCAGCCCTTTGGGATAGCCGGATCCGTCCCACCACTCGTGGTGCGAGATGACGATTTCGCGCGCGACGTGCAGGAACGACGACTCGTCGCCCAGGTCCTCGATTGCGTCGTCGATCATCTGCGCTCCGTAGGTCGTGTGTTTCTTGATCTCGTCGAACTCCTCCGGCGTCAGGCGTCCCGGCTTGAGCAGAATGCTGTCCGAGATGGCGACCTTGCCGATGTCGTGCAGCTTGGCGGTTTTGATGATGCTCTCGCCGTACGAGGGGCTGACGATGTAGTTCGGGTTTCCCTTTCTCTGCAGGCACTGTACGATGAGCTGGGAGTACGACGTCGTGCGCGTGATGTGCCCGCCCGTTCCGCTGTCGCGCCAGGCCGTGACGTTGGCCAGAATGTCCAAGATGGAGTCCTGCGTGTTTCGCAGCTGCTGCGTCTTGCGCTCGACGAGGTGTTCGAGGCGCTTGCGGTAGACCTCGAGTTCGATCTGCATGTCCACGCGCGCGCGTACGACGCCGGCCGTGATCGGTTTGAGGATGTAGTCGGCCGCGCCGAGCCGAAGGGCCATCTCCTCTTTCTCCCGTCCCTCCTGTGCCGTTAGAAAGAGGACCGGGGTCGTCATCAGACGAGGATCCTCTTTGATCCGCGATATGACTTCGTAGCCATTCATACCCGGCATCTCCACATCGAGCAGAATCAGGTCGGGGATGTGCTTCGCCAGAAAGGCAAGAGCCCTCTCGCCGGATGGGGCGGGGTAGACCTTGTATGTAGACTTCAGAATTTCCTGCAGCATCCGCAGATTCGTGGCATCGTCGTCCACGATCAGGATGCTGTGCGGCGTCTCGATCTGGTTCATGCTCGTCCTCCCGTATCGTCGCCGGAGCCCAGGATTTTCTCGATGAGATCGGTGGCCGCGTCGTAGTTGAAAGCTACGATAGCGGCTTTGATCTGCAACAGAATCCTGTCGAGCTCCCGGCCGTAACTCTCTTTCACGGTCGAGTCGATCTCCTCCTGTGCTTCGTCGTACTCGAGATCGCCCAGCAGCGCGTCGATCTTCTCGAGCGAGCCCCTCAGCATGGCAGTGTCGCCCATCGTCCTGTCAGCGCATGTCTCGCCTTCGCACGAGGAGATGGCTTCTTTCAGGAACTCGCCGAGCTGCGCGAGACGCGCCAGAAAGGCGTCGTGATGCTGCACGATGTATGCGTAATCCAGCTCCTTTGCCGCCGTCTCCAGTTTTTGCGCCTCGCCCGAGAGCTCCTGTGCTCCGATGTTGGCAAGAGAGCTCTTTGCGGCGTGAACGTCGATTCGGAAGCGATCGAACTTCGCTCGTCTGACACAGTCTAGCATATACGATATCTTTTCAGGGAGCGCGATCAAAAACGCCTCAAGGACACGTCGGTACGACTCCTCCGAGCCGCCGATGCCGAGGAGCGCGTTTTGGGTGTCGAGCTGTTCGGAGAGTTTTTTCATCAGGGCGCTTCTCTGATCGTTCGCCTCGCTTGCGGTTTCCTTTGCCGGGCCCTCTGCCAGGACGAATCGGGTGTTCGGAAGCCATTGTCTGAGCACGCGATTCAATTCGTCGATCTCGATCGGCTTGCTGATGTAGTCGTTCATCCCGCAGGCAAGATACGTCTCGCGCATGCCCGGGAGAGCGTTGGCCGTGAGGGCGATGATCGGGACAGTTGCAAGCCAGCCTCGAGTCGCGCGAAGCATCCTGGTGGCCTCGACGCCGTCGATCTCCGGCATCATGTGGTCCATGAAGATGATGTCATACTCCTTCTCCGACGTGAGCTCCATGGCCGATTTCGCGCCGTCGGCGGTGTCGGGCGTGATGCCGTATTGCTTCAAAAGTTCCGATCCGACCATAAGATTGATCTCGTTATCGTCCACGAGAAGTACCCTCGTGTCTTTGATCAGGAAGGCGCCGATCGTATCCTCGGCAGCCGGCGCTTGCACGGTCTCCTCTTCGGCGTCCGGGGTGTTTCCCAGAAGATGCCCGAGGGTCATGACGAGCAGCGGCTCGAAAAGGATGCCGATGTTCGCGCCAGTGCTCTGGCGGGAGGCGGACTTGATGCTCTTGACGGCGAAGATATCGCATCCCCTCAGGGCATCCAGGCGCTGTGCCACAATTTCGTGTCCGAAGTCGTAGCGGTAGATCAGGTGGCTATAGGCGCCCTTTTCGAGGTGGGAAGCGAACTCCTCGCTGCTCCGGCACAGGTCGAAGGGGGTTCCCAGGTCGTGCATCATATCGCCATATTCGTCGCCGTGGATGTCGTTCGCGAGAATGAGGATCCGATCCGACGGTCGATGTTGAATCCGAACGAGGGGTTGGTTCGAATCGGCTCTGACGACGATATCGAACGTGAAACGGCTGCCTTTCCCGAAGACGCTCGTTGCGGAGAGCGTCCCCCCCATTTTCTCCACGAGCCTGTTGCTGATCGAGAGGCCGAGGCCGGTCCCCTCTACGCCGCGATTCTTGAATTTGTCCATCTGAGAGAAGGGCTCGAAGATTTGGGCGAGGTTTTCCTCTTTGATGCCGACGCCCGTGTCCTCGACTTCGAAGAGGAGCCTGACCCGATCGTCTTCGAGGCGCTGGTTCGCGACGGAGAGCTTGACATGCCCCTCCTGAGTAAATTTGACCGCATTGCCGAGAATGTTTTGCAATACCTGTTTGAGGCGTGCATCGTCGCAGACGATGGATGCCGGCGTCGCGGGATCGATGCGGGTGAGAAACTGGATGCCCTTGTCGGAGGCTTTCAGGTTGATGAGGCCGGCAATGTCTGTGATGAGCGAGCCGAAGTCGCACGCCGCCTCGGTAAAATCCAGTTTATCCGCCTCGATTTTGGAGAAATCGAGCATGTCGTCGATGATCGCGAGGAGGGAGATGCTCGCGTTGATAATGCTCTGGGCATAACCGCGCTGCACGTCGTCGAGGCGGGTGAGGAGAAGCAAGTCGCTCATGCCTTTGATCGCGTTCATCGGCGTTCGTATTTCGTGGCTCATGTTCGCGAGGAAGGAGCTTTTCGCCCTGTCCGCGGTCTCCGCGCGCTCGATCGCCTCCGTGAGTTCCGTGATGTCGTGAATCACGACGATGATGCCGCGGCATTTGCCGCCCTCGTCCTCAGCCTGCGATATGTCGGTCTGGAGGTGTTTGACCTCGCCGTTTTTCATCTGCACACCGTTGGTGTAATGGACGTTGCCGAACCCATCCAGCACGCTGCGGCAGTAGCTCATGAAGTTTCTCGTCCAGTCGTCCGAGAGCGCGCCGGAGACGAGGTCCTCGATGTGGCGCCCCGCCATCTGCTCCTGGTCGTCGAAGGAGAGCATCTTCATAAAACGGTTGGTACCGGTGACGTATCTGAATTCCGTGTCCAACACATACATGATAATGGGGGATGTTTCGATGAACAATCTGCTGTAGAACTGTGGGTTTTCCTCCGATTGATAAATGACAGACACCCCCTGATCAAAAATTGATATCGGTCCCTCTCGCAAGCTAACCGGTCGAGAGGCGAAAAACACCTTCGCGGATGCTCTCGTCGCTCAACTCGGGGTTCAGGAGTTCGTCGATCGTCTCCTTCAGGGCGAAGGGCTCCGGGCTTAGGCGCGAGAGGAAAATTTTATCATGCTTCGTTCTGTCGACGTGATCCGGGTCGTAGAAGAGCTCCTCGTACAATTTTTCGCCGGGGCGTATCCCGGTGAAGACGATCGGCACCTCCGAGTAGGGCTCATGTCCGTGCAGGCGTATCAATGTCTCCGCCATCTCCGTGATGTTCACCGGTTCGCCCATGTCGAGTACGAACAGTTCGCCTCCCAGCCCCATCGAGCCAGCTTGCAGCACGAGGCTCACTGCCTCGGGGATGAGCATGAAATAGCGCTTCATATCGCGGTGGGTGACAGTAACGGGGCCGCCGGTGCGGATCTGCTTTTCGAAGAGGGGAACGACGCTGCCCCTGCTGCCAAGCACGTTGCCGAAACGTACCGTCATGTAGAGCGTCCCGGGGTAGATCTGCTGTGCGCTCTGAACGAGGCGTTCCGCGATGCGCTTGGTGGCCCCCATGGCACTTGACGGATGCACCGCCTTGTCTGAGGAGATCATGACAAAACGCTCGATGCCGAAGCGACCGGCGAGATCGGCCAGTGTCCACGTGCCGAACGCATTCACGCGAACGGCTTCGCGCGGGTTTTCCTCCATCAGCGGCACGTGTTTGTGCGCCGCCGCGTGGAAGACGGCGTCCGGCCTGTGGTTGGAGAAGATCCGCTCCATCGTTTTCGTGTCTGCAATATCCGCGATAAAAGGTCTGTAGGGCGTTGTTACGCCTGAATCCTTAAGGGTTTGCATCAGGAGATAGATCGATTGTTCGCCGTGTCCCAGCAGGAGCAACTCCGCCGGGTAGTGCTGCAATACTTGGGTGCAGATCTCCGAGCCGATGGACCCCCCTGCGCCCGTGATGAGAATTTTTTTACCCCGTATCGTGGCGTCGATCTCCGCCATGTCCAGTTCGATTGCTTCGCGGCGGAGGAGGTCCTGCAGTTCGACCGAGCGAAGGCGGCTTACTTCGACCTGTCCGCCTGCCAGATCGTGCAGGCTCGGAAGGACGCGGACCTCCACGCCCAGCTGCGAGAGCGGTTCGAGGTATCCTCTCATTCTCGTGCCGCTCGCGGAGGGGATGGCGATCAACGCCACCTGTATCTCCAGCTCCTGCGCGATACGGGTCAGATCCTCCTTCTTGCCCAGCACCGGCAACCCGGCGATGGCCTTGCCCTGCTTCCCTTCGTCCTCGTCGATGAAGCCGAGGGGGTACAGGTCGCTGGCGCGCCTGGCCAGGTCGCGCGCCAGATAGGCGCCGGCCTCGCCGGCACCGATGATCAGCGCCCGCTTGCGCTCCTGCCGCTCCCTTTTCTGCGACTCTCTTGAAAGTTCGGCGAGGCGCCATGAGGCGCGCGCGCCCCCCATAAAGACAATTCCCGCAAACAGGATGATGGCGAGCGACGTTCGCGGGATGGAGAGAGAGCGCATGAAGAAGTTGGCACAGAGGAAGAGAGCGCTGCCGAACGCGTAGTATCTCGTCAGCCTGGCGTACTCCTCGACGCTCGCCTGGGGCCAATAGACCTTGTAGATGCCGCCCAGGAAGCAGACTGCGGTTATGCAGAAGGGGAAGATGAAGATCGCCTGCAACAGGTCCGTGCGGAAACCGGGCGTGATCAGGAGCGTCAGCCTGAGGGCATAACCGAGATAGACTGCCAGTGCGAGCAGCAGGAAGTCGATAAAAAGGACTCGTCGATTGCGTTTGGCAAGTGCCAACCAGGGCTTGAGCAGGAAATTTCGCAAGAACATACCTCTTTTGCGTCCCCGGCGGAGCACCTGTCGACTCCGCCGGGGCGTTTTATATGATCAGCTTGCTCTTACCCGAGCCAGGCGGCGGCGACAATCTATCGAGCTGCTGGAGAACGTCGGAGGAGGCGACGGTGAGCGAGGACTTGCGCTCGTGCTCCCTCGCGTACTCCTGTATCTTTTTCTCATATTCCTCCATGGTCTTCTTGATGGCGGGGACATCTCCACGAATCCACTGCAGAATGTTCTCGGCAACGGCACTCACGACGTCCTCACCCGGCTCCTCCGGGATCAGGCCGAGCTCCTTGAGCATCCTGTGCTCCTCCTTGACGGAGTCGACGATCTCCTGTTCCGTAATGAGGCCCTTTTTATAGAGAACTCTCATTGCGATATTGAACTTCGTCTTGTTGTTCTCGTCGTTCATCGCAAGCGATTCAACCCGCGAGAGCAGCATGGTGATCACTTCTTCGAGACTTATCTGCATCGGCATGGGCATAGTTTCATTCCTCCAGAATTTTCTGTACAGATGCGCGCAATGTGGATCTTACGCCCAGTTATTTTAGCACATAAATGTACGAATCATCATGCTCGGCTGCGCTCAGGGCATGATGCGCAAAAAAAGAATTTTGAAAACTCGCCCCACGAGCCCTTGCCATTCATCACAAAGAAGCGTAAAATTCCAAACTTGCCCATATAATGTGGGTTTGGGAAAATGACGGGTACGATGCCGATGGAGGTTTCATGCAGTGAACATCGATTTGAGTCGCAGGGGTTTCAAACGACAGAGCCGACGTCTCTCCGTTATCGCAAAGGCCGAATGGAGCACGCTTCTGTCGGTCGTCGCGGGAACGATCATCTATGCGGTGGGCGTCATGGCCTTTACGGTTCCGTTTCGTTTCCCCGACGCGGGGGTGACGGGTATTGCCGTGCTCGCCAACTACACACTGGGGGTGTCTCCGGCCATCGTCGTCGCCGTTGCCAACGTCGCCCTGCTGGTATGGGCGTGGAGAGCACTTCCCGTCCGCGTGATCCTTTGGACGATCTTCGGCGTGGTCTTTCTGACCATTCTGATGGAGCTTCTGCAGGGAATGCCGTTCGTGCACACGCAGGACCGTCTGTTGATCGCCCTTTTCGGCGGCGCGATCAAGGGCTTCGGCGGCGGGCTGGTGTTGCGGTGCGGCGCGTCGATGGGCGGGCTCGACATCGTCGTGCTCTATCTGCGCAAGCGGTACGACATCGAGGTGGGGAAATACAACTTTTACATTAATATGGTGATTCTGGGCATCAGTTCGTTTGCCGTCGGTTTCGAGAACGCCATGTTCGGGCTCGTCGGTGTCTATGCCTCGAGCGTGATGATCGACAGCGCGATATCGTCCTTCGACCGGCGCCGGCTGGTCTTCGTGATCACGAAGGACCCGGAGCCTGTGGTAAAATTTATCACAACCGAACTCGGACGTGGAGCAACGCTCATCGACGCGCACGGCGGGTATTCCGGGGAGGATCGGCCGATGCTGATGTGCCTTCTCTCCCGCCGCCAGTCGGTTGAATTGAAACGTCATCTCGCGGAGAGCCAACCGCACTCCTTCATGGTTGTCTCCGAGGCGAACGAAGTCGTGGGGCGGGGTTTCAAACCGTGGAGAGGATAGCTTAAAGCCCCTCATAACAGGAGGTGTGCGGCCTGTCAGAACGTTTTCGATTTGGATTCATCGGCAGCGCCGTGCGCCGGGTCCTCTCCGTCAAGAGCGCCCGCGGCGTTTCGTTCAGCCTGTCGATCATCGCCATGGCGAGCAAGCCGCTGGGATATCTACGCACGCTGCTCATCGCATGGGCGTTCGGGACCTCCGCGGGGATGGACGCTTTCCACCTGGCGAGCGGCATCGTCGCGCTCGTTGCGGGCTCCATCGGCTCCGCTATGGAGAGCGCGGTGCTGCCCGAACTCGCGCGTCTTCGCAAGGATGAGGACGGCATGGAGAAATGCCGGTCCGTCTTCGCCCTGGTCGTATTGATACTGATCCTCATCTCGATTCTTTTTTCGATCGTCGTTTTGGCGGCGCCAGGCGTGCTGATCCGATTTTTCGCCGGCGGATTCGACGCCGAGCGCGTTCGCATGGGAGCGCTGATGCTCTGGTGGCTGCTTCCCTTCGCGGTCGTCACCATCTGCCGCCCGGCGCTGGAGACGTGGGCGCTGTTCACGGAGCGGTATACCGTGTCGGCTGTCACTGGGGTGATCTTCAACTTCGTCGCCATCCCCGTCCTTCTCGCACTCACGCCCTTTGTCGGTTCGTACGCGGTCGCGGGCTGTATCAGCCTCGGAAACGCGATCACATTCCTCCTTTTCTTCTTCGCGTTGCACGGCATCCCCTTTCGAGTTCGGCGCGAGAAGCTGCAAGCAGAGAGCATAAAGCGCATCGGACACAACTCCCTTTTCTCGTTGATGCTGATTTCGGCCATGAGCCTTTTCTTCATCGTGGACAGGTATTTTGCCTCCCGGCTGCCGGTCGGCTCCGTCGCCGCGATCAGCTACGGCTCTCAGATGATCGGCATTATCAGTCTTGCGGCCTTTACGCCTCTGACGTTTTTTCTCGCGAGGACCAGCAACATGGTCGTGAAGGACATCGAGGAGGCCAGGCGTTTTGTGAAACAGGCCATCTCTGTCGCCTTCGCCTTCTTCATGCCGGTCGGTTTTTTCGTGGCAGCGTCGGCAAAACCCCTCGTCTCGTTGACCCTCGGCTGGGGCAATTTCGGCGCGGAGTCGATCGCCATGACCTCGATCTGTCTTGCCGCCTACGCCATCGGGATGATCTTCGCCATCGTCGGGACGGTCCTCTATCGATACGCACAGGCGTCTCAGCGCCTTCTGGCGATCGTCGCGCTCTCGTTTTTCCTGGTTCTGACGAACGGCCTGCTCGACTGGATCTTCGTCACACGGTGGGGACTGCTGGGGCTCGCGTGTGCCACCAGCGTCGTTCAATTCCTGAGTTTTCTGCTGTACTATAAAGTCCTCATACCGGATTCCCTCTCCGCCTTTCTGAGGAGCACGCGGTTTTTCGAGCAGCTGGTGCTCGTCAGCCTCTGCGCGAGCCTTGCGTGGTGGTGCGAGCGGTTCGGCATCGTCGCCCAGCTTTTGGCGACATTCGTCATCGGCTCGGCCTATCTGTTGCTCGCAGAGCGCCTCGGACTCATGTGCGGCGTGCCGGAGGGCTGGCATCCGTCCGCTCTTCTGCGCTACGTTATGGGGAGCGCGCGGTCCTTCCTGAAAAAATAAGGCCGTGAGGCGGAAGCCCCACGGCCTCTGCCGCTCTAAATCTAAACCGGTTTGAGGACCTGCAGCGCGGCGCTGTTCAGGTAGTTCCACGGTTTGTTGAAGTGCGGCTGGAAGAAGAAGTCCACGAAGGCGAGTTGCTCGACCGTCATCTCGTTCTGGATGCAGACGGAGAGCGTGTTGATCGCGGGGGTGAGATCCGCTTTCGAGAGGATCTGGGCGCCGACGATCCGCCGGGAGGCGCGCTCGTAGACGAGTTTCAGGCGCAGTTCCTCGTAGGTCGGCATGAACTCCGGACGGTTGTTTTCGGTGAGGGTCGTGGACTCCACGTCGAGCCCGGCGCGTCTGGCCGACTCCTCGCTGAGGCCGGTGCTGGCGATGGAATAGTCGTAGATCTTGATGCCGCTCGTCGCCTGCGTTCCCATGTATTTCGTCGTGTTCGATTTCAAATTGCGTGCCGCAAGCGTGCCCATGCGTACGGCGTTGGTGGCCAGGGGGATGTAATCGTAGTCGCGCTTCGCGTTGCTCCACACCGCGCAGCTGTCTCCGCCCGCGAAGACGTCGGGGTGCGAGGTGTGCATGTACTCGTCGACCTTCAGCGCCCCGTTCGGAAGCATGTCGAGTTTTCCGCGGAAGAGATCCGTACTGGGGCGGAAGCCGATACAGAGGATGACCATGTCCGCCGGGTATTCGCCCTTGTCGGTGACGATGGCGGCGACGTTCCCGTTCGCGTCTCCGCGGAAGGATTTGACGCTCTCGCCGAGCGCGAATTTGACGCCTCTGTCCTTGAAAGCCTGCGTCGGCAGTTCGACAAACTCCCGGTCGAGGTACTTGGGCAGGATCTGCGACTCCATGTCGACCACGGTGACCTGTTTGCCCTGCACCTCGAAGGCCTCGATCAGCTCCGTTCCGATGTAGCCGGCGCCGACGACTGCGACGTTTTTCGCCGCGGGCGTCTTCGCCACGATCTCCTTTGCGTGAGCATAGTTTTTGCACAGGAGAATGTTGTTCAGCTCGCAGTTCTCGATCTTCGGCTGCACGGGCCACGAGCCCGTCGTCACGATCAGCTTGTCGTAGGTGTCCTCGAAAGCTTCGCCGGTCTTCAAATTCTGGACGCAGACCTTTTTCGCGGCGAGGTCGACGTCGGTGACGTTGTGGCACATGCGCGTCGTGACGCCCAGCTCCGCGAGCTTCTCCGGCGAACAGTAGAAAAACCCGTTCGGATCCTTGACGATACCCTCCACGTAAAGGGCGATGCCGCAGGACAGAAACGAGATGTTGTCGTTGCGCTCGTACACCGTAACCTGCGCGTCCCTGTGCAGTGCGACCGTGTTCAGGATCGCCGCGGTTCCCGCGTGCGTACAACCCATGACGATAACTTTCATTACGGTATCCCTCCATATCGGAAAATTTTTTCTCCGGCGGACCGGGTTTCTCGATTATACTTTTTCTTTTCGAAGAGCATATCCCGATTCTCTGCTATTATTACGTGAAAGGAAATCCGAGAAAAAACGCAAGGAGAGGGTAATCATGGCAAAGGCAGGGCGTATGCAGAGGCCGAAGCCGAGGGTGGAAGACAAGGTGCTGGTGCAGTCGGATTTCGAAGCGATGGTGAAGCTCTTCGGTTCCTTCGAGACGTCCCGTTTTTCGGACGAGCACCAGGGCTTGATGCTGTGCGACGGCGGCACCGAGGCGGCGTTTGAGAACTACGCATTGCTCCTGCCCGGGCGCGTTCCGAGTTCGCCGGAGGCGATCCGCGATCTCGTGCGAAAGGGGCTCGACTTTTTCGCCGGGAGAAATCGCTCGCATATGTGGCCGATCTTTCCGGGGTTGCCGGAGGAAGTGGAGCTCGAATTGGACGACGCAGGCGTCTGCGAGGTCGAGGATTTCTACGGCATGGTGGCCGAGGTGAGCGCGATGGACTCGATAATCCCTTTGGACGATCCGTACACGAGCGTGGCGATCTTCGAGGACACGGACGAATCGAACGCGAGAGCCTGGGCCGACGCGACGTGGTACGGTTTCGACTCGGGGGAGCCCGCCCCGGCCAGTTTTCTGAATTTTACGAAGCAGGCGATGGCCTCCGAGGACCTCGTGCTCCTCGGCATTCGCTCGCGTCTCACCCCCGGCGACGAGGAGGAGGTTGCCGCCACCGGCATGCTCTGTACCGCGAAGGATCTCGCCGGCATCTATTACATCGCCACGCACCCGAAATTCCGCAGACGTGGCCTCGCGCTGCGCGTCATGAAAGAGCTGGTGGAGCAGGCGAGGGAGATGGGACATTCGAAAGTCTGCCTGCTGGCGACGCCGGCCGGACGTCCGCTCTATCACCGCTGTGGCTTCCACGATACCTGTATCGTCCACATTCGTGCGGTAGGAGAGTTGTAACAGGAGCGCGACGGAATCGCTTCTGCCTTATTCTTTCCCGAACAGCCTCTCCCCGTTTTCCCACACCGTGGCAGCGAGTTTTTCCAGCGCTATGCTCCTCACTTCCGCCATTTTTTCGTACACGTGGCGCACGTAGGCGGGTTCGTTTCGCCTGCCGCGATGGCTCTGCGGAGCGAGATAGGGGGAGTCGGTTTCGCAGAGGATGCGCTCGAGCGGCACGTATGCCGCCACGTCGCGCAGCGCCTGGGCTCTGGGGTAGGTGAGCGGACCGGCGAAGGAGATGTGGAACCCCATGTCGAGCGCCGCCTTCGCATCGGCGAGATCGCCCGAGAAGCAATGGATCACGCCGCCGCAGTCGGAGGCGTGCCCCTCCCGCATGATCCGGATCGCGTCGCGGTAGGCGTCGCCCTCCTGCCGGTCGGCGGCGTTGCGCAGGTGCACGATGATCGGTTTTCCCGCCCGGCGTGCCCACTCGATCTGCCAGGCGAAGACCTGCGCCTGTACGTCGCGCGGGGAGTTGTCGTAGTAGTAATCGAGTCCCATCTCGCCGATGGCGACGACACGGGCGTTCGAGGACAGGTCGGTGAGCTCGTCGGGAAGTCCCGCTTGCACGCCGCTCGCGTCGTGCGGATGCACGCCCGAGGCGGCCCATATCTCGACACCCTCGTCGCCGCTCTGCGACGCGATTCGGAGTACTTCGTAGCTCGAACGCTCGTCGCAGGCGGCAAGCAGAATCCGCCGCACGCCCGCGTCGTACGCCCGTAGTAATATTTCGTCGACCTTGCCGCCGAACTCCTCCATGTCGAGGTGGCAGTGTGAATCAAAAAGTCGAATTTCCATTATGACAATCCTCTCGCGCAAAAATATACAGGAGTGTAGGGACGGCCATTGGCCGTCCGCTCTACCGCCGAAATGTTTTCAGAGTCGGCGGACGCGCAATGCGCGCTCCTGCTTCTAATTCACCCGCGCCCCCACCGGGAAATCGTCGTCGACTGTGGCGAGCGAGAGAATCTCCTCGCCGTCGCGCTCGGACTCCGCCGCCAGCAGCATACCGTTGCTCTCGATGCCGCGGAACTTGGCGGGTTTGAGGTTGCAGAGCACGAGAATCTTCTTTCCTACCAACTCCTCGGGCGTGAAGAACTCGCGGATGCTGGAGACGATCATGCGCCTCTCGAAGCCGAGGTCCAGATAGATCTTGAAGAGCTTGTTGGCCTTCTCGACGACTTCTACCTTCTCGATCTGCGCCACGCGGATGTCGAGTTTTCTGAAGTCGTCGATCTCGATCTGCTCGCGCAGCGGCTCGAACGGCATCGTCGACACTGGAGCGTCGCCCCGCAATGCGGCCAATTTCGCCTCGTCGCGCGCGGCCTTCTCCGTCTTCCACTTGATGATGTCGATGCGGGGGAAGAGAACCTCGCCCTTCTTGACTTTGACAGGCGAGGTCAGCTGCCCCCAGCGCCAGTCGGCGCGTTTCGTGGCGCTAACCTCTCCGTCCAGCCCGAGCTGCCCCCAGGTCCGTTTCGCTGTATCCGGAACGTAGGGATAGACGAGGATCGCCGCGAGGCGCAGAACTTCCCAGAGCGTGCGGAGTACGACGTCGAGGCGCGGCGCATCGTCCTCACCGCCCAGCTTCCAGGGCTGTGTCTCGTCGATGTATTTGTTGCCGGCGGCTATCAGCGTCCAGAGTGTCTTGAGTCCCGCGTCGAGGGAGAAAGCGTCGATCTGACGCGTCATCTCCTCCAGCGTTTCCGTGGCGAGCACTTCCAGCTTCTTATCCGTGTCGTTTGCGCGAGAGAGCGCTTCGTCGCCGGGCAGAATCCCGCCCCGATATTTTTCGATCATCTGCAGAGTGCGGTTCAGCAAGTTACCGAGGTCGTTCGCGAGGTCCGAGTTGATGCGCTGCACGAGGGCCAACTCGGAGAAGTCGCCGTCGTTGCCGAAGGGGACCTCGCGCATCACAAAGTAGCGGAACGCGTCCGCCCCGTAGAGTTTCACCATCTCGAACGGATCGACGACGTTCCCCTTCGATTTTGACATCTTGTCGCCCTCCACTGTCCACCAGCCGTGAGCGAAGACGCGCACGGGCGGGTTGACGCCCAGCGCCATCAACACGGCGGGCCAGATCACGGCGTGGAAGCGTATGATATCCTTGCCGACCATATGGCGCACGTGCGGCCACCACGTCTCCCACTTCTCACCGGGCGTCGGGTAGCCGACGGCGGAGATATAGTTGACGAGCGCGTCGAGCCAGACGTAGATGACGTGCTTCTCGTCGCCCGGCACGGGGATGCCCCACTTGAGGGTCGTGCGCGAGACCGAGAGATCCTGCAGGCCGCTGCGGATGAAGCTCGTCACCTCGTTGTAGCGCGCCTTCGGCATGATCGCGTCGGGGTGCTTCTCGTAGTGCTCGAGCAGCCTCTCCTGATAGTTCGAGAGGCGGAAGAAGTAGCTCTCCTCGGACATCTTCGTGAGCGGGCGCTTGCAGTCGGGGCAGGTGTGATCGTCGCCCATCTGCGCCTCCGGCACGTAGGTCTCGCAGGGGACGCAGTACCACCCCTCGTAGCTGCCCTTGTAGATGTCGCCCTTCTCCTGCAGCGTCTTGAAGATGTGCTGCGCGATTTTTTTATGGCGCTCCTCGGTCGTGCGGATGAAGTCGTCGTTGGAGATGTCGAGCGTCTCCCAGAGCTTCTGGAAGTTGACGACGACCTCGTCGCAGAGCTGAATCGGAGTCAGCCCCCGCTTCTCGGCCGCCTGCTGCACTTTCTGGCCGTGCTCGTCGGTACCCGTCAGGAAACGCGCGCCTCCGGACCCCATCCTGTGCCAGCGCGCCAGCACGTCGCAGGCGATCGTCGTGTATGCGTGCCCGATGTGCGGCACGTCGTTCACGTAATAGATCGGTGTCGTGATGTAAAACTTTTCAGCGTTGTCTGTCGTGGTCATCGTCGCGTTCCTCCCGCAATAAAAAAGTCTTCACCTGATTGCGCCCTATACCATAGCGCTCGGCGAGCACATTTGCAATCTCTTTGTCGAAAATCCCCTTCGCCCTCATGCGCAGGGCGGCCTCCTGCCATTCATCCTCGTTCGGCCCGGTTGCCTCGTTTTTTTCTCCACCCTCTATGATAAGCACGATCTCGCCTTTTACCTCGCGCTTTTCCGCGATCTCGACCAGCTCCTTCAGCGTACCGCGAATCGCCTCCTCGTGCACTTTGCTGATCTCCCGCACGAGGGCGGCTCTGCGGTCGCCCAGCGCCCTCTCGAAGATCGCCAGCTCCCGTGCGAGTCCGTGCGGCGGGACGTAGAAAACCAGGGTGCCCTTGTAGCCGGCGAGCGTCTCCAGCTTTTTCTTCTTTTCGCCCTCGCGTCCCTCGATGAAGCCGACGAACGTGAAGGGTTGCGGCTCCAGGCCGGAGAGGAGCAGGGCGGGGAGCAGGGCGTTCGGCCCGGGGAGGACTTCGGCGGGAAGGTCTCGCGCGATCGCCTCTTTGATCAAGATATATCCGGGATCGGAGATGCCGGGCATTCCGGCGTCCGAGACGAGGGCGACCCTCTCGCCCGCCTCGATGCGGGCGATCAGCTCGTCCGTGCGCGATTTTTCATTGTGCTGATGATACGAGACGAGCGTTTTTTTGATCTCGTAGTGGTTGAGCAGTTTGATCGTCCGCCGCGTGTCCTCGCAGGCAACGACGTCGGCCTCGCGCAGGGCGCGCAATGCCCGCAGCGTGATGTCCTCGAGGTTTCCGATCGGCGTCGGCACGACGATCAGCGGCATGGTCCTGTCTTCAGCCTGTACGTGGCGAGCAGCCCCTCCGTGTACGCCCCGTCCGCTCCGTAGATGAAGAGCGGCGACTCGACGGTCATGCCCTCTCCGGAGGAGCGCACCGCCTCGACCAGCACGACGGAAGCCTCGCGGTCGGGCTTCGGGTGGACCGCTCGCATGCGCTTCGGGCGCACGTTCGCCTCGCTCAGCAGCGCGAAGAGCTCGCCGGTGCGCTTGGCGCGGATCACGAGGAAGAGCCTTCCGCCGTTCTTGAGCAGGTAGCGCGAGGCCGCGACCACGTCCGACAGGGAACAGTCGCTCCCGTGCATGGCGGAGGCCATCGCGTCCGAGGGACTGGGGCGGCTGCGTCCCGGCTCGTCGTAGGGAGGGTTCATGATCACGGCGTCGAACGTCCCCGCCTCGTAATCGGCCCGGAAATTCCGCAGATCGCGGACGCGAAAGTCGACCTCTCCATCCAGATCGTTCAAGGCGGCGTTTTTTTTCGCGAGGTCGATCAGGCCCTCCTGAATGTCGATCCCCTCAATCGGGGGCATGGCGCCTCGCCCGACCGCCTCCAGCAACCTTCGCTTTGCCAGGATCAGGGTGATTGCCCCCTGCGCACAGCCCATCTCGAGAATTCTGGCACGGGAGGAGGCGCGGGCGAAGTGCGACAGCAGGACGGTGTCGACGTTGACCCGCGGCCCGTCGCCCTCCGCGGGCTGGTACATCTTGAGCGCGCCATAGAGGATGTCGCAACAGTCCACGGTCATCTTCGCAACCGGATCGCGGTGAAGTTGTGCGAGGTCGCGGCGACCCTCGCGCCCCGCCCGACGTATGATGGGAGGTTCATCCCCCGGTCATCCTCGAAAATGATGATTTTGTCCCCCGAGGTCGGCGTTTCGACAAACTTCTCGAACTCCGCGTCCGTCATAAAAATCTTTCGTGCCAGCTCCGGCTCGGCCTCTTTGCCGAACTCCAGCTCCCCCGTGTAGTCGACCAGCACCATCCGCCTGCCCAGATAAAACTGAGGGGCCTGTATGAACTCTTTGTAGTTGATGAAGATATCGTCCGGCCCCGTGACTTTCTTTAGGTTCTCGCAGAGTTCGTACGCCGATTTGCGGCTGGCGATGACGAGTTGAACCGGCTGCAGCGTGTAGATCAAAACGAGCGCGGCAACCGGCATGAAGAGCGGCACGAAGTGTGCGAAGCGCCCGGCCCAGACTCGTTTAAGGGAGACGGCGGAGAGCACGACGAAGAGGATCATCGCCATGCCTATGACGCGTCCCGCCTGCCACGCGAGCTTTACATCGAATCGAGCGTCCCGGAAGTAGCGCCGCAGGGTCAAGAGGCCCCCGGCCAGCACGAGCAGGACGACGGCGTTCAGGAGGAACGCAGGCAGAAGCCCCGGCCTGCGCCTCACGGTGTCTGTCCGCAGCTCGATCGCGCGTGCCGTGAGGATCGCGAGCGGCGGCATGGCGGGAACGATGTACGGGATCAACTTCGAGTGCGACGCGGAGAAGAACAGAAGGATGAAAAGCGACCAGCAGAGGAGATAGAGCTCCGGGCTGTTGTCGCTGCGTCGCGCGAAGCACTCTTTTATGCTTTTGAATGCGTCTCGAAACGCGCCCGGCAGAAATCCGAGCCAGGGGACGAACCCTGCGATCAGGATCGGGAGGAAGAACCAGAACGGCTCCATCCTGTCATGTACCGTCGTCGTGTAGCGCAGGAACTGTTCGTGGACGAAGAAGAAGTAGAAGAAGTCGGGATTGCGCACGCAGACGGCCCAGAACCACGGCACAGTCACGGCCAGAAGGATCGCCCAGCCTGGCAGGAAGAGAAGGAAGCGGCGGAAGATGCCCGGGTTGCGCGACAGGAGCGCGTAGCAGAGGATGATGCCGCCGGGGAGTACGATTCCCATCAGCCCTTTTGTCAATACGGCGGCGCCCAGTGCGGCGAAGGCAAGGCAAAGCCAAAAATTCCCCCGCTCCCGGTCGTCGATGGCGAACCACGCGAGCGCCATGGCGATCGTGAGAAAGGCGGAGACGGGCATGTCGAGGATGTTGATGCGTCCGATCGCGTAATAGAGGAGCGATGTCCCCAGGACGACGGCGCTCCAGTCCGCCGTCGTCCTCCCGTACATCTTTCGCGCGACGGACCACGTCGCGGCGACGCCGGCGAGCGCGAGCAGCGCGACGGGGAGGCGCGCGGCGAAGGCGTTCTCGCCGAGGAGTTTGAACGAGGCGACGTTCAGCCAATAGCAGAGCACCGGCTTCTCGAAATATTTCAGTCCGTTCAGGCGCGGGGTGACGTAGTCCCCCGTCGCGATCATATTGCGGGGTATCTCGGCGTATCGTCCCTCGTCCGGCTCCATCAGCCCGGCGTCGCCAAGCCCCCAGATGTAGACGAAGAAGAGCGCCGCGAAAATCAGGATCGTGCGGAGCGCGCCCGTCGCATTTTTTTTGTCGTCCTTTTCAAGTATCGTCCCGTCGTGCATCATCACCCAAGCCCCCAGAAATTTCCGTTTTCGTACGGCTTCGAAGGCCATATTCTACACGATTCGTCCCCGTCGTGCAGGAGCTACTTTCGTATTGTGTCGGGCAATAGTATAATTTGTCGATAAATTGAGACGGGTGGTATGCTTACATGTTCGAGTTCAAGACAATCGCCGAGTGTTCCGAGACCGGCGCGCGCGCGGGCGAGTTCGTCACCGCGCACGGCGTAATCGAGACGCCTCTTTTCATGCCCGTCGGGACGCAGGCGACCGTGAAGGCCATGTCGCCGCCGGAGCTGGAGGAGCTGGGTGCGCAGATCGTGCTGGGCAACACCTATCACCTCTACCTTCGCCCGGGCGCGGATCTCGTGGCGGAGGCGGGCGGCCTGCATAAATTCATGGACTGGCCGCGCGGAATTCTGACGGACAGCGGCGGATTCCAGGTTTTCTCGCTCTCCGAGCTGCGAAAAGTGACGGACGAGGGTGTGGAGTTCCGCTCGCACCTCGACGGCGGCAGGCACTTCATGACGCCCGAGCTGTCGATCGACGTGCAGCAGAAGCTCGGCAGCGACATCGCGATGTGTTTCGACGAGTGCGTGTCGCTCCCCACGACGGAAAAAATTTCGCGCGACGCGATGGAGCGCACGATCCGCTGGGCTGCGCGGTGTAAAAAACGTCACGTGCGCGAAGACCAGGCGCTCTTCGGTATCGTGCAGGGCGCGCTCTATGAGGATCAACGCGTCGAGTGCGCGAATCGCCTGATCGAGACGGATTTTCCCGGATACGCCATCGGCGGCCTGTCGGTCGGCGAGACGCACGACGAGATGTATCGGATTCTGGACGCCTTGCAGCCGGTCATGCCGAAGGACAAGCCGCGCTATCTGATGGGTGTCGGGATGCCGAACAACCTCGTGGAGGGCGTGGCGCGCGGCGTCGATATGTTCGACTGCGTGCTGCCAACGAGGAATGGCCGCAACGGCAGCCTCTTGACGCGGCTGGGGAGGATCAACATCAAGAACGCGATCTACGAGCGCGACTTCTCGCCGATCGAGGAGGGATGCGCGTGCTACGCCTGCCGGCGCTTCACGCGCGCCTACGTCAGGCATCTGTACAAGTCCGGCGAAATCCTGGCCTCCCGTCTCTGCAGCTGGCACAACCTGCACTTTCTGGTGAATCTTATGCGCGACGCGCGAAGGGCCATCATAGAAGGGACTTTTCCGGCGTTTCGCCGCGCGTTTATGGGGGCGTTCGAGTCTGGCGCCGAGGAGGATGGTCGATCGTGAGGGAGCGTATTTTTCCGGTCACACCCGAGAATATTCGAAGGGCCGCGGAGATTATCCGGTCCGGCGGCCTTGTGGCCTTCCCGACGGAGACGGTCTATGGGCTCGGGGCGAACGCGCTCGACCCGAAGGCGGTCGCGAAGGTCTTCGCCGCCAAGGGCAGGCCGCAGGACAACCCGCTGATCCTGCACGTCGCGAGCATCAAGGAGGCCTCGAAGTACGCGGAGGTAAACGAGTGGGCGGAGTCCCTCATGCAGCAGTTCTGGCCCGGGCCGCTCTCGGTCGTGCTCTATTCGCTGGACGAGGTGCCGGAGATCGCGCGGGGCGGTCTCGACACGGTTGCGCTGCGGATGCCGTCGAACGCCGCCGCGCTTGCCTTGATAAGGGAGGCGGGACTCCCGATCGCGGCGCCGTCGGCCAACCGGAGCGGGCGTCCCAGCCCGACGACGGCCGAGACGGTGGCGGACGACCTGGGCGACGCGGTCGATATGATCCTCGACGACGGGCAGACGCAGGTGGGCCTCGAATCGACCGTCATCGACGCGACGGAGAAGAGCGCCATCGCAATTCTCAGACCGGGGGGCGTCACGCGGGAGGAGTTGGAGCGTGTCGTGGACGTCGTGGACGACTTCGAAGCCGAAGAGGGGACGGACGAGATTCTGCGCCGCTCGCCGGGCACGCGCCACCGGCACTACGCGCCGGCCCTTCCCTTGGTTCTATGGAATGGGGAGAATTCGACGTTCTCGGCGCTGGCCCTGGACAAACGCTGGTGTTATCTTGGATTGACGCATCCGCCGGATGGAGCTGTGGAAACGATCGTCTTCAAATCCCTCGAGGAGTATGCGCAAAAACTTTATACAAGCCTGCGAGAGCTGGAAATCTGCGAGGCGGAGGTCATCATCGCGGACCTGCCGCGCGAAAGCGGTCTCGGCGAAGCGCTGCGGAACAGGCTGAAGAGGGCGGCGGGCAGGTAGGGACGCGCATTGCGCGTCCGAATTGTCCCGAAAAAACCACGATTCTCAGCGGACACGCAATGCGCGCCCCGGGACAAATTATAGAATCAGGGGTGATCGATTGTGGAGAAAATGATTCTGGGGAGGACGGGGTTCTCCGTCTCCCGCAGCGCCTTCGGCGCTCTGCCGATACAGCGGCTTTCGATGGAGGACGCCGTACCCATCCTGCGCGCGGCCTTCGACGGCGGCATCGATTTTTTCGACACGGCCCGCGGCTACCACGATAGCGAGGCCAAGATCGGAGAGGCGCTCGGCGGCGTTCGCGACCGCGTCTACATCGCGACGAAATCCTCGGCGGAGGATGGGGCGAAGCTGACGGCCGACATCGAGGAGAGCCTCCGTCAGCTGGGGACCGGCTACGCCGACCTCTTCCAGTTCCACATGGCGAAGAAATGTCACTCGCCCGGCGAGCCGGACGGCCTCTACGACGCGGCGCTCAGGGCGAAGGCGGAGGGCAGGGTTCGACATATCGGCCTCACCTCCCACCGTTTCCCCGTCGCGCTGGAAGCCGCGAAGTCGGATCTTTACGACACCCTGCAGTTTCCGTTGAGCTACCTGTCGTCCGACGAGGACCTATCTCTCGTCGAGGTCTGCCGGGAGAACAATGTCGGCTTCATCGCGATGAAATCCCTCTCCGGAGGGATCATCACGGACGCGAGGACCGCGTTCGCCTTCATGCGCCGCTTCGGCAACGTCCTGCCGATTTGGGGCATTCAGAAGATGGAGGAGCTGCGCCAGTTTCTCGAGCTGGAGAAAAATCCGCCGGAGTTCGATGAAACAATGGGAGCGCAGATCGAGAGGGATCGAGTGGAGCTCGCGGGCAACTTCTGCCGCGGTTGCGGCTACTGCCTGCCCTGCCCCTCGGAGATCGAGATCCCCTGGATCGCCAGAATGCCGCAGATTCTACGGCGCATGGACCCGCAGTACTTCATGACCGGGGAGTGGCACGAGAAGTTGGAGCGCGTGAAGAAGTGCGTCCACTGCAACGCCTGCAAGGCGCGCTGCCCCTACGAGCTCGACACGCCCGCGCTTCTGGAGGTCGCCTACGAGGATTACGCCGAGTTCGCGAAAAGCTGGGGCTGAGGCAGTATGCCCGGCGGGAAACGACAAACGCGAGAGTGTGGTGGCGCGGCTTTATAAAAGGCGGAGAGGCACAGCGGAGACAGGCGCGGGAGTTTCTCCGCTTTCTCGGCCCCGGCATTCTCGTCACCGTCGGCTTCATCGACCCCGGCAACTGGGCCTCGAACGTCGCCGTGCTGAACGCGATATTGCTCGTGGCGCAGCCTGATTATCCCCTGACGTTTCCCGCCTCTCTCAACAGCTCCGCCACGGCCCTCTTCGATTCGCCCGTCTCCGCCACATTCGCGCCGATGCAGGCGGGGCAGCCGTCGTCGCACTTGCAGCTCGCCAGCGCCTCCCCGCACGCTTTGAAAAGGTCGTCGCCCAGATCGTAGAGCGCTTCGGCGAGGCCTATGCCGCCGGGGACGTTGTCGGCGACGAAGAGGGCGGGGCAGCGGAAGTGCGGGTCCCGTTCGTGCGCGTGGACGATGATGTCCCCGCGGTCGCACATCAGGAAGAGCGGCGCGATCATCCGTACGAGATTCGCGAGGCCGGTCAGCGCGTCCGCGCGCTCCTCGCTCCCGACGATCGAGTTGCCCGCTTTCGCCGTTTCCTCCGGTCTCTTGTAGCCAGGCAACAGGATCCAGAAGGCGGTGGTGTGCATCTGCTCCTCCGGCAGGTGGATGTTTCCGTAGCCGACGTTCTCGTGGGTGAGGAGTTTGATTTTTTTGTAGATCGTCGGGCGTGTCGCCAGCAGGACCTCGCCCCACCCGTACGGCTCCCTCGTCTCCAGCTCGTCCAGCACCTCGATGCGCGCGGCGGCGTCGCCATCCGTGTAGTAGTCGACGTCGACTTTTTTGACGTAGCAGCGCATCTCCTTGTGGTCCAGCTCCTCCACCTGATAGGGTTCGCCGAGGTGAAAGTAGATCGCCTGCGGGAAGATCAGCGTCGGAGCGGACTTTCTATCCATCTGGCCGATCACCTGCGGATGGGCTGGGTCCGTGACGTCGTGGATCACGAAGTTCTCGCTGGTGGCGCTGCGTAGTGAAAGGGACGACGCGGGATACGAGTCGTCCTGCCAGTGGTACGTGCCGTCGTGCAGGTGCACGACGTCGTGCCGCGCGAGATACTCGAGCGCGTCGCTCGTGTCGCATTTGCCGAAAGAGTCGCCGGCCTTGAAGGGCAGCTCGAAGGTCGAACACTTGATATGCCCGATCTGAATATACGGATTGAGGGGGTTGATGCGAGCGTGCTCGGGCGACGCGCCGAAGAAGTACGACGGCCTGTTCGTCAGGAACTGGTCGAGAGACAGCGACGACGCCACCATGACCGCGGCGGCGATCTTGCCGTCCGTCGCGCGCCGGCCGGCCCGGCCCATCTGCTGCCACGCGGAGGCGACGCTGCCGGGGTAGCCGTGCAGGACCGCGAACTCCAGCGAACCGATGTCCACGCCCAGTTCCAGCGCGTTCGTGCTGACCACGCAGCGGATGCTTCCGTCGCGCAGACCCCGTTCGATGGCCCTGCGTTCGTTCGGCAGGTATCCGCCACGATAGCCCGCGATGCTCGCCGGGTTTATGCGGCGTTTCGAAGCCGCGTCCTGCATGTATGTCAAGAGCAGCTCGACGTTGATGCGCGAGCGCGTGAAGACGATCGTCCGTATGCCGTTCACGACGGCCTCGGTCGCGATGCGCGTCGCCTCCAGCAGAGACGAGCGCCGGATGCCGAGTTGGCTGTTCACCACCGGCGGGTTGTAGAAGAGGATGTGCCGCTCCGCCGCCGGGGCGCCGTTCTCGGATACCAGCTCGACCCCTCGTCCGGTGAGCTCCTCCGCCAGCTCCTTCGGGTTGGCGATCGTCGCCGAACAGCAGATGAAAGTCGGCCTGGAGCCGTAAAACTCGCAGATTCGGGCGAGCCGCTGCAGGATCAGGGCAAAGTGCGAGCCGAAGATGCCTCTGTACGAGTGCAGTTCGTCGATCACAACATATTTTAGGTTCTCGAACAGGCTCTTCCACTTCGTATGGTGGGGGAGAATGCCTGTGTGGAGCATGTCGGGATTGGTGATCACAACGTGTCCCGCGTTGCGTATCTTGACGCGGGCGTCGGGGGGCGTGTCGCCGTCGTAGGTGAATGTCTTGACGTCCAGCTTCGTCTCCTGGATCAGCTCGTACAGCTCAGAGAGCTGGTCCTGCGCGAGGGCCTTCGTCGGGAAGAGGTAGATCGCGCGCGAGGAAGGCGTGTTTACGATCGTGTTCAGAATCGGAATGTTGTAACAGAGAGTCTTGCCCGACGCGGTCGGCGTGACGACGACGAAGTCGCGGCCTTCGAGGGCGAGCGAGATCGCGTGCGCCTGGTGCGAGTAGGGCCGCCCGACGCCGCGTCTTTGCATCGCGGCTATCAGGTCCGGGTCGATCGCGGGCCACTCCGCCGTGACGGCCTCCGTTGCTGGAAGGGTATGATGTCGCGTGGTCTCGCCGGGCAGCGATTCGATCCAGGCGAGCAGTTCCCGCAAATTCTTCTCCTCGTAAGAGAAGGGCGATTTTTTATCCGTCTGCATCATGCCGCCATGCCTCCCGCTTTCATATCGTCGCATATTATACTCCGTATGAATTTTCAGCGACTGTCAATTTCCGAAAAATGTTGTACAATTGAAGCAATTGTTAATGACGATAGGGGGTGTCGGTTTTGAACGAAGAAAACGGAGCGATGACGAATTACGTTCATCCCGAGTTCGATTCTCTGTCCGAGGGAAATTCGATGTTGCGCGGCGAACTTGCCGCTCTGTACGAAGAACTCGAACATATAAATCGTGTCGTGATTCCGGCAACCCAGACGAGTTATCTCATTAAAGTAGGCGCATTGCGCGTCGAGGCCTTGCAGACACAGGTCGACGTGATGCGGACCCGCCGTCGGATCGCGCTTTTACGTTCGTATCTCGAACGTGGGGAGCGAGTGCATGTCGCCGCACTGAATCATCGCATCGAACGCGAGTTCCGGGAGTGGGACGAACGCCTGCGACACGAGGTGAGCCAGATCGAAGAGGCGAAAGCACGTTTTTCGTCGCTTGCTCCTTCGGAGGACGAGGATGAAATTCGCAGCCTCTATCGCCTCTTGGCGCGCAAACTTCATCCTGAGATCAACCCGGATCAGAGCGACGAGGCGAAATCGCTCTGGCCGGCAGTGCAGACGGCCTATGAGTGGGGGGACGTCTTCCAGCTGAAGAGCCTCCTCATTATGTCCGACGATTATCCGGAGAGTTACGACATGCCCAACGATATGTCCGGTATGCGCAGGGGTCACGCGATGCTGAAGGGGAAAATCGCCTCGATGATCGCGAAGGTCGGCAACGTAAAACAGCACCCGGCCTTCGAGTGGAGACGCATACTGGACGATCCGGAGCTTCTGGCTTCGGAGCAGGGCAAGCTGCGCGACGAGGTCCACCGTTCGCGCATTCAGAAGACGGCCCTGCAGGATATGTTGAGGTCGTTGGAATTGAAGGGCGTTCGCTGATAAGCCAAAACTTTCGCTGGCCCGTGACTCGCGTCGGATTCGTCTCCTGCCGGTGGTGGAGCGGCTCGCGCGCCTCTGCTGCGGATGCGGGCGCAAAGACTGTCAGCGCCGCGATGCAGAGCAACAGCGACCTTCCGCGCGAGGATCGTGCAATTGCCTTCGTCACTTTTGCAACAGGCCGGATATCACTTCGCAGGTTTTGATGTAGTACGCCTCCATATCCCGCAGGTACATATTGGCGTAGTCGTAATTTTTTCGTCCGAGGTTCATCTGGAAATTGCTGACGTAAGACGCAAGGCCGGGCAGCGCGAAATCCTGCGCTTTCTGGAACAGAATGGCAGTGACGCTCTCCGCGGTCGTGTAATCCCTGTTTTCCATCGCCGATTTCAATTTATTGAAGTAGTCGCTGTGAATAAACTCGTCGCACAAAATTGCCACCGCAATGCTGTCGTTACCGTGTCCTCGGAGCGCCTGCTCGTAATTGAAGTAATTCTTGTTGAAGTCGATTTCGCCTATGTCCTTCCTGAACGACACGGTGCCTGGCACGTGCGGCGCGGCGTCCGGCTTCTCGCCGCTGAACAACCTCCCCATGGCTGCGATCAGTTTATTCACGTCGATCGGTTTCCCGACATGCGCGTTCATGCCCCCCGCAAGGCTGTGTTCGACATCCTCCCTGAAGACATTCGCGCTCATGGCGACGATCGGCACGTTCGCACGAGGGCCGCCCGCCGCTCTGATCCTGCGAGTTGCTTCATAACCGTCCATGACGGGCATCTGGATATCCATCAGGATCACGTCGTAGGTCTCCTTGAGCGCCATTTCGACGGCCTGCATTCCGTCGTGCGCTTCGTCGAGCGTGATGCCGGTTTCGGCGAGCAGCTCGATGGCAATGGTTCGGTTCAATTCCACGTCGTCGACGATGAGCCCGCGTCTGCCGATGAAGAGGTTCGTTACATCGTCGAAGATCTGTTCTTCCGCCGGAATGTTCGCCTCGTTCGCGACGGTCAGTTCGATGTCGAAGGAGAACTTCGCGCCACGGCCGGGCTCGGTGTCGACGACGACATCGCCGCCCATCAGGTTGACGATGTTCTTGCTGATGACGAGTCCAAGCCCCGTGCCGCCGTATTTGCGGGTGATGGAACCATCCGCCTGTGCGAACGGCGTGAAGAGGCGGGGGAGTTGTTCGCCGGCGATGCCGATGCCGCTGTCTGAGACGGCGAAGTGCAGCCCGACGCAATCGTCCCGGCGATGGTTCATCTTCACCTCCATCGATACCGCGCCTTCCTCCGGCGTAAATTTGACAGCGTTGGACAAAAAATTCAGGAGGACCTGCGACAGTCGCAGGGCGTCGCCCATCAGGAGCGGGGGGATATCGTCGTCGATCGAAACGGTGAAATCGATTCCCTTCTCCCTCGTCTTGGGTTCGATCAGGAGAACGATCTTTTGAATCATCGTCCGGAAGAGAAAAGCGCCGGTGCCCAGTTCCAGCTTGCCCTCCTCGATCTTCGACAGGTCGAGGATATCGTTGATCAGGCTCAACAGGTGATTCGAGGAGAGTTTGATCGTTTCGATGCATTCCTTCAGTTTGCCCACGTTGTCCGTTTTTTCGCTGATCTGCGTCATGCCGATCACCGCGTTCAAGGGTGTGCGCATTTCATGACTCATGCGGGACAAAAACTCGCTCTTGGAGTGGTTCGCCGCCTCGGCGACGAACTTGGCGTCCTGAAGGTTTTTCTCCAGCTCCTTCTGGATCGAGATATCGACAAACGTGTCCACCAGGTATTTTCTATCGTCGATCGTGATCCAGGTTCCCGTCTTGATGATGGGCAGGAAAGAGCCGTCCTTTCGCTCCAGGTAGCGCTCTCCCACCAGCACCGTCCTGTCTTTTTCGTTGATGTGCGGGCAGAACTCGACGTTGTTGTGGCAGAGGATGTCGTAGCATTTTTTTCCGACGATCTCATCCGCCCTCATCATCAGCATATTCTCGGTGAACCTGTTGACCATTTCGATCGTGTTGCTCTCCATGTTGATCAACACGATGCCGATGCCCGCCGAGTCGAGAACCTTTTGAAACAGCTCGCTGCTCTTTTTCAGCCGCTCGTTCATCTTCGTCAGCTCGTTGATGCCGCGAATGACGGCGACGGTCCCGTACTCCTCGCCGTCCGGCCCGTAGAGGGGGAAAACAGTCATATCCACGGGGATTGTGCTGCCATCCTTGTGTCGGATGGCGCTGATGCCGTTCCACGAACCATATTTGAATACGGCGGGCTGGATGTTGTCGCGCGCGAATTCTTCAAAGCCTTCGGCGTGCAGTTTGGCCGTCGTCCAGATGTCTGGGTTTTCGCCGGGAGAATACCCCATCATTTTATAGGCGGCGGGGTTGTAGTATATGATTCTGCGGTTGGTGTCGGCAATGGAGATAAAATCGGTAAAGCTGTCTATCATAGACGCTTTTATGCGATTCAGATATGCGTCGCCTAGATCCTGCATCGGTATTCCTCCCGCACACACGCCCTCATAATGGACGCTCCCGTGAAGCTCGGAGAACGTTGAAAACCGCGCCGTCATCCGTCACCATAGGTGAGAGGCTCGATGTAAGCAGATTATAGCATCTTTTGTTCGATGGGATGGAGCGGACGAGAGACTTCGTATTGGAAAAGGAAAAACCCGGTAAAATACCGGGTTGTTGTTGTCAGGCTGTCAGCCAGGGGTTCGCCCCGTTCGTCGGCCACTCTCGTAAGATTTGTAACACAGTGTGAGTCTATCACGGGCGACTTTCGATTGCAAGTTTTTTCAATGCTGCCTGTTTTGCTTTAGGAATCCACGGTATAATGCCAAACTGTAGGAACCTCCGGCGGGTAGGGGAAGCCGGGGTGAAGGTCTTTTCTCCGGAAGGGGGTGAGTCTCGCGCGTGACGCGTAAGGCGAAGCCCTCAGGCAAAAAGGAAAGGGAGAAGACCTGCCCACCAAGGTATAATTCTGATTCTAAATCAATGCGACAGTTATTATTGTAGAGGCGAACAGTGTTCGCCCGTTTTGCCCTGAAGGGATCATGCTTCTTGGCGGGCGCACACTGTGCGCCCCTACGCAAAACGGGCCATTTGAAATAGAACTGGAATAACCTTCTCCCTTATATCACAGCGGCTTCCTTCGTCAAGCTCGTTCTGGAGTGTGTCGAACTCCTGATCGACTTGTGGAGGAGTCGCTAACGCCTGAGGGCATTGTACCACGCGGGGCGGTCGTCCTACAACCGCCACCGTCGAATGTGCGCCCGTACATCTACAGCAGTTCGTCCAGATCGACGACATCTTGTTCATCTTTCAACCTAAGCCGCTCCGCCTCGCCGCGAAAAGCCTCCTGTGTATTTCTGAGAGCGATCATCGTAGAATTCTCGATGATGGCACGCGCCCGTTCTCTTCGAGAAAGGCAACCTTGTCCCCCTCCTTGACGCCCAACTTCTTGCGAATCTCGACGGGAATCGTGATCTGCCCGCGCGCGGTGATCTTTGCAAGCTCCATGATCGTTTCTCCTTTTCCATGCCCCGCGGAGTGGATGGTCTTTATACTTTGGCGGCAGAGGCTGTTCATTCTTAAGAGTGCGGACGGCGATTTCGGCAGTGATGCCTGGCATTCCGTTACTACGGGACCTTTTTCATCTGTGACCAATCCCCGGAGAAATTCGACGACTGGTTCGGGTTGAAGCCGGAGTCGTTGGTGTAGTACGTCTGGTCGTTCGGGCCTTGCCATGCGTAGCCGTATCCAGTTGGTGCGGAGTACGTCGAACCACCCCCGCTCCACCTGTCGGTTCCGGTGATCGCATCCGTCCAGCCTTGATTCACTCTCGACATGGACGCTTGCCTGTCATTGTAAACATCGCGCTGGTTTTTCATGATGTGTTCGTGCGTCTCCCGCATTTGGCGCTTCAGTGCGGCGTCGTTTGCCATGATCTGCGCCTGCTGCGCGTTGATTTTTTGCTTCTGCAGGTAGTTCGTTATCTGCCCGACCGTCTCTATCCATGCGGGGTTGATGGCGCTGTTCGCCATAATAGCAGCTATGCCCTTCTCATGGGCAGCGAGTTTTCCCTCGTGGGCGTGGATGAAGATCAGGGACTTGGTTTGCCAGAGGACGAAGTTGTTCATCTGTGTGTACATGATGCCGCACAGGACGGCTCCTTCGTAGCGGCGTCCCTTTTTCGCGCAAGTGTACTCCACCAGGGCGAGGTCTGTCGTGACGCGTGCGTTCGCGGCCAGACCCTTCACGTAGGCACTCGCATACTGGCTCAAGGCGGCCGCCGGGGCTTCCGGCTTCGAGACTTTCCTGATCTTGACGTCGGAGATCTCCTTATCGCTAAAGAGTAGCTCCTTGATGAAGTCCGCCGGGCTCAGTGGTTGTTTGACAAGCATGCCCAATTCTAGTACATACTGGCCGTAGGCATAGCGGATGTCCGAGGCCATGCCGAAGTACGCGTCGTCCGATGGTCCCTCGACGCCCAAGAAGAGATGTGCCGGGTCGGAGATCATGGCGAAGTTCCAAGCGACCTGCTTCTCCTTGATCTTCCATCCGTTCGGCAGTGCTACGGTCATAGCCGTGGCGTTGTTCATCTGTGGGTCCGGTATCCGCTCCATTCGAATCAACAAACCCGCAGGCTTCGCCGGTTTGGCAGGTGCTGCGGCCTCGCTCGGCGCAGTCAAAAAGAGAAATGCGAGGATAATTAAAATAATGCCCCTTTTACCCTGCGAAATTTTAGATTGCATCATGTTTTCCCCCATCTCCACCTCAAAGCAAGCAAGACCTCGCTGAAACTGCGCGAGCAGCGTGATAAGATGTTGTTTGAGAAGGCACCATCTTTCACCAGCGAGGTGCGATTATTATGACTCAACCCGACGTAAAATTCCAGGACAAAAATGACAAGGTTCCGACGTACAGCCCTTTGGGTGGCGCGCTTTTGGTCGATGACGTTTTCAGGAAGTTCGGTATCGACGACGCAATCGACCAGTACGTCGGTGCGCGGAGGGCAAATGCCGGCGTGAAGTACACGGACAGCATTTACGCGAAAAGCCTTGTGACCATGCAGATTCTCGGTGGTGAGACGGTGGAC
>JAVBQG010000068.1:0-35570 GCA_031549185.1 Synergistaceae bacterium | reverse complement strand
GCGACGCCAGCGAAACACACGAGAGCCATACAGAGAACCGAGAGAATCAAACCGACCTTACGAAACATGAGAACCACCTCCAGGATTTTTTGTGGAGCAAACCTCACCCCCCGGCCCCCTCTCCGATGCGGAGAGGGGGAGAAGAGCGGGAAAGCGATGCCTTTTTTGCCCCTGTTCTTCGATCATTTTGTACTGCTCCCCTCCCTCTCCGCATCGGAGAGGGAGGGGTTGGGGGAGGGTGAGGTCACGGTTTCACATACCGCCCCATGAACAATATCGCGCCGGTCTCGTTCTCGACCAGGAAGTACATAAACGGCCTGTCGGCACGGAAGACGATCGGCTCGGAGGGCTTCGCCACGCCCCGCTCCATGATCGTGGCGGTCGCGGCTGCCGCCTCCGTCTGCTCCTCGTTCACGTCGACGAACGCCTTGTGATAGATCTCGTCGATGTAGAGGGGGATCGGCTTCTTGCTTTTCTGCGCCGCGAGCATGCCGCCGAAGGCATTGCCCTCGAAGGCCTTCTTCATGCCGAGGTTTTCGAACTTCGCCTTGAGCGCGTAGCTCGCCTCGGTCTTGAATCGCGGCACGTAGATCCGCACTTCCTCGGTCCTCGCCTTCGGCGCCAGAATGTCCCGCAGTTGCCCCAGCACGTTGCCGTTTTTCAAAGATGCCTCGAACTTCGCGAACGGGAGGTCCTTCGGAGGAAGTGCCAAGACCATGGAGTAGCGGTCGCCCCAGTAGCGCATGCGGATCATCTGCGCGCCCTCGCGCTCCAGATAGGCGGCGAGCTCGCGCTTGTACATCATCTTCACGTTCGTCTTTTTCTCCGCGTAGAAGGGCGCGTCCCGCGTCGCGTTTTTGTCGAACGGCTGCTGCCACCGTCCGAGAAAGTAGATGGCGCTGGTCAGCACCATCGGCGTCCCCTTGTTCACGGCGCCGCGAGGGATCAGATCCCTGATGAGATCGCCCGTCCTCCCCGCGACCCATTTGTTGATCGTACCGCGCGCCGCCTCGGGGTCTTCCGCGTAATCGAGCTGGCGCACCTCGCCCGCGTAATACATTTTGATAATTTTTTCGAAGTTCGGCGCCAGCGAGACATCCCTTGCCGGCCAGAGGGCGTTCGCCGTCCGTACCCGGCAATCGTCCGTGTCCTCCTCGGCCATTCGTCTCTCCAGTGCCCCAATGCCCTCGTGCACGTTGGGGCCGAAGCGCAGGACCTTCTCCATTTCCCGCGCGACCGGCTCGCTCGCGCCCGCATAGGCCATGGCGAGCGCGCCCGCGATGTTCTGCGGCGAGAAGACGACGTTGCCCGTCCCCTTCGCCAACTCCAGGTACATGTCGATCGCGAAGCCGCAGGTACTCTTCGCGACGTCCCTCTCGGCCTCGCACACGTCCGCCGCGTTCGCGGGAAGAGCGCCGCCCGCTGCGAGCACGAGTGGCGTCAGCGCGGCTGCCAGAAGGCGCTGTACAAAACCTCGTAAATTGTTCACTCCGACCCCTCCTCTTGTTATAAGGCCTCGACGGGTATAATAGTGCCATAGGGCAGTTTTGAAAGTGTCTCCGGGGCGTCAGGGAAATGTAACGAAATTGTAAAATTTTGTCGGCAATGTGACATCTTGCTGTCATTTGTGGCGGCATGTGAAAAAAGAGAAAAGAATGTTCTTTTATTATTTGTCAACGCGGCACTTCGAAAGTTCATTAAAATGCTTTGATCGCTCTCGGGGACGGGATTCGGTCATTGACAACACATCGCGGCTTCTCCTATTATGAACCTCTGTTTATTCGGGTAAAGCGACGAGTCATATGCCTGTCGAGAGGTGCGAAGATGGGGTTTATACTAGATACCCGTGCGATTACAGCAGAAAAAATGGGCTACACCAATAAAATGGCGTTGTTGGAGGCGATTCGCAGGCACCATGGCGTCAGCCGTCTGGCGCTGGCGCAGCTTGTGGGGCTCGATCCCAGCACCGTGTCGAAGATCGTCACGACGCTCGTCGACCTGGGGCTCGTGAAGGAGCTCGGCGCGCGCCACACAGGGACGCCCGGCAGGCGCTCGATCATGCTCTCGGTCGTCCCGGATGCTGCCGTCGTTCTGGTCGTCTCCATCGGGACCCAGCGCACCAAGATCGCGCTGGGCAGGATCGACTGCAGCGTGGAGGAATTGGGGGAGATCCCGACCCTCGGAGACCCCGCCGCCTATTTCGACTCGCTGACCAGGGCGCTCGAACGTGCCTTCGCGAATGCGGAGACGAGCAAGGCGCGCGCGCTGATCGTCTCGGTCCCCGGAATGCTCGACTGCGAGCACAACATCATCTTCGAGGCGCCTCTCGTCGGCTGGCACAACGTCGACGTCCGGCAGGAGATCAAAAAACGCCTCCCCTCGCTCGACCTGCCCGTCCACACCTGGAACGACGCCAACCTGTCCCTTGTGGCCGAGACATTCGTCAACCCGAGTCTGTTCGACATGAACAACGGTCTCTGCGTCTATCTTTCGCACGGCATCGGCGGGGCGATCTGGTCCGACGGGCGGATCCACCTCGGGGCGCACAACGCGGCCGGCGAAATCGGGCACACAAGCATCGACCGCAACGGGCCGATCTGTCGCTGTGGCCGGAGGGGCTGCCTGAATGCATTCGCGTCGGTCGAAAAAGTGGTGGGCAATTACGACCGCGAGGCCGCCGTCCCCCTGAGGGGCGACACGTATTACGAGAAAGTGCTCGACCTCTTCGCCCGCATGGAGGCGGAGGACGAGCGCGCCCTCGATGTGCTGGGGCGTGCAGCCGCGCATGTAGGTGAAGGTGTGGCCAGTCTGGTGAACGTCTTCGATCCGGATTTCGTGGTCATGACGGGCGTCGGCTCGCTCTTCACTTCCTCACTCATGGAGAGGGTGACGGGGGAGATCCGCAAGCGGGTTCTCGCGCCTCTTACGCGCGACATGCTGGTGCTCCCCGCGTCGCTCCCCGCCGAAAAGGCGCCTCTGCTGGGCGCGGCGCTGGTGGGCGTCGAAAGCCTGCTCGCCGAGGATTTGAGAGACCGCTAGGGCGATACGGCCGCCCTGGCGATCCCATCGTTCACAACGTTATCGCGCAGCCTCCGCCCCATCCACCCCGACAACCTTGCTGCGGCGTTCGTAAAAGAGCGTGTCGCGCCATTTGCCGCGGATGTCTCTGTCGATCCTCTCGCGCGTCCCGACGAGGCGAAAGCCGCAACGCTCGCTGATCTTCACGCTGCCGATGTTGCCGTCCATGATCGTGGCCTGCAGGGTCCACAGCCCCTCTTTCTCCGACGCTTCGATCACGGCCTCGAGCAGTTTTCTGCCGATGCCCTTGCCGTGATGCGCCGAGTCGATGTAGATGCTGACCTCGGCGACGCCCTTGTATGCGCAGCCGTCGCTGACCCAGGTGAGCGCCACCCAGCCCGCGATCTTCCCGTCAACCTCGGCGACTAGGCGGCACTTCTCCATATGGGCCTCATCCCACACCTCCGGTGTCGGCACCCGAGATTGAAATGTCGAGTTGCCGCCCTCGACGCCCTGCCCGTAGATCTCCAAAACGCGTTCGATATCCCCGCTCCGCATTTCGCGGATCTTGATCGCATTCATCTCGTCACCCCCAAGTCGTGAAAATCATACAGCGTGGGCGCGAGCCGGTTATCGGTAGATCGGACGCTTATTCTCTCAGCAGCTTCGCCAGCTCCGTTGCGAAGTAGGTGATGACGAGGTCGCAGCCCGCGCGGCGCAGGCCGAGGTGATACTCCAGCAGGCCGCGCTCCCGCTCCAGTGAGCCGAAGGCGATGGCGGCGCTCAGCATCATGTACTCGCCGCTCACCACATAGCCGGCCAGCGGCAGCTCGGTGCGCCCGCGCAGACGCGCGGCGATGTCGAGGCACGGGCCGGCGGGTTTCACGATCAGGGCGTCCGCGCCCTCGTCCACGTCCATCAGAGCGTCGCGCATGATCTCGCGCGGGTTCGAGGGGGGAAGCTGGTAGCCGCGCCGGTCGCCGAAGGAGGGCGCGCTCCCCGCCGCGTCGCGGAAGGGGCCGTAGAAGGCCGAGGCGAGCTTGGCCGCGTAGCTCATGATCCCCACGTCGGTCATGTCCTCGGCGTCGAGCGCGGCGCGGATGGCGGAGACGCGGCCGTCCATCATGTCCGACGGGGCCACCATGTGCGCGCCCGCGCGCGCCTGGCTGACCGCCGCCTTCGCCAGCAGGGCCAGCGTCTCGTCGTTGTCCACGTGCCCGTCGGGCGCGATGTGCCCGCAGTGCCCGTGGCTCGTGTACTCGCAAAGGCAGGTGTCGGCGATCAGGTATGCGTCGGGGTAGCACGCGCGCAACGACGACAGTGCCTGCTGCACGGGCTGGTCCATGTCGGCCGAGCTGGTGCCGTTGTCGTCCTTGTAGGTCGGCAGCCCGAAGAAGAGAAACGCCTTGACGCCCAGCTCCATCGCCGGCTCGACGACCTCCGGCAGGCGGTCGACGCTCCAGTGCGCGACGCCGGGCAAGGACTCGATCGGCTCGCAGAATCCACGTCCGGGGCGGACGAAGAGCGGCAAGATCAACTGCCGCGGCTCGAGCGTCACCTCGGCCAACATATTGCGCAGCGTCGCGTTCTCCCGAATGCGGCGCATCCTGACGATGGGGAAGTAGCTCATCATAAGTTCAAACCTCCTGAGAGAATTGCCTTTTTTTGAAAATCTTTAAAAGAACTCCCTCCGTCGGCCTTCGGCCGCCACCTCCCTCGAGAGGGAGGCAAGAAACCGTGGGCCGTTGCGTGGTCTTCTTTTTTGTTTTTGTGATTCGAGATGTTTTGCGTGATTGCTCTCAAGCTAATTTGGTGCCATCCAATTGTTCGGCGATATCGTACGCGTCTTTTGCCTCCCTCTTCGAGGGAGATGGCAGCGCGAAGCGCTGACGGAGGGAGCGCCCTACTCTTTCATATACCACGCCGCCGCCCTCGCCAGGCCCTCTTTCACCCGCACCACGGGCTCGTAGCCGAGCAGGCGGCGGGCTTTGCCCACGTCCGCCAGCGAGTGGGCGATGTCGCCGGGACGGAAATCCTCGTAGATCGGTTCGATCTCCGAGCCGGGGGCGGCGAGGTCGCGGATCGCCGCGAAGAGCTCGTTCAGCGTCGTCTTCTCCTCGCAGGCGATGTTGAAGGCCTCGCCGAAGGCGGCCGCGTTCTCCGTCGTCGCGGCCAGGATATTGGCCCGCACGACGTTCTCCACGTAGCAGAAGTCGCGCGACGTGAGGCCGTCGCCGAAGACGACCGGGTGCCTGCCTTCGCGGAGCGCGGCGAACCAGCGGGGGATCACCGCGGCGTACGCGCCCTCGGGGTCTTGGCGCGGGCCGAAGACGTTGAAGTAGCGCAGGCCGAGGCACTCCATGCCGAATACGCGCGTGAAGAGCTCGGCCGACTCCTCGTTCATCTTTTTGGAGAGCGCGTAGGGGGAGAGAGGGCGCCCCGTGTGCGACTCGACCTTGGGGAGCGTCGGGTCGTCGCCGTAGACGGAGCTCGACGATGCGTAGACGACGCGCCGGATCCCGCTCTCCTTCGCCGCCACGAGGAGCGAGACGAAGCCGCCCTCGTTGTTGGCGTGCGTGGCGAGCGGGTTTTTCATCGAGCGCGGCACCGAGCCGAGCGCCGCCATATGGAGGATCCGGTCGACCCCGGCGCACGCCCGCAGGCACGCTTCATGATCGGCGATGTCGCCCTCGATCATGTCGAAGTTTCTCGCGGCGTCGCCGGCGATGGATCTCACGCTCTCGACGTTCTCCCGGTGTCCCGTCGCGTAGTTGTCGAACCCAGTCACGCGCTGGCCGAGTTTCAGCAAGGCCTCGACGAGGTGCGAGCCGATGAAACCGGCCGCCCCGGTCACCAGCCAGTGCGACGGGTTCTTTTTCAGGTGTTCGATCGTCTTTTCGTATGTCATCTCACAAGCTCCAGTATGTTACGCGTTCGTCGGCCCGGTGGGCGTAGAACGCGGATTTGACGTCGATCACGATCTTCGCGCCGCCGCGGCATTTCAGGCGCTTCACGAGCGAGTTCCAGCGCGCCTCCATGTACTCTTCGTGAGGCACGGCGAGGATCAGGGCGTCGAGCTCCTCGAACGCCTCGGCCGGGTCGAGCCCGAAGCCGTACTCATGCCGGCACTCCTCGCTCGTAACCAGAGGGTCGTGAATCAGCGGCGTCACGCCGTACTCGGCGAGCTCGGCCACGATGTCGGGCACGCGGCTGTTGCGCAGATCGGGCACGTTCTCCTTGAACGTCACGCCGAGGACTCCCACGCGCGCGTCCCGCGGGGCGATGCCCGCTCTGGCGAGCAGCTTGACGGTCTTCTCCGCCACGAACTTGCCCATCGAGTCGTTGATGCGGCGTCCGGCGAGGATCACCTGCGGGATGTAGCCGCTCTCCTCGGCCTTGTGCGTGAGGTAGTACGGGTCGACGCCGATGCAGTGCCCACCGACGAGGCCGGGCGAGAAGCGCAGGAAGTTCCATTTGGTCGCCGCCGCCTCCAGCACGTCGCGCGTGGGGATGCCGAGCCGGTCGAAGATCACGGCGAGCTCGTTCATCAGCGCGATGTTGAGGTCGCGCTGCGTGTTCTCGATCACCTTGGCGGCCTCCGCGACGCGGATGGAGGGCGCGCGGTGGACGCCCGCCAGCACGACGGATCCGTACAGCTCGGCCAGGGCATCGAGCGTCTCCTCGGTCTCGCCGCTCACGACCTTGACGATGGACTCGAGCGTGTGCTCGCGGTCGCCGGGGTTGATGCGCTCCGGCGAATAGCCGACGAAGAAGTCGCGTCCTCTCTTGAGGTTCGAGATACGCTCGATGATGGGGGAACAAAATTCCTCCGTCACGCCGGGGTAGACGGTCGACTCGTAGCAGACGACCGCGCCGCGACCTGCGACGCGTCCGATCAGCTCGGAGGCGAGGCGCAGTGCCGTCAGGTCCGGCTTGTGCGCCGCGTCGATCGGGGTGGGGACCGCCACGATGTAGAAGTCGAGCCCGCGGATGTCCTCCTCGTTCGAGGTGAACGACAGCCCCGGGTGGACGAGCTCGGACGGCTCCACGGATCCCGTGGGATCCTCCCCGGTCGCCAGCCTCTCCACCTTGCCGGTGTTGAGGTCGAACCCAGTCACGGAGAACCCGACGCGCGCAAACGCCGCCGCCAGCGGCAGCCCGACGTATCCGAGCCCGACCAGGGCGACGGTTTTGGATTTATGGATCTTTTCCGGTGTGATCAATATATCTACCCCTCTTCAAACCCGACCTCACCCCCCGGCCCCCTTTCCGATGCGGAGAGGGGGGGCAAGGCAGGGGCGGTTTTTATTCGTGCAGGAACGGGGATAGGCTGTTGACAAGCGAGCTTTCCGTCAGGTCCTCGTTCCGAATTCGCAAAATACGTATTCCGTATGACGATACAATTTCATCGCGTACGGCGTCATATTCGATCTGTCCGTCATGAATCGCGCCATCGATCTCTATTCCCAGACGCAATTCTGCGCAGTAAAAATCAAGCACGTAGCGGCCAACTACCTGTTGTCGACGAAACTTGAGGCCAAGCATTCTACGCCCACGCAATAACTGCCAAGCACGGTCCTCGAACGACGTGGCATTCTTTCTGAAGGATCGCGCCTGTCCTTTCTTTTCGTCGTTTACACGCTGTGCGCGCACAATTCCCAGATCCTCCCCCATTGCTTTTGCATTTCTCCCCCTCTCCGCATCGGAGAGGGGGTCGGGGGGTGAGGTTGGGTTTTGCTTTACTTCTTCCACGTCGCCGTGCTGCCGTCCTCGAATTTCTTCGGGTTGCCGGTCATGCGGGCGGCGTCGTCGTCCATCGAGATCTTCTTGAACTCCACCTTGAACGGGATGTCGCTCCATTCGAGCAGCGGATTCACGCGCGAGATGATCTGGTTCGTCAGTATCTCGGGCTGCTTCATATTTTCCACGTAGATCGCGACCTTGTCGAGGTACACGCCGTCGGATTTGAGCGCCAGCACCCCTGTCGCGGCAAGGCGGATGCGGAACTTGACGATGAAGTCCGCGGAGAAGAGGCCGTCGGCGCGGAAGCCCTTCGGCGTGAAATCGAACTTGAGGTTCGAGAAGCCGCGGATGTCGTTGCCCGCGAAGTAGGCATTGACGTCCTTCTCCGTCAGCACGATCTCGCCGCGCGAATAGCCGATCAGCGAGGCGAGCGCCCTGGCGTCGTTCGTGAGGGGTTTGTCCCTCCCGGTGAGCAGAGCCTCGAGGCGCATGGTGTCGATGCGGATCTTGCTGACCACCGCGCCCTTCATCTCCGCATAGGCGGCGCTGTCTCTCACCGTGACGGTCACCGAGTCGGGTTTGAACTCCTCGCCGAGCAGCTTCGCCATATGCGTGGCCATCTCCATATCCGTCGGCGCGGAGGCGGCGTAGCACGGCAGAGCGAGGATCAGCAGCACGAAGGTTGTTGCGAGAAAACGTTTTGCAATTGTCACGATCGATCCCTCCCGTATAATTTATCCCAACTTGTGGGGCATCGCTCTCGAATATATTTTTAATTTCTCTGCCGGTATTATAACCATATTATGATTTTCGCCGCTCGTCCCTTTTGACAGATCGAAGTACGTCGGATACATTAAAAGAGAGCTCCCCCTCGGCGCGCTTTATGCACGCCGATCCCCCTCTGAAGAGGGGGACGAGGATGCTTCTCGTTGCGTTCTGCCTTACGGTTTGAAAATATTTTTGCGAAACGGCTTCGGCGTAGCGATCACGAAACCTGAAAAAATCAATATCCTCCTCGTCCCCCTCTTCAGAGGGGGATCGGCGTGCGAAGCAAGCCGAGGGGGAGCTCTTTCGAAAGAAGGTTATGAAGAGATGACTGGACCAAACATTGCCTGGTTGAAAAAGAGCGCGTCGGAACCGGACGCGACCTCGCCGCAAGTGCGCGACGCCGTGGCGGAGATCGTGGCCGATGTACGCGCCCGCGGCATGGCGGCCGTGCGCGCTTACGCGAAGAAATTCGACGGCGCGGACGGCCCCTTCCGCGTGCCCGCCGCCGAGGCGGAGCGAGCGCTGGCCGAGCTTGACGGGGGCGTGCGCAAGGCCATCGAGTCGGCGATCGCCAACGTCCGCCGCTTCCACGCGCTGCAGCGCGAGACGCTGATGGACCGCGAGTGGGAGATCGCTCCCGGCGTCCGCGCCGGTTTCCGTTATGTGCCGATGGAGTCGGCGGCCGTGTACATTCCCGGCGGACGCTATCCGCTGCTCAGCTCCGTGATCATGGCCGTCGTGCCGGCACGCGAGGCGGGCGTAAAGCGCGTCGCCGCCTTTTCGCCGCCCGGACGCGACGGAAGGATCAACGCCGCAGTGCGGGCGACGCTGGCGCTGCTGGATGTCGACGAGATCTGGGCGCTCGGCGGCGTGCAGGCGATCGCCGCCCTCGCGCTCGGTGTGGCCGACGACCGTGAGAGGATCGAGAAGGTCGACTTCGTGGCGGGCCCCGGCAACGCCTACGTCTCCGAGGCCAAGCGCGTGCTCTTCGGCGAGGTCGGCATCGACGGCCTCGCGGGCCCGAGCGAGGTCCTGATCGTCGCCGACGGGAGCGCGGATCACCGCTTTACGGCGCGCGACCTGCTGGCGCAGTCGGAGCATGACCCGATGGCCCGCGGCGTGTTGATCGCCACCAGCCGCGACTTCGCCGAAAAAGTGAAGGCCGAGCTCAAGTCGCTGCTGGCCGACCTGCCGACACGGGACGTGGCGGAGCAGTCGTGGGGCCGTAACGGCGCCATCGGCGTGGCCGCGTCGCTGGATGACGCGATCGCGTACGCCAACGAGGCGGCGCCGGAGCACCTGCAGCTCGCGCTCTCCGACCCCCGCGCGGCGCTCTCGAAGTGCACGGCCTACGGCGCGGCGTTCCTCGGCTACAGCAGCTGCGAGGTCTTCGGCGATTACATCGCGGGCACGAACCACATTCTGCCGACCAGCGCGCGCGCGAAGTTCTCGAGCGGCCTCTGGACCGGCTCGTTCCTGCGCCCGCTGACGCACCTCGACCTGGCGCCGGAGGGCGCGGCGAGCCTCGCCGGCCCCGGCTCGATCCTCGCCCGCACCGAGGGCCTGGAGGCGCACGCAAGGGCACTGCTCGTGCGGAAGGAGAAGTTCGGGGGGTAGGGGCTGTGTGAAAATGCCGCTTTTCGTAGGGACGGCCATCGGCCGTCGCTCTACCGCCGGTATATTCCAGGATCGGCGGACGCGCGATGCGCGCCCCTACAGCGTTATTGCACAGCCCCGTATCGTCAGAACAGTCTTTTCCGCGCGGCGAAAGCCGCCCCTGCGGCGAGGAGGAGCGCGAAGCCCATCGCGCCCGCGGCGCAGCTCGAGCCGTAGGTCTTGTTCGGATCCGGTCCGTCGGGGGAACCGTTTTCGTGCGGGTAGTACGGGTCGTCTCCGAACATGGTCGTCTGCATGAACTCCATATCCGCCTTGTCGGGCATGGGGCCGGACGTGACCGCGCGGTCGAAGAAGATCATCCGCGGGTCGTTCGCGTCGTACTTCGGCCACAGGGTACTTGACGGCGCCGGGTCGCCGATGTTGGGGTCGCCATTCTTGATGAAGTTGGCCCAGCGGGTGTGCATTTCGGTCGCCAGCGATTCGGATTCATGGCCGGATAGCCCCTCGGCCGCCAGGTTGTCGAAGACGTAGGCCAGCTCGCTGCCGTGGCTCGCGCCGAGCCCGTTCGCCCTGTTCTCCGCCGTCGCGTAGTCGAAATGATAGGCGTAGACGTCGAGCCCTGCTCCGGCAAGCGCGTCACCCATCGTCTTCATGCCGGTGGTGAACATGCCGTACGCCAGAATCTGCCGCGCCCGTTGCGTGGCCGAATTTTGCGCGTCGACCGGAAAGCGCGCCAGCACGCCCTTCGCTTTGTCATAGCCGAACGTCCGGTTCGCCAGCGCCTCGTACTGCTCTTCTGTCGCTCCATCGGGGATGAATATGGAGCCCTCGTCGGCGTTGTAACCGAAGAGCAACCTCACTTTGTTGAATTCACCGGCGTTAAGGGCCTTGATCGGGTCTTTGGGGACAACTTTTCCGTCGTAAGGGGGCAGCAGGAAGAACGCCGTCGTCCGGAGGAAGTCTGGTTCGAGCGGGCACATGCCGGTCAGCATGTCCGCCTCCACCGCGCGCAGCCTGGCCAGCCCCGTATCGTCGTCGGTTGCGCCGAAGAGGGTGCCCATCATGTTGCAGACCTCGATGGAGCGCTTCAGGTCGGCTTTGGAATAGTAGACGTTGCCGGCGATCTGCAGTGTGGTCCCGCTCTCCATGATCGCGCCCTGGAAGAGGCCCTTCGCCAGCGGGCTCAGGATGAGGGCCGACACGGCATAGCTGCCCGACGACTCCCCGCCGATCGTCACCCGCGACGGGTCGCCGCCGAAGGCCGCCACGTTGTCTCGGATCCACTCGAGCGCCTTGATCTGGTCGAGGTATCCCCAGTTGCCCGTGGTGCCGTACTTGTTGAACGTCTCTTGCGTGGCGAAGAAGCCGAGCGCGTTCAGTCGATAATTGATGGTGATCGTCACGATCCCGCGTTTGGCGAAGTTCGTGCCGTCGTACGTCGGTTCGGCGCCGCTGCCCTGGATGAAGGCGCCGCCGTGGATGAAGACGTAGACGGGCAGTTTTTCATCGGAGCCGGGTGTAGCTGGCGTCCAGACGTTCAGCGTCAGACAGTCCTCGGACATGGGGAGCTCGCCGACCGGTCGCGTCTGCACCGCCGTGGGGCCGAAGTTCGTGCAGTCGAGCGTCTGCGTCCACGGCTCGACGTTCTCGGGAGGAGCGAACCGCAGGTCGCCTACGGGCGGCTTGGCGTAGGGGATGCCCTTGTAGGCGCTGACCCCGTCCACTCGCAACCCCGCGACGGGCCCGCTCGGCGTCGTGGCCGCGACGGAGGCGGCCAGGGCGGGAGCGGCGGGCGAGAGAAAGCCCCACATCGCCACCAGCAACATGCAAAGCGCAAACGGCACGGTTTGGCACGAAAACTTTTGCCTTCCCATAAAACGACCTCCCTGTTTGAATATTTTGAACCGCTTCGATTGTATATCATTTTCGTTGGGTGAGGAAGCAAAAATCTGGGCCAGTGGTTTGGGGTGTGTTATGGTGATTCTGCCGAGGGTTGGCTGTGGCGTATACGGGGAAACGGCTGGCAATCGTTACCGGTTTTAACGCCTCGCCCTTCAGGCCATGATTTCAATTTTGTTTGAGGCTCTTGATAAAGAAGATCTCCATCGGCTGCGCGTACGGTTCGAGGTCGAGGACGAGGCACCCCGTGTCCTTGTAACCCATCCGCCGGTAGAAGTGCTGCGCCGGGTCGTCGCTCGGGATGGAGGCCATCGCGAGAGGCCAGCCGGCTCGCTTCATCTCCTTCTCCCAGTGCAGGAGGGCTTGTTTCGCATACCCCTTTCCCCGGCAGCTCTCCGAGACGTTGAGAAAACAGGTATACGGAATGTAGTCCCAGAAAATTCCGTAGCGCAACACGCCAACCGTGGTGCCGCCCTCTTTCAGCACGTAGATTTCTTCGGGGCGCGTCGCCAATTTCTTCTCCAGCTCGCGTCTCGGTATGTAGGTGTCGATTGCCAGAATATCCTCGATATCTTCGGGTTTTGCGTATTCGATCGTAAACACCGATATCCCCCTTTGTTCAAGCGATCTCCCCGCGCGGCGACTCTGCGGCGTAGCTGCCGTATTCGCGCGGTCAGCTTTTCACAATTATATAGCATTTTCGCCGCGCAAAACCGCTGTCGTTTCCCACTCGTCTCTGTTAAGATTGAATAAGATTGAATGTACAATTGCGCTATGTTCGAGGAGGACGGTACATGACTCCATTCGAGGTCTTTCTCTTTTTCTTTCGGATCAGCGCGGTGACGTTCGGCGGCGGGATCGCGATTCTGGGGATGGTACGGCTCGAGATGCAGCGTCGGGGGACGCTCGGCGACGACGAAATCGCCGAGATCTCCAACTTCGCGGTCGCGATGCCGGGGCCGATCGCCGTGTCTGTGGCCTACATGCTGGGGCGCCGCCTGGCCGGGTTCCGGGGCGCGCTCGCCGGCATCCTGGGGGCGATCCTGCCGCCCTTTCTGATCATCCTGCTGCTGTCGCCGATCATCCTGCGCCACTTCGACGATCCTTCGGTGACGAGATTCTTCGCGGGCGTGCTGGCTGCCGTCGCCGCCATGATTGTGGCCATGGTGGTGCGCGACGTACACAGGACCCTCTCGTCGCGCTGGTTGAACCTCGTCCCCTACGCGGCGCTGATCGCGATGATCGCATGGCTCGGCTTGCATCCGCTGCTGGCGCTCCTCGGGGGCTTCGCGATTCAGTTTCTGATATTCAAGTTCAAAGGGGTGCCGGGGGTTCCGAGGTCGCCGGAGGGGGAGAAGTAGGTGGAGAAGCTGCTGCAGCTCGCGATCGCGTTTGCGCAGGTCGGCATCGGCGCCTTCGGAGGCGGCCTCTCGACGCTGCCGCTGATCGAGCACCAGCTCGTGGAGAAGATGCACTGGCTCACGCCGGAGGGCTTCAGCCAGGTTCTGGCGCTCGCGCAGGTGACGCCGGGGCCGATCGCCATCAACGCGGCGACGCTGGTCGGCTATCAACAGGGGGGCTTCGTCGGCTCCCTCGTCGCGACCGCCGCGCTGGTCGGCGCGCCGCTCGCGATCGTAACGCTGGTGCTCGCCCTCGTCGGGCGCGCGTCCGCCGAGGGGGCGGCCGTCCTTCAAAAGGCCATCGCGCCGCTGGTGGCCGCGCTGCTGACGCTCGCCATGGTCCCCCCGATCCGCTCGACGGTCGCGAACGGCCCTTGGATCCTCGCGCTCTTCTTCATCTGCGTTCCGTTGATCACGAAGGTCGCCCTCTTTAAAAAATACCCGATCCTGCTCTTCATCGCAGCCGGTTGCGCGGCACTTGTACTGCCCGGGTAAACGCATCGCAGGACCTATTGACCTCCCTGCTTCTTCGCGTACAATCTAGGCAACGCGTTTACAAAAATATTTTCATCGGAGGGGGATTCTCAATCATGGCGGGTCTCGGTCTTGTTTTGCTGGTGCTGATCGGCGCCATTATCGTGTGGGTTATTTTTACGTACAACCGTTTCATTCGGAAGCAGTTGGAGGTCGACAACGGGTGGAGCGCGATCGACATCCAGCTCAAGCGTCGTCACGACCTCATTCCCAACCTCGTGGAGACGGCGAAGGGCTACATGACCCACGAGAGCGCGACGCTCACGCGTATCGCCGAGCTGCGGGCCTCGATCACCAAGGCGCCCGCCGGCGCGAACGTGATGGGCATGGAGAACGAGCTCACACGGATGATCGGATCGCTGCTGGCGGTCGTCGAGAACTACCCCGACCTGAAGGCCAACCAGAATTTCCTGAGCCTGCAGGAGGAGCTCGCCTCGACTGAGAACCGCATCGCCTACGCGCGCCAGTATTACAACGAGGTCGTCAAGCAGTTCAACATCGCCATCCGCATCTTCCCGGCCTCGGTCGTCGCGGGCGCCCTGCATCTGGAGCCGCGGCGGATGTGGGACCTCGACGAGAACGCCGCGGAGCGGGAGCCCGTAGCGGTCAAATTCAACTAAAAACCGAGAGCGCAACGCATGGCCTCTTTCGACGAAACCATAAGCGCAAACCGCCGGGACAGCGTGGTGGTTCTGGTGCTGCTGGTCGTGCTGGTGGGAACCATCGGCGCGGCCATGGCCCACGTGCTGCTCGGCGGCGATTATGTGTGGGAGACGTCGGCGGGTTGCGTCGCGTTCATCTCGGTTTATTTCGCGGTCGCGTGGTTTTACGGCGACTCGATGGTGCTGTCGTCGCTGCGCGCCATCCCCGTGGAGCGGCACAACTATCCCGTCTTGAACAACGTGCTGGAGGAGCTCTGCATCGCCACCGGCCTGCCGATGCCCGCCGTCTTCGTGATCGAGGACGAGGGCATGAACGCGTTCGCCACCGGGCGCGATCCCGAGCACGCGTCCGTCGCGATCACCTCCGGCCTGATGGAGAAGCTCGACCGTGACGAGCTGCAGGCCGTCATGGCGCACGAGATGACGCACGTGGGCAACTACGACATTCGCTTCTCCACGCTGCTCGCCGTCACTGTCGGCGCCGTACTGATCGTGCGCGACCTCGTCCTGAATTCGTTCCGCTTCGGTTTCCGCGGCGGGCGCAGGAGCTCGTCCGGCGGCGGCAAGGCCGGCGGGCAGGCGCAAGCGGCCATCTTTGCCGTCTGCCTTCTCTTTATCGTCCTCTCGCCGATCTTCGCCCTCCTGCTACAGACGATGGCCAGCCGCTCGCGCGAGTATATGGCCGATACCGGCGCGGTCAAGATCACGCGCAATCCGCAGGCGATGATCTCCGCGCTCACCAAGATCTCGCTTGGCACGAGCGCGCTCATCGAGTCCGCCAGCAGCGGCACGCAGCACATCTTCTTCGCGAACCCCGAGAAGGTCTACGGCCGCGAGCACAGTTCGATTTTCAGCACCCACCCTCTGATCTCCGAGCGAATCGCCTCGATCAAAGAGATTTACGGTATCAGGTAAAAAGGCAAAAAAATAACTTTCGGGCCGTTTTTGCAAATAAAGACAATGGATAGTTCGGCCCCTGAATGTCGCATCCGCGGCATCAATGCCATTGCTTTTGTTTTTAATATTTTTTATCGTATTTGTCGTCGTTTTACAAGAATTCGTCGGTTCTATAGAATAATCCCCGGCTAATTCGCAGCGTTTTTCGGGGAGGGATCGGCGGTGCGGTTGTTCAAGAATGCGAACACAACTTTTAAAATCCTTTCGCTCGTCGCGGTCCTGCTCGTCTTTCTGAGTGCCATCTCTCTGGCCGGGTATTTTAGTTACAATAAAACCACGAAAAGGCTCGCCAACCTGCACAGTAATTTTGTAACACCGGCCATGAGCGCTCTCGACGCAAAGGTCATCGCAACCGAAAATCGCCACCTCCTCTCCGTGCTGCCGCTCAACTCTTACGACGAAAGCCCCGAGATTATCAAACGTATCCGTAACAATCGAAAAAAAATCGAAATGCTCTCCACGGTTTATATGTCCGGCAACTTTTCAAATGCGGAGAAACAATGTGCGGTTGAGCTGAGTAAGCTGCGCGAGGATGTATTCCGGAAGCAGGAAGAGGTATTTACTGCTATCGGGGAGGGCGGGAGCAGGAGGGATATCGCCCGACGCCTGGCGGAAGGCGGGGATATCTCGCGACTCGAGGACGCCTATCTCGCCACGGCGGACAGGTTCACGAATTTCCTCGTTCGGATGGCCGACTACCATATCAATCATACGGCGCGGATCGCGAATGCCGGAGCCATGCACATCGCGATCATCTCTTTTGCTGCCGTGGTGTTCGGGATCTCGCTCGCCGTCCTGATCGCCCGCTCCATTACGACGCCGATGAAGAGGATGGGGGAGGCCGTCTCCGCGTTTTCGCGAGGGGCTTTCGACTGCGAGGTCGAGCTGGACGGCCCCGACGAGATCGCGCAGATGGGACAGAACCTCAGGGAGATGGCTGGCAACCTGCAGCGTGTCGTCGCCTCTGCCAGGCAGGCGAGCCGCGAGATGTCGGGAATGGCGCGCGAGTTTACGGTGCTTGTGAAGGAGAGCAGCGTTTCGGCGGGCGAATTGCAGGTCAACGCCGACGACATGAAAGTGCATTTGAGCCAGGTGGTGTCGCTGGGCGTGGAGATCCACAACATGCTGGGCGAGAGCGACGAGAGGGCGAAAGAGGTCGCCGCCGCGGTCAGGAAGATGTTGCAAAAGGCAAACGAGGTGGCCAGGTCGGGGGAGAGGATGCGACACAACATACTCGAAACCGCGGCCGTCACCGAATATCTCTCCAAGGGATCCGGGGACCTCTTCCGCTTCTCCTGCGATTTGGAGAGGACGCTCGCATTTTTCGAGACAGCCGACCAGGGGCCCCGGTTTGCGAAGGAGTGGCAGGCCGATGGCCTGATTGCTGCGAAGGGTTCCGGGAAAATATTCTCTGCCGCGCAGTGACGCGGCGACCAGCTTCAGATACTCTTTTGACCTCTCTTCCCGAGGGGAGAGAAATTTTGCGACGATCATCCTGACGCCGTATCTTTTGTGGCTTTCTTTCTCCTCTCCCTTCGGGAAGAGGGGTCAAAAGAATGAAAATGTGACAACGCAACCCTTCTGTACTTCAAAAAGAGTCGATCAAAAAATAAAAACAAACATTTCTCCAAGGGAAATAAAAAAACATTGGCCGATTCTGTTGCTAAACCGTTCAAACGCCCCCGCCCTGTTTACAATTACTTTTTTTCCCATAAAATCAGGAGTAGACTGTTACTGTCGGAAAAATTTTAGGGAGGCGATGCTTATGCAGTGGTTTAAAAATTTCAATACAACGTTCAAGATTCTCTCGCTTGTCGTCATTATGTTGATCCTTTTCGTGGTGGTCTCGGCGGCGGGCTACCGGGTGATCAAGAAGAACGACGCCATAAACGACGATGCCTACGCAAACAACATCATTCCCGCGATCACGATGCTGGACATAAAGGCCTTGTTGGTCGAAAACCAGCGACTGACGCTGGAGACCCTCGTCACCAGGTCCGAGCGCGAGAGAAACAACCTGGAGCGGGCTCTGGCGGATAGCAGGGCGCAGGTCGACACGTTGATGGCCAAGTATGAGAGCACGGAGTTGTCGGACGCGGAAAAGCAGATGTTGCCGCAGTTCAAGGAGCTTCGCGCCAGGGTGACTGCCAACCAGAACGAGGTGATAGCGGCGGCAAACGGTGGAATGAACACCGATAAAATGCTGGAGCGCCTTTCCGAGGGCGGTGACATGGCTAGGGCCGACGACGAATTTACCGCGCTGACGGGCAAATATACGAAACTGCTCATCGATCAGTCGGAGAAGGCCAACGAAAGGGTGAACGAGGAGATCGGCAAGGGCACGATCGGTCTCGTCACCATCTCGATCGTATCCGCTTTGATCGGCATTGCGCTGGCGGTGGTCATCGCGCGGGTTATCACGGGGCCGCTCGTCAGAATGCAGAAGAGCATCTCTCTCTTCGCGACCGGCGACCTCGGCACGTCCTTCGAGTCCCACGGCAAGGACGAGATCGCGCGGATAGGCGGCAGTTTGCAGGATATGTCGGACAATCTGGGCCACGTTATTCTGTCGGTGAAGGCGGCGGGCAACGACATCTCCGAGACCGCGCACGAGTTCTCCGCGCTCGCCGAGGAGACCAACGCCTCCGTGGAGGAGTTCCGCTCGAACGTGGAGGAGATGGGGACAAACCTGAACTCGCTCGCAGCGTCGGGCGAAGAGGTCAACGCGTCGGTCGAGGAGGTGGCGGCGGGCGCCCAGGCGACGGCCGAGCGCGGTACGGACATCGCCCGCATGGTCGATCAGGCCATGAGCGCAGGGGAAGACGGTATGGGCGCGGTGCGCCGCGCCGTGGACGGCATCGATGGCGTCGCGCGCAACGCGTCGGAAGCGGCGAAATCCGTGCAGGACCTGGGTACGAGGGCACGCCAAATCCAGGGCTTCGTCGCGCAGATCGGCGGCATTGCCGACCAGACGAACCTGCTGGCGCTGAACGCGGCCATTGAGGCGGCGCGCGCCGGGGAGGCCGGCCGCGGTTTCGCGGTCGTGGCGGAGGAGGTCCGCAAACTGGCCGAGGACAGCAACGTCGCCGCCAGGAGCATCGCCGAACTGGCATCCACGATCACGGGCGAGCTCGACCAGGTCGTCTCGATGGCTTTGGAAAACGCCAAAACTTCCGACGACGCGAAGGCTTTTTCGCGCGAGACGGAGGCGACGATCGAGAGCATGATCAATTTCCTGCGCGACATTGCGAACGCGACGCAGGACCTCGCTGCGGTTGCGGAGCAGCAGGCCGCCTCCAGCGAGGAGATCGCGGAGACCATTCAGAACATGGCCACTCGCATCGGCGGCACGGCGCAGGCGGGCGACAACATCCGCCACAGCGTGGGCGACGTGGCTGCCGCCGCGGAGAGGGTGGCGCTAGGCGCCGAAGGTTTGTCGAAGCTCTCGGGCGATCTGCAGGAGCTGCTCGCCTTCTTCCGGACGGACGGAGCGAAACAGGCCCCGCAGCGCCTGGCGCTGAAGGGATAGCGCATAAAAGCTTCCCCCTCGGCTCACTTCGTACGCCGAGGGGCTGTGTAAAAACGTCGTTTTTCGTAGGGACGCGCATTGCGCGTCCGCTCTGCCGCCGGAACATTCCAGGGACCGGACGCGCATTGCGCGTCCCTACGGCGATATTGCACAGCCTGATGGGGAGGCCTTTCAGGCGCCTATCCCTCGCGTCCGTGTCCGTTTTCTTTTGCAATTCCAATCCGGATACTATACAATACCGTTGCGTTGCTGTGGCGGCGCTGATATGGTGTTTCCATGCAGAAAGTTGAGGAGTGATCGCCGTGGCGGATGAGAGAATTCTGACGGAAGTTGGCACAAACGAGTGGCAAGTCGTTGTTTTTTTGCTCGGTAATCAGTACTTCGCCATCAACGTGGACAAGACGCGCGAGATCTTGCGCTGGCCCGGTGCCCGCGACGTTCCTCAGACACACAGGGCCATGCGGGGCATCACCACGATCCGCGGCGAAGTCATTCCGCTCATCGACCTGCGCGTCTATCTCGACATCGAACCCTGCGTGGACCTGGAGAACAGCAAACTGATCGTGGCCGAGTTCAACCGCATGAAACTAGGGCTGGTCGTGGACGGTGTCGACCGCATTTACCGCATCAACTCCGAGGAACTCGACGCCTCGCTCACGGGGACGTTTCTGGGAGACAACGCGCTCTACGTCATCAAGCGCGACGGACGCAACATTCTGCTGCTGGACTACGAGCGCATCGTGCAGGTGGTGAACCCGTCGCTCGCAGAGGAGTTCAAACTTGAGGGCGACATGTCCGAAGAGGTGCGCCAGAAGCTCGGAAATCCCGACGATTATAAAATCCTCGTGGCCGAGGACTCGCCGCTCATCCGCAAGCTCATACAGGGGGCGCTTGCCTCGGGCGGCTTCCACAACCTCGAGATGGTCGGACACGGCAAGGCCGCGTGGGATCGCCTCGAAGAGGACGGCGACGATTTCGACATCCTCCTGACCGACATCGAAATGCCGAAGATGGACGGGCTCACGCTCACGCGCCGCGTGAAGGAGAGCAAGAAGCTGGCCCACATCCCCATCATCGTCTTCTCGTCCGTCATGGCCGAGGACATCAAGCGCAAGGCCCAGAGCATCGGCGCCGACGCGCAGATCACGAAACCCGAGATGCACAGGCTGCTTGAGACGGTGATCGAACTGCTGGCACGCCCGGCCACCGCGACCAAAGAGGTCGCGCAGGGGTGACGGGTGTTGCGGCGCTGAACGTGTTCGACGGAATAACCCGACTGCCGTACTGGGAGCAGAACATGGAGCTCGACATCGAGCCGTGGGTTGCGTACGGCTGCGATTTCAGGCCTGTGATGGTCAATACGCTCTTCAGCGAGACGCTGGGGCACATCGCCAAGATGGCGTTCTGTGCCGGCAGCGAGTTCCTCTACATGGAGACGCAGGGAGGCTGCCCGGTCGGCACGCTCGTCCCGGAGAACCTGATTCGCCCTCACGTGAACTCGGTCTACTCGACGAGTTTCGCCATGGTCTTCGCATACTCGCAGAAGATGGAGCGCGTGCTCTATAACCTCTCGAACGAACAGGGCGACTTCGGCGCGGGCATCACCGTCTGCGGCATATGGAAGCGGGAGATCCTCGTGGACGAGTGCAAGGTGATCGTCGTGGCGAGCGAGAACCCCTTCTTCGACACGGACGGTTTTCTGGTGTTGCTTTCGAAGGAGCTGGCCGAGGGCGACCGCCCGGAGAATTTCAACGTGCCCTATTTCGCGGAAAAACTGGGCTATCGGAGGGGCTGCATCCCCTACGAGACGGACGACGTCACGCAGATGGGCATTGCGCACCTGCTGATGAACTTCGAGTTCGAGGAGACGCGGCAGTTCGTGGGCCCGGTGCCCGAACTTTCGCTCGATAATTTTTAACAGAATCGGCCTTTCTCTAAATTTACCGTATACCATCGGCGTGTTACAATTTAGCCCCGGCATGGTGCCGGGGTTTTTGTGTGCAAACTCGAGGGGGCATGAGGATGGCAGACGCAGAGGACAAACCCTATAAACGCCCGAGCTGGGACGGCTATTTCCTTTCGCTCGCGCTGGTCGCCTCCACGCGAAGCACTTGCTTGCGGCGGCGTATCGGGGCTGTGCTCGTCTCGGAGAACCGGATTCTGGCGACCGGCTACAACGGGTCGCCGGCCGGCACGAAGCACTGCACGGACATCGGCTGCCTGCGGCAGGAGCTCGGCATCCCGTCGGGCGAGCGCCACGAGATCTGTCGCGGGTCGCACGCCGAGATGAACGCGCTCGCGCAGGCGGCCTCCGCCGGCACCTCCGTGCGGGGCTGCACGGTCTACTGCACGCACGAGCCCTGTTCCATCTGCAGCAAGCTGCTGATTAACGCGGGGTGCGTGCGCGTCGTCTACATGTACCCGTACCCGGACGAACTCTCCCGCACGTTGCGAAGCGAGGCGGCCCTCGTCTCCGAGGTGTTCGGAAACGAGGCGGAGGTCCGGTCGATCCTGCTGAGGGCGGTTCCGCCGGAGCGGATTTGAGTAAAGAGACCGATTGGCAGTCGGAGGCCTGAGGGGCAAAGACCACCGAACCTTTATATATTTGGCACCTGAGAAAGGACGTAGGAGTATGACCAAGGGAACGACCGTTCGTGCCGTATCCATCTATCTACCGGAGAAAATTCTGGACAATGCGGAGCTGGTCCGGCAATTCGGAACATGGACGGAACAAAAGATTCTGAGCAAGACGGGCATCACCAAACGCCACGTCGTGGAGGACGAGCTGGTCTCGGACCTAGCCACGGCGGCGGCCGAGAAGCTTTTCGCCGAACACGGAATCGATCGGAACGAGATCGACTTCCTTCTGCTCTGCACGGAGTGCCCGGACCACTTTCTGCCCGCGACGGCCTGTCTCGTGCAGGATCGCCTGAACCTCCGCAAGGACGTGGGGGCTCTCGATTACAACCTGGGGTGCTCGGGTTTCATCTACGGTCTGGCGCTGGCGAAGGGACTGATCTTCGGCGGGCTCGCGAAGAAGGTACTGCTGATCACTGCGGAGACGATCACGCGCACGATCCACCCGCAGGACAAGAGCACGCGCACGATCTTCGGGGACGCGGCGGCGGCGATGCTGGTCGAGGAGAGCGAGAACGCCGGGATCGGCGAGTTCGTGCTGGGGACGGACGGCAGCGGCGCGTCGAAACTGATCATCCCGGCCGGCGCGTGGGCGAACCCCTCGTCGCCGGAGACGCGCGTCGAGACCACGAACCGCTGGGGCAACACGCGCACGCCCGAACACCTCTACATGGACGGGCCGGAGATCCTGAACTTCACCCTCGAGATTGCCCCCCCCACCATGGACGAGATTTTGAGAAAGAACGGTTTGACATTGGACGAGGTCAAGCTGGTGATCTTCCACCAGGCGAGCCACATGCTGCTCGAAAAACTCCGAAACGAACTGGGGATCCCGGAGGAGAAGTTCGTCATCAACATCGGCGAGTACGGCAACACGGTCAGCTGCACCATCCCTCTCGCGCTGCGCGACATGGAGCACGCCGGACGCCTGAAGAGAGGCGACAAGGCCCTGGTCATGGGCTTCGGCGTCGGATTGTCGTGGGGAGGAACCGTGCTTACGTGGTAAAATGGTAGAATAGAAAGAACAAAAGGACAAAAACCTCACCCCCCGACCCCCTCTCCAATGCGGAGAGGGGGTCGGGGGAGGGTGAGGTCTCACCGGGAGGCATGAGGATGAATTTCACGCGCGAACAGTCCATGGCGTTTTTCAAGGAGCACAACAAGGAGGACATGTACCTGCGGCACGCGCTGGCGGTGGAGGCCGCCATGCGCTACTTCGCCCGCCTCTACGGCGAGGACGAGGACTTCTGGGGGCAGGTCGGGCTGTTGCACGACATCGACTGGGAGAAGACGCAGACCGCCGATCGCCACCCCATGGAGGGCGGCGAGATCCTGCGGGCGGCCGGCTACCCGGAGGAGTTCGTGCGCGCGGTCTTGGCACACGGCTGGGAGTTCTCCGGCGTGGAACCCCTTTCGCCCATGGAGAAGGCGCTCTACACGATCGACGAGCTCACCGGCTTCGTCACCGCCGTAGCCCTGGTGCGCCCGGGCAAATCGCTCTCGGACCTCGAGGTCAAGTCCGTCAAGAAGAAGTGGAAAGACAAGGCCTTCGCGCGCGGTGTCAACCGCGAGGTGATCGAGCGCGGCAGTACGCTGATGGGAGAGCAGCTCGAGGGGCTGATCGAGCGCACGATCGAGGCCCTGAGGCCCGTGGAGCGGGAGATCGGGCTGGGAGAATAGGCGTTTCCGGATCTGAGACCGGCCGGTCTATTTTTCTCGGGTGCGAGGACGTTTCTTGTTCTCTCCTTGATCGTAGCGCCTATGTAGCCGGCAGCCGGTCCTGCTCTTTACAGTAAGTATTGAAGGCGTATTCAGATACGTTGTCCTGCGGATGTATCAAAGCCGTGAGAACGGCATGATAGTAAAGGCCTCCTACCTTTTCTGGGGGCGAGAGTCCGCGCGGGTTTACGTCGCGCTCTTTCGTCTCGCTACCACGTCTTTAAGGGGCTTATCATAGCGGAGGGGGAATCTTCATTATGTCGATAAACCTGATTCTAGCAGACGACCATCCATTGACGAGGGCTGGCCTGATGGCATATCTGGCCAAAGAGCAGGATTTCAACGTGCTGGGGGAGTTTGCGGACGGAGAGACCGCCTGGAACGGCATCAAGGAGTTGAAACCCCAGGTTGCGCTGCTCGATATCCGTATGCCTGGGCTGGACGGAGTTTCCATCACCAGAAAGATCAAAGAGGAGGGGCTTCCGGTCATTCCTCTGATGCTCACCAGCTACGACGCGCAGCAGTACGTTCTCTCCTCGCTGCGGGCAGGCGCGCGCGGCTACGTGCTCAAGTCGTCGACGGCCGATACGCTGGCGCGTGCGATCCGCATCGTCGCCCGCGGCGGCCTCTATCTCGACAGCGAGGTCGCGAGCACGGTCGAGGAGGGCGAGAACATGTCCCCGGAGCCGATTTCCGCGCGCGAGCGCGAAGTTCTGCTGTTGGCGGCGAAGGGACTCTCCGGCAAGGAGATCGCCTCGCAGCTCTTCATTAGCGAGCGCACGGTGCAGACGCACTTAGCGTCCATCTACGACAAGCTCGGTGCTCGCAACAAGACCGAATCCATGCTGTTGGCGCTCAAGTATGGAGTCGTCATGCTGGAGGAACTGCTCGATTAAGCGACCCGTTCGCCGTGCCGAGGAGGAGTCATCGGAATTGAAGGAAAAGAACCGGCTTTTTTCTCTGGCCCTCTCGGTCTTTCTGCCGCCCATAGGAATCCTGATGCTGGCGGTCGTGGGTTTGTTTCATTCGCAAAAGACAGTGGAGACGCTGGCGCGCTCTTACGTGGAGAGCCTCACGGAGAGCGTGGCTTCGCGGCTGGAGACGAGGGAGGACGTCTGGTCCTTCGGAGACAATCGAAATTCGGACAGTTATGACGGGAAGCTCGGTCTCCGCTCGTTCGTCGGGTTGGGGCGGCTTCCCGGTCTTATTGTGGTGCTCGACAACCGGGGCGCCTTTCTGTACGGCTCCTCCCGCCTGCGCGACCTCGTCCGCGACTCGGGCACGGAGTTTCCCATCGGCATCGCCAGAGAACTCCACGACAAGGCGGGCGAGAAATACACGGTCGCCGTCTTCCCCGCCTCGCGCGGGCATTATCTCGTCATCGGGGCCATTCCCTGGGACGACCTGCCGGGAGCGGCCATGCGCGCGGTCTATCTGTGGCCCTCCATGGTCGGGCTCGTCGGCCTGTGGAGCGCGCTGACCCTCTGGCGCCTCTGGAAGTCGGCCATCAGGCCGCTCGGAGAGCTGGAGGCGGAGATGTCTTCGCTCAAGTGGGGGGAGGAGGTTCCCTCCAAGAGCGCCCCGGGCGCCGTCTACGAGCTGCGGAAACTTCGCGCCGCCTTTGCCCAGGTGGCCCAGGAGGCCATCACCAAGGTGCACGTGATCCGCACATGCATGAACGACCTCGTCAGCGTACAGGAGGAGGAGCGCACAAAGATATCCCGCGACATCCACGACGGCCCGCTGCAGGACGTCACGGCCCTGATCCAGCGCATCCACCTTGCAAAGGCCCCGGACAACACGGCGGAGGAGACGAGGCGCCAGCTCGAACTGGCGGAGAAGATCGCGCAGGCGACCGTGAAGGAAATGCGGGGGCTCTGCGATTTCCTCAACCCGCCGTGGCTCGAGCTGGGGCTGCAGCAGGCGTTGACCGAGCTCACCGAGCGCCAGTCGGCGCAGTACGGCGTACGGATCTTTCTCGATGTGGACGAGGACCTGTCGTTCACCGAGGGCGTCACGCTCGCGTTCTTCCGCGTCGTGCAGGAGGCGGTGACCAACTCCGTGCGCCACGGCGAGGCCAGGAACGTCTGGGTCGACGTCAAAGAGGAGGACGGTACGCTCGAACTCTGCGTACAGGACGACGGCAACGGCTTCGACATGCACGAGGACGGCACTGCGGGCCTGCGCGTGGAGGGGCACAGGGGCCTCTCCAACATGGAGGAACGTCTGGCGCTGGTCGGCGGCAGGCTGGAGGTCCTCTCCTACCCCGGCGAGGGCACCTGTATCAGGGGGCTGATTCCCTAGGAATAAGGACGAAGAAAGGAAAAATCAAACTGGAGACACCAGGGGACTAAAGGTGGAACCGGCTGAATCGTGTTAAAATAAAACCCTGTATAGCGGAGGCACGGATGCCCGCTAGTCCAATAAAACAGGGAGGTTGTTTCGTGAGAATCGACGATAAAATTCAGTCGTATCAGGCAGTCGTCGCACAGAAAAGCCAGGCGCCCGTATCGGAAGAGAGCAGCAGAATCATTCTTCGCCTGCCGGTGGACAGCGTCTTCATCTCGGACCAGGCGCGCGCCCTGCACAAGGGGCAGCTTCGCGTTCGCATGGATGCAGAGGGCACGTTTGCCAAAGTGACGAATTTGTCCTCCGATCCGAGGATGAAGGTGATGGAAAAGGGCATGCGCGAGGTCAAGAGGACGCTGGACTCGATCAAAACCCTCACGAAAAAGGCGGAGGACGAAACCCTGTCGGAGAACGACCGTTATTATATGCAGATCAAGATCGTCGAACTCGAAGGCGATCTCGAAAAGATCGTTTACAAGATGCAGGAGGATTATAAGAAACTCGTCTCCGGCGTAAGCGACAATGGGACGGAGCCGCTGGAACTTGAAAACGACACGGCTGCGCTGAGTTTTTCGTCCGACCTGTTCTATGTTACGGACAGAGCCACGGGAAAACGCCACTCGTTCGGCAAATTCTCCGGCATGGTCGACAAAAAGACAGCGCTGAAGGTCGAAATGATCAACCGCGTCCGTATGCGCGAGCAGGATCCCGAAGCATACGCCGAACACATCGAAAAATACCGCGAAATCTACAGAGATGATTTTATAAAACAATACGAATCGGGCAACTGGGCGACTCCCTTCGACTCCGAGATGCTCGCAACGGTGGCCGACATCGCGCGGAGCGGCCAGACGGGCCAGGGATTCTTCCCTGAAAACAAATTTGCCGACGTCCCGGTGGTCTACGAGTCCGTCTCCATCGGAGATACCGACCTGCGGGAGACGGGGGGCGAGAACTTCGTTCCCGACCCGGACGTGGACGTCGACTGGCTCGAACGTTTGACGCAGCAATACGTGGACAAGCGCATCGCCAGGCTTGAGGCGGACGACTACCGGGAGTTCAACGCCATGCGCGTCTCCGTGATGGGGCCGAAGCTGGCGAAGGAGAGCGGCGATTTTATCGAGGATCTCACCGACCAGCTGACGAAGCGATTCGAGCACTTCACGGAGATATTGCAACAGGTCGAACGGGACGACGCGGGCGCATTCGACGACGAAAAGAAATCCCGGCTGATCGGCGAACTCTTCGGGAATATCAGGAACTTCCTCGAAGAGACTCTGCTGCACCGGATCCAGAAAGACACGGTCCGGGGGGCCTCGGAGGAAAAAGACGAAAGAGCGGTGAAGACGCTTCGGGAGGGAAACGCATTCGAAAGCGGGATTCGGTCCTGAGCTGACGGAGCCTGTTTGTCCATCCACAGCATTCGGTTTTTTCAGCGGCGGCAGACGTTTGCCCCGCGTGAAGCCAAAGAGCCCCGGACGGCGGAGAATTTACGTGTTTCTCCCTCGTCCGGGGCTGTTGCAGTTGCCCATTAGGGGTTACAATAGCGGGACAGGTCATAAAACAGCGAAGGGGGCAGTCGCACTGTGTCGTCTGCAAAATTGAGTTTTCTGGGGGCCGCCGGAGAGGTCACCGGATCGTCATATATGATCGAGTTGGAAGGAAGCAAGGTCCTGGTGGATTGCGGCATGCACCAGGGGCCGGATGCGGACCGCCGCAACGCGGAGCCGTTCGAGTTTTCGCCCGCCGATTTGAGCGCCGTGATTCTCACGCACGCGCACATCGATCACAGCGGGCGCCTGCCGATGCTGGTAAAACAAGGCTTCAAGGGACAGATTTGGTGCACGGATCCGACCGCCGAACTCGTCGATGTGCTGCTCCGCGACACGGTGCACCTGATGGCGGAGGAAGCGGAATGGAAGACCCGCAAGAACGCCCGCCGGGGCCTGCCGCCGGTGAAGCCGATCTTCGGCGAGAACGACGTGAAGGAGACGCTGTCGCGCCTCCGACCCGTCAGCTACGACGACCGGGTGGAGGTTGCCCCGGGCGTCTCCGTGCGCTACAGGGACGCCGGGCATATCGTGGGCGCGGCGATTATCGAGGCCTGGCTCGGCAATGGAAAGACGACGAAGGTCGTCTTCTCGGGGGACCTCGGCCCGCTCGACACGGTGATCGAGAAGCCGCCGACCGTGATCGAGGAGGCCGACTACGTCGTAATCGAGTCGACCTACGGCGACCGCGCGCACAAGGGACTGGAGGCGACGCGGTTCGAATTTCAGGAGCAGATCGGGCGGGCGCTCGAGGAGAAGGCCAAGATCCTGGTTCCGACCTTCGTCGTCGACCGCGCGCAGCGCGTTCTGTACGAGCTGTTGCTGTTGCAGCAGTCGGGCAAGTTTCCCACCATGCCGAAGATCTACTTCGACTCGCCGATGGGCGCGAAGGCGACCCAGATCTACGACCAGTACATCGGCCTGCTCTCCCGCACGATGCAGGACTCCGTACGCACGGGACAGAACCCCTTCCGGCCGGAGGGGCTCGCCTACACCGCGAGCGTGGAGGAATCCAGAGCGATCAACGAGGTTCCGCATGCGATCGTGCTCGCCGGCAGCGGCATGTGCGCGGGCGGGCGCATCGTGCACCACCTGAAGCACAACCTCTGGCAGCCGAGCTGCCACGTCTTCTTCGTCGGCTACCAGGCGCAGGGCACGCTGGGCCGCCGCTTGGTGAACGGCGAGAAGAACCTCCGCATCGCGGGCGAGGACATCACCGTCGGCGCGCAACTGCACACGCTGGGCGGGTTTTCGGCGCACGGCGACCGCAACGACCTGCTCGGATGGGCGTCCCACTTTCCCAAGGACGCCGCCTTCTTCGTCACGCACGGCGAGCCGAAGTCGTCGCAGTCGCTGGCTGCAGGCCTGCGCGACATGGGTTACAGCGCAACGGCGCCCTCCGTGGGCATGAGTTTCGACCTCCTGGACAAGGACGCGGTGATGGAGACCGCGCCTGGCACGGTTTCGAAACAGACTCTCGACAGGCAGCAGGTGCTGTCCCTGTTGCGGGAGATCGCCTCCGAGACCGAGGCCGTGCGAGAGAACCTGGACGAGCTGCGGGATTATTCGCCTCTGCTTCCGTTGCTTGAGTCCTCCCGCCTGATCCTGCAAACTGCCAAAAATATGAAGTAAGCGGGTATGATCATGAAATATGCAGGTTTTCCACAGGTGAACAACGGCAAAAAAATACTGATGTGGGGTGCCGCCGCGACGGTTGTCCTCGTCCTCTTGATCGGAGTTGTCCGGCTCGTCGGTTCCTCCCTCGGGGGACAGAGCCTTCTGATCGCGCTGCCGCAACCGTCGGAGGAGGCACCGCTTGTCGTCGTCGAGGCCCAGAGAGAGGAGTTTCCTCTGCAGGCCCTGAAACTCTTCGCCGAGAGCTCCGCGATATCGGCCGGCGGTACGCCGCTGGGCGACCTGTTGCCGATCTTCGCTGGTGCCGACCGCTCCGCGCTGATCGTCACCGAGCGCTTGACGGGCATCGCGTTCTACGGCGCCCTGCAGGTCGACCGCAAGGAGCAGAAGGCTCTCGCGGCAGGCAAATTACCGGACAAGTGGCTATCCGCTTTCGTTGCGCCGGAGGTGACGCCGGCAGGGGCGAAGGGATCCTTCGAGATACGGGCCGCGAATCTCATGTCGCCCCTGTACGTGGAACTGGACGGCCGGCGCGCCTTCCTCGCGGACACGCCCGCGGACATGGAGGGAATCCGCAAGGTCCGCTCGGGAGAGACCGCCGGGGCGAAGCGCAGATGGAGCCTCGAGCGCCGCTGGAAGGGGCATATGCTGCTCTCCGATGGCGGCGTACTGGCTGCGATGGCGGGGGAAGAGGGGGACGCGGACCCGGTCGGCCTGGAAATCGCCTGGCGCTCCGACGGCAAGAGCGACAAAGACGGCGAAGCGAAGTGGCGGGTCTGGGGCCTTGAAAAACGGGTCGGCAAGAACCTGGCGCGGAACCTGAAGACGCACAACTGGTCGACGGAGACGCCTCTCGTGCCCGACCACCTGCTGCTCTCGATCGGGATCAACATGCCGAACCCGGGCCGGAACATGGCGAACCTGCCGGACTGGCTCAAATCTTTCGCGGGACAGCTGACGAAGATGGGCCTCAAGGATTCGGAGGCAGCGGGGCTGCTGACCGGCCCGATGACACTCTCGCTCGGCGGGCGGACGCAGATCCTCTGGTTCGAGCTCCCCGGCGTCGTGCTCGACGTGCCGGGGCGCGGCAAGCTGGCCTACAGGATGCTCGACGCCTTCTGGTCGCAGCTCTTCATGGGCGCCGAGCCCAAACCGGTCGACGGCTTCACGTACGGCGGCTCGACGGACCTGCCCTTCTCGGTGATTGCCGCCGCCAACGACAAGAAGATGGTGATCGGGCTGGCCGATCCGAGCATGGCACAGAACGGGGAGATCGGAAAATTGCTCGAGGGTGAGAAGAAGGCGATAGGCTGGCTCTTCGTCGATCTTCCCAAGATGGGAACCTCCCTGGAGGAGATGTCGTCGGTGAACGCGCTGCTCTCCTCGGAGGACGACGCGCGCCCGGTCGACGGCGATTCGACCAAGCGTCTGCGCGATGCCCTGGGAAACTTGGGCAAGCTCTTCGTCGTGTGGGATAACCCGACGGGCGGCCACGCGAAGTGGTATAAATAAACAAGAAATTATCAAATCGTAGGGGAGGCCGCCTACGGCCTCCCGTTTCGCATAAGGGAGTGTTTGACGGAATGCCTCAGAATTTGTACGAAGTTCTCTCGAAACGCGGATTCGTCGAGTGGTGCAGCCACCCCGAGGAGTTGGGCGAGAAGATGAAGAAGGAGGTCGTCACCGGCTACGTCGGTTTCGACCCCAGCGCGGACAGTCTGCACGTCGGCAACATGGTGCCGATCATGGGACTGGCGTGGCTGCAGCGGTGCGGGCACAGGCCTATCTCGCTCGCCGGGGGCGGAACGGGCCTAATCGGGGACCCCTCCGGCAAGACCAAGGAGCGCCAACTCCTGTCGGTCGAGAAGGTGGCCTACAACGCCGAGTGCATCAAGAAGCAGCTCGCGCAGTTCCTGGACTTCGACTGCGGCGCGACCTCCGCCTTCATGCCCAACAACTACGACTGGCTGAGCAAGATCGGCTTTATCGAGTTCCTGCGCGACACGGGCAAGTACTTCCCCGTCAACGTCCTGATCAACCGCGAGTACGTCCGCAGCCGCATCGACGACCCCGAGAAGTCGATCACCTACACGGAGCTCTCCTACATCCTGCTGCAGGCGTACGACTTCGACTATATGTTCAAAGAGTTCGGCTGCAGCCTGCAGATGGGCGGCAACGACCAGCAGGGCAACATCATCGGCGGCATCGACCTGATCCGCAAGCGCCAGGGCGGCCAGGGTTACGGCATGACGTTTTCGCTGCTCCTGACCGCGAGCGGACAGAAGTTCGGCAAGTCCGAGGAGGGGGCCGTCTACCTCGATCCGAAGAAGACCAGCCCGTACAAATTCTACCAGTTCTGGGTCAACACCGATGACCGCGACATCGAGAAGCTGCACAGGATCTACTCGTTCGCGGAGTTGGGCGAGGTGGCGAGCGTGGTCGCAGAGCACGAGAAGCGCCCCGAGCTGCGCGAGGCGCAGAAGAAGCTTGCCCGGGAGATGACCGAGCGCGTGCATGGCAGGGAGATCGCCGCGCGCGTCCGCGATGCCAGCCGGGTGCTCTTCGGCGAGACCGACGTCCGCGCGGCGACGGCCGAGATGCTCGACACGCTGGCGGCCGAGATCCCGACCGGCGACGTGGTGACGCCGCTGCCGCTGCCCCTGACCGACGGCCTGGTCGCCTCCGGCGGCCTGTCCTCGAAGGGCGAGGCGCGGCGCAAGATCAAGGAGGGCGCGATCTACGTGAACGGTGAGAAGAAACAGGACGAGGGGTATCAAATCACCTCCGACGACCTGTTGCCGGGCGGCTACGTGCAGATTCGCGTCGGGAAGAAGGACTTCAGGCTGCTGCGGTTCAACAGGTAGGATTGTGACGATCGGTCTTTTATCTTGTAGGGGTGCACAGTGTGCGCCCGTGGGCGGCAATGTTTCAGGGACGGGCGCACACTGTGCGTTATTGCGGAATCGTGAGGCATGACCTGGAAATCCTCCCTCGTGGACCTCATCGCACATATCCTGCGGCCCGGATGGCGGGCCGGTATCGTCGCGGTCCCTCTCGTCGCACTCTTGCGGCTGGCGGGGCCGCGCGCCGCGGTTGCGAGAAAAAATCTGGAGATCGCGCTGCCGGACGAGACGCCGGAGAGGCGCCGGCAGATTCTGCGCGGGACCTACGAGCACATGATCTGGGTAGGGCTGGAGGCGTTGATGCTGCAGCGCGATCCAAGCCAGGTGCTCGAATGGGTCGAGGTCGAGGGGAGCGAGAGGCTGGAGGCGCTGCGCGGCAAGCCGGCGATCCTCTTCATGGGGCACGTCGGCAACTGGGAACTCACCGCCTGCTGGATCGCCCAGATGGGGCACAAGGTCACCGCGATCGTGCGCGAGTCCGACGACTGCGACGAGCGGGGCCTGATCGCCGACATGCGCGCGCGATTCGGCGTCATGAGCATGTCGAAGCGCGTCCCCATGACGCGCGCCGTCTCGCTGCTCAAGCGCGGCGAATTTTTAGGCATTCTGCCGGACCAGCACGGCGGGAACGAGGGCATCCCGGTCCCCTTCTTCGGGCTCGAGACCTCGACCTCGCCGGGTGCCGCGGTCTTCGCGTATCTGACCGGCGCGCCGCTGGTGCCGATCTTCTCGCACCGGATCGCCCCCTGTCGGCACAGGATCCGCGTCGCCTCACCGGTCGAATGGGAGAAAAGAAAGGATCGGGACGACACAATTCGCGAGATTACGCGTAAAATAAACGAGGTCGTGGAAGGGATGGTGCGCGAGGCACCGGATCAGTGGCTCGCGCAGCACAAGCGCTTTAAAGAATATTATTGAGGCCGGGGCTGTGTTTTCGGGGCGAACTGCGTTCGCCCGCCAAGAAACACGTTTTTTTCAGGGCAGACGGGCGAACGCAGTTCGCCCCTACTTGGCGTTTGTTAGCTTTTTTTGTCTCTGTCGGCGACCAGCGTGCCAGCGATGGCGTAGTTCTCGCGGGGCATCTCGTTGAAGATCACGCGCACCTGCTCGGCACGGACACCCAGCGTCTCGCAGGCGAGGTTCGTCACCTCCGCCGCGAACTTGCGCTTGGCCTCGACGGTGCGTCCCTGCATCAGATTGACTTGGATAATCGGCATGAAAATCTCCTCCCGGGGGTGTTGTTTTGATGGAAGTATCATCGCAGATTTACGGCCTTATTTCAACTCTGCTCGCGCTCGTTCTGGGCGCCTGCATGGGGTCGTTCGTCAACGCGACGGCCATGCGGACCGTGGCGGAGAAAAAGTGGTGGGGCGGCGAGCGCTCGGCCTGCGACCACTGCGGCGAGATTCTGCGGCAGCGCGACCTGGTGCCGATCTTCTCGTACATCCTGTTGGGCGGCAAGTGCCGCTACTGCGGCGGAAAGATCGCCCCCCGGCACTTTCGGGCCGAGGCCGTCTCGGCGGTGCTGACCGCGGGACTCTTCCTCCGCTGGGGGATCAACCCGGCGCTGGGGATGTCGCTGGTCGTGCTCTGGTTCTCGCTCTTCAACTCGCTCACCGACCTCGACAACGGCTACATCTACGACATGTGGGCCGTGGCGCTCGGCGTCGTCGGCATGATCATCCGCATCGGCGGCGGTGTGCCGGCGCTGATCGACGGCGCCATCGGCGGCGCGGTCGGCTTCGGCGTAATCGCGCTGATCATCCTCGTCAGCCGCGGCGGCATGGGCTGGGGCGACGCCATGCTGATGCTCGGCATCGGCGCGGCCGTCGGCTGGCGCTACTGCGCGATGTCGCTCTACCTCGGCTTCCTCTGCGGCGGCGTGGTCGTCGTGCCGTTGATGCTCGCCAAGAAACTCAAACGCAAGGACGCCATCCCCCTGGGCCCCTTCCTCGCCGCCGGCTCCGTGCTGACGCTCTTCGTCGGCAACGCCTTCCTGCAACGGCTCTCCGCCCTGATGGGCCACTACGCCGGCTGGCCGTGGGGGTATTAGGAAGACAGATTTATCGTTAAAGCCTAAAGGGTAAAGATTATAAACTCTTCCAATTACTCCGCCGGCTCCGTCGACACCGCCAACACGGCGGGCTCCTCTTCCCTCGGCATCGGGGTCCGGTACGCGAACAGCATTGCCAGGCAGGCGACGCCGGCGATCGTGTACATCGCGGCACTCAGGCCGAAGTGATCGCCGATCCACCCCAGCCCCGGCGCCAGCATCCCGCCGATGCTGACGGTGAGCCCCAGCGAGATGCCGGATGCCGTGCCGATCCGGCCCGGCAGGAACTTCTGCCCCAGCGCGATCATGATGCCGTGAGGGCCGTTGATGGACAGCGCGATGGGGATCAGAAGCAGGGTCGCGATGCGCGCCCCCCCGGAGAGACAGAAGAGCAGCAACAGCGGTGGCAGGGCGGTAAAGCAGATTTTGATCATGCGGTTGAAGCCGAACCGGTCGGCGAGGTGTCCCCCCGACAGGGTCGCGACCGCCCCGGCCACGGAGTACAGCGTCAGCCGGGCGCTCGCCTCGACCTCGGGCTGCATCAGCACATTGATGAAATAGAGCGGGATGAAGGTCATCATGCCGAAGCTGACGACGGAGCGGCAGGTGATGCAGGCGGAGAGCTTCGCGAACGATGACCAGTCGTCCTTCTGGAGCGTCTTGCCGGCGGCGGTCCTCTCCTTTTTCTGCGGCGCAAAGGCGCGCAGATTTTTCAGGCACGTCAGAATGACGATGGCCGTCGCCGTCGTCGGCAGCAGGAACACGGCCGTGCCCTTGAGCCCCCAGGCCGACAGGGCCGTCGCCGCGATCACCGGCCCCAGCGCAAACCCGATGTTGCCCCCGACCGCAAAAATACTGATGCCTGAGCCCTTGTTCTCACCGGCAACGAGGCCCGCGATCTTGCCTCCCTCGGGGTGAAAGAGCGCGATGCCGACGCCGGAGACGACCACCGCAAAGAAGATGGCCCAATAGCCGTCCCAAAAACCGATCGTGGCGATGCCGGCGCCGGCGAGAAAGACGCCGAGGCTCATCAGCCACGGCCAGAAAACCCGGTCGCCCAGATAGCCGAACAGCGGCTGCACGACCGAGGAGACGGAGTTGGAGGCGAAGATCAGCCCGGCCGCCGACGCGTAGCTGAGGTTGTTGTGCAGGACCAGAAAGGGTAGAATCGCCGGCAGTGCCCCCTGGTTGATGTCCGTACAGACATGCCCCAGCAGGGTCAGGTAGCTGTATTTGTTTATCTTCATGTCGCACCTCGCATCGATCGATATGAAATCGTGGCCTACCCGAATCATTATAATGACAATTGTTCCAAAGTGCGAACGAGATTCGTGTCGCTGCCGGGTATTGGACGACGTTACACTTTTTGCGATTGCGCAAACCATTGCAATTTCTGCGATCACAGCGCCATGTTGAAATAAGGTCAAAGCTTTGATCTTATTTGTAACAGACCATATAGAGCATTTTAACTTTGATAGTTTTCATATCCGCACGACATAAACCAGCCCTGGGCATCATCAGCAGTGATCGTGCTCAGGGCTTTGCCAACGGCAGCGTACAGATCTGACGGTGTTCTGGCTTTTAACCCTCGCAGCAC
>JAVBQG010000016.1:0-9234 GCA_031549185.1 Synergistaceae bacterium | reverse complement strand
GATAAAACGACGAAAATATATCAGAGTATAATCGAGAGGGAGATCGAGGCTTTCCTGGAGAACAAAAAGAAGGCGGCGCGGCCCAAGATCGAGATCGACGTCTCCAGGCTTGCGGGCATCCGCGAGGCCGCCCTGCTGACGCAGGACAAGCTGATCGTCGAGGACGCCGAGACGGCGGACGCCCCGCAAATTTCGGCCAGAGAGACCGCGCGCGAGAACGGCACGAACCTAAGCGAGGCGGAATACCGCTTTCTGCGGTGCCTGCTCTACGGCAAGCCGTACGACGGCCTGCTGCGCGCGCAGGGCCTGATGCTCTCGGTGCTGGTCGACGCGATCAACGAAAAGCTCTTCGAGACGTTCGGCGACACGGTGGTCGTCTGCGACGGCCCCAAACCGGCGTTGATCGAAGATTACATAGACGAATTGAAAGGGATCATCGAGGAATGAAAATACCCAAGAGGATATCCGCGACCATCATCAACTCCCTCAAGGGCGGCGTGGTGCCGCGAATCGGCCTGCCCTACATCGCCGTCGGCCGGGAGACGGAGATCGACGCCCTCCTGCGCGACGTCGAGATCGTCGCGGACGGCGGCGCGTCGTTCCGCTTCGTCGTGGGCAGGTACGGCAGCGGCAAGAGCTTCCTCCTGCAGACGATGCGCAACTACGTGATGGACAAGAACTTCGTGGTGGTGGACGCCGACCTCTCCCCCGAGCGGCGCCTGCAGGGCACAAGAGGACAGGGGCTCGCCACGTACCGCGAGCTTATGCGCAACATGTCCACGAAGACGATGCCCGAGGGCGGCGCGCTCTCGCTGATCCTCGACCGCTGGATCAACGGCGTCCAGAGCGAGGCAGTGGCGGAGAACGGCCTCTCCCCCGACGACCCGGCCTTCGCCGCGCTCGTCGAGCGCAAGATCCACGAGGTGATCGGCTCGCTGAACGAGATGGTCCACGGCTTCGACTTCGCGAAGCTGCTCTCCGCCTACTACCGCGCGCACCTGGCGGGCGACGACGAGGGCAAGGCGAGGGTGGCGAAGTGGTTCCGCGGCGAGTACGCGAACAAGACGGAGGCCCGGGCAGAGCTGGGCGTCAACATCGCGATCACGGACGACGACTGGTACGAGTACCTCAAGCTCTTCGCCACCTTCCTCAAGCGAGCGGGGTACGCGGGGCTGCTGATCCTGATCGACGAGCTGGTCAACATCTACAAGATCCCCAACGCCATCACGCGGCAGTACAACTACGAAAAGATCCTCACGATGTACAACGACGCGCTGCAGGGCAAGGCCCGCTACCTCGGCGTCATCATGGGCGGAACGCCGCAGTGCGTAGAGGACACGCGGCGCGGCCTCTTCAGCTACGAGGCCCTGAAATCCCGCCTGGAGGAGGGCCGCTTCGGTCGCGACCTCGCCAGGAGCGCGGGAAGCGCGGAGCACACCCAAAACGCCAGGGATGTGCTGGCCCCCGTCATCCGCCTCGCCCCCCTCACCTACGAGGAGATGCTGGTGCTGATCGAGAAGCTGGCCGAGATCCACGCCGGCCTCTTCGACTATGAGCGAACGCTGAGCCAGGAGGAGATGATCGACTTCATCAAGATCGAGTTCGGTCGCATCGGCGCGGAGACGAACATCACCCCCCGCGAGGTGATCCGCGACTTCATCGAGCTGCTCAACATCATCTACCAGAACCCGAAGATCGACGTCGCCTCCCTCCTGCGCTCGGAAAAGTTCGAATACGCGAAGACGGAGATGGACGACGAGGCGGTCGAGAAGGAGTTCGAGGAGTTCGAGATCTGAGGCCCTCTCAAATATCTTGCAAAACATGCATTATGGTTATAGAATTGCAAGATATATTGATCGAACAAGGGGGTATGTCGCGTGATCTACAGGAAACGCGGGATCGAAGAACGCCTTCTTTCCTTCGCGAGGCATTTCAAGGTGATTCTGCTCACGGGCGCCCGCCAGGTCGGCAAGAGCACGCTGCTCGCCCACCTCTTCCCCGAGGCCCGGCGTTTCGTCTTCGATCCGCTGCAGGATCTCTATGGCGCGCGGCGCGACCCGGACCTCTTCCTCGACCAATTCCCTCCGCCTCTCATCCTCGATGAAATCCAGTACGCGCCGGAGTTGCTGCCCGCCATCAAACGGCGCGTCGACGAGTCCGAAAAACCGGGGGACTATCTGCTCTCCGGCTCGCAGCAGCTCTCGATGCTGCAGAACGTTTCCGAAAGCCTTGCGGGCCGGGTGGGAATCCTGACCCTCGGGCCAATGACATGGAGCGAGCTGTGCGGTCGGGCGAGACAAAAACCGTGGATTGCCGACTATCTGGAATCGCCGGACGACATCGCGGGCGGGGCCGTTTCGGAGAACGGGGGACTTTACCGGGCCGTATGGCGCGGCACGATGCCGGGAATCCTGGAGATGCCGGACGAATTCGTGACCGACTACCACAGAGCCTACGTCGAGACATACATCGAACGGGACGTCAGGAGGCAGGGCGACATCCGGGACAGCGCCGATTTCATGCGCTTCGCCGGCGTCCTGAACTCGCTCTCGGGGCAGGAGATCAACGTCGCCAAGATCGCGAGAGACAGCGGCATTGTTCCCCTGACGGCGCGCAAGTGGGCCGCGTTGATGGGTGCCTGCTACCAGTGGTATGAGATCATGCCGTGGAGCGGCAACAGCGTCAAGCGCCTGACGTCGAGAAACAAGGGATTTTCGAGGGACAGCGGGCTCTCCTGCTGGTTTCAGCGCATATCGTCGCCCGAGGCGCTCGCCTCGTACCCCGGCCTGGGGGCGCTCTTCGAGACGTTCATCGTCGGCGACGTGGCAAACCAGCTCTCTCTCCTCTCCGCGCCGCCACAGCTTTGGCACTGGCGTACCTCGGGCGGAGCGGAGGTCGACCTCGTCCTCGAGCGCGACGGGTTTCTGTTTCCGATCGAAATCAAATGCAAAAGCAGGCTCGGCGGCCACGACCTGAGCGGCATTGCCGCGTTCATGAAAACCTACCCGGACAGGGCGAAAGCAGGCGTGGTCATCTACGCCGGACGGGAGTCGTACAAAGTCGCGGAAAAGATCAGCGCCGTGCCGTGGGGCTCGCTATGACGAATGGGCTGTATCTTTAAGCACTTCCCCCTCGGCAGCCACTGACAGAGCACTCGCCCGATTTCGCTCAGATCAAGTTGAAATCCGTGTCGCGCCAGGCCAGCAGTCCATCCGCCATATCTCTGCCGTACTGCTCCGCGAATTGTTCCAGGACGGCGTTTGCGACATCGTGCCCCTCGGAGCCGAAGATTGCCGTGGCGATTTCGCTGAAGGTCTTGTAGCAGTGGGCGCAGTGATAGTCGAAACCCTTCAGATACTCCTGCTTTTTCGCAAAGGTCTCCCCCTCTTTGAAATTCGCGTCCCGCATGATCTGGATGCAGCTGCCGCTCTCGTGAATGCTCTGGGGTACCTCGAACACCAGGTAAGGGTTGAATCCCCGGGCGATCGCCCTGTCCACGTGGGTGCAGTAAATCGTGCCGCCCTTTTCGAGGCCCATCTCCCCAAACTGGATCGCCCAGGGGCACTGCCAGATCTTTTCCTCGTAATCCGGGGAATAGGAGACCACGTCGCCCCTGTTCGCCTCGTCGTTTTCGACGGCCGTCTTCGTATTGACCCACTCCCCGTACCTCTTGTAGGCCGCGAAGGTCAGGGGCTCGCCGTCCCGTATCGCCCGCTGCGCCATCCTGGAACCTCTCTGCTCGGCGTATCTCTGCGTCGCCAAGACGAAGGCGCGTTCGCCGCGCTCCTTGAATCTCTCGTCCAAGAGCCGATAGAATGTTGCCGCGATAAACGCATGGTGCCGCTCCGTGTATTCCTTCAAATCGTCAACCCCTTCAAGTGGGCAATGTATCCGGGTAAATGATACCCCAAATTTCCCCTTCTGTTGTGTTTTCGACAAAACCGGATAGACTGGGGTGACGGGGGTGACGATATGGTCAGGAACGTCTTCGACCGCTACGCGCCGTTCATTCAGGATTTCATCTACCGCAACAACTGGCAGGCTCTGCGCGCCATTCAGGTGGCGGCGGGCGAGGCCGTGTTCGACACCGACGACAACGTCCTGCTCTCCGCCTCCACCGCCTCGGGCAAGACGGAGGCGGCGTTCTTCCCCATCCTGACGCTGTTCATGGAGGATATGCCGCGGTCGGTCGGCGCGATCTACATCGGCCCGCTGAAGGCCCTCATCAACGACCAGTTCATGCGGCTGAACGACCTCTGCCGCGAGGCGGAGGTCCCCGTCTGGCACTGGCACGGCGACGTCGCCCAGTCGCACAAGAACAGGCTGATCAAAAACCCCTCCGGCATCCTGCAGATCACGCCCGAGTCGCTGGAGGCCCTGCTGCTGCACAAGCACGCCGACGTCGCCCGGCTCTTCGGCGACCTGCGCTTCGTGGTGATCGACGAGGTCCACTCGCTGCTGCGCGGCGACCGCGGCGGGCAGACCCTCTGCCTGATCGAGCGCCTCTCGAAGCTGGCGGGCGTGAACCCGCGCAGGATCGGCCTCTCCGCCACCATCGGCGACCCCGAGAGCACGGGGAAATTTTTATCCTCCGGCACGGGCAGAAACACAGTCATCCCCAAGATCGAGAGCAAGGGCATCCGCTGGCGGCTGTCGATGGAGCACTTCTTCGTGCAGGGCGTGCAGGCGGCGGACGACAAGGACATACCCGAGGCACTGCCGGCGCTGGACATCGAGACCGACGACGCACCGCGGAACGCCGACCCCGGCATGGGGTACATCTTCGAGCACACGAAGGGCAAGAAGTGCCTGGTCTTCGTCAACTCGCGCGAGGAGTGCGAGGCGGTGACGACCACGCTGCGCGCGTACTGCGAGGCGAACGGCGAGCCCGACCGCTTTCTGATCCACCACGGCAACCTCTCGGCCTCCTACCGCGAGACGGCGGAGGCCGTGATGAAGGACGACGAGCAGTACCAGACCACCGTCACCACGGCGACGCTGGAGCTGGGGATCGACATCGGCCGGCTCGAGCGCGCCTTCCAGATCGACGCGCCCTTCACCGTCTCCTCGTTCCTGCAGCGCATGGGGCGCACGGGCCGGCGCGACCTGCCGCCGGAGATGTGGTTCGTGATCCGCGAGGACGCCACCGAGGCGCGCGCGATGCTGCCCGCCACCATCCCCTGGACGTTGCTGCAGGGCGTCGCGCTGGTCCAGCTCTATCGCGAGGAGCGCTGGGTCGAGCCGCCGAAGCTCGACCGCCTGCCCTTCAGCCTCCTCTACCACCAGACGATGGCCACCCTCGCCTCCTGCGGGGAGACGACGCCCGCGGGGCTCGCCGCGCGCGTGCTACGGCTGAGCTACTTCCACCGCATCACGCAGGAGGACTACAAGACCATGCTGGGGCACCTGATCTCCATCGACCACATCCAGCGGACGGAGGAGGGCGGGCTGATCGTGGGGCTGGCGGGCGAGCGGCAGACCAACTCGTTCAAGTTCTACGCCGTCTTCCAGGAGAGCGAGGAGTACACCGTCCGCAATAAGTCGCAGGAACTGGGCACGATCGTGCTGCCGCCGCCCGTCGGCGAGAAGATCGCGCTGGCGGGGCACGTCTGGATCGTCGAGGAGGTCGACCACAAGCGCCACCTCGTCTACTGCGAGCAGGTGCGGGGCAAGGTGCCGGCCTTCTTCGGCATGTGCCCCGGCGACATCAATACGAAGATTCTGGAGCGCATGAAGGGCATTCTGCGCGAAAGCACGGCCTACCCCTACTTGATGAAGAACGCCGTCGCGCGATTGGGCGAGGCGCGGCACGCCGCCGCAGGCTCCGGCATGGCGGAGGAGCCGCTGATCCCCCTCGGCGGCGACATGTGGTGCCTCTTCCCCTGGCTCGGCACCTACGCCTTCCTCGCGCTGGAGCGCTTCCTCAAGCTCAGGTGCGCGCCGCTGCTGGGCCTCACCGCGCTCGACTCGTCACGCCCGTACTTCATCCAGTTTAAAATGAAGGCCACGCGGGAGGAGTTCTTCAAAATTCTGAGCCAGGTGGAGAAACAGCCGCTCGACCCGATGGAACTGATCTACAAGGGCGAGCTGCCGCTGTTCGAGAAGTACGACGAGTTCCTGCCCGAGGAGCTGGTCCGCAGGGGCTTCGCGTATGGGATCCTCGGGATCGAGGAGATGAAGGCGCGGATCAGGAGCTGGGGGGGCAAGGAACCTTGAGAAGTCAGATCGATCGTCATAACTCCAAAAAAATCCGCGCTCAACATTTGTTCTCTTTTGTTTCGAAACAAATATCTAGCAATCACACCCGATCCCTGATACACTTTTCACACACAAAACTCACTTCAGAGGGGGGCATCACGTGAAAATCTCCAAATCGTCCGGAAGAACTTTTCTCTGCTCTCTTGCTCTCTGTCTCGTCCTCTCCTCGCTCGCCTGGGCCGCACCCACCAAGCCCGAGCAGGCAGCCAGGATCGTCCAAGGTTGGCTCGCACTCGAGTCGAGCCCTCTCGGCGAGGAGACTGGCTCCGTCTCGGGCGTCGCCTCGTTCGACGGATCGGGGAGGGCAGTCGGGGAGGGCAACGCGGTTTTCTATGCCGTCACCTTGTCTCCGCGCGGCGTCGTGATTGTCCCGGCGGACGACCTCGTGGAGCCGTTGATCGCCTTCCTGCCGAACGCGACCGGCTATACGCCGGATACAGCCAGCCCGTTCGACGCTCTGGTGGTCCGCGACGTCGTGCGGCGCGTCGCCTCCGCCAGGAATACGACGAGAGGTACGGCGGAACCGGCGGCGACCTCCAGCCAGAAGAAATGGCGCTCGCTTTCCGACGAGAGCGTCGCGACGCGCGGGCGTAGCGCCGATTCCCTGCCCGACGTCCGGGTGGCGCCGCTGCTTGAAAGTACGTGGGATCAGCAGGATTTCGAGGGGAAGCCGCTCTACAACTACTACACGCCGAACGGCTACCCCTGCGGCTGCACCGCCACCGCCACGGGCCAGGTTCTGCGCTATTTCGAGCATCCCGTCGACGGAATCGGCGTCGGGAGCTTTCCGTACAAGGTGGACGGCGTCGCCGTCTCCAGCGACACGCTGGGCGGCGACGGAAAGGGCGGTCCTTACAAGTGGAGCGAGATGCCGTTCAAGCCAGATGCGAACATCACCGACGCGCAGCGGCAGAACATCGGCGCGCTTCTCTACGACATCGGGATCGCGATCGGCTCGTCCTACGGGCCGGCTGCCGCCGGTGGGACAGGGGCCAATCTCTTCGCCGTGACGGATGAGCTGAACGACGTGTTCGGCTATGAAAACGCAATGGTGATCGCCAAGTTCGGCGCCAGCCCGTCGGACAGGCAGTTGCCGCTCGACCTCCTGCAGAAGGCGCTTAACTCGAACCTCGACGCCGCCCTGCCCGTCATCCTCGGCCTCGACGACATGGCCGGCCAGGCGGGGCACGCGGTCGTCGCCGATGGCTACGGCTACAGTGCGGGAACGATGTACCACCACGTCAACCTCGGCTGGGGCGGAGCCGAGAACGCCTGGTACGCGTTGCCCGCGATCGACGACAAGTACATTACGTTCGACTTGGTGGACGAGTGCGTCTACAACATCTACGCAAAGGGAACCGGCGAGATCGTGAGCGGCAGGGTTCTCGACAAAGCGGGCAATCCCCTCGAGGGCGTGCGGGTGACGATGTCCGCCGGCTCGTGGTCCGCGACCGAGACGTCCGACGCCAGGGGCATCTTCGCCTTCGCCCACGCGCCGTCGGACACGACGTTCACGATCACAGCGTCCAAATCGGGGTACGAGTTCAAGCGCATGACGGGAGTGAAAACGGGCCTTTCGAACGTCGACGGAGACGCCACGCCCCCCGTCTTCACGTGCGGCAACGTGTGGGGCGTCGAAGTGCGCGAGGGGCGGGACGCGAAACCGTCGGGTGGCAGCGGCGGCTGCAACGCCGGGGCTGCAGCCATCGCCATCCTCGCCGTCGCCGTGGGATTCTCGCTCAGGAAAAAGTAAATAGTCGCCCCTGAAAAACACAGAATCACGCTCTACAACTATACGGTTTTTCAGGGACGACGATTTATGACCGATAGACGACCGCCTCTTCCACGCTGCAGCGCCAAATCGGGCAGGGGCTCTGATCGGGCCAGCCGACGTCGACGTAGGTGACGACGTTGTAGTGGTCGGGGATGGCGTAGCGCGCGATCAACCGCTCGCGCATGGCGTCGGAGAACGTGAGCCAGCACCCGCCCAGCCCGTAGGCGTGAGCGGCGAGGACGATGTTCTGGGTGGCGGCGCCGCAATCCAGGAGCTTGTTGAACTCCGGCATCAGCGGGTTGGCCTGGTAGCAGCGCTTGTCTTGCATCACCACGATGTGCACCGGCCCGCCCGGCACGTCGCTGCCGTCGAACAGGCCCGGCTCGGCCTCCTCGCGAATCACCATGTAGCGGATGGACTGCAGGTTGCAGCCGTGCGGGCCCCAGAGCCCGGCCTTCAGCACCCGGTCGATCAGCGCGTCGCCGACAGGGCGCCTCAGATCCCACTGCCGCACCGAGCGGCGCTCGTAGAGCACTCGGTCGAACGCCTCCTGCTCCTCCGGCGTCAGCCACTTCGGCTCGTAGACGCCGAGGTCGACGGGCTCGCCCGCGATACGTTTTTCCGCAAACCCCAGGATCGTGGTCGCGAAGCGATACTCGACCAGGTCGCGCGAGAGGCCGCGCCTCTCCCAGACGCGCAGCATCTTCTCGATCGTCGCGGTCTGGTCCGCCGGCAACGGTGTGCCGAAGTACGCGCTCTCGTAGGTCGGGATCTCCATCGTGTGGTGGCAGCGCTCCCGCACCCGCGCGCGGAACTCAACCTCGTCCAGCTCCATCAGCTGCTCCTCCGTAAGGGTGAAGAGGCGGATCAGCTCCTCCGGTGTCACACCGAACAGGCGCGCCAGATCCTCGCTCACGGAATCCTTCTTCTCCTCGTCGCTCATTTCGCCATCTCCTTTCGTGCTTTCCTGTTTTCATTCTTGCCACAAACCCGACCTCACCCACCCCCGGCCCCTCCCTCTCCGGTGCGGAGAGGGAGGGGAGAGGATCGCCCTTGTTTTGCTCCCCCTCTCCGCATCGGAGAGGGGGCCGGGGGGTGAGGTTTGCTCCACAAAAAATCCTGGAGGTGGTTCTCATGTTTCGTAAGGTCGGTTTGATTCTCTCGGTTCTCTGTATGGCTCTCGTGTGTTTCGCTGGCGTCGC
>JAVBQG010000018.1:0-67468 GCA_031549185.1 Synergistaceae bacterium | reverse complement strand
TTGTCCTGGAATTTTACGTCGGGTTGAGTCATAATAATCGCACCTCGCTGGTGAAAGATGGTGTCTTCTCAAACAACATCTTATCACGCTGCTCGCGCAGTTTCAGCGAGGTCTTGCTTGATTTGAGGTGGAGATTGGGGTAACCGAGATCGCGGAGAATCGAGCGAGCCTCCTCGACACGCAGCGCACGCGCGAGCAGAACCCGGTCGTAGATGAAAAGCAGCAATCCGCTTCCCCTGGAGGGTACACAGGCCGCCTCCAGGGAGAACCGCGCGAGCAGGTCATCTTTGACGTTCTCCCACGCAAAAACGACATCCTCGCCCCGCCGCACGAGGTTGAGCAGCTTGCCGCACTTGATTCCGCGAATAACGGGCGCGGCAAAGCAGACAATCATCGACTCGATGAAATCCTCCGTGCTCTGCGTTTTGATCAGCGACATCAATTTTTCGATCGTGTGCATCAAAGACCTCCCGCAAATCAGATTGTTTGTATTAGCTAACTATTGCGATCGTAAAAAAATTTGACCCATTATAGTTAAACTGCGCGACATCGTGAAGACAAAGCTAAGTTAGCAACGTGAAACAATTACTCAAAAATGATACCCTCTCTTCCTTCAGCTGTCAAGAGCTCGTTTCGTCTTTGACCCCAAAGGCCCTTCGAGGGCAAAAAACCCGGTTCTTCGCTCGTCGGGCCAGGGTATAGCCGCATGCCTTCTCGGGAACTTTTAATTTTTGGCCTTCAACTGCCCTCGCGAAGGACTTTCGTCCAGTTTATACCTTGCGATGTGCTCGTTGTTGGTGGCGGTCATTCCGCGCAGAGCATCCGCCGTCCGCGCGACCTCGGCGATACGACGCGTGATGCCGTCTACCTGGCGGGCGATCTCCTCGGATTTCTCCTTGTTCTGCACCGCTCCCAACGATACGCGGTCTACCGAGCCCGTCATCTCCTGCAAGGCGGCCGATTGCTCCTGGCTCGTCGCGGCGACGCTCTGGATCTGATCGACGATCCGGGACACGGCCAGAATGACCTCCGACAACCGTTCCTGCGTCTTGCGAGTCTCGTCCTCCGTGGTCGAGGCGAGCTTCACGCCGCCGGAGGCGTTGTTCACGGCAGAAGCCGTCTCCGTCACGATCTCGCGGGCCAGCTCACCGATCCTGCTCGCCGCCGAGTTGCTCTCCTCCGCCAGCTTGCGAACCTCCTCCGCCACGACGGCAAACCCTCTCCCCGCGTCACCCGCGCGCGCCGCCTCGATGGCGGCGTTCAGGGCCAGCAGGTTGGTCTGATCCGCTATGCCCGTGATGGTCGAGACGATTCCGTCGATGCTGCTCGCCTTGGCGTCGAGTTCACGAACGACGCTCGCCACGGACTCGAACGACTTGGCCATGTCCGCGACCTTCGTCGTGTTCCGACGCAGCATCTCCTCGGACTCCTCCGCATTGCGCCGGAGATCCTCCGCGTCGTTCGACACGCCCGACGCCGCGTTCGCGGCCCCGGTCGCGGCCGCCGACAACTCCTCGATGCTGGCGTTCACGCTCTGCACAGCGTCCGCGTTCTCCTCCGCGACAAGTGTCAGCTCGCGGGCACGGTCGGCGATGACCCGCGCCATCTCCCTCGCGTCTTTGAACGTATGGTCGAGCTCCTCGGTGTTGCGGTCGATCTGTATGCCCTGTTCACGGAGCTGCAGCAGGAAATTCCTCTGGTCGAAGATCACTCCGTCGACGGCCCTTGCAACGGAACCCAGCTCGTCCCTGTTTTCCAGACCCGAGGCGAGCGTCATATCCCCTTCGCGCACCGCGGACATCACGCTGAGCAACCTGGTGATCGGGCGCAGGACCGAGCGATAGACCGAGAACAGCAAACCGCCCAGCAGAAGGGTAGCGACAACACCGATGGCAGCCTGCTTCACGGCGAGCGCCCTGGCCGGAGCCATCAGCTTCGCGATGGGAACGACGATGCCGAGGCTCCATCCCCCTTCAAGCGGTCGGTAGAATATCTCGTTGCGGGAGCCCATAAAGGTATACGTACCGTACCCCGACTTCCCCTGCTGCATCTCGCGTCCGATTCCGGCCAGCGAGTCGGATACCAGATCCGACGTCCGGGTGAGGTTCAGCTTCATGACGAGGTCCTTCTCCGGATGACTGACCACGATCCCGCGCGCGTCGAGAACCAGTCCGTGGCCTTCTCCGTTGATATTGCGCCCGATGACGAATTTGCTCAATTCCCCCAGGTCGACGTCCATCGCCATGACGCCGAGCGCCCGTCCGTCCCTGTCTTTGATGGTGTTCGCCACGGAGAGGATGGTGGAGCCGATGTTGATCTCCTGGTCTATGTAGGGATCGGTAAACGTCAACCCGCCCGTCTTCATCGGCAGCGTGTACCACTGCTGTTCCCTCGGGTGGTAGTCGGCTTCGGGTTCCCAGCCGGTGCTGTCCAGGTACGTGCCGTCGTTCATCACCATATAAATGCCCGTGACGCCCAGTTTTTCGCTCTTCGCCCCCCAATACTGGAGGGTTTTGAGGATCTCGTCCTTGAGAAAACCCTTGCTCTGAATAATATGCTCCGTACTGCCGAGCGCCGCTTCAAGCAGGTTCAGCCTCTCCTTCAAAAAGGCCGTCGCCTCCGCGTCCGCCAGTGCGGCCGTCTCGTTGCCCAGATCTGCGACCTGCTCCACCACCAGCTGCCGGCTGGCGACGTAGCTGATCAGCGTGATCAGAATGAGAGCGAGGATGACGCCAAGCGTAAGTGCGAGCAGACGATTTTTGATCGACACGAAAATTCCCCCCAAATGATGTCGGCGCGCCCGCGCGGAGCGCGCTTTGCGCATCGGTCGCATTATAGGCGATCGACTAAAAATGACAACAGCAACCGAACAATGTTACGACATCATTTAATTTCCTCACCAACTTACGCATTTTACGCTGTTGTTGTCGTCAAATTTAACCCGTATACTGCTCATCGCACGGAGTTACAGAAAATGAAAGAAACCAAGGAGGTAATCAGATGCATCGCACGCGCAATACCTTTTGTGTTGTTCTGTCCCTTCTCTTCTTGTTTGTAGCGTCATCGGCCGCCTTTGCCGCCGATGCTTCGTCCGGTACGGCATACTCGCAGGAGGAGCTGGATCAGCTCGTCTCGCCGATCGCGTTGTACTCCGACGAGTTGCTCGCGCAAGTGTTCGCGGCGTCGACCTATCCCCTCGAGATCGTGGAGGCGGAACGGTGGTATCAGCAGAACTCCTCGTTGAAAGGATCGCAGCTGCAGGACGCCTTGAACAAACAGGACTGGGATCCCAGCGTGAAGTCACTCGTCACGGTTCCGGACGTCCTCAAGATGATGAACGACAACCTCGACTGGACCCAGGACCTGGGCGATGCCTTCCTCGGGCAACAGAAGGACCTGATGAACTCAGTACAGCGTCTCCGCGCGAAGGCGAAGGCTGCCGGAAACCTCAAATCCACCGCGCAACAGACCGTCAGGACCGACAGCTCCGGCGGTACCACGATCATCCAGATCACCTCGCCGAACCCCGACGTGATCTACGTGCCCTCCTACGACCCGGCCATCATCTACGGACCGTGGCCGTATCCTGCATACCCGCCGTACCCCTACTATGCCTACTCGTACGCCGGCAACGTGGTCTCATTCGGCCTCGGACTCGCGGTCGGATACGCCTTCTGGGGCGATTGCGACTGGCATAACGGCGACATCAACATCAACGTCAACCGCTATAACCATTTCAACCACACGGATATTCGCGATTCCCGCTGGAATCACAATCCCTATCATCGCCGAGGCGTGGGCTACAAGAACCCGCAGGTGCAGCAGCGCTTCCAGAACCGCAACATCGCCGGCGAGCGCGGACGCGACTCTTTCCGCGGACATGAGCCCGGCTTCGAAGGCGGGGCCTCGCACATGAAACCGGGTGCGCCCGGCACGAGACCCGGCGCAGGAGGCGCCGGAGAACGCAGGATCCCGACGCCGCACAACGTCCCGCAGAATGTCCCGCACGCACCGAATATTCCGCAGAACATTCAGCACGCGCCGAACATCGACAACCGGCACAATATCCCGAACCGTGCTCCCGGGGCATTCGACGGAGTAGGTACGGGCGGTTCGCACATCGACAGCGTTCGCGGACATCAGAGTATCGGCTCACAACACATGCCCGCGCCTCACTTCGGTGGAGGCATGCACGGAGGTGGCGGCGTCCGCTTCCGCCACTGACGGGCGCGCGTTCGTCCTACGATCTTGAAATCTTAATCGGGGGTGTATGACATTGTTCGTTAAACTGCACGCAAAGAATATAAAGACGCTGTTCTGTTCGCTCGCGCTGTTTGTACTGTTGCTCGCCGCCTGGCCGGCGGACGCGGCCACGCCGGGAAAATACAAGGACCCTACCGAAGCCTTCAACGTCTTCGTTGCCGCCGTCCAGAAGGGCGAGGTCGTCTCGCTGATGACGCGGATCTTCGGCCCGGATACGCAGAGCCTCTTTTCGTCCGGCAACAAGGAACTGGACGCGCAGAATCGCAAGGCGTTTCTCGACGCCTATCGCGTCTATCACGCCGTCGAAGTGCACAACGGCGCGGAGGCCTATCTGATCGTCGGTAGCAACTCGTGGATCTTCCCCGTGCCGGTCGTCCTCAAGAATAAAACCTGGGAGTTCGACGTCGCCAGAGGACGCCGCGAGATTACCGCGCGCCGCGTGGGACGCAACGAGCGCTTCGCTGTACAGGCGACTCTCGCCTATGTCGACGCACAGCGCGATTATTTCGACATGAATCCGCTTGGGTTGAAGGCACCCGCCTACGCGCAGAAGTTCAACAGCACCCCCGGAGAGAAGGACGGCCTCTACTGGCCGGCGGCGGCGGGCGAACAGCCCAGCCCGCTCGGCGCCGCTTTTGCCTCGGCCTCCGCCGCGACACGCAGCGAGGGACAGGCCGCGACAAAGGGAGCGCCCTTCGAGGGATATTACTACCGCATCATCACCGCGCAGGGCGATAACGCGGGCGGCGGCGCGTACGACTACATCGTGAACGGAAAGATGATCGGCGGCTTTGCCCTGATTGCGACCCCCGCGGAGTACGGTAAGACGGGAGTCATGACCTTCGCCGTAAACCAGGACGGCGTCGTCTACGAGAAAAACCTGGGGGGCAACACGACCGAGCTGGCGGCGGAGATCGTCAAATTCGACCCCGACCCGAGTTGGCATGTGGTAAACCCCGCCTATACGGCTCCGATCGAATAGATCGGAATAAAAGAGAAACGCGAAAGAGGTCTCCGGCGAGCAAACCGGGGGCCTCTTTCGCGTCTTGAGCCGGTTTTCAGGCTTTCAGTTTTTCCGGCATCAAATCCCGCTTCGCTTTCAAGAGGGTGATAACGAGCACGCCTGCGATGATGCAGAGGCAACCCGCGAGCTTCATCGGCGACAGCTCCTCCCCGAGGACCGCGACGCCGAGGACGACGCTCGTGATCGGCTCGAAGGTCGAGAGGATCGAAGCCGTGGTTGCGCCGGCGAGTTTGATCCCCAGCTGAAGAAGCGTCACGGCACCCATGGACGTAAAGAAGGAGACGAGGAAGGCGTAGAACCATGCTTTGGGAGTGAGGGAAAACGTCAACGTTCCCGAAAGCAGGCCGAAAGCCCCGGAAAAAAGCGCGAGCATGATGCACAGCCAGAACGAGAGTTTGAAGAAATGCATCTCCTTCAGCGCGGTCTTATCCGCATAGACCATGTAATACGCGAAGGTCACACCGGAGAGAAGCGCCATGAAGACACCCGCCGCGCTCCCGCCGCCGAACTTGCCGGCAACCAGCAGCACCCCGACAAAACACGAGACAAGCGCGAAGGCGGTGGCGGGCGAGAGCCTGTCCTTGAAAAAGAGGACGCAAACAAGGCTGACAACGACCGGATAGATGAAATGCAGCGTCGTCGCCATCCCGACCGATATATACGCATACGAGGCATAAAGGAGGATCGTCGTGGTCGCCGCCCCCATGCCGCAAGCGAGAAATACGTCGCGCAACTCCCGGCGATCGACCGAGACCGGTATGTTCAGAACCTTCAGACAGAGGAACATGGCCGGCAGAAAGAGGACGGCTCGAAGGAAGGTCATCGTGACGCCGTTCGCGCCTCCGTCATACGTGATCCTCGTCAAAATCGGCGTAAAGCCGAAGATCACGGCCGAGGCGATCGTGCACAGTACCCCCTTCATCTCTCCTCCAGCATTCGAATCGTTACCTCGATCAGTTTTTCGTACTCCACGGGCTTTGCCAGGTGGGCGTTCATACCGTGCTGAATCGACTTGTCCATGTCCTCTTTGAATGCGTTGGCCGTCAACGCCACGATGGACACCGTTTCCGCGTCGGCCCGGTCCAGAGCGCGAATGGCAGCAGCCGCCTCGTTGCCGTCCATGTTGGGCATCTGCACATCCATATAAATGATGTCGTACGTGTTCTCCGGGGAGCTCTCGAACATCTGCACGGCCATGAGGCCATCCTCCGCCTCGTCGATTGCAATGCCCGTCGCGCTAAGAAGCTCCGTCACGATGATACGGTTGACGGCGACGTCGTCGACCAGCAGGGCTCTCTTGCCTGCGAAGCGGTCGACCACATTCACTGTCTCCTCCTCGTCCTGTCCCAGAATTTCCGACTCCGTCAGCCAAAGGCTGAAACTGAAGACACTGCCCTCCCCTTCTCTGCTGCTAACGGCTATGTCGCCGCCCATCAACTGCACGATGCTGCGGCTGATGGCAAGTCCCAGCCCGGTGCCGCCGTACCTCCGCGATACCTGGCCGCTTACCTGTTCGAACGGCAGGAAGAGCGTCGAGAAGGCATCCTCCGGTATGCCAATCCCCGAATCCAGCACCGAGAACTCGATCAGGGCCTTGCCGCCCAGTCGTTCCTTCTGCTCGATGCGGAACTCGACACGGCCGCACTCCGGCGTGAATTTCACGGCATTACCGAGCAGGTTGATGAGCACCTGACGCAGCCGCAGTGGGTCGGTGATGAAAACGGAGGGGGCGGCCAGGTAGAAGGAAGCGTCGAAGGCGATGTTCTTCTCCTCGCAGCGCGGCCTGATGATGCCCGCCACCGTGCTCGCAAGCTTCGGCAGATCCACCGTCTCCTCGGCCAGTTCGACCTTGCCCGCTTCGATCTTGGAAATGTCGAGGATATCGTTGAGAAGACCCAGCAGGTGCTGCGACGAGTTTTCGATCTGACGGACGTGCGCCCTGATCTCCTCTGTTCCCTCTGGCGGTTCGTCCAGCTTTCTTCTCACGATATTCGTCAGCCCGATGATGGCGTTCATCGGCGTACGAATCTCGTGGCTCATACGGGCCAGAAACTCACCCTTCGATTCGTTTGCCTTGTTGGCCGCCAGGACCGCGTTCTCCAACTCGAGCTTCGTCCGCCGCAGCTCCTCCTGCTCCTCCGCAATCTCGGTCACGTCGGTGGTCACGATGATGTGGCCGACGTTCCTTCCGTCTTTGTCCGTCAGATAACTGGCGCTGCCCCGCACATATGCCCCCTTCTCCGAAAGGTACAGGACGTCGGCCTCGCGCCCTTCGTGCAGTGCCGTGATGGGACAGTACCTGGAGCCGATGGGATAGATACTGACCTCTCCGTACGGAGCTCCCAGGACCTCGTCCAGCGTCTTCTTCTGGAGGTTAAGACCGTATTCGTTAATATATACGACTTTGTAGTCCATATCGGTAATGACCAGCGGCCCCTTCACGCTCGCCTCCAGGCTGTCCGCCATCTCGTCGAAGGAATCCGCCAGCATCCCCATCTCGTCCTTGACGGGCGCGTTGAAGCGGAAGTGCCGCTCCCCCGCGCGAAAACGCGAGATTCCGTTGATCAGGTTCGTGATGCTGCCCGTGAAAATGGAGGCCATCCAGATCGCGATCATGATGACCAGCACGATCATGACACCCGCCGAGATGGCAAGCTGCGCCGCAGTATTCAGAAGATTGGCGTCGATGGCAGCTTTCGTCTCTCCGGCTGCTTTCGAGAGCTCGCTGTCGCTCTCCTTGATCAATTCGCCCAGAACCCGCTCGGTCTCCTTCGCGGGGCGCTGGAAATCGTCGAGCCCGGCCCCGATGGTCACGAAACCGAAGCCGCGCCTGGACGCGCCGTAGTGCCCCGTGTAATAGGGGATGGAGGCGGCGGTCGTCAATTTGGTCAGGCCGCTCCAGAGGATGACGAAAGAGCCGGAGCCCCCCTCGCTGGTCAGGTCGAACCACCCCGTGCACTGTGGGGCAAAGTTGAGATAGCGGCCGTCCAGCCCCACGAGGCCTTTTTCAGTCAACTCTTTGGCGGGTTTCTTCTTGACGGATTGCTCGAAGAAAGTCGGCACATCGTTGATGAAGTCGACATAGTTCTTGCCACTCGCCCTCCAGTTTTCGAAGATGCTCTCCTCCAGCCAGGGGATCTGAGGTTCTCCCGTCTCGGGGTCGTAGCCGACGATCGAATGGTGGCGAGGGTGCACGATGCTACGACATTTGTAGTCCCAAATGAAGGCATAATTGCCCTCGTAGGCGCTGGGGATCTCCGTGTACCTCTCCTTGGTGGGGATAATATGCGACGTAAACTCCATAATGTGGTCGTGGTCGAGGGCCAGCGTCACGTAGCCGATGATCCGTCCGCCTCGCACGACCGGGGTGGCCCAACGCACGATACCATGAAAACGCCTGCCCAGGGGATTTTCTTTCCCCGCGTAGGCCTCCTCCTCCGGCCGAAAATCCAGACCGCGGCTGGCGGCGTTCTCCGGTGTATACATGCCGATGAGTCGCGAGGGGACGTAGGCTCCGATCACGTCGGAGACATAGATCTCCCCTGGCTTGAGCTTGCAGAGCTCCGCGAAGTACGTTTCGGCGCGCACGTAGGTGTTTCTTCGATCGGAGACGTTCTTCAGCGCCCGGCTCATGTGTGGGGACGTCACGACTTTGATCAGCTCGTTTCCTTGCATGTCGACGAACGTCGCCTCCAGATACAACGGGCGGCTCTCGTATTCGAACTGATCCGGCTGGCGATAGTGAAAACTGAGGTCGTTTTCACCGTTGGTGGAGAGCACCGTCCGAAGGGAGGGGCGCGTCTCGACGGGAACCCACGACTTCCCATCCGGCGCCAGCTTCCACGGTCCCTGTTTGATGAGGTTCCCGCCCTTCTTCTCGATGAAGTTGCGATAATTTGCCTCTTCCGGCTCGAGCGCGGCGATAAACAGAATGTCGTCGTCCCTGTTGTAGAGAAAATCCGCCACGCGTCGCGCGGTGTCCGTCGTCATGCGCTCGATGTCGTCGGTGGCGCGCGCGTTCAGGGCAACCACCGAGTCCTTGACCGCGATGTCCCCCGTCCTGGAGAGTGCCTCGTTCGCCTTGGCGTTCAACTCCTGCGTCCGCAACGCAAGTACCTCACCCAGCAGCCAGGCTTGGCGCCATGCCAGCAGCGCGAGGAGCACCAGCGGAATCACCTTGATCACTACGAAGATAATGATGAGCTTCGCCCTCATTCCAAGACCAAGACGCGTCATCAGGTGTTCGAAATAGAGCTGGAAGGAGTCGATCGCTTTTTTCACAAATCCCATCCTTTGCAGTTGGCCGAATGAACGTCAAATCTTCCCGGCGAACTCTTTCGTGGCGAAAATTGCCCGCATAATCCATTATATCGCAACTTACGGGGGGATAGCAAAAACGAAAGCGAATTGCCGATTAAGCCGCAATGGCAAATCGGGCACGCGATATAAGTGAACGCCGGCAGGGGAAGGATGGTATAATGCAAATACAGGCCGAGGGGGTGGGGACATGGTGATTCATCCGCAGCACAAGGACGAGCGAGGGCGGGAGCACTCTCTTTACGTAAAGCAGAACAAAAAATACCAGGCAATCCTCGCAACTTTGATCATCTCGTTCGTGCTCGTCCTGGCGATCGTACTGAGCAGCGTCGATCTCCCGACATCCCGCGTGTGGCGAGACAACGTCCTTCTGAGAATGATCCTCAACACACAGGAGTTCATCAAAGAAAACAAGCCATAAAAAAATCGCGAGGCCGGCGCCTCGCGATTTTTTATTTTCATGCGCGAACGCTTTCTACGCTTACTTGTCACATATCACTGTACTCTCTACAACATAATTTATCCTGCCCTTGACGCCTCCCGAAATTCGTGTACGATAACCTTTCCACTGGTATTGGCTCGGCTGAATAAATTTCCTCTAAAATTCACGATCGGTCGGGCGCGGTTAGGAGGTATACAAATGCAACAGCGCAAAGGCAACTTCTCACTTCCTGTCAGGCTATTGGCACCAATCCTGCTGACAATCCTACCTTTCCTCGTTCTACCTTTTCTCCTTGTGTCGGATCGAATGGCTGACGGGATGGAAACGCGTAGCGCAACGACACAAACGGAGCTGCCGAAGAAAAGCACGAAGCTCTTTACCCGGCCTCTCCCCACGCAGGACACTGTCCCCTTCAACAAGGCAAATCTCACGTATGACGCATCCGTCCTGAAAACGCTCAAGAAGATGAACCTTTCGATGGATCACCTCGATCTCTGGATGTCCGAACACCCCGACACGGCGTTGAAGCACCTCCGCTATATGCCGGCCGCCATGCAGCGCGACGTGACCTCCACGGTTCTCTTCATCCGCTCCTGCAACGGCCGCATCGACGAAAAAACGGCTTGGCGAGAGGCAGCGGCGCTCGTTCACTACAGCGCCAAGTACGGAGTTCCCTCGACGCTCACCACGGCGGTGGCACACGCAGAGAGTACCTTTAATCCAGGCGCGGTCAGCCCCAAAGGGGCGGCCGGCGTCATGCAGGTCATGTGGCGCGTACACAACGGCCTGCTCGAATCCAACGGCATCATGGGCAAGGATTCCCTCGCGGATCCCGAGAAAGGGGTCGCCGCCGGTTGCCTGCTATTGTCGCGTTACATCAAGGCATACGGCTCCATCCAGACGGCAATGAACAGATACTACGGGGGCAGCTCTCTCGGATACCAGCGCAAAATCAACCGCAATATGGTGAAGATCGCGGCCCACCGCGCAAGCATGCATTAGGGAGAGGCTGGTTGATCGCCAGAAACGCAGCTCTCCCCGCGTTTCCTGCACTTCGACAGGCAATACGGCCGTTCGAGAGGATTTAACCAGCCAGCATTCCCCTCTTCTCACTTGAGCCGGGAGGCCCATTTACTACAGGCCTCCCGCGTGCTATAGTGCGGTTTATCAATTAATGTATGTATTTGAAGGGGGCCGCACGCTTGTTGAAATATCGAGTTCGTAAAGCAAGGGGCTTTTCTCTGTCTGAAATTCTGATCACGCTCACCATTCTCGCCATTCTCGGGGGAATGATCATGTTGGCGTTTGGACCGAGCGAGGACAAAGCGAGAGCCACGCGCATCGCGGCAGATTTGGATGCTCTGCGGAGCGCCGTGTTGACATACTCGCATGAGGAGTCGTGGAACAAAAACGCTTTCGACGCCGCGGAGGGCTTGGACGCCAAAATGGTCAGGATTGCCAGTATTTCACCATACCTTGACAGGTCCATAGACATTAATTTCGTGGTAACCAAAGAGGGCGGCAGACTGCTCGTCGGATTCCAGAATCACCCGCGGATCGAAGGGGGCGTGCCGGGCAAACTTGCGTCGATGGCAAATAACGCCGGGCTCCGCAATGCAAGCGGCGATCTGTACAGCAACGGCTCGAGCGTGTATATGTTCGTGCGATAGAGGATTCGAAATCGTTTGCTCTCATTCGAAAAAGAACCGACCGGCCCCTCAGACGCCGGTCGGTTCTTTTTCGAGCTCGGCCGTTTCTTCCCTTTGGGTTTTTGCCTCCCCCTTCTCCTTCTGCTGGCGGGTCTTGTCATGCAGGGCGGGACGAAATACGCCGGCCCAGATCAGGCGGTTGATCTGAAACTGCATGTACGTCGACCCCAAAAACCAGAGCAGCAGGGCGGTAGGAGCAAACGGCTTTAATGAGCGGGCTCCCTTGATATCGACCAGGTTGCTGAAAATATTCTCCAGAATGATCCACCTCATCCAAAAGAGCATATATCGGAAGATCAGCCAAGAGCCGAAGAAGCAAAGCACTGCCGGTTTCAAAAGAGCGGACTCTGCCACCGCGGAAAAATCCCATGCCGCCAGAAAACACTCCCAAACCATGCCCGAAACACACCCGAGATAACCGTAGAGAAGACAGCACCACAGCCTATAAACGCCGCGCGGCAGGAGCGTTTCAGGGCGCGCGACTTTCTCCAGCGAGGCTTCGTTGAAACGAAACCAGTGCTGACCACGCAGGCCGAGCGTAAAAACATTCTGCAGCAACAGCAGGAAGGGGGAGACGAACAGTAAAATCGGCGCGGTCGAACTCTCCACGGAAGTCCTCAAATTGGCAAACCGCTCGCGTCGGCTGAGCTTGGGGGGTCTTTCCCCTTCGACCTCCCTCATCTGCCAAAGCCATGGGTTTCGCGCGGTTTTCTCGTGTTTTCCCAGCGGCTGCTCGTGGGTCGGAACCATTCTCTTCCGCCTCTTGGGGCCGCTCAGTTTTCTCTGCTTCGGTTTCACCCATGTCCCTGCCGCCACCGATTTCGCCGACTCGACCAGGCGCAGCGGCAATATCGACCTGCCGCAAAACGGACAGAAACCCTGTCCCCACTTCTGGGAGAGTTCGGCGTGGCAGTGTTCGCATACCCTTCGCTCGGCCATCACCGTCTCCCCTTCGACACAGGTTCGTTGAAGCCGGTCAGGTAGCCGCCAAGCCACTCCAGGAACGGAAGCGGCTCGCGAAGCTCCTCCGCGTCCGCAAAGCCGGGCATGCCGAGGCCGATCACGCGGTTGACGTGATGCTGGATATAGAGGGAGCCGAAGAGGAAGAGCTTCCACCAGGAGGACATCGTCCGGGGAATCATGATGTGGCTGTGGTCCCAGGCGGCAACGGCCCGCCTGAAGTTCCACCGGAGGCCGAAGTAGAGAAACGAGCGTATCGGCAAAAGGACGAGAAGGCTCAGGGAGACGAAGAAAAAAGCAAAACGAAACGCATATTCCACATGCAGTGGAGAATCCGTGGACAAGCCCCAAATGGCAGAAACGATCGCCGCAAAAGCCAGGAGGTGCACGAAAACGCCCATCACCACGTAACGCCGAAGAAGGCTTTCCTCTATCTTCTCCAGGCTGAGGGTCACGAAAGCGCGTACGTTCTGCGCAAACCAGACATATGGATAGAGCCCGAGCGTAATAACGCTCAGGCTCACAAAAATAGACACGGGGATATAGCCGAGAAGATGCGCCTCGTCCGCAGGGCGCATGTTTCCACCTGCTTTTCTCAGGAAACGACAGAGAGTATCCAGAAACGACTTATCGTGCCGATGGATGTCCGCCCTTCTCAGGACACCCGCGTTCTCTTCTCCGGAAGGACTCGCGCCCGGCAACTCTTTTTCCGCACGATTCTCCTCTTTGCGGGGGACGCCCCTTCTCACACCGGAGGACCGTCTCGATATTTTCAGCGTTTCCGCATCTCCCTCTGATTTCGCAGCGGGGAGATTCCGCCTTCTCTTCGGGAACATGGCCGTCCGTCGCCTATCGCTCTTTTCGATCGACGAACCGCATGCCTATTTGCCGAGCACTGACTCTCCCGGGTCAGCGTCAGGGAACATCCTGAGAAACTCGCCGCTGGTGACGACAGCGCTCTTCTTCACGGGAGGAGCGGGTGGCGCCGGCGGCACGGGAGGCTCCTGCGGCGGGGTGGGTTGTTCGGCTCCCGGCGCTCCTCCGAGCTTGCTGAACATACCGCTGTCCGACTCGCCCGCAGGCGGCTGGAAGGAGAAGGCCTCCGGCTTTACAAACACGCCCTGGTCGCTGCTCTCCGCGGGAGAAACCTCCTGAGGCTGCGGAATGACAAACGCACCCGCTGCCTCGGTCTGGACCGGATGCGCGGGAGGGACAGGGGGCAGAGGCGGAGGCGAGAAAACCACCGGCTGCTGTATTTCCTGTTGTCCCTGGGGCATTACGACTGCCTGCGGGACGGGTGGAGGCACGGGCATCGGCGGTTCCAACGGCGCCATCTGCGGCTGTGCCACAACGGGTTCCGGCATGGGCGGCATCGGAGGAACGACCGGTCCCGGCACAACGGCGGACACTTGCTCCACGGCAGGGGCCTGCGGCATCACAAAGGCCTGCGGAACGGGCGGAGGCACGGGCATCGGCGGTTCCGGCGGCGCCATCTGCGGTTGCACCGCAGCAGGTTCCGGGGTGGGCGGCATTGCCGCCTGCGGTTGAACGGCGAGAGGTTCCGGCATGGGCGGCATCGGAGGAACGACCGGTTCCTGCGCGGCGACGGGCGCCTGCGGCACGGGTATCATCTGCGGCATCGGCGGGCGGACAGGAGCCACGGGCTCCGGTATCTGCTGTTGGGGCAAAACGGGTTCCGGCACAGGCGGCACAACAGGCTCCGGCACAGAGACAGGCGTCTGCGGCACAGGGGCCATTTGCGGCATCGGCGGAGCCTGTGGAACGACCGGGGCCTCCGGCTCTTCCTGCGGAACGGCAACGGGCACTGCAACCGCTTCCGCCAGAAGAGGAGGTGGTGGCGTCATTCGAACCGGTTCAGGCGCCGTGGGAATTTCCTGCGAGACTGGCTCCGCCCGTCCCGTTTCGATCGGTCGAGGCGCCTCCGGTGCGGCTTTTATTTTTTCGCCGCCTGCGGCGACAAGCTCGCCACCGCAGATCGGGCAGAACTCTCTATCCCACCCTATCGTAGCGTTGCAACGAACGCATCTCTTCATTGCTGCACACCCTCTCGCCAATTAAGTACGGTTTATACTATAGCAGTATTTTTGGCAAAAAAAAAGACTCCATCGATCAATCAAAATTATCTACCGATTAAAGTTTACATGAAAAGAGAGATTCCTCCCCCGCAAACTCGCGCCGTCACAATTCCGTTGCCCACGTCGCGCATTCTCACGCCGAGCCAACGCCTCGCCATCGACAATCTCTCCTTGTCCTGCCCCTCGAAAATCAGTGCGGAAGCAGTGCCTGAGTGCGCGGCGGCAATTCCCAGCGCCCCGAAAGCGGCGCTCGCCTCCCGCAGCAGATTCCACTCCGCGCGCGGCAATACCTGCTGTTGCAACGTCGCGGAGAGCGTGGCCGCTTCCGCGATCGCCGACGAGTCCTGCTTGCTCAACCCCTCTCTCAGCATGGCATAAGCGCGCTCGTGATCCCTCGCAAGGCCCTTCACCCGCTCCATGCGGCGTTCGTTTTTCCTGTACTCGGCCGTGTCAAGCGTGTCGTCCGGGATGACGACCAAAAGATCCAGCGGCGGCGGCGAGGGAAGGCGCTCGATCAGCTCTCCGCCGATGTGATCCACGAGCGCGAGGCCTTCGAACATGATCCCGTCGCTCGGCTCGATCGACGCACAGTGCGAAAAAAGCTCCTCGGGCGCCTGACCGACACCCGCAGAGGCAAAGCAGACAGCCAGCACACCCGCAATGTCCATCGTCGAGGTCGCAAAGCCCCTCGCCCTGGGAAGGGGGTTGCGGACTACGGGGAAGAGGCCGCGAAAGACGTCCTCCCCACAAATTTTCCGGGCAAGGGCAAACGCTTCGCGCGCTTTCTCGTCCAGGCGTCCGGTGACATCCGCTTCGCCCCGGCACAGTTCGACCGATCCCTTCCAGTCGACCACAAGACTCACCAGCGCCTCCCGCCCATCGATCCAGCCCTGTACCCACTCTCCGGCCGTAGCAGGCAGAAACGCTTTTGCTACGACGTCAGGCATCGAATACGCCGACGACGGCCGTGTGATCGGAGGGGCGCTCCATCCCGCGCAGCTCGCGCACGACGTACGCGTCCCGGCTGCGCTCGGCGAGGGGTTTCGAGGCGAAGAGGTGGTCGATGCGCCAGCCGATGTTCCGTTCGAGCGCCCCCTTGACTCTATAATCCCAGAACGAGAACTCCCCTGGCTCGGGGCGATGTTTGCGGAAAACGTCGACCAGTCCCCACGACACGACCCCCGCAAGCGCGTCGCGAACCTCCTGGCAGACGCAGACGTGGTCGCGCTTGTTCTCCGGGTGCGTGACGTCGATGTCCGTCGGCACGACGTTCAAGTCGCCCGTCCAGAGGAGCTGGTCGGACGAGGTATATTTTTTTTCGAACAACGCGCGAATGCGCTCGAAGAAGCGAAGCTTGTAGGCGAAGTCCGGCAGGTTCATCTCCTTGCCCTGCGGCACGTAGCTGCCCACGACGTTCAGAGCGCCGAAACGCGCGACGGCGAGCCGCGCGAAGTCCTGCTCCCGGTCCTCCCCATCTCCGAATCCGAAGATCACTTCGTCCGGCGCGACGCGCGAGGCGATCGCCACACCGTTGTACGACTTCATGCCGCGAAAGGCCACCTCGTAGCCCAACTCCGCGAAAAAAGCCGCCGGGAAATCCGCGTCCTGACACTTCGTTTCCTGGAAACAGACGACGTCGGGCGCGTCGGCACCTCGCAAAAAGTGTTCCACGACCGGCAGCCTGCTCTTCAAAGAATTGACGTTGAACGTCGCGATCCTCTTCTCGCCCATCATTATGCCCCCTTCAGCTTGCGTCGGTTTACCAACCATACGCCGATCATTATGAGCGAACCGCCGATAAAAATAAAGGGAGTAAAGCGTTCGCCCGCCAGAAAGTACGCGGCGGCGGCGCCTAAGAGCGGCTGCAGAAACTGGAAGGCCGTCACCTTCGCCGCGCTCATCACGGAGAGTCCATCATACCAAAAGATGTAACAGAGTCCTGAACAGATGCAACCGAGAAAAAACACCGCGCACCAGCCGCGGGCGGAGACGGCCGCCAGTTGGCCCAGGTCGGGGGGAAAGGCGACGAGCAGCGCCGTCTGTATGATCACGGCGATGACGTTGATCCAGAACGCGGTGAAGGTCGGCGGATTGTCCCGCACCGTTCGGCGGGAGAGAATCTGAAAGACCGCCCAATTGACCGCGGAGATCGCGATCAGCAGGTCGCCGAGCATGCCCATACGGAACATACCGAGCCCCTTCGTGCCCAGACCTACGACAAGCAGCACGCCCAGGCCGGAGGTGATCAGTCCGGCGATGGCACTGCGCGAGAGCTTCTCTCCGAGGAAGAGCCAGCCGAGCAGCGCGACGACGGACGGCGTGCCCGCGATCAGCCAGTTGGCGTTCGCCACGCCCGCCGTGCGCATGCCGAAGAACTGGATGTTCTGGTGGAAGACGACCCCCATGAAGCCGAGAAAGAGAAGCGGCAACACCTCATCGCGCCGAAGCATGCGCAGCTCGCGGCGACAAACCACGGCGGCGGCCAGTACCGGGAGCCCGAGCGCGACGCGAAGCCAGACGGCAAGAAGTGGCGTGAGCTCGTGGACGGCGATCCGCATGGAGGCGAAGGAGGCGCCCCAGAAAAAAACGCAGAGCAGAATTTCGACACAGGCGCGGCGATATGTGATGACGGAAGGAGCGATCAGAGAGCGAAAATCGATCACGACAACAGCTTCTTTCTCGAAAATTTTTACGCACGCCTCCGCGCTTTCAAAAACCATTATACTCCCCGGACCCCTACACAGGCATTTCTACGAGGCACAAAATGCGCCAATGTAGTATAACTGCCTCAGGGGACAAATACTATCACTGGAGGTAGGGTCATGAGCAGCAATCTCTTCGGCAAGGTCCAGAAACTCGGCAAAGCGCTGATGCTTCCGATCGCGGTTCTTCCCGCCGCGGCCATCCTGTTGCGGCTGGGGCAGCCCGACGTATTCAACATTCCCTTCATCAGCCAGGCCGGTGGGGCGATCTTCGACAATCTACCGCTGCTCTTCGCGATCGGCGTGGCCATCGGGCTCTCGTTCGACGGCGCCGGGGCGGCGGGGCTCGCCGGAGCCGTCGCGTACTACACCCTCACCAAAGCGGTCGTCACGATCAACCCGAGCGTCAACATGGGCGTCCTCGCCGGCATGATTACGGGCGTCGTGGCGGGGCTCCTCTACAACAAGTTCTACAACATCAAACTCCCCGACTTTCTCGGCTTCTTCGGGGGCAAGCGCTTCGTCCCCATCGTCTCGTCCTTCGCCAGTATCGCGCTCGCCTTCGTCTTCGGGTTCGCCTGGCCGCCCATTCAGAACGTCATACAGGCGGCGGGCAATTGGATCATCTCGGCGGGCATGGCGGGCGTCTTCGTCTTCGGCATCCTCAACAGGCTGCTCATACCGTTCGGGCTGCATCATATCCTGAACAACCTCGTCTGGTTCGTCTTCGGTTCGTACACCGGCGCGAACGGCGTCGCCGTGACGGGCGACCTCAACCGCTTCTTCGCGGGCGACCCGACGGCCGGCTTCTTCATGGCCGGTTTCTTCCCGATCATGATGTTTGCGCTCCCGGCGGCCTGCCTCGCGATGTACACGGCGGCGCCGAAGGAGAACCGCAAGATCGCGGGCGGCATCCTCTTCTCCATGGCATTCACGTCCTTCCTCACGGGCATCACGGAGCCGGTCGAGTTCTCGTTCATGTTCGTCGCTCCGATGCTCTACGTCTTCCACGCCCTGATGATGGCGACCTCGCTGGCGCTCTGCCAGATGCTGAACATCCACCACGGCTTCGGCTTCTCGGGCGGCGCGATCGACTATGTACTGAACTACGGCCTCTCGACCAACGGCTGGATGATCATCCCGCTCGGCGTAGGGTTCGCGGCGATCTACTACTTCGTCTTCCTCTTAGTCATCAAGACGAAAGATCTGCCGACCCCCGGCCGTATGCTCGACGCCGGCGCGGTCGAAGCGCCCGGCGGCGCAGTCGCGGCGACTTCGAACGACATCACGGCGCTCGCCACCTCCTACCTCGAAGGACTCGGCGGCCTCGATAACATCGACAAACTCGACTCCTGCATCACGCGCCTCCGCCTCTCGGTCAAGGACGAGAAAAAGGTCGACGAGTCCTCCCTCACGCGGGCGGGAGCGGCGGGCGTCATTCGCTCCGGCAGGGATATACAGGTCGTGGTCGGCACGAAGGCCGAACTGATCGCGACCGAGATGAAACGCATCGCGGATCAGTAAGGGGAGATTCGAGTCATGGCAGAGAACATGACGCTGATACGCGGCGGCAAACTGATCGTGCCCGGCGTCTCCGGGTGCCTGTTGGAGGGACATGCGCTCCTGTGCGGCGAACGCATCGTCGATCTGATCCCCGAGCAGGACATCGAGGAGACGGTCGCAAAACGCGGGAGCAGCGTTTGTACGCTCGATGCCGAGGGCGCGTACGTATCGCCCGGTTTCATCAACATCCACGCACACGGAGCGGCGGGCTCGGATGTCATGGACGGCACGGACGCCGACCTGTCGAAGATCGGTGCTTTTATGCTGCGGACCGGCGTCACCGGCTGGCTGCCGACCACCCTGACCGCACCGCTCTCGGAGATCGACTGCGTCCTCGACATAGTACGCGGACACGAAAAAACCGCGAACGAGGCCGAAATCCTCGGCGTGCATCTTGAAGGGCCGTTCATCGACGCAGCGCACAAGGGCGCGCACGACGAGCGTTTCATCGTTCCGCCGGACGAGACGTGGGTATCGCGCCACAAAGATGTATTGAAGATCGTGACCTACGACCCGGCGAAGGACGAGAGCGGCACCTTCACGAGGACCCTCGCGAAGTGTGGCGTCATCCCGAGCCTGGGGCACTCTGGCGCAAGCTGCGAGTGCGCGCTGGGGGCAATTCGAAACGGCGCAGCCTCCTTCACGCATCTCTTCAACGCCATGAGCGGGCTGCACCACCGCGAACCTGGCATGGTCGGCGCCGCCTTCGCGTCGTCGCTCTTCGTCGAGCTGATCGCAGACGGCATACATGTGGACACGATCCTCTTCGAGCCGATCTGCAAGGTGAAGGGCGTCGACCGGATCGTCCTCGTGACCGACTCGATGCGAGCGACCGGCCTTCCCGACGGGCAGTACGACCTCGGCGGGCTCGATGTGACGGTAACGGAGGGCGCCGCGCGCCTGACCTCGTCGGGCGTGCTGGCGGGGAGCGTGCTCGAGATGAACGCCGCGCTGCGCAACATGCGGGAGGCGACGGGGCGTCCTCTGTGGGAGATCGTCGGGATGGCGACGGTCAATCCGGCGAAACTCCTCCGGGTCGCCGATCGAAAGGGCTCGCTCGAAAAAGGCGCGGAGGCCGATTTGGTTTGTTTCGACGAAAACTTCAACATCAGGCATCTTTTACGGTTTGGAAAAATTGTTTTCTAATATAATATCGACAGTGTGAGAGGAGAATGCGCATGCTCGGTTTTGGCAAGAAAAAAGATGCGACGGTCAAACTGAGGGCCCCCGTTTCCGGAACCACAGTTCCGCTGGAAGAGGTACCTGACCCTGCCTTTGCCGGCAAGATGGTCGGCGAGGGCGGGGCAATCGAGCCGACGAGCGACACGATTCTCGCGCCCTGCGATGGGACGGTGGCGGTACTGTTCCCCACCGGACACGCGATCGCGCTCGAAACGCGCGAGGGGCTGGAAGTGCTGATCCATGTCGGCATCGAGACCGTGGGCATGAAGGGCGAGGGTTTCGAAAAACTCGTGGCGCAGGGGGATGCGGTCAAAACCGGCACCCCGCTGATCCGCTTCGACAAAGAGAAAATCGCCGCGGCGGGCAACCCGACCGTGACGCCCATGTTGATCACCAACACCGAAAAGTTCAGGTCTCTGAAGATCGCGGAGGGCAAATTGACGGCCGGCGAAACCGACTTCATGGAGGTCGAACTCGCCTGAGCGATTTGTTCGTGTGAGCATGCAGGCTTCTGAGAATAAATCGGCTTTCCTTAAATAACAAACTCAAATGGAGGTGTGAGCGATGGAGGAAAAAGATTTCGCAATGGAAGCGATCGTAGAGCGCATGGAGGAGATGAAGCTCGAAATCGCCGCCTTGAAGGAGGCCCTGACCGAAAAGGCGGAGAAGGAGCTCGAAGGCGGTGCACACTTCGGGCACGGCCCCCACGGCATCGACCTCGGCAAGATCAAGTGCATGATCGAGGAGGGTTTCGAGAAGGTAACCGAGACGCTTCGCCCGCTCGTCGAAAGTGCGGGGCGGCGCATTTCGGAGCCGACTCGCGCCGCCGTCGCGAGAGCCGAGGAGAAGATCGCCGTCAATCCGTTCGCGGCCGTGGCCGTGGCACTGGGGGCGGGCTTCGTGCTCGGCAAGATCTGCACGATGGCGACCCGCTACTATCACTGCTGCTACGAAGAAGAAGACGACGAATAGCAACAAGCCGTGAAGGCTCTGGCGGAACTGTTGGTCAACTTTCTCGAACTGATCGAAGAGGAAGGGCGCACGTTGCGGGAGAAGACCGTGCGCCTCTTCCTCGCCATTGTCATCTTCCTCGTCGCGGGCGCGCTCGCCGTCGCGGGGCTTGCGTTGATCGTCGCCGGCGCCTATCACCTGCTCGTCCCCCTGATCGGCAGAATCGCCGCCTACTTCGTGCTGGGCGGGTTCTCTCTGCTGGCGGCATTCGTGCTCTTCGCCCACGGTGGGAAGATCACGCGGAGCTAAGGGCGAATCGATGACCACCGCCCTCGATCAGGCAAAACAAAAATTTCTCGCTAGCGCAGGGGCGGCCGATCCGTTGAACGCCGTGCGCAGATACCCGCTGGTTTCGGTTGGCGTCGCCTGCCTGACGGGCGTGGCGCTCGGCTCGTCGAAAGTGACCGCGAGGGCTGCTCTTACACTGGCGGAGCTTTTTCTGTCGCTCATACGCAGTTACCTAGAGACCGATCGATCGCGGGGGGCCTGAAACCCGACCTCTCCCTCCCCCGGCCCCTCCCTACCCCAAAACGGGGAGGGAGGGGAGCAAAACAAAACTGAAAATAAAATTTCTTTTGCCTTTGACCCTGCCCCCGACCCTCTTCCCGCTTCGGGAGAGGGTCGGGGGCAGAGATCGGGTTTGAGACACTCTATCAGGAAACTTCCCTCTCTGGACGAAGGCCAAAAAGAAGAATAGAATAACAACGCATTCGCTAGGCGTAACATCCGTTCTTTTTTACCGGCAACAAAAAATTTCCGGAAAAGGCGAGGGTGATGTGTAATGGCGTATGATGTTCTGTTCCTGTCGCAGGATGATGTAAAGTCGCTCGGTATCACGATGGACGAGATGCTAAAGGAGATCGAACTGGGCTGGAAGCTGAAGGGCGAGGGCAAGGTGGAGCTGCCGCCCAAGCCGGGCGTCCACCCCAGGGAGAACTGTTACATCCACGCCATGCCGTGCTGGATCGGCGGCGAAGTCGACACGGCGGGCCTCAAGTGGGTCGCCGGTTTCCCCCAGAACCTGGCCAAAAAACTCCCCTACAACAACGGGATCTTCTGCCTAAACGACACCGACACCGGCGTCATCACCGCGATCATGGACGCGAACTGGATGACCACCTGGCGCACGGGCGCCGCCTCCGGCGTCGGCGCGAAGTACCTCGCCTCCCCGGGCGCAAGCACCATGTCCGTCATCGGCCTCGGCACGATCGGCAAGATCACCCTGCGCGCGATCAAGACCGCGCTGCCCGGTATCAAAGACGTGAAGGTGTACGACCCGCTCCCCGCACAGGTCGACGCGTACATCGCGGAGATGAGAGCGATCTTCACCGACCTGAATTTCGTCAAGGTCGCCGGCATGCAGGAGGCCTGCGCGGACACGGACATCGTCACGTCGAGCGCGCCGATCGTCGAGAACCCCAGCCGTCCGGCGAAGGCTGGGTGGCTCAAGAAGGACGCACTCGTGATCACCACCGACTACGACTCGACCTTCGACGCCGAGACCGCCTCGAAGGCCGAGGCCTTCGTCTGCGACGACAGGGGCCAGTACCTCTGGACGCAGGAGCACGGCGTCTACTTCCAGAACGGCTACCCGCAGAACCAGGGCATCTACGCCGACATGGGCGAGATTTGCGCGGGCATCAAGAAACCCGTCACGAGCGGGCGCAGGACCTGTGTTTTCATGGGCATCGCGAGCCACGACGTGATGACCGCCCGTCTGATCCTCAAAAAGGCGAAGGAAGCGAAGATCGGTCAGTGGCTTAAATTATAAAAAGAGGTATAATAACAAAAATGACTTCCCCTCCGGAGGTGTGACATGCGCGTTGCCGCTCCTGCCAATTCAGGGCTCATATACGGATCGGACAAACTGAGGGCGCCGAAAGAGACGGCGGCCCCCTCTCTTGGCCTGTCCGCGCAGGAGCGCGACGTCCTCGCACAGGAGCGCGCCTTGAAGGCGTCCGCCGCCGGAGGCAATACGAGCACGACCTACATCTACGCGACCGGCCCCGACGGCAAACGGTACATCGTCGGTGCGCAGGTCACGATCACGGGCTCCGAAGACGTGGTCGACAGCGTGCCCGGCGGCAGAAAGACGAGCTCGCGCCAGGGCGTCGAGCCCGCCGACAAGACAGCCGAAACGCCGCAGGAGAAAGCGTCCGGGGGAAAACCGGAGACGGCGCACGACGACGCGATCGCGGAACTCGAACAGATCGAGCGTGAGGTGATCGCGCACGAGGCGGCCCACAAGGCCGCGGCGGGCAGATTCGGCGGCGCGGTGAGCTATACGTACACCACCGGTCCCGACGGCAAAAAATACATCACGGGCGGCGAGGTGCCGATCAATACCCCCGCGACGAACGACCCCGAGGAGGCCCTTCGCAACGCGCGCCAGGTGATGAGCGCGGCGATGGCCCCCGGCGATCCGTCGGGCCAGGACATCTCCGTCGCGGCAAGTGCCGCGCAGGCGGCCTCCGCCGCGCGGGCCGAGCTGGCCAGGGATGGCATGCGCGAGGTAGCGCATACCTACGCGAAACAGACCTCCCCCAAGGGTCTCTGGACCGCGCAGAACGGCTACGACGCCGCAATCGCGCGCGACGACGACCCCAGGCAGGCGTTCGAGACCGCGGCTTAGGTTCGCGGGCAAAAACGCGCAAAAATAAGTCCTTGACCGATACAGCAAAGGACTGTACAATAACCACTGCTTTCGGGATGTAGCGCAGCCTGGCTAGCGCACCTGCATGGGGTGCAGGTGGTCGGAGGTTCGAATCCTCTCATCCCGACCAGAAAATCGAAAGGAGACCGCGAGGTCTCCTTTTTTTTTATTCATACATCAAGGTCAAAGGCACTCCCCCTGTCATGCTTCGCGTGACACCCCCCCCTCTATGAGGGAGACAGAAGACGCCAGGACAGCACCGAATCATTGGCCGGGGGTATCGATCCCTTGAATGTCCGTCAAGGATCAATACCCCCGGAAGAAAACCACGTGCTCGAATACTCGTCTTTTTGCCTCCCTCGGCGAGGGAGGTGGCAGCGCGCAGCGCTGACGGAGGGAGTCCCGCCGCGAGGAATTATCAATCCGCCGTCGTCGCGAACGTCACGCCCATCTCCCCGAGCACCGCCAGCGACGCCTCGCGGTCGAAGCCGCTCACCGGCGACGTGCAGTCGACAAAGAGGCGAACGGTCTGCTTCGCCTCCCCCAGTTTCCGCAGATACGGCGGAATGGACTCCTGCACGCAGTGCGAGAGCGCCTCCCCCGCGAACGAGACGCTCTCGAACTGCACGAGCTGCGAGAAGAGGCGCTCGTTAAATGCCGTCTCGGGGTACGAGTCGTCCACACCCTCGAAGATCGAGAACTGGTCCGTGTAGGGGTTCTCCCCCTTGAAGACGTAGCGCACGGCGCGCCCGGTCTCCTCGCGCCAGCCGCGCAACGCGTCGCGCAGGGGGTCGGCGATCTGGTGACCCCAGGTGGAGACCACGCAGTGCTCCGGCCAGACCATAAGATTTTCGATGCCCTTGCGCTCCATGACCGCAAAGGTCCGCTCGGCGAAGGGTTCGCTCTCGGCGGACATGACCTTCCATTTTTTCGACCGAAAATCGTCCGGCGTGATCGTCGTATAGCCTGCAGGGTGCGCCCCCGCCTCGTCCGTCCAAAAGCCGGGATGAAAAATCGCCACGCTGTCGTGCGAGTCGAGCGAGATGAAGATTCCCCCGATCTCCCGGCCCATCTCCTTTATATATTTCGACAATCTCACAATGTCCGCGGCAGCTCCATCCACATAGAGGCTGCCCCTCTGGTCGCAGAAATCGTTCTGCGGATCGACGATGACCAGCGCGTTCCCTTTCATGTCCGAACCCTCCTTCAAGCCGTACACGTGCGCGTTCATTATAATTGTATATTTGTACAACCCGCAAGTTGTCTGCAACCACAATGTGCCTCGGCTGGAAAGTCGCTATTATACGCACATCGAGATTCGGAATCATACTTTCGCGAAAGCGATTTTCTCGCGGGAGTTTGAGACCATAGATAGAATCAGCACCAAAGCGCAGTAGAGGCAACACCAACAAGAAGCGGGCTGTGTGAGAAGTCACCCCTTCCGCGCGGCCCACACTCCCGTATGAACGAGGCGGTTCCGACCTGTTTGCGTGTGGCAGGAAGGGACCGCCTCCTTTCGTATCCGCCGGCACCGCTCCCAAACTGTAGTTTTGTACAACTCCCGATTTGTCGGCATACGCAATGCGCCAACACGCAATCGGGGGTAGCATATTCACATCAAATCTTGGAGGTGTTCCTGGGATGAAAAAACGCATCGGAATCCTGGCGATCATAGCGGTCATGGGCCTCTCGAGCGTCGCCATGGCGCACGGGTGGCACGGCAGGGGCTATGGGGATCAGTACGGAGGCGGCAATTCCGGGCGCCCCTGCGCGAGGTTCGAACAGAAAGGAGAGAGATTCGGCAAAAGGCAGGAGAACCTGCGCAAGAACATGCCCCAGACCATCAAGGACAAAATAGCGGAGTCTCAAAAACTGATGATCGACATGCGCGCGGAGATGGAGAAATCGCCAATCGACCGTGCGAGGATCATGCGGCTGCGGGAGAAGAACGTGAAATTGCGTCAGGAAATCTCTGACTGGACCTTCTCGCAGCGGCTCGACAGAATAGAAAAAACACAGCAAGGCAAGAAGTAACCGCCTAGATCAAGCGACACCAGGAAACCCCGCGAGACCAGGCATCGAAGCGCAATACCCATAAAAAAGGGCCGAATCGGTCACCTCCGTAAAACGGCCCGGCAACTCACAGTACGACCCCGGATCGGCAGCGTGTGTCTGATCCGGGGCCCTGTCGTTTTTGCCGGGCTCCCTCGCCTTTGACAAAAACATCCGCCCCATAGTATCATCGCAGACAATATCCATATACATTTCTTTCTTTTCGAGAAGGAGCGATGTTCATGCCAAAGAAACTTGCCGTACTCCTCGGAAGCCCGCGCAAGGACGGAAACAGCGAACGGCTCGCGGCCGCGCTTGCGAAAGGAGCCTCGGAGGCGGGTTACTCCGTGGAGACGGTTCGCCTGTACGGGATGAAGCTGACGGGGTGCATCGACTGCCGCCGGTGTTGGACCAGCGGAAGCCACTGCTTTCTGAAGGACGACATGCAGGAGGTCTACGCCGCGCTCGACGACGCCGACGTGATCGCGTTCGCGACGCCGCTCTATTTCTACTCGTGGTCGACGTACATGAAACCAGCGTGGGACAGGCTGCTCCCCTACTACATGCCGAACTCCAAGGTCGACATGAGGGGGCGCAGGACCGTTCTGCTCGCCACCGCCGGCGACACGGATAACGAGTGCTTCGACGGCCTCAAGAGGTCGTTCCAGCTTGCCTGCAACTTCTGCAAATGGGACGTAGCCGGGGAGATCTGCGTGAACGGCATCCACGGAGCGGGAGAGATTACCGAGAAGGCGCAGGAGTGGCTGAAACGGGCGGAGGAACTGGGGAAGAGCCTGTAGGATCGACCGCACCGACCCCCGGCCCCTCCCTCTCCGATACGGAGAGGGAGGGGAGCAAAACAAAACCGAAAAATGCTTGTTTTGGGCCTTGCCCTTCTCCCCCTCTCCGCATCGGAGAGGGGGCAGGGGGGTGAGGTCCGGTTTTATTTTTTTGCCGCGGTATCCTCGCCCTGGGTCTCCGCCACCAGCGGGGCCCAGCCGCCGCCGAGGGCTTTGAAGATCTGTACGATGTTCGACGTCACCTGTCCCTCGCTGACGATATACTCCTCCTGGAGGACCAGCAGCGCGCGTTGCGCGTTGATGACGTTGCTGAAATCGGAGAGCCCGTTCTTGTACCGGTCGGTGGCGACCTCGACCGCAGTCCTCGCGGCTTCGACGCCGGATTTGAGCGAGTCGTTGCGCATCCGCTCTTGATAGTTGGCGGTCAACGCGTTGCGCACCTCCGCGACGGCGTTCAGGACCGCGGTTTCGTAGGCCGCCAGATACTGCTCTTCCCTGGCGGACTGTACGCGGATGTTGTTGCGGATCGCGCCGCCGTGGAAGATCGGCCATGTGATTCTGGGGCCGAAGCCGTAACTGAAGCTGTCGGACGAGAAGAGGCTGCCGCTGCTGAGCGACTCTAGCCCGATCGAACCGAGCAGGTAGAACTTCGGCAGCAGGTCCTTCTCCGCCGATTTCTTGCGCGCGATCTGCGCGATCAACTGCCGCTCCGCCGCACGGATATCCGGCCTCTGCCGCAGGTAGTTCGCCGGAATTCCGACGAGGTTCACCGCATCCGGCCTCGGCAGGGATTTCTTCTCGCCCAGCATCTCGCCCAGACTTCCGGGCACGTCGCCCACCAGGATGGCGAGCGCGTTGGTCGTCTGCTCGATGCTCGACCGAATCGGGGGGATGGCGGCCTTCGTCTGCTCCACGGTGTACTGCGCCTGGCTCAGCGCGAGCGCGTCCGTCAGCCCCGCGTCGAACCTGGACTGGACCAGGTCCAGCGTGTCCATCTGCAGGATGAGGTTCTGCTGCGCGATGTCGAGACGCTCCTGCAGGGTGCGCAGCGTCAGGTAGTTCAGCGCCACCTCCGAGGAGAGCGTCACCCACGTGGCGTGCAGGGCCGCATACTGCGCCTCCAGCGTCGCGGTGCCCGCCTTGATGTTCTCGCGTTGCCCGCCGAAGATGTCGATCTCCCACGACGCGTCGATACCCAGACGATAGATCTCGCGCGTCACGCCGTCACCCGTCGAGTTGACCGGCGTCTTGCCGCGCGTCCACGAGTCGATATTGTCTAGCCAGGGCAGAACGGCCGCCTTGCTGATTCCGAGCGCGGCCCGCGCCTCCATCACCTTCGCTCTCGCAGACTGAAGATCCCTGTTGTTCTTCAGAGAGCGCATGATCAATCCGGTCAGCGTGTCGTCCTCCAGCGTATTCCACCAGCTCGCGAGGACCTCCGGTTTGGGGGCGTCCGCGATGTCGCCGGAGATGTGCGGGTACGGGTAACGCTTTGCCAGCCTCGTCCAGTCGCCCGCGGAGAGCTCTGCGTCTCCGGAGGCCGCCGGTACTTGCGCCGCGAAGGCGCCGTCTGCGAAAACCGTGAACAGCAGCAATGCCAGAGAGACGGCAAACAGGTTTTTCAATTTTTCCATCGCACTATGCCTCCTGCTTCGACGAAAACATGCGGCTGATCACAGCCTTGATCTTCTCCCGGTACGTCTGCAACACGACGTAAAGACCCGGGATCAGGAATATACCGAATCCCGTCGCGATGCTCATGCCGAAGAACATCGTCGTCCCGACATGGAGGCGGCTCGCCGCGCCCGCGCCCGAGGCGAAGAGCATCGGGAGGACGCCGATGACGCAGGTAAGCGCCGTCATCATGACCGAACGGAATCGCTCCCTGCCCGCCTCGGCAGCCGCGTCGAGGATAGACAGGCCGTGATCCTCGTGCTGCTCCTTCGCGAACTCGATGATGAGGATCGCGTTCTTGGCCGAGAGACCGACCAAAAGGAGAATCCCGAGCTGCGTGTAGATCGAGAGCGAGATCTTCATGACCAGGATGCCGACCAGAGCGCCCAGAAGGGCGACCGGCAGCGAGAGCATGACGCCGAGGGGAACGGTCCAGCTCTCGTACTGCGCCACCAGGAAGAGATAGCCGAAGATAAGGGCGATCCCGATGATGATGGCGACCTGCCCGCTGGCTTCCTGCTCCTGGTACGTCATGCCGGACCATTCGAACTTGTAGCCCTCCGGCAGCTTCTGCGCCAGCTCGGCGACACGGGTCATGCCCTGTCCCGACGTGACGCCCGGCCTCGAAACAGCCGTGATCCCTGCTGTGGGATACATATTGTAACGGCTGATCGCGCGTGGCGCGAGCTTCTTTTTGACCGTCACGAAACTCTGCAGAGGGACGAAACCGCCGTTCGAGCTCGCCACCTGGATGCTGCCGATGTTGTCGATCTTGTTTCTGTACGTCCACTCGGACTCGAGAATGACCTTGTTCACCTGCGTGCCGATGTTGATGTCGTTGACGTACGACGTCCCAAAATACGTCTGAAGCGTGCCAAACACGTTCGCGATCGGGACGCCCAGCATCTCCGCCTTATCCCTGTCAATGTCGAGATAGAGGTGCGGCGTGTCCGCGGTGTAGGAACTGAACGCGTACATGAACTCGGGCGATTGGTTGAGTTGCCCCAGGAAGTTGTACATGACGCCTGCCAGCCTCGCCGGATCGCTGTCGACCGTCGACTGAAGGCGAATGTCGAGCCCACCCGCGATCCCGAGCCCGGAGATGGGAGGCGGCGTGAAGACGTTGATCTGGGCGTCCGGTATGGAGGCCGCAATCTTGCGAACCTCGTTTACGATGTTGCTCTGGCTCGTCTCCGGGGTCTTCCTGTTCGCCCAGTGTTCGAGTGGCATGATGATCGACCCCACGTTCTCGCCCTGGTCGCCCAGGATGCTGAAACCTTCGATCGTCATGACGAATTTCACGCCGGGAATCTTTTTGATCTGTTCGGAGAAATTCTCCATGACCGCGTGCGTTCGCCCCTGTGAAGCGCCCTCGGGAAGCTGGATGGATGCGAAGGTCGCGCCCTGGTCCTCGTCCGGGATGAAGGAGGTCGGCGTCACACTGACGATGAAATAAGACACCGCCACGACGAGAGCGAACAGTCCGACGGTCACGACCATCCTGCGCGCGATCCACATGGATCCAGCGACATACCCGCTGGTACTCCGGTTCACCATTTGGTTGAACCACGCCAACGGGCCCCGCGTCTTGGGTTTGACGTTCTCCAGCATGTGGGAGCACATCGCCGGAGAGAGCGTGAGCGCTACGATCAGCGAGAAGACGACGGAGAACGATACCGTGACTGCGAACTGGCGATAAATAACGCCGGTCATGCCGCCCATGAAGGCGACGGGGACGAAGATCGCGAGGAAGACCAGCGTCGTCGCGATCATCGGGCCCGTGATGTCCTTCATGGCCTGGATCGTCGCGTCGTGCGCCGAGACTTTGTCTCTGTCCATAACGAACAGCACGCGTTCGACCACGATGATCGCGTCGTCGACGACCGTTCCGATGACGAGGACAAGCCCGAAGAGCGTCAAGATGTTGACGCTGAAGCCAAGAAGAACAAACCCGATGAACGTCGCGATCAGCGAGATCGGAATGGCAGCGACGGGAACGAGCGTGACGCGCCAGTCCTGGAGGAAGACATAACAGACCAGGACGACGAGGAAGAAGGTGAGCACCAGCGTCGTCACGATCTCGAGGATCGTCTCCCGTACGTATTCCGTCGAGTCGTAGCCGATCGTGAACTCGACGTCGGAGGGCAGGTTCTTGGAGAGCTCGTCGATCGTCTTCTTGGTGGCGTTCATGACGTCGATCGCGTTGGAGCCGGCCGCCTGCGAGAGGGCCATCATCGCCGACGGGACGCCGCCGATGCTCGCCCTCAGGTTGTACGTCTCCGCGCCCAGCTCGATCTTCGCCACGTCCTTGAGTTTGATGAGCCCCCCCTGCCCGGTGGTGCGCAGAATGATGTTCTCGAACTGCTTGACGCTGCCCAAGCGTCCGGTCGTCGTGAGTGAGTAGACCAGCGGACTGTTCTCGTTGCCCGGGCTGGAGCCGATGGAGCCGATGGACGCCTGCTTGTTCTGGCTGGAGATGGCGGTCGCCACGTCGGTCGTGCTGAGGCCGAAAGCGGCGAGTCGCTCCGGATCGAGCCACACGCGAATGCTGTACTTCGCGCCGAATACCTGCACGTTGCCCATGCCGGGGACGCGCTTCATAACGTTGAGGATATTGCTGTTCACATAGTCGTTCAGAAAGAGCTCGTCCCTGGTTCCGCCGGGAGAGATCAGGCCGACGAAGCCGAGCGTATCGGAGAAGCTCGCCTCCGTGGTCACACCGCGCTGCGTCACCTCGGTCGGCAGCAGGGGAGCCGCCTGCTGCACCCTGTTCTGGACCTTGACGAGCGCCATGTCCTTGTTCGTTCCTGTCTTGAACGTGATCGTCAGCGAATAGCCCCCGTTGTTGTTCGACGTCGAGCTCATATAGATCATGTCGTCGACGCCGTTGATCGCTTCCTCCAAGGGAGCCGCCACCGTGTTGGAGAGCGTCTCTGCATCCGCGCCCGGGTAATTGGCATGCACCTGGATTTGCGGCGGCGCCACGTCGGGATACTGTTTGATCGGCAGATTGATCGCGGCCATCAGCCCCGCCAAAACCAGGACGAAGGCGATGACCACCGCGAATCGCGGGCGCTCTATAAAAAATCGCGAGAACATTGTCTATCAGTTCCCTTCCGCGGAGGAATTTCCAGCTGGGGCCGCCTTGTCCCCGGAGAGCGGCTTGATATCCTCCGTCGATTCTTTGGCCAGCTCCGCCGGCGTCTTTACGCCGCCCTGCTGCTGCATCGTCGGGTTGACCGTCGCCTCGGGGCGGACATTTTGCAGGCCACGCACGACGACCTTCGTTCCTTCTTCAAGACCGCTCGCGACCTCCCGCATCGAGCCGATTTCGGCTCCGAGCGTCACCCAGCTCTGGTGTACGACATTGTTGGCGTCGATGCTGTAGACATAATCCCCTTGGTTGTCCGCAAGAATCGCCTCCTGCGGCACCACGATCGCGACATGATCCTTCGCGGGCTTCGCCTCCACGCGAACCATCGCGCCGGGAACGAGTATGCCCTTGTCGTTCCTGAAACGAATGCGAACCGCAATCGTGCCGGTCTTCTCATCCATTGCGTTGTCCTCGAAATCCCGGGTCCCCTTGAATGGATAGAGCTTGCCGTCCGCGAGGCGGAGGCTCGCATTGTAGACCGAGTTTCCGGATGCCTTGAAAGCGCTGAACTGATCCAGATAATCCCTGTCCGGCAGCGAGAAGGCGACGCGAATCGGATCGATCTGCACGATGCTGGCGAGCGAACCTCCGGCGGGCGTGACGTAGTTGCCCTTCGTGAATGAGGCCTTGCCTATCTGTCCGGTGATCGGAGCGGCGATCTTCGTGTACCCAAGGTCGATCTGGGCGAGGCGCAGCGAGGCCCGTGCCTGTTCGATCGCGGCCCTGCTCTGCAATACGTCGTTCTGGGCGATATCGAGATCCGACGCCGAGACGCTCCGTTTGTCGGCGGCCTTCAGCCGGTCGTAATACTTGACGGCCCGGTCGTAGTTCGCCTCCGCCTTCGCCAAGTCGGCCTTTCTCAGAGCGACCGTCGCCTGGAACTGCTGGCTGTCCAGGGTGAAGAGCAGCTGTCCCGCCTTCACGGTGGAACCCTCCTTGAAGTGAACCTGCGCGATCTCTCCCGCCACTTGCGGCCTGACGTCGACCGTCTGAATGGATTCAACCCGCCCGACATATTCGCGAGGAATCGCGAGATCGGCCTTCATGGCAATATCCGCCACGACGGAGGGAATCTGTTGCTGGTGGCCGTTCATCGCGCCCGGCTCTTGCGTTGCATGTCGGTCGCTAAAATACCATTTGGCGATAAAAATCAGGGCGATAATTGCGACGATTGTGATGATGGTCTGTACAATTTTCCTGTTTTGTTTAGGGGTCGTCATTGATTCGGGCATCCTCTCTGTTTTTGTCTGGATTGATTAAGAAGGCGCTGATTAAATCGCTCGGGTTGCAAATTCTACGCGGGAATACAGAATTTTATAAAGGCTCATGGTCTTCACCCTTCAGGTTCTGGCGAGCAATCAGCTCCGCTTCAAATGCTGAGTTCCTTGTCAAAAGCGTCGAATATGAAATCCGTGTACTTTGTCAGGTCGAGCTCGCCACGCGGATAGAGCGGATTGGGGCCGAAAAGGACGAAGAGCCCGAAAAAGATGGCGGCGATCAGCGACGAAATCTCCCGCGGCGAGAAGTCGGGGCGAAGCTCCCCCTTCTCCTGCGCCTCGACCAGAAGGCGCTCCGTCATCCTCTGCTCGTTCTCGATTCGATCCTGCAAGATAATAAATACTTCGTCGTGCACCTCCTTCGGCCACTCCAGCTTGCGCTGAAAGAGCACGTTGATCTTTTCGAAGCGCTCGTTCTGCGAAATCCTCTTCATGCGGTTCCGGTAAAAAAGCCGAATCTTTCCCAGCGTGTCCGAAAAGCCCCCCTCCATGCCGGGGCTGTCCGCCACCTCCGTGCAGAGCAACCGCACGAGATGAATAAGAATATCGTTCTTGTTTTTGAAATGCCAATACGCGGCGCCCTTCGACAAGCCTACGCGCTCGGCAATTTCGCTCATCGTCACGCACGAAAAGGGCTTTTCGCTCATGACGTCGAATGCCGACTCGAGGAGCCGCTCCCTCGTTTCGAGCGTTTCTTCCCTGGTCCTGCGGGCCATTCACCCACCTCCTTCATCGTGGAAAACATCGGAATTATACATACCTACAAGAATGTATGTCAACAGGGAAAGATTGAGAATTGCCATAAATTGCAAATATGTCACCTTGCGTTGAAGAAATAGGTAAAATATAATATGAGAAGTGTGCAATTGTTTTTTTGATGATAAAATAACGTTCACACGATAATTTTATACAGACTCATTTTTTGAGGAGGAAGATATTGTGCGCGATGTGATGAAATACGTGGGAATATTTTTCGCTGTCATTCTCGTCGGGCTTGGGGCTGTGTGGATCTTCACGACCTTTGTGCTCGATCCGAAGGAGGAGCGCGAGAGCGCAAGGGCCAACCCGAAGACCGGCCTCGCGAGGGTTGTTCAGCTCAACGGACAGCTCTCGGAGAACACATACCCCAAGCTGAACGGCATCATCAAGGAAAATAAGAACGATGCGAATAAGATGCAGGAAGCAATCGCGATCGCCTATAGAGGACTGCCCACCATGGAGACCAAGCCGGCAAACGGAACCATCGTCGAAAACAATACCTCCGGCCCGATCGGTGGAATCCTCGTCGTGGACACAACGCATACGCCGGACTTCGACACGCTTGTCACGCTAACAGGCCGAGATAAAGACAAATTCGGGAATCCATGCAGGATCATCGCCATGGTGCACGGCGGAAAGACCCGAGAGATCGCCGTTCCCAAAGGCGGATACAGCATTGAATTCGACTCCGGCGTGGCCTGGTTCGGTCTCAAGGACCTCTTCGGCCCGCTCACAGATAGACTCGCCTGCGACGGGGTGTACCCCTTCGACGAAAAGCACATCGGCTATCAGATGGAGACCTACCCGAAAGAAGGGGCGGATTTCCAGGTGGGGGCGATCAAACTCAAATCGATCCCGAAGAGAGACAGAGCGATGCAGGAGAAGATCGCGGCGATGAACGCCGGCTCGAAACAGTAGAATTATTCCGGCAGGCGCCCCCTGCTCGGCGGTTTGAAATACGACGCGGGCATTTCATCAGTTGTCCGCGCCGTATTGCGTTTTCACCGTTTGCTTAATTCCCCCAAGTTGTTTACAATACCCCGATGACAAATTCAAACCATCGACAGCAGCAAAAGAAGGATTTTTTCAAACACAATACGGACATCGGACAGAATTTTCTTCGAGACGGCTCCGTCGTGACGTGGATGATCGACCGGGCGAAGCTGGCCCAGGGAGACAGGGTGCTGGAAGTCGGACCGGGTGAGGGCATCCTGACGCGCGGCATCCTCGGAACACCCTGCGAGCATCTCGATGCGATCGAGCTGGACAGGCGCCTTCGCCCCCCCCTGGAGGCCATCGCCTCCGAGGACGGCCGCCTCGCGCTGCATTGGGGGGACGCCGTGCAGTTCGACTATGCGAAACTCGAACGCCCCCCGACGCACGCGATCGCGAACCTCCCCTATCACATCACCACGCCGCTGATCTGGACGCTGCTCGAAACCTTCTCGGGCTCGAGTCTTCGATACATGCTGCTGATGGTGCAGAAAGAGGCGGCCGACAGGATCTCCGCCGGAGAAAAATCTCGCGAGGCAAATCCGCTCGGAATTACGCTCGCCGCACTGGGGCATGTGGCGGTGGCGCGCAAGGTCCCCCGCGGGGCGTTCTCGCCCATACCCCGCGTCGACTCGGCGGTCGTGGAGATCGCGCTCTCCGGCGAGCGCGCCGACCTGCCCCGCGACAAAACGTGGCGCCGCCTTCTCTCCGGCTCGTTCGCGCAGCGGCGCAAGACACTGATCAACAATTGGGGCTCGCTTGGCATCCCGCGCATGGACGCGACGGAGGTCCTGGCATCGCATCAGCTCCCCCCGTTCTCGCGCCCGGAGGAGCTGAGTCTCGAAAAATGGCTCGATCTGCATGGGGACAGAGTATTGAACGACCTGCTCGGGAGGCGGTGTATCGGATGATTTACGATTACAAAAACGGAACCTACGCGTTAGACGCCCACTACGAACGGGACGGCATCGTCTCGATCTACATCGTCCTGGACGGCGGCAGGGCGGCGATCGTCGACACGGCGAACAATCAGGCGCTTCCGTACGCTCTCGAGGCGCTGAAGGAACTCGGCGTATCTCGCGAAAACGTCGACTACATCCTGCTCACCCACGTACATCTCGATCACGCGGGAGGGGCGGGGCTCTTCATGCGCACGTTCGAGAATGCGCGGCTCGTCGTCCACCCCCGCGGCGCCCGCCACATGATCGACCCGACGAAACTGCTCGCCAGCGTTCGCGCGGTCTACGGCGCGGAGGAGGCGTCGCGCATGTACGGTGAACTGCTCCCCATACCGGAGTCCCGCGTGCTGACCCCGGACGACGGGGACACAATCTCGCTCGGCGACAGGGCGATCGCCTGCCTCGAGACGCCGGGGCACGCGAAACATCACATGGCGTATTACGACAAAAAGACAAATACCGTCTTCGCCGGCGACGCGTTCGGCGTCACCTACTCCGGCCTCTACGTAAACGAGGGGCAGGGCATCATCCCGACGACCTCCCCCGTGCAATTCGACCCTGAGGCGATGCGTCGCTCGATCGATCGCATCGTGGCGCTCGCCCCCTCGGCCCTGTACCTCACACACTTCGGCGCAATACGCGACGTCGCGCGGACCGCGACGGATCTGCGCAGGCTGATCGACGATCACGTGAGAACGGTCGAACGAGCCGACGGGGATTACGGGGGGACGCTGGCGATGCTGGGCGCCCTCTTCGAAGAAGAGGGGGAACGTCAGGGCTGGCCGATTGCGCGGGAGGAGATGCGGAAGGTGTTCAAAACCACGATCGACCTGAACGCACAAGGGTTGTGCGCCTGGTACAAGAACAGTCGGGCAGGAAACGGAGATTAGAGCCGTAGCGACGGTCAGGGAAGCATCATACGGGAGACGATCAGGGACATGATGCTGGAGACGACAGTGAAACCCAGAATCCAGATGACGATACGTCCAAAGCGGGTGCGAAAAAAAGGCTTGTTCTTGTCATCGCCCTTGCCCTCCTGCAAACGCTCCGCCCTCAACTGCAGCTCCATACTGAGTCGTTTGAACTCCATCTCGGCATCGAGTTCGCGTTGCGTCTTCGGATGGTCGGGCACGGGGGCATTCGCTGGGACCATTGGAGCCTCCGCGGGAATCGTCGGAGTTTCCGGAGAAGAGGAGGCCGCCGGTGAAATCGGCGAGGCCGCTGACGCCGGCATGACAGCCTGGTTCTCCGGCGAGACCCAGCTCTCATCCGCACTGACGTCCTTCCCCATGATGTCGTACATCATCCTGTTCTGTTCATCACAGAGGACCGTGCGCGCACGCGAGAGAAACCGCAGCCGCTCGTCCCTGTCTGCCGGCGAAAGTCCGACATTGTCCCGCAGGCGCCCGCCCTCTGCGCCGAGGGCCTTTTCGATCTCCTCGGCCGAGGCCGTAGCGGGAAGGTTCAATATGGCGTAATAATCGATAAAACGACCCATCTCGATCCCCCCCCTGTGCAAGGCTTCTCTGCCGCCTCATACCAAGTTGCAGTCAAAAGGATGTTTTCGAGTGCAGCGAACCACTCTGCAGGTGGGCTTTAACGCTTCACCCTTCGGGCCTTTGATTTCAACTTGGCATCAGGCAAAACATGCCCTTTGAGCACCTTCATCAACGTTATCTAATCAAGCCAGTTTAGGAAACTGATGCGTTTTTGTCAAACGACTTCTCCTCAAAGTCCCATAAAGTAAAAGCGTCGCCCCATAAAGGCGCCGCTTTTATTTTACGATAATGACTGGTCGTGCGAGGTTATTTCTTTTTCGTGTTGACAGCCTCTTTCAGAGCCTTGCCAGCGCGGAAAACGGGGACCTTCTTCGCCGGAATATTGATCTCCTGCTTCGGGTTCTGTGGGTTGCGACCCTTACGCGCAGAGCGCTGCTGGACCTCGAACGTACCAAAACCAACGGCCTGAATCTTGCCGCCCTTCGACAGCGTCTTCTGGATCGACGCAAAGACCGCATCCACAACTTCTGCGGCCTTCTTCTTCGTCAAACCCTCCACTGCCATTGCGACTTCGTTTGCCAGTTCCGCCTTCGTCACTACCTTCACCTCCGTGAATTTTATAGCTCCCACATCGTGGCGAGCCTTGCCCATAGGGCAGTTACCGGGCTGCTACGAAAACCTTCGCCAATTATGCATTCAAAGTTAGTTTCGGTCAAGCTTTTTTTTAAAATTACTTCCGATTTTCCTGCTTGTTTCTGAAAAAAAGCCTAATAGGGGTCCCGGAGAAGTCCGCCATTTTGCGCAAAATGTTCTCCAACCTGCGTTCAAATGCCTTCGTCACGAGTTTTTCGTCGTTCACGAAAAAAACGAAAGCGGGCGGCGCTCCATCCGCTTGCGTGCAGAAGGAGATCTTGAGATAGCGTCCCCTGCCGTCGCCCGGCATGCGTTCGAAGGCAAGCACCTCTCTGACCAGCTTGTTCAACTCGGAGGTCGAAATGCGCCTGTGCCTGTTCTCGTCCACCGCCCGAATGTGCTGATCGAGGCGCGACAATCCCCGTTTCGTCTTCGCCGACAGGAAAAGCGTCGGCGCATGCACCGCGAAAGGGATCTCCTCGCGGAGTAATTTCTTCATTTTGTCGCCGATCTTCTCCTCTTTCGGCGCGAGGTCCCATTTGTTGACGACAAGGACAAGCCCTCTGCCCCGGTCGAGCACATGTCCGATCAGGCGCTTGTCCTGATCCGTGACCAGCTCGGTCGCGTCGAGCAGAACCACCGCCACCCGGCACTCGTCGATCGCCTGATAGGTGCGCACGTTCGAGTAGTATTCGATGTTCGTGTGAATCCTCGCCTTGCGGCGCAGGCCCGCGGTGTCCAGAAAACGGAAGCGCGTACCGTCGATCTCCACGATCGAATCGACCACGTCGCGCGTCGTCCCCGGGACCTCCGAGACCAGCGAACGCTCCTCGCCGACGAGCGCGTTGAGCAGGCTCGACTTGCCGACATTCGGACGCCCGACCAGCGTGACCGGGATATCCTCGGACTCCTCGAAAGCCCCCTCGTCCGGCAAGAGCGCCACGATCGCGTCGAGCAGGTCGCCGAAGCCGGAGTTGTGTTCCGCGCTCACAGGCAGGACCTTTTCGAAACCAAGCGTCATCGCCTCGTACACCACGTCGAGCTTCTCCGGATTGTCGAGCTTGTTCACAACCACGATCACGTTGCGGCCACCTTTGCGCAGCATGCGGGCCAGCTCTTCGTCCATAGTCGTTACCCCTTCGCGCCCGTCGAGCACGAAGACGACCGCGTCGCTCTCGCCGAGCGCGTGCGTCACCTGCGTCTCGATCCGCGCCACGATTTCGGGAAACACCTCGTCGTTCTCGCCCATGATGCCACCGGTGTCGACGGCGTAAAACCGATGATCGGCCCACTCGACCTCGCCATAGAGGCGGTCCCTCGTAACGCCGGGAAAGTCGTCCACGATCGCCGCGCGACGTCCCACCAATCTGTTGAAAATCGAGGATTTCCCGACATTCGGCCTTCCCACGATCGCCACTATACCCATATCGACCACCCATTTCTCTCCGAAAGCTGATTTATCGCCAGAACCCCGAGGGGCGGATATTTTCGAACGATTGAACCGGCGTCTTCTCTCGTCATTCGTACCAGACAGTCAAGCCGGGATAGCCCCGTTTCGCGCGACCGATGCCGAAGAACGGCTCGAGCGCCGCGCGCAGAGCGGCCGTTTTGTTCGTCCGCACCCAAATCTCCCGTTTCGCGCCCGGCTCCTCCGTGGTCCAATACTCGAGACCGGCACGGTCGAGGCGGTCGCAGAGCGCCCCCGCATCGGAGGTCAGCGCCTCCAGACGGATCAGCGATACGAACGGCGGCAGGCCGAACTGCCTGCGCTCGCGAATTTCGTCCCGCCAAAACGTCCCCCATCCCTCCGAGAGCCCCCGCTGCCAATCCTTGCCCGGCCTGCGGCTCTGCAGCAGAATGCGGCGATCCTCCGGATCGATCCCGCGCCAGCAGGACTCCCAGATCAGGCCGAAGGCCCGCACTCTCGCGTCGTGCTCCTGCGAGCGCGCCTCGCCGTCGGGGTCGATCCACCCGACCAACCCCACGCTTAGTTTATCACAGAGCGCAAGGGTTGCCCTCGTTCCCAGCAGCAGGCCGGTCCGCGAAAAGAACACTTCGTCCGGGATACGCCCGTCCTCGGCATCCAGCGAAAGAATCGGCACGGGGAGGTGGATCGCCGCCTTCGCGAGCGGCAACAGGGCTTCGAGCCCGGGGCGGCGCGCCATGAGCAGCCTCCCCCGACAGCGTGGACAGATGTCCGGCACGGGCGCACGCGTTCCGCAGGCGACACAGCGCATACTGCCCGCGGACGCCTCCCATCGCATGCCGCCACCGCACCTCGGGCATCGAACCGCATACCCGCATTCATCGCAGACGATCTCCCCCGCGTACCCCTTGCGATCCAGGATCCAGATCGCCCAGGCTCCGCGCTCGAGCGCCGCGTTCGTCTCCCTCACAAGCGGTTCGCTCACGGCGAGGGAATCCTGCACACCCTGAACTTGCGGCGAATAGGCGGCGCGGAGGTCGACGTAGAAAATCTTTCTAGGGGTCTTCGGCGGCAACTCGCCACTCTCCGCAAGCCTCAGATAGGCGCGGGACGACGGCATCCGCCCGCCGAGGACGAGTGCCGCGCCCTCGAAGCGGGCCCGCATGGACAGAAGGCTGCGGACGTTGTAGGCGGGGTGGCGCATCGTCCGCCAGACATGGTTGCTTTCATCCTCCACGATCACTCTCGCGAGCCCCGGCAGCGGGGCCATGGCCGAAGCCTGCGCGCCGATCACGATTTTGAGCGAGACATCTCCCATGAGACGGCTCCAGGCCTTCCACTCCGCCTTCGCTCCCGTATGAGGAAAAAGAAGGAGGCGTTCCCGCAACTCGCTCGGAAAATCGTGCGAAGCCGTCAGCCAGTCGAAAAAATTTTTCGCGGCGGCGTACAGCGGAAAGCATACAAGCGAGGGGAGGCCGTCCGACAGAATGCGCGCATACCGCGCCAGCCGGACGGCGTCGACGGGGTCATAGGCGAAGGAGGCTTCACCTGCCTCCGTTTTTTCAGATGTGCGGAAAAATACCGGCTCGCAGAGGGGGGTGTCGCCGTGAAGGAACGCCGCCGGCAGCAAGGTTTTCATCGCCGTTCCGACGCCGCAGAGATATGTATCGGCAAACCAGCGCACGAGGCGCATCGTCGCTTCCGGCAGAAGCGGGCGTTCGTCGATCGCTTCGAGGATCTCGCGCACTTCTCCGTCGTAATCGTCGGGGACGGAGTCGCCGGCGGCGATCACCAGCCCCACGCGGCTGCCCCGCCCCACCGGCACGCGCACCCGCATGCCAGTTTCACAAAAAAATTTGGTCCTGTAGGTCAGAAGCGTCCACCAGGGGCCCGCCAGCGCTACGGAGACGAGGCTGCTTTCGCTCACCCCATCACGCGCGCGATCTGATCCCAGATCTGCGTCGCGACCTCCTGCTTGCTTCCAAAGATCACGCCGGACGCCTCCACCTCGTGCCGTTCCGCAAAATAGACCCTCACCCGATTCGTGTCGACGGCAAAACCCGCGTCGGACGCAGAAACGTCGTTCGCCACGATCAGATCGAGGCCTTTTCGCTCGATCTTGAGGCGGGCGTTTTGCTCCACGTCCTCCGTCTCGGCGGCAAAGCCGACCAGCAGCTGCCCGGGAGATTTACGCGCCGACAATTCTCTCGCGATGTCGGGATTCTGCTCCAGTTCGAGGCTGAGTTCCCCCGTCGTCCCCCGTTTGATCTTCTGCGCGGAATAGGCCTTCGCCCGGTAATCTCCGACCGCCGCCGCCTTGATCACGACATTCGTGTCATTCAGCTCGTCGAGGCAGGCGTCGAGCATCTGCAGCGCACTCGTCACACGGCGGATGCGCACACCTGAGGACGGAGTCTCGTTCGACGGCCCCGTCACGAGGACCACCTCGGCCCCGCGGTAACGGGCCTCGCGCGCGAGTGCGTAGCCCATGCGCCCCGAGCTGGGGTTGCTGATGAAGCGCACGGGGTCGATGTACTCGTGCGTGGGCCCCGCCGTCACCAGCACTTTCTTGCCGGCGAGGTCCTTCGTAGGGCAGAGGGCGACCCATGTCTCGTCGACGATGGCGTCCAGGGCCGGCAGGCGCCCTTTGCCCTCGTATCCGCACGCGAGGTCCCCGGCATCGGGATCGATCACCCGGCAGCCGTTCGCCTCCGCGAGGTAGGCGCTTTTCTTCGTCGCGGGGTTCTCCCACATGTGCACGTTCATCGCCGGAAAGAGCAGGATCGGCGCCGTGCAGGCCAGCAGCGTCGCGCCGAGCAGCGTGCTCGAATCCCCCGTTGCCGCCATGCGCAGCACGTTCGCCGTGCAGGGCGCCACGACGAATACGTCCGCCCAGTCGGCGAGCGTGATGTGCGGAATCCGCCATCCGTTTTCGTCCGAGAGCAGATCCGCGTTCACCCACGCGCGGCGTTTCGAGAGCGTCGAAAGCGCGAGAGGAGAGACCAGCGCCCGGGCCGCGTCCGTCAGGATGACCTCGACCTCGCAGCCGGCCTTGACCCACGCGCGCACCAGCTCCGGGGTCTTGTACGCGGCGATGCCGCCGCTGATGCCGAGCAGTATCCTTTTGTTACGCGCCCACTGTGGCATCGGAAGCCGCCGAAGCGCCCGCCCCTTCGCCGTAGACGGCCTGCGCGCAAATCGGCGCGGGCGACTCGCCGATCGTCAGGCCGCCGCTCTGTACCTCTTCGAGGGCGTATGTAATGTAGCGCTCGCTGCTTCCGCCGTCGAGCAGCCTGCCCTTCTGTTCGCTGAGCTGCCGCGCGCGCGTCGACACGATCATCGCCAGCGCGTATTTGTTCTCGATCCCTCTGGTCTTGTAGATTTTCTCCAGGTCCGTGTAAATCATCGATTGTCTCCTCCTGTGGTAACCTTATTGCTCCACGTAGCTTTTGACCAGTGCGATCAACTGCTGCGAAGCGATATTGACGTCGTCGTTCACGATTATATGCTCGTACTCCCTCGCCTGCGTCAGCTCTTTTGCCGCGTTGCGCAGGCGCAGATCCAGTTGTTCGGGCGTCTCCGTTCCCCTCTCCTCCAGCCGCTGTTCGAGCTCGTCCAGCGAAGGCACCGTGATAAAGATACGGATCGCCTCCGGCATCCGCCCCTTCACCTGACGGCAGCCCTGCACGTCGATCTCGAGGATCATGTTGCCCCCCTCGGCGAGACATTCCTCGACGTCCTTGCATCTCGTGCCGTACATGTTGCCGTGCACGTTCGCCCACTCGAGAAAGGCATCCTGCCGAACCAGCTCCTCGAACTGCGCGAGGTCGATAAAGTGATACTCCCGCCCGTTCGCCTCGCTCGCCCTCGGCGCCCGCGTCGTGCAGGAGACCGAGAAGAACAGCTCCGGCATGGCGTGGAAAAGGATCTTGCGCAGCGTACCCTTTCCGGCCCCCGCCGGGCCGGAGAGAATAAACAGATGCCCCTTTTTCATCCTCTAGACATTCCCCTCGTCTTTCTCCTCCATCAGCTCTTCGAAGCGGCCGGAAATCGTCTCGGGCTGGATCGCCGAGATGATCACGTGCTTGCTGTCCATGACCAAAATCGCCCGCGTCTTGCGCCCCTGCGTGGCGTCGACCAGCAATCCGGCCTCCCTGGCTTCCTCTCTCAGTCGTTTGATGGGAGCGGACGACGGGCTGATGATCGCCACCACCCTGTCCGCCGCTACCATATTGCCGAAACCGATGTGCACCAACCGATAGCTCATGCGATCACTCCAGGTTCTGTATCTGCTCCCGAATTCGTTCGAGGGCGGCCTTCGCCTCGACGGCGAGCCACCGGATATCCGCGTCGGCGATCTTCGAATCGAGCGTGTTGACCTCGCGATTCATCTCCTGCACGAGGAAGTCGAGCTTGCGCCCGATCGACTCCTTCGGTTTTTCCGTCCGTCCGGCCTGACGGAATTTTTCGACGTGGCTCGCGAGGCGCGCCAGCTCCTCCGAGACATCCCAGCGGTCGGCCAAGATCACGGCCTCCTGGGCGAAGCGCGCGTCGTCGACCTGGCTTACGCCCGCGGCATCGAGCGCTTTGCGAACGCGCTCGATCATCGCGGCGAACGCCGCCTCCTTCGCCGGGGCCCACTTCTGCGCGACCTCGCCGGCGAGCCTCTCAAGTTCCCCGAGATGCTCGGAGACCGCCTCTTCGAGATGGGCGCCCTCCTGGACGCGCATCGCCTGCCAGCTCTCCACACCCGCCGCCAGCAGCTCGGAGAGCAGCGCCTCCGTCTCGTCGGCGTGCGCCAACCGCATGCGCTCCTGCGTGTCCAGCACGCCCGGCAGGGAGACGAGCGCCTCCAGGGCGATGTCCTCCTGCTGGCCGATCGAGTTCCTCAGCTCCGACAGTTCGTCGTAATACCGGCAGATGACGTCCTTGTTGATCGAGCCGGCGAGCGATCCCATCGCCCACAGAATCTCGACCCTAGCCTGCACCTTGCCGCGGCGGAAGGCCTCGCGCAGCTTCTGGTGAAACCACGGTTCCCACGACGACAGCTCCTTGGGCAGGCGGACGAAGATCTCCTGATACCTGTGGTTCACGCTCGCCAGATCGAGCGTGATCGTGCCCCACTCCATTGTCCTGCTCGTGCTGGAAAACCCCGTCATGCTGATGTACATAAATCTTCACCTCTGCCAACTTCTATAGTAAAGTATATACGAACTCACTCTTTTTTAATGTTTTCGCCATCGCGAATTTCCGCGAGCCGCTCGCCGATTCGTGCGAGAAGATCGGGCAGACCGTCGCGCTCGAGCGCGCTGATTTTGACGACGTCGTCCCCGCGGGAGGCGATGCCCGCCGCGACAAAGACAGCCTCCTCGCGCACCCGGTCGATTTTGTTGAGCACCACAATGCGGGGAATCTCCTTCGCGTCGATCTGCGCCAGCGTCTCCTCCACCACCTCGAGGTTCGCCATCGGCTCCGGTGCCGACGCGTCGACCACCAGCAGCAGCAGGTCCGCGTTCGCAACCTCCTCGAGCGTCGCCCGAAAGGCGGCCACCAGTTCCGGCGGCAACTTGCGAATGAAGCCGACGGTGTCGGAGAGCATGAAATGGCCCCCCTCCGGCAGAGAAATTCTCCTCGTCACCGTGTCGAGCGTCGAAAAAAGCTTATCAGCCGCCAAAATCCCCGTATCCTTCGACAGCGCACGCAACAGGGTCGACTTTCCGCTGTTCGTGTAACCGACCAGCGAGACGACCTGTGCCCCCTCCCGCGTTCGTCGTTCGCGATACTCCCGACGGCGCTTGCGGACGCCCTGCAGATTCTTCTCGATGAACTTGATGCGCCGTTCAAGCTTTCGCCTGTGGCGCTCGAACTCGGTCTCCCCCGGGCCTCGCGTGCCGATGCCGCCGCCGAGGCGAGACATCTGGTGTCCCAGCCCTTTCAGGGATGGAATCTCGTAGCGCAGCTTCGCCAGCTCGACCTGCAACTTCGCCTCCGCCGTGTTCGCCCGTCGCTCGAAGATGGTCATGATGGTGAACGCCCTGTCCCAGACCTCGAGTCCCGTCGCTTTCTTCAGATTGCTGCGCTGCGTCGGTGTGAGGGCGTCGTCGACCACCAGCAGGTTTGCTCCGGTGGCAAGGGCGAACTCCCTGACGTCGAGCGCCTTTCCCTTGCCGAGGAAGGTCGCCGGATCGGGCGTGCGGCGCTTCTGAAGGACGCGGCCCACCACGGGAACGCCGAGGTTGGAGAGAAGAAGCACCAGTTCGTCCAGAGCAAGCTCCGTCTCCTCGTCGGATGTGTCGATCGCCGCGACGAGCGCCGACGGCGTCTGTTCCGCAAGATCGATCAATCGCGTTCCTCCGCCTTGCGCGCAAGTGCGTGCAGCGTCTCGTCCAGGCGCGTCATAAGACTCCCGCGCTTCTCCCTGTCGTTCTTCGCCCCGTCGTCGGGAGCGATCGGAGGCGCAAAACGAACGACGAGCCTCGCCGGATGCGGGAACGAGGATCCCGGCGGACAGACGTCGTGGGAGCCGTGTATGTAGACCGGCAGGATCGGGGCGCCCGATTTGACGGAGAGGAACGCCGCGCCACCCTCCAGCGGCTGCAGTTTTCCGTCCTTGCTGCGGGAACCCTCCGGAAAGAGCAGAATGCTCTCGCCCTCGTGCAGGCGATCGAGCAGCAGCTTGAGCACCGCGCCCGCCCGCTGGCTGTCCTCCCTCGTCACTGGAATCGCGCCCAGCGCCGCGATCAGAAAACCGAGCACGGGGTTGCGAAAGAGCGATTCCTTCGCGAGATAGCGAAGTCTTCTGGGGAAAATACCGCCGATCAGCGGGGGATCTATGTTGCTGGCGTGATTGGAGGCCACGATCACGGGGCAGTCGGGTATGTGCTCGCGCCCGGCGACCCGCAGTCCGTTGTAAAGGCTGAAAGCGACGTGAAAACTGTTTTTTACGATCGAATAGAAGACAGGGTGAGAGGACATCGTTTTCGGCTCATGCGGTTCGCGCGCAGTCGCCCCGGTCGGCCGCCGCTTTCGCGGCGAGTTCCATGATCTTCCCGACGACCTGCTCGTACGTCAGATTCGTCGTATCCAGAGGGATCGCGTCCTCCGCCTGCCTGAGCGGCGCCACTTCTCTGGACGAGTCGATCTCGTCACGCCTGTTTACCTGTGTCAGAATATCCGCGAGATCGGCGCTCTCGCCGCGCGCGAGGCGTTCCCGGTACCGCCGCTCGGCGCGCGCCTCCGCGGAGGCGGTGAGAAACACCTTGAGGTCGGCCTCCGGGAAGACGATCGTTCCCATGTCGCGCCCCTCGGCGACGAGCCCGCCACCCGCCTGGTCCCGCTGAATCTGCAGCAACGCGCCGCGCACCGTTGGCAGGGCCGAGTAAGGCGAGACCTGTCGGTCGATCTCGGGCGTTCGGATCTCCGCCGTCACCTCGCGATCTCCCACGAAGACGCGGGGGCCTTCGAAACGGATCCTGAATTTCTCCAACTCCTCGCGCAACGCCTCGCAGTCCTGCGGTGGGATCGACAGGTTCAGCAACTTCCAGGTGATGGCCCGATAGATCGCGCCCGTATCGAGAAACGACAGCCCGAGCCTGCGGGCGACCTCTCTCGCCACGGTGCTCTTGCCTGCGCCGGCCGGACCGTCCAGTACGATGATCATCGGCCTCATCCGTGGTTCTCTCTCAACTCCTCCTCCAAACTGGAGAGGATATCCACGAACTCGGACATCAGCAACTCGACATCGTCTTCGATTCCCAGGCGCTCCAGGCTCTCCGTCGATATGTTGTACTGCAGGCCGTCCCCGCCGATGCCGGCGCCCAGCATGATGCACATGGCGTTGGCGACGTGGACGACGTCCACGACGGACTGAAAATCGGACTTCCCCGCGGGCAGCTCCCACGGCATGTGGTGATAGCTCGCGATGAGCGCGTACGACTCGGGCAGGTTCCACTGCTCCAGGACGAGCCCGCCGACCTGTGCATGATCGAATCCCAGCACCTGCCGCTCCGCCTCGCAGAAGGGAACCTTGTCCTCCTCCACGAGCCGCAGGATGATGCTGTATCCGAAACGGACGTAGTCGTTGAGCACGATCTTGCCGAGGTCGTGCATCATACCGCCGATGTAGGCCTCCTCCGGGTCGCCCTTCTTCAACTTCTCGGCCAAGTAGCGAGCGGTCGCCGCCACGCTCTGGGAGTGCTTCCAGAGTTCCCCCCGGTCCAGCGCGTAGCCGGAGAAGGCGTTGTCCATGAATTTGTATACGGAGGCGGCGAGCACGATGCTCTTGACCGTCTTGAAGCCAAGAAACGAGATTGCCTCCGAGACGCCGGTGATCTTTCTCGACAGACCGTAATACGCGGAGTTCGCCAGTCGGAGCACTCGCACTACAAGCCCCTCGTCGAGCGAGAGTTTGTGACCGACATCCGTCGCGCTGCTTTTCGGATCGTCCAGTTTGTGCAACGTCTCGATGACAAACTGCGGCAAGGACGGAATATCTTTGACGCGCTTCAATACGCGCCGTTGTATCAGATCACGAGTGCGATCATCTAACCCCTGCATAGGCATCCCTCCGAAAGATGGTCCAACATCTGGTGCGAACAAACGATCATACTTCGCCGCCATGCGCGATCATGTCGAGCATTTCCTCGCGGCTGAATTCGTTAAAAGCTCCCAACGGCAACTTCCGAAGCTGCATGCCGCCGATCCCGACCCTTTGAAGGCGCACCACCCGATTGTCCAGCGCCTGCACCATCAGTCGAATCTCACGCTTGAAACCCTCTCCCAGGACGATTCGAAAACACCGCCCCTCGGCGCGATCCTCCGCGCGAGCGACTTCTATTGGCCTGGCAAATCTTTCGTTAATGATAACACCTCTTTGCCATTCCTTCATCCTTTTTTCGTCAAGAGGGTATCTTAAATAAACCAAATACGTACGCCTCACACCCCGCGAGGGGTGGATCAGCTCCTGCGCGAATTTCCCGTCGTTGGTGAGGATGATGAGCCCCTCGCTCTCCTTGTCGAGCCTGCCGACGGGGAAGAGGCGCAGCGGCCCGTAGAAATCGGGCAACAGGTCGAGGACCGTCCTCCCGCGGGCGTCGCTGGCGGCGGAGAGCACGCCGCGCGGTTTGTTCATGACGAGGTAGACGAGGCGCGAAAGTCCTACCGGTTCACCGTCGACGCGCACGTCGCACGGCCCTTCGAGTACGCGCCCGAGGGCGGACTCCACTTCGCCGTCGACAGCCACGCGACCGGCGACAATCAGTTCGTCCGCCTTGCGCCTCGCGGCGACCCCGCAGGCGGCGAGATAGCGATTGAGGCGTATGGGATACGCGATCGGTTCGCGGGGGGTACGATCGTCATTCGCCTTCATCGCCCCACCCTGTCTCGGCCCCCGCCGCGGGATCCCGCACGAACGTCTCCTGCAGCTCCTCGAGCGTCGGCAGCGCCGAGATCGCGTCGAGGCCGAAGAGTTCCAGAAAGCGATCTGTCGTCCTGTAGAGCAGCGGATTGCCCATGCTCTTTCTGCGCCCGGCCACGCGGACGAGTCCGTGTTTGAGCAGCGTATCGATAACGCGGTCGCACCGCACGGTACGGATCTCCTCCACCTCGGAGCGCGTCACGGGCTGGTTGTACGCGATCACCGCCAGCGTCTCGAGCGCGGCCTTGCTCAGGCGGACGCGCTGGGCCGTGGATGTGCTTTGAAATTCCGCCACCACCGGCTCCAGATCCGGCGCCGTCGCCATCTGCCAGCCGCCGGCGAGACGCAGGAGAGTCAGGCCCCGTCCCTCCGCGTAAACCTCCTGCAGGCGAAGAATGCTTTCCCGGACCGCCTTCGGCGACTGCCCGAGCGCCGCGGCGAGATCGTCCTCCGGCAGGGGCTGCGTCGCCACGAAGAGCAACGCCTCCAGCTGACGCATCAGGAGATCGTACCTTCCACTCTCACGCGGCGGCAATTTCGACGTCCCCCCAGGCCTCGCCCTGGATGAGATCCAGCATCCCCAGGCGAGAGAGCTCGAGCAGCGCCAGCAGCGTCACGATCAGGCTGCGCGGCGGAAAGTGCTCCAACAGGCCTCGGAGCGTCATGTGCCCCCTCTCGCGCAGGAAATCCCGCACCTCGCCCATGCGTTGCTCCACCAGCACCTCTTCCGGCACGGCGTCGGGAATCTCCAGCATGAACCCTGCCTCGGTGCCCGTGGCACGCCGGCGCGTGCGTTCTTCGATCAGCCCCCACCAAAGCGTCGCGAGCCCGTAGAGATCGCCGAGGTCGTACCAGGGCGGCCCCCCCTCGTCGGAGATGCGGACGAAGCTGCGCTCGCGCGCCTCCTTGAGGAGCGCCAGACGACCGGCCGCCGCGCGGTAAGGTTTGAAACGTTCGAGGAGCGCGGCGAGCGTCTCCTCGTCCAACTCCGCGTCGGAGAGTATATCGGCGTCCTCCTCGTCGACGTACTCCGCTTCGGCCTCCTCGCCGCCGTTCACGCGGGGCAGGAGGGCGCGCACCTTGCGCAGCAGAAGACGGCTCGCGAGCGAGAAGAACTCCGCCAGCTCCGCCAGCGTCGCCTTCTTCGCGGCGACCATATACGAGACATACTGCGTCAACACGTCGGTCAACTTCACCTTCGACACGTCCATCGCCCTGCTCTCCACCAGGTGGCAGAGCAGATCGAGCGGCCCGGAGAAGTCCCCAAGCGTCACTTGAAAGGCGGGGGTTGTCTCAGCGGAGGAAGCTGAGGGCTCCATATACTTCGTCCATCGTGACCTCGGCCATCGCGCGGGCGCGGGCGGCACCGTCGCGGAGGATGTCCATCAGCTCGTCGTCGCGCCCTTCGAAGTAGCGGCGGCGCTCCTGAATCGGCTCCATCGTCGCGGTCACGTGAGCGATCAGCATCTTCTTGCAGTCGATGCAGCCGATGCCGGCCGTGCGGCAACCCTGCGCGATTTCGGCCATCTGGGCCTTGTCGGGGTTGAAAAATTTGTGCAGATCCCACACGGGGCACTTGTCCGGGTCACCGGGATCCGTGCGGCGCTCGCGCGCCGGGTCGGTCACCATCGTGCGGATCTTCTTGTCGAGCACGGGGATCTCGTCGGCGATGTTCAGCGCGTTGCCGTACGATTTGCTCATCTTGCGCCCGTCGGTGCCGGGGATCTTCGGCGTCGGCGTCAGAATCGTCTCCGGCTCCGGGAATATCTCGCCGTAGAAGTGGTTGAAGCGCCTCGCGATCTCGCGCGACAGCTCGAGGTGCGCGGACTGGTCCTCGCCTACCGGGACCTTCTGCGCCTTGTAGATCAGGATGTCCGCCGCCTGCAACACCGGATATCCGAGGAACCCGTAGGTCGAGAGGTCCTTGTTCTGCAGGTTCAGGATCTGCTCCTTGTAGGTGGGGTTGCGCTCGAGCCAGCCGAGCGGCGCGATCATGGAGAGCGCCATGTGCAGTTCGACGTGCTGCTTCACGGCCGACTGCAGGAAGATCACGCTCTTCTTCGGATCGAGGCCCACGCCCAGCCAGTCGAGCAGGATCTCGCGGCAGTTCGCCGCGAGGCGGCTGGGGTCCGCGTAGTCGCTCATGAGGGCGTGCCAGTCGACGATCGAGTAAAAGCACTCGTGATCCTCCTGCAGCTTCACCCAGTTCGTCAGAGCCCCGGCCATGTGCCCCAGGTGCAGCTTCCCCGTCGGCCTCATGCCACTGAAAACTCTATCCATCCATCATCGTCTCCTCCAGATAAAATAACTCTTCGCGGCGAAAATTATAGATCAGATCACAAGGGGCGTCCAGTTGCTGTTGGCCAGCAGGCGGACGTCCCCGGACGCGAAGCCCGTCACCTCCCGCAGCAACTCGCAGAGGTTCGGCAGCGAGGAGCGCTCCATTTCGCCGTGATTGACGACGATCAGGTGCGTCTTCGTGAGCTGGGCGTGCAGCAGGTAGTGATAACTGACGTCGGCGGTGATGTAGACGTCGGCCCCGCGGTCGATGGTCGCCTGGAGCAAATCGCCGCCGGCGCCGCCGCAGAGCGCCACGCGAGACAGCGACGTCTCGTCGTCTCCGTAGACCAGCAGGGACGAAAGCCCCCAGGCCTCCTTCGCCCTCCGCGCGAGGCGCATCACCGTCGTCGGCTCCGCCAGCTCGCCGATGGCCCCCAAACCCCACGCGCCGTCGTGCGGCGACATGATCGGGGAGATCTCCTCGAGGCCGAGCTGCCGCGAAAGGATCACGTTGACTCCCTCCGGAGACGAGTCCCAGTTGGTGTGCGACGAGTAGATCGCGAGCTCTCCCCGGATGGCAGCCGACAGCATGCGCGAGAGAGGCGAGTGGGCCACGATGCGATTGATCGGGCGAAAGATCGCCGGGTGATGCACGACGAGCATCTCACAGCCGCCCGCGAGCGCGTCGTTCACCGTCCTCTCGGTCGCGTCGAGGGCCACGGCAATCCTCGTCACAGTCCGCTCCGCGTCGCCCACGATCAGCCCGACGTTGTCCCAGTCCTCGCTCCAGACGCAGGGCAGGCGCTCCTCTATTTTCGTTACCACATCTCCCACGTTCATGACTCGCAGAACTCCCTTCGCGGAGAAAAGTTTTCGATCCAGGTAAATTTTAATCGCAGTCGGTCGGGGGACAAGGGGAAGCTGCGGGTTATCCCTCAATCCGGGTATCGGTATTTTTTCAACTGCTCCTGCTCGTAAAATTTGGACAGCTTCATGAAGCGCATGTAGGCGACATTGACGGCGTGAACGAAACCCCAGAAACCGTACAGAAAGTAGCGATCGAGGAAAAAAAACTTGACGAAATTCAGCGACATCGCGCCGACCATGCGCCAGGGCGCGTACCGCTTCCCCTCGATCAGGGCGCGCTCGACCTGGCGGTCGGTCGCGAGGTTGCGCTTGGCAACCGTGCGGCTGATGGAGAGATACGAATAGTGATGGACAAAACTCCGCAGCTGCCCGGCCGTGGCGTCGGCACGCAGTTTCTCCACATCGTCGTGGCCGATGCGGCCGCTCATCGCGTAGGCCTCCCGGTCGTAGAGGCGTATCAGGTTGTAGTGTTTCACCCACGGGTGCGGTTTTTTCAGGCCCGGGTACATCTCGCCGATCTTGAAAAAATACCCGTCCTTCGTGGCGTTTCGGCGAATTGCGCGAATCTCTTCGGCCAGACCGGGCGAGAGCACCTCATCCGCATCGAGCCGCATGACCCACCTGTGCAAACACTGCTCCTCGGCGAACTTCACCTGATGCCCGATCGACTCCCATTCGTGGAAGATAAATCTCGCCCCGTGATCACGCGCAATCTCCTCCGTGCGGTCGGAGCTGCCCGAGTCGACGATCACGATCTCGTCGACGAGCCCTCGCACGGAGTCGAGCACCTTCGGAAGCCGTTTTTCCTCGTTCATCGCGACGATGTACAGAGACATTTTTTCGATGCGCAAACATACCGCGTCCCTTCGTTTTTTCGAGTCGGCGTTTGGTGTATTATAGCGCAATGAAGATCATGCAGATCCTCCCCGAGTTGGACGAAGGCGGCGTCGAACGGCACGTGTTGTCCCTGTCGAACGGGCTCTGCGCGCACGGGCACGAGGTCGTGGTGGTCTCCGCGGGCGGGCGGCACGTCGCGGACCTCACACCCGGCGTCCGCCACATCGCACTCCCCGTCCATCGAAAAAATTTGTTCTCGGGCGTCGTCTGCGCCTCTCGCCTCGCGTCCTTCGCGCGCCGCGAGAGGGTCAACCTCATGCACGCCCACTCGCGCGTACCCGCGTGGATCGCCCTCTTCGCGCGCGGGCTCTGCGGCATCCCGTTCGTCGTTACGGCCCATGCGCGCTACTCCCTCAACGTCGGCCTCCGTCCGCTGAAAAAATCCGACGGCGCGATCTGCGTCAGCCGCTCGGTGCGCGATTACCTCGCCGACTGGTTGCCCTGTGGGAAACCCGTGCAGGTGATCTACAACGCCGGGCCTGAAAAAATAATCCCGTGGGAAGGGGGGAGCGGCGAGGAGCATAAGCGCCTGCTCTACCTCGGGCGCCTCACGTCCAAAAAGGGAATCGGCGCGCTGATCGAGGCGCTCGCGAAGGTCGCCTCCGCCCACTGGACGCTCGACGTCGTCGGAGACGGACCGATGAGGGGCGAACTCGAGGAGCGCGTCCGATCGTCGGGCATCGAGGGGCGCGTCTTCTTTCATGGGCACAGCGACGACCCGGCCGGGTGGATCGCACGCAGCGACCTCTTTCTCTTCCCGTCGCTCGATGAGGGGATGGGATTGTCGCTCGCCGAGGCTCTCTATGCCGGCGCGCCGGTCCTCGCGTCGGACCTGCCTGCCGTACGCGAGCTGACCTGCTTGGAGGAGAAGAATCCGACGCCCTGCGAGGCGTTGCTCCCCGCCGGGGACGAGCGCGCCTGGACGTGTGCGCTGGATCGCTTTCTTCGGGGCGAGGCACTCTCTCCGCTTTCACTTGCCACAAAATTGCCGACATCGGATGAGCTTGCCGAACTTACGGAAAAATTTTACAAAAACCTGTTCGTCTAAACCCTCCTTCCACATATCAGTATTTTTACGGAGAAACTGTAAGCTCGCTTCTGCTACCTTACTCCGTGACCGCGGCATGCGGGAAAATCCAGAGCACAAGGAGATTGATGCATTTGAAATTCATGATCGGCAAAGGTATTCGCAGAACCATTTTCACCGTATGCGCAACGGCGGCCCTTATGGGCTTCGCGGGCGGCGCCATGGCAGCGACGCCGGCGACACCCGCAGCTCCGGCGACCACAGGCCTCGAGACATATCAATCGTACGTGGTCACGCCCGAGTGGCTGAAGGCAAACATCGGCAAGGTCGTCCTCATCGACGCACGCGCGTCGTCGCTTTACAAAGGCCAGCAGGGACATCTCCCCGGCGCGGTCAACGCGGAGTGGACGTACTTCGCCAACATGAACGGCAAGGCGGGCGATCCCAAGTGGGGCTCGGTCGTCGACGCGGCGACCATGGCCAAGCGCATCGGCGCGCTCGGCATCAACGGACAGAAGGAAGTCATCGTCTACGGCGATGGCGGCGACTGGGGCAACTCGGCGTGGGTCGTGTGGATTCTGCGTATGACCGGCTTCAAAAACGCGAAGATCCTCGACGGCGGCTTCACCGCGTGGCGCGCCTCGGGCGGCAAGACGTCGAACGTAACGCATTCGGCGAAGGCCGTGACCTATCCGCACACGAAGTACGATCCCTCGTATATCGTCTCCACGGAGTGGCTGGCCGAGAACCTGAAGAACCCCGAGATCAAAATCGTCGATGTGCGCTCCGAGAAGGAATACACGGGCGAAATCCGTCCCTTCGGCGAACGCCGCCCCGGACACATCCCCGGCGCGATCAACTTCTCGATGGAGAAGGTATTCACCGCCGACTTCAAGATTCTGCCCGAGCAGCCGCTGCGCGATATGATCGAGAGCGCCGGCTTCACGGACAAGGAGCAGACGATCATTCTCTACGACACAGCGGGCGTTCGCTCGTCCTTCATGACGATGGTCTTCCGTCTCGCTGGCTACAAAAACGCGCGCAACTACAACCCCTCGTACCACGCCTGGTGCGGCAACCCCGACCTGGACATCGTGCAGGGACCGACTCCGTAAACTTTGAACGATTGATCGCACATATAACCTCAAGAGCCGGATCCGCGGAACCCGCGCGATCCGGCTCTTTTTCTTTACATTCATCTTCTGGTTTATATTCACTCAGCATTATAAGTTGACAATTAATATCTTCGACTCGATAATATCAGCGTGATTTCATCAGAACCCTCAGGGAGGCTGTTTGCAGAATGAACGTTTACAGGGCGGACATAACGATTTTGCCGAAAGACGGCGTGCTGGATATCCAGGGCAAGGCGGTCGAGAAGACGCTGAAGAGCCACGGTTATACGGCGGCGGGAGATGTGCGGGTCGGGAAATTCATCCGCATGAACGTGGAGGCAAGGGACGAGGCCGCCGCGGGCGAGCTCGTCAAAGCGACGGCGGCCGACCTGCTGGTCAACGATCTGATCGAGGCCTACACCTTCACGCTGGAGCTGCGGAAGTGAGAAGCGCGCTCGTCGTCTTCCCCGGCAGCAACTGCGACAACGACGTCGCGAACGCCATCGCCGACATGGAGATGGGGCCGGTTGACCTGGTCTGGCACGACGAGGAGGATTTTCCCGCGCCACCCGACCTCGTCATGGTCCCGGGCGGCTTCTCGTACGGCGACTACCTGCGCACAGGGGCGCTCGCGGCGAAATCTCCCCTGATGAAGGCAGTGCGCGCGCACGCGGATCGCGGCGGGCTGGTGGCCGGGATCTGCAACGGGTTTCAGATTCTGACGGAGGCGAGGCTTCTGCCGGGCGCTCTTCTCACCAACGCGAACCTGCGCTTCATCTGCAGCAAAACGTACGTCCGGATCGAGCGGGACGACACGCCCTTCTCGTGCGCGTTCGCGAAGGGCGAGATCGCGCAGTTCCCCATTGCGCACCACGAGGGACTCTTCTTCCTGCCACCCGACGAACTGGCGAAGCTCGAACGGGAGAACCGCGTAATCTTCCGCTACGCAGATCCAGAGACAGGCGACGCGGGTGAGAAATACGCGCCGAACGGCTCGCTGAACGGCATCGCCGGCATCGTGAACGAGCGCGGCAATGTACTGGGCATCATGCCGCACCCCGAGCGCGCGACGGTACGCGGCCTCGTCGGCGGCACAGACGGCAGGCAATTCTGGGAATCGATCATGGGCTGGGCAAAAAATGCGGGGTGTAAAGGATGAACTATCGCGACGCAGGTCTTTCGGATAGAGAGTACGAGACGATCAAAGGGATGCTCGGGCGCGAGCCGAACGAGCTCGAGACGGCGTTGATCGGCGTCATGTGGTCCGAGCACTGCAGCTACAAATCCACGCGGCCGCTGCTGTCGCAGTTCCCCCAGAAGGGGACGGCCGTCGTGCAGGGCCCCGGCGAGAACGCCGGCGTGGTCGACTGCGGCGCGGGCTGGGGCCTGGCCTTCAAGGTCGAGAGCCACAACCACCCCTCGGCCGTCGCTCCCTACCAGGGCGCGGCGACGGGCGTCGGCGGCATCGTCCGCGACATCCTCGCGATGGGCGCGAAGCCCGCGGCGTCGATGGACGGCCTCTTTCTCGGTCCGCCCGACTCGGGAAAGTCGGCGACGCTGGCCGAGGGCATCGTCGAGGGCATCGCCGGATACGGCAACGCGGTCGGCGTGCCGACCGTCGGCGGCAAGACGTTCTACGACCCCTGTTTCGAGGGCAATCCCCTGGTCAACGCCTTCAGCTCCGGCTTCGTGCGGCTCGATTCGATGGTCAGCTCGAAGACGGCAAAACCGGGCGACCTCGCCGTGCTGCTCGGCTCCAAGACCGGGCGCGACGGCATCGCGGGCGCGTCGTTCGCCTCCAAGGAGCTCGACGACGACAGCGCCGCCAGCAGGCCGCAGATCCAGATCGGCGACCCCTTCGAGGAAAAGCTGCTGATCGACTGCTGCCTCGAACTGCAGAGCGCCGGCATGATCGCGTCGATGCAGGACATGGGCGCGGCGGGCATCCTCTCCTCGTCGAGCGAGATCGCGCACAAGAGCGGCGCCGGCATGGAGATTTTCTGCGAAAAGATCCCCCTCCGCGAGGAGATGGAGCCGTGGGAGATCTTCCTCTCCGAGTCGCAGGAGCGCATGTTGCTGATCGTGAACCCGGAGAAGTTCGACGCCGTCAAGGCCGTCGCGGACCACTTCACGCTCGAGTGCGTGGTCGTGGGCAACGTCACGACCGGCGACCGCTACAAGGTCTACAAGAACGGGGCGCTGCTCGCCGATCTCCCCCTCTCCATCCTCGGCGACGCGCCGGTGATCCCCTGGCCGAGCGCGGAGCCGAAGAACCTGGGCGAGCGCAGGGCGCTCCCCGCGGGCATGAAGTGCGCCGACCCGGCGGCAGACCTCCTGAAATTGATCGGCTCGCCCGAGGGGCGAGAGAGGCGCGAGATCTGGCAACAGTACGACTGCCAGGTGCAGCTTCGCACCGTCGAGTGGCCGGGCGCGCCCGTCTCTGTAATCCGCGTCCCCGACTCGGACAGCCTCGTGGCCTACTCGATGGAGGGGGAGCCGTGGAAGTGCTGGACCGATCCCTTCACGGGCGCGGCAGAGACGATGGCGCTCTCGCTGCGCAAGTTGCGCGTCTGCGGTGCGGAGCCGCTGGGCATGACGAACTGCCTCAATTTCCCGTCGCCGGAGAACCCCGAGAACTTCCACGACCTGTCGGAGTGCGTGCGCGGCCTCGCGACTGTCTGCCGCGACCTGGAGTGCCCGGTCGTCTCCGGTAACGTCAGCCTCTACAACGAGACGCCGCGCGGCGGCATCTACCCCACACCGGTGGTGGTGGCGGCGGGCCTCGTCTCGCACTGCGGGTATTATCTGCCTGCGGGCGAGGCAAAGGAGGGAGACGCCGTCTATCTCGTGGGGTTGGAGCCGGGGTCTCTCGGCGCCAGCCGCTGGCAGATCCTCTGCAGTGAAAATTCTCGTGCCAAACCGCAGGGCATAACGCACAAGTACGACGCAAAAATGGAGGAAAAATTCGCCGAACGGGCGACGGAGACGACACGCAAGGGCGCCGCGGGCAGCGCGCGCGCGCTCGCGGGAGGCGGCCTCGCCGTCGCGCTCGCGCAGGAGGCGATCGCTTCGAATCTGGGCATGGATATCTCGCTCCCCGCGGGCGACCTCACCGCCGTTCTCTTCGGAGAGGGCGGCCCCCGCGCGCTCTACTTCGTATCGGAGGAGAATCGCGAGAAATTCATGACGATCTGGGAGGGCTATCCGGTCGCGAACATCGGCACGGTCGACGGAGCATCGCTGAACATTCAAAATACCCTGAACATCGGTCTGGACGATCTGGGAAAAGCATTTCACGGAGGTTCGAAATAAAACATGTGCGGAGTTTTCGGTGCATACAGCACCAAGGATAACGTGGCGGAGGAGGTCTATCTCGGGCTTCTGGCCCTTCAGCACCGCGGGCAGGAGTCCGCGGGCATCGCCTGGATCAACGGCGACCGGCGGATCAACTTGCGGCGCGGCATGGGCCTCGTGCACGAGGCCCTCAATCAGGAGCGCCTCGCGGGCCTTCACGCGCACGCCGTCATCGGACATGTACGCTACTCAACCGCAGGGGCCTCCATGATCCAGAACGCCCAGCCGATCTGCGCGAACTACGCGCAGGGTCCCGTCGCCATCGCTCACAACGGCAACCTCACCAACTTCTGCGAGCTGCGCGACACGCTGGAAAACCGCGGCGCGATCTTCCAGTCGACCTGCGACACGGAGGCAATCCTGCACCTCCTCGCCCACCAGCCCCGCACGCGCCCGCTGGAGGCGCTGCATCGTGCGCTGGCACAGGCACGTGGCGCGTTCAGCCTCGTCGTCCTGCTCGAAGAGGGGCTCGTCGCCGCGCGCGATCCCTGGGGCTTCCGCCCGCTCGCGCTCGGCCGCCGCGGCGACAACTGGTACGTGTCGTCCGAGTCCTGCGCCTTTCACCTCCTCGGCGTGGAGTTCGTGCGCGACGTCGAACCGGGCGAAGTGCTTCTGATCGGCGAGAACGGCCTTTCGTCCCATTACCTGCCGGAGCGCAGCAACCGCAAGCGCCTCTGCTCGTTCGAATACGTCTATCTCGCGCGCCCCGACAGCGTCATCGAGGGCCGCTCGGTCTACAAAGCGCGCAAGGAGATGGGCCGTCGCCTCGCCCGCAACAACTCGGGGGAGCACGTCCTGTCGAACGCGAACGCCGCGGACGCGAACTTCGTCGCCTCCATGCCGGACAGCGGCACCACCGCGGCGATCGGCTACGCCCAGGAGGCGGGGTTGCCGTTCGAGTCCGCGGTCGTCCGCAACCGCTACGTGGGGCGCACGTTCATTCAGCCGACGCAGCGCGTGCGGGAGCTTGGCGTCCGCATCAAGCTCAACCCCAGCCCCGAACTCTTCGCGGGCAACAGCGTCGTGCTGGTCGACGACTCGATCGTGCGCGGCACAACGGCGGGCCTCGTGGTCGCCATGATCCGCGAGTGCAAGACGACGGCCATCCACCTGCGCATCTCCTCGCCGCCCGTACGTCACCCCTGCTTCTACGGCCTCGACACACCGTCGACGGGCGACCTCGCCGCCGCGAGGCAGTCGCTGGAGGAGATCGCGAACTCCGTCGGCGCGGACTCGCTCTGCTACCTGAGCAAAGAGGACATGATCGACGCGATCGGCCTCCCGCAAGACGCACTCTGCACCGCCTGCTTCGACGGCGACTACCTCGACCCGCCCTCCGAATCCGGCCACTGCAGCTGTGCGGCCGGGAGCTGCGAGAGAATTTTCGAGTAGGCGGTCAAATTTTCAAAAGTGGAAGATATCCATCAAACAATCGAGGCCGCGCGGCCTCGATTGTTTATTTGCACACTATAAATACCGCTCCAGCTCCGACGCCGGGAAGTCGCGGCCGTGACCGGGGTAGATGTGTCTGGCGCCGCGATCGATCATGACACGCCAGGTTTTTTTGACCGCTTCGATCGACGTGCCGTAGATCGGCATGTGCCGCCAGAGGCCTGGCAGCGGCTGGGTGATCGCCAGGTCGCCAGCGAAGAGGTTGCCGTCGTCGAAGAGCAGGCTGATGGAGCCGTCGGAGTGGCCGGGCGTGTGGACAAGCGCCGAGGGGAAGCCGAGGTCGTCGAGGCGGCGTTCCTCGTCGACGAGGATGTCGGGCTCGAACGGCTCGAACGCGAAGACCGACCGCGGCACGACGTGGCGGCCCATGAAGGCCCTGAAGCGTCCGAGCGCGTTCAGGCCGTCGGAGAGGACGAAGCCACCGGTGCGCAGAATCTCCGCCTCGCTCCGGTGCGCGGCGACGGGCGCGCCGGAGAGCGCCTTGAGCGCGGCGACGGCGCCCACGTGGTCGTAGTGCGCGTGCGTGACGACGATCAACGCGATCTCGCGCGCCTCGCAGCCGGCGGCTTCGACCGCCGACAGAAAGCGATCCACTGCCCGCGGCCGGCCGGCGTCAACCGCGATCCACCGCCCGCCGCATTCGATCAACCAGGGGTTGAGGTGCCCGAGGGATATCCGCCGAACTTTCATCACAGGTCGATACCCAGCACCCGCTTGACGACGATGCCGATGACAAACGAGATGACGGCCACGCCGATGCTGAGGACGGACATCTCGAGGAACCCTTTTTTGAATGAACGGTCGAGCACGACGGCGACATATCCGTTGAAGACGGCAATGATGCCGATGGCGGCCGCCATTGTGACGCCGAGCGCCGCCAGATAGGCGTCTTCTGGAAAGAGGAGATACGGCAGGATCAGCAGCGCGACCGTCAGCAGGTATGCAACCCCCGTGTAGACGGACGACTTGAGCGCGTCGCGCCTGCCGTCGGCCCGCGCGGAGAGGTAACCCGAGGCCGCCATCGAGAGGGTAGCGGAGAAGCCCGTGATCAGCCCGGCCATCGAGATGATCCGCGTGTCGCGCATCGCGAGCGTGTAGCCGGCGAGCGCGCCCGTCAGCTCGACGAGCGCGTCGTTCATACCGAGCACGATGCTGCCGATGTAGCCCACGCGCTCCTCCTCGAGCATGTCGACGAGCTGCGACTCATGGGACTCCTCGTCCCGCACGATCTCCTCGAAACCGGGGATCTGCGACGCAAGGGCGATCTCCGTCCCGGCGGTTTTTTCGTTGCGCTCGAGCAGCTTGATCGAAAAGGTGTAGCCCATCAGGCGCGTCAACAGCGAGAGAAAGAACAGCCTCAGACGGTTCGGTTTCAACGCGACCCCTGTGTGTGCCTCGATCATCCTCGCGTGGCGCGTTTCGTCCGAGGCAATCTTCGTCAGGATGTTTTTATTTTTTTCGTCGCGTATGCCTCGGGCGATGGCATGATACAGCGCCGCGCCGTCGACCTCGGACTGCTGATAACGCAGGACCTCCACGTTTATTTTTCCACCGTTCTCTCCCATCGGAATTCCCCTCTCCCATTCATACCGATCACGCTGAATGTAGCACAAAAATCGCGAGGTTGTGATGGGAAGTTTCGTGTATACTTTGGCTGCATTATGCGATGTAAAAAAGGTTGTGATCGACGATGGATGCGGAGCTTCAAAAATTTTTACGAGCCATACCTCAAATGGACTCCCTGCTGGCGCTACCGTGGGTCGAATCGCTCGAACGCGAGCTCGGGCGCGAGACGATCAAGGACCTCTTCTCCGAGGCCCTCTCGGAATTCCGCCGCGATGCGAGAGAGGGGACGATGCGGCTCGACCTCCCCGTCGCTGAGATCGTGGAGGATCGCGCCAGGCGTTTGATCGAAAACCGCGCGCGCAGCAGCCTTCGTCCCGTGGTCAACGCCACCGGCGTGGTTGTGCACACCAACCTCGGGCGCTCCCCCCTGCCGGACGAGGCACTCTCGGCCGTCGTCGCCGTCGCGAAGGGCTACAGTACGCTCGAATACGCCACCGAGACCGGCTCGCGCGGACAGCGCAACGCGCACGTCGAATGGCTGCTCTGCCAGGCCACGGGGGCCGAGGCGGCGCTCGTCGTCAACAATAACGCGGGGGCCGTGGTCCTCGCGCTCGCCGCGCTGGCAAGGGGCCGGGAGGTCGTCGTCTCCCGTGGCGAGCTGGTCGAGATCGGCGGCTCGTTCCGCATCCCCGACATCCTTTCGTTCTCGGGCGCGCGCATGGCGGAGGTCGGCACCACCAACTGTACCCATCCCCGCGACTACCGGGACGCGATCACTGACGACACCGCTCTTCTGCTCAAGGTACACCCGTCGAACTTCCGCGTGCAGGGCTTCACGGAGTCCGTGCCTCGCGAGGAGCTGGCGAAGATCGCCCACGAAAACGGGCTGATCTGCATGGAGGACCTCGGCAGCGGCCTGCTGGAGGACATCTCGGTGGAGGACGCGCCCACCCTCTCCGGCGAGCCGACCGTGCGCCGCTGCCTCGAGACGGGCGTCGACGTCGTCACGTTCTCCGGCGACAAGCTCCTCGGCGGCCCGCAGATCGGCTGCATCGCGGGATCGCGCGAATTGATCGACCGGATACGCACCAACCAGCTCGCCCGCGCGCTGCGAGTCGACAAGATGACGCTCGCCGCCTTCGAGGCAATCCTGCGCCTGTACCTCAAGGGCGAGAGCGGCAGAATTCCCACGATGGAGATGCTGCGCGAGAGAAACGACGTCCTCCGGGCGCGCGCGGAGGCGTTGCTTGAGACGATCGAAGCGCTCTTCGCGGAGCTTGGACTGCACGCCTTCGGTTCGCCGAAGGTCTCGCTGGTCGAGACGGACGACGCCGTCGGCGGCGGCGCTTTTCCCGCCACGGAGCTGCCCGGCTGGGGCGTCGCGCTCGCCCCGAGCGGCGGCGTCAGGGCCGAGAAGCTGGCGGCCAGGCTGCGCGAAGCCGAAGTGCCGGTGATCGCGGGCATTCGCGACGACCGCCTGATCTTCCACGTCCGCACACTGCTGCCGGGCGAGGAGGAGAGGGTCTCCCGCGCGCTGCGGGAGATCTTCGCGCACAGAAACACGACGAACGATGGATAGAGGCGCCGAGTACCCCTTCATCCTCGGCAGCGCCGGGCACATCGACCACGGCAAGACGACGCTCGTGCGCGCGCTGACGGGCGTCGACTGCGACAGCTTGAGCGAGGAGAAAAAACGCGGCATCACGATCGAACTCGGCTTCGCGCCGCTCGCCCTCCCCTCCGGCCGCGTCGTCAGCATCGTCGACGTCCCCGGACACGAGAAATTCATCCGCCAGATGGTGGCGGGCGTGGCGGGCATCGACGCCGTCATGCTCGTCGTCGCGGCGGACGAGGGCGTCATGCCCCAGACCCGCGAGCACCTGGACATCCTGAAACTGCTCGGCGTCTCGAGCGGGCTCGTCGTACTCAGCAAGGTCGACCTGGTCGACGACGAGATGCTCGAACTGGCGCGACTCGACGTGGAGCAGCTCACGGCGGGAACCTTTCTGGAGGGAGCGCCGCTCCTGCCCGTCTCGTCAACGACGGGAGAGGGCATACCCGCCCTGCTCACGGCGCTCGAGGAGATCGTCTCCGTCACGCCCGCGCGAAACCGGATGGGAGCGTTCTTCCTGCCCATCGACCGCGCCTTCAGCGTGAAGGGCTTCGGAAGCGTCGTAACCGGCACCGCCTATCACGGTTCCGTGCGCGAGGGAGACGACGTCGAGATCATGCCCTCCAGCCTTCGGACCAAGGTCCGCTCCATACAGGTCCACGGCGCCCCGTCGCAGGAGGCGGTGGCGGGACAGCGGACGGCGATCAACCTGGCCTCCGTCTCGCTCGAACAGCTTCACAGGGGCGACGTCGCCTGCGCGCCGGGCCGTTTTTTCCCGACCGAATGCCTCGACGCGCGCCTCGACATGCTCCCCTCGGCGCCCGAACCCATCCGGCACTGGCAGCGGCTGCGCCTGCACGTCGGCACCTCGGACGTCGTCGTCCGAGTCTCGCTGCTCGGAAACCTGAAGGACGAAAAACGCCGCGTGATCAAACCGGGTGAGAGCGGGTTGGTGCAGCTCTTCCCCGAGTTTCCGATCGCCTCGGCCATGGGCGAGCGTTTCGTCGTGCGCTTCTACAGCCCCCTCAGAACCATCGGCGGAGGGGAGATCCTGCTGCCGAACACGAGGCGCCCCCACAGCGGGGAGGAGCGCGTGGCGCGGGAGGCCATTCTCTTGGAACTGAGCCGAACATCTCCGGAAAAGCTCCCCACCGCGCGCCTGATCGCGCTGGTGCGCGAGAGAGGCATTTTGGAGGCGGGGCATCTTTTCAAGCTGTCCCAGATGGAGAAGAATGACTTCTCTGCCGCCGCAAAAACGCTTGGCAGACCAGAGACCGACGGAGATATTCTCCGTTTCGGCGAGACGCGCACGTTTTTCTGCTCGGAGGCACTGGCGCGTACCGCACTCCGCAAAATCCAGGCCCAGTTGGACGCATTTCACAAAACCCACCCCGAGCGGGCGGGCCTCAGCGCGGACGAGCTGACCCAGTCGGCCCCGCCATCCACCGAGGGCGCCTTCGAATTGCGGGACATGGTCGAGTTCCTCCGACTGTTCATACGCAGAGGCGAGTTGAAATCCACGGAGGCGGGCGGGGAAATCCGCTATCATCTGCCCGATTTCCAGCCGCGCAACGACGATCGATTTATGGAGATCGTGACGCGGCTGAACGAATTGGCGCTCGCCAGGGACTTCCAGCTCGCGGAGATCGCCCTGCTCCCACAGGAGACGGGGCTCTCCGCCCAGGAGATCAGCAAAGCTCTCGGCTACCTCAAGGAGAACGCCGACCTTAAAATCATAGGCGAGGGCCTTCTGCTGCCGAGGGAAACCAGATCGAGGCTTCACGAAATCGTCTCGTCGATCGAGGGCAACCTCACGGTCGCGTCGCTGCGGGACAAGATCGGAACCAGCCGCAAATATGCCTTGGCGATACTGGAGTTCTTCGACTCGCAAGCCATAACCAGGCGCGTCGGGGATAAAAGAATCGTGTTAAAAGTTCGATCTTGATACTTTAAAATTGCTTGCAAAATTCCCCCTTGGTGACATTTTGATGAATATTGACACGGAAAATGCGCGCTGCCGGGATTCAATCTTGAATTCACCCCGGCAATGTGTTAAAATTTCCAGTAGATTAATATGACTCTTGGGAGTGAGGATATTGGCGGGCAATTTGAACGCGATACGCGAGCGGATCAGTCAGTGCAAGGGCTTCCAGGTTTTTTACCGTGCGGCGAACGGGCGCAGAAAGATGGAGGCAAGACACGGTGTCATCCTGGAGGCATACCCCAGCCTTTTCACGTTGTTTGTCGAATCTCAGAACAGCACGGTTTCCTTCAGTTACGCGGACATATTGACAAAAGAGGTGGAGCTGCAGCTGCTTCCAAGCGGGAAAAACATCATTTGACGCGTCTCCCGTCCAAATTACCCTTGATTCTTTCCTCTTTTCTCCCTACTTTTTCGACATGCATTTTATAGAGACGTGTTCCATCAAAATTAACCTCAATTTGAGAGTGCTGAGAAGACGTGATGACGGTTATCACGAAATACACTCCCTTTTCTGGAGAAGGAAGTCGCCCGAGGTACTGGAGATAACGGCCGGGGCGCGACAAGACACGCTCCAGGTGGCGGGAGCCAGTATTCCGGGCGAGAACCTGCTCATAAAGGTGTGCTCTTTTTTGCGGACTCGCTTCGGCTCGGAGGCTTTGCCTCCACTCGAGATGAGGTTGTCCAAATTTTTGCCCATGGGCAGCGGTATTGGCGCAGGCAGCGGCAACGCCGCTGCTCTGTTGCGTTGGTTCGCGCGCAGCGGTGGTTGTGCCCTGCCGGAGCTCTCCGAAATGGGAAGGCTCGGCGCAGATGTCGCGTTTCTCGCCAGTCGCTACGATCTTGCCCTGGCGGATGGGATCGGCGAAGAGCTGGAGGGACTCGACGAGACGCTGGATCTGCCTGGCGTGATTCTCTTCCCGACCTGGAGCAGCGACACGCGGGAGGCCTACGCAAGAATCGACCACATGAGAGAAACGCAGACGGAAAGACCTGTGGTCGTCTCGCGCGAAGAGGCGCGACGCGAGTCGCGCGACATTCTGAAGCGGCTCAAGGGACGCAAGTTCCTCGGATTTTTACCAAATGATTTTATGTTGTGTCATGCTGACCACCTGTTATGTTACAATGATGCTTACTCAATTTTCGAAGAAAGCGGTGCGTTGGCGTGGGGGCTATGTGGGAGCGGTTCGTCCTGTTTCGCGCTTTTCGCCTCCCGGACGAATCTCGCCGATGCGCTTTCATCGAGGCTTGAGCGTTTTCCGTGGTTGCAGAAGATCATGGTAATGGAGTGATGTTATTATGAAGGGCAAAAGAACGGAGCGTCTGATTCGAATAGCATCCCGGTTACTGTTGCGACCATCCATGCCAATTTCTTTGACGGAGACCGCGTCGGGCTTCGGCGTGTCGAAGACCCTCGTCAGCGACGATATTGAAATCATCTCGGAGTCGCTTGCCAACGAAGGCCTCGGCGGCATCGTCGTCGACCGTGGGCGCAGCGGCGGCGCCTACTTTCTGCCCGACCCGTCCGGCGAGTACCGCGAACGGACGCTCGGCGACATCGCGGAGCGCCTGTCGGCGCCGGATCGACTGCTGCCAGGCGGACTCATCTATTACACGGACCTCCTCTTCGAACCGGCCTCCGCGTCGTTCCTTGGCTTCACGATGGCCTCGCTCTTTGCGTCGGACAAGCCGGACGTCGTGATGACCTCCGAGGTCAAGGGCATACCCGTGGCCTTTTTCACCGCATACGCGCTCGGCGTTCCACTCGCCGTCTGCCGTTTTCGCAACCGGCCGAGCGACGGCCCCGCCGTCGGCGTCCACTTCCCCACCGGAAGCGGCGACGTCCGCACCATGTACCTCGGCACAAGAAGCCTCGCCGCTTCGAGTAAGGTGTTGGTGGTGGACGACTTCATGCGCGGCGGCAGCACGGCGGCAGGAATGCTCCTCATGGCGCGCGAGTTCGGCGCGGACGTGACGGGCGTCGGCGTTTTCATCGCCTCCGCCGAGCCGAAGAAAAAGGCCGTCACGGAGTATCGCTCTCTGCTGGACCTCACGCTGCCGGGCGGCGTACCACAGCTCTCCGTCTCCAAACGGTAGGGCGAAACCTGCGCATCGCACCAATCGGCAAAAAAATTTGACGATGTGAAAAAATAGGATTAGAATCATGCCTTTCAAGGAGGCATGATCTAAGATGGGTGTCAAAATAAACCAAAAAGACTGTATCGGTTGCGGTGTTTGTATGCAGACCTGCCCGCAGGTCTTCGGCCTGGACGAAAACGCGGGAAAGGCGACCGTCCTGGTCGAGGAGGATCCAGAGAGCGAACGAGACGCGATAAAAGAGGCGATCGACTGCTGTCCCATCGGTTGCATTAATGACTGATCGTGTTATATAATGCGTTGTCTTGGGCCTATAGCTCAATTGGTTAGAGCCACCGGCTCATAACCGGAAGGTTCCTGGTTCGATTCCAGGTAGGCCCACCAATACGAAAAGAACAGATATGAATAGATAGGGCGCGAAGCTGGTTATAACCGGCTTCGCGCCTCTTTTTATAGACCTTACTCAGTCGCGCGTTCACACCTCACAAAACTGGATAAAATCAGAATTTGCTATAATCCCACATTCGTCAGGTCTACGTCGCAGAATAGCATTTTTCGTAGGTGGAGCCGAGGGCGGCAAGAATCGCAGCGACGGCACTTCTGTCGTGGGGCTGCGTCAAATGGACGCTCCTCACGACACCCGCTACAAGCAAACTG
>JAVBQG010000067.1:0-6001 GCA_031549185.1 Synergistaceae bacterium | reverse complement strand
CAGTTTGCTTGTAGCGGGTGTCGTGAGGAGCGTCCATTTGACGCAGCCCCACGACAGAAGTGCCGTCGCTGCGATTCTTGCCGCCCTCGGCTCCACCTACGAAAAATGCTATTCTGCGACGTAGACCTGACGAATGTGGGGAAGATGTATTGCGCGATAAGATCCGAGGGGCCGGACGTCAGTTCGAAGACGTAGCGGGCGCTGCCGTTCTCCTCGCGTGTCCTGGTGCTTGTCGCGTTCGACACGAAGATCCCACGTGGTCCGGCGGCGAAGACGGGCGAGAGCGGGTAGAGCGTTAACACGAGAATCAGCGCGAGCGCGTGTTTTTTTGTGAACATCATGTCGATCATCTCCTTTCCGCAAGCCTATCATGCGAACAAATCGAACGAATCCGCAAAGGGCGTAAAAGGGATTTATGAAATGCCCCGGTATTTGAAATGGCTATTGACAGAAAAAAGAATTACGGTATTATGATACCATAATTCATAATAATGAAGGCCATGCAATGAGAGCGGGATGGTGCCTGGTTCTCGCGTTGAACGAGGTGTCATATTGATTGTCAAAGGAGAGGATCTTCGTGTTTGCAATTTGGTGGCAGAAGGCGATCGAGGAGGTCGTAGCGTCGCGCGAGTTCCCGAGGACGGCGTGTCCATGCTGCGGGCAGAAGGGCGGCCTGCGGCTCGATATCTCCAACGACAGGCTGGAGACTTTTTTCTGGACGATCAGCATGCCGCACAAGGGCTTCGCCGCCGTAAACTGCGAGAAGTGCGGACAGAGCGTGGCGGCCGACCGGTGGCCGCTCGAACTGAAATCCACGGCCGAGGGGATGCGCGGCGAACACAGAAACCGTTTTCGCCTGGTGCCGGGTAAGTGGTTCGTCTTATTGCTCCTCGTCGCCATCGGCGGCGCGTTTGTCGGTCTCGGAATCCGGGGCCTGAGCCCCGGCGGCGCGGAGGCCAGGTTCAAAGAGGAAGCCTCCCTGGAGTCCGCGCTTGCGTATCCATCGAGCGGGACGGTGCTCGCAGCCTCCCGCTTCGACGGCCCGAAGGACTCCGAGGGGCGCTATGTGCTGATCGAAAAGGCGGACATCCCGCTGGCGAAGGGCGATTTTCACGAGACGAAGGTCGTGATCCGCGTCTCGAACGCGGAGTACGAGAGTGAGGACTTCTACAAAGAGAAGAAAAAATTCGCGAAGGGCGACTTCGGAGACGAGATCGAGGCGAAAATCGATACGTCCCTCGTAAAAGCCCCGCTGGCCTGGCGGGATCCCGCGAGCGGAAAGACGGTGTACTACACGGTCCGGAACGCTTGGCCGGACGCGATCAACTGACCCCTACACAAACAAACAGCCCGCCGAAACGGCGGGCTGTCGTATTTCCTTCTAGCCTACCCGGCTCCTCGCGCGTCTGCTTTCAGCTCCCGAATCGTTCCAATGCCCAGCGGCAGGGCCAGCAGGAAGCTGCAGAGGTCGGCCAGCGGCTGGCAGAGCAGGATGCCCCAGAGCCCGAAGAAGCGCGGCAGCGTCAGGATGAGCGGCAGGAAGAAGAGCCCCTGCCGGGCCATCGCCAGCACGCTTGCTCTGCCGAAGGCGCCGATGTTCTGCATCATCATGCTGTTCAGCGTGAACCAGGCGAGCAGGGGGAAGGTGACGCACTGCAGGCGCAGCGCCTTCGCGCCGATGGCGATGACCTCGGCGTCCTCCCGGCGGAAGATCGCGACGACGGAGGGCGCGAAGAGGATGCCGAGGAGCGCCAGCACGGTGAGGCACGTCGTCCCCACCTTCAGGCAGAACCAGAAGCCCTCCAGCACGCGGTCGTAGCGCCTGGCGCCGTAGTTGAAGCCGCAGACGGGCTGGAAGCCCTGGCCGAAGCCGATGAGGGCGGAGAAAGCGAACATCATCGTGCGGTTGACGATCGACATGGCGGCCACTGCGGCGTCCCCGTAGTGGCGGGCAGCGAGGTTGAGTGCGATCGCCGCAGCGCAGGTAAGGCCCTGCCGGAAGAGCGACGGCGTTCCGCCCCGTATGATCTCCCAGTAGCGCCGGAGAGACGGCGAAAAATCGCGGAAGCGAATGGCAATGTTGCCCCCGCGCTTGCATCCCGCCAGCAACAGGCAGAAGCTGACGAATTGGCTGATGACCGTCGCCAGCGCCGCGCCCCCGACGCCCATCCCGAACGTGAAGATGAAGAGCGGGTCGAGCCCGATGTTGATCACCGCGCCGCTGGCGATGCCGATCATCGCGTACATGGCGTTGCCCTGCAGTCGCAGCTGATTGTTGAGCACGAGCGACGAGGTCATAAAGGGCGCGCCCAGGAGGATGAAGCGCATGTACTCCTTTGCGTGGGGGAGGATCGTCTCCGTGGAGCCCAGCATCAGAGAGAACTCCGTGAGGAAGAAGAGGCCGACGACCGTGATGACCAAGCCCGCGCCGAACGCCGTCAGAAAACCGGTCGCCGCCATGCGCGACGCCTCGTCGAAGTCGTGTGCGCCGAGCTTGCGCGAGATGTAGTTGCCCGACCCCTGTCCGAAACAGAAGCCGATCGCCTGGATGATCGCCATCAGCGAGAAGACGATACCGACGGCGCCCGTCGCGCTCGTCCCGATGCGCCCGACGAAGAACGTGTCCGCCATGTTGTAGATGGCGGTGACCAGCATGCTGATCATGGTCGGCACGGCCATTTTGCAGACGAGCCTTTCGACCGACGCCTCGGTCATGCGTATGAATTTTTCCTGCCTGAGTTGTTCGTTGTTTGCCATTTCGTCCATTGTTCAAGTATACACCATCATAGGAGCAGGGCACGCGCTGGACAACAGCGCCGATTTCGTGTAACATAAGTGGACAATCGAATATGGGACTTTCGGTAAGGGAATCCGGTGCAAATCCGGAGCGGCCCCGCCACTGTAATCGCGACGAAACCGCAGTAGCCACTGTTCTCGGAGAACGGGAAGGCGCGGGAGTAGGACGAACGAGAGCCAGGAAATCTGCCGAGGGTTATGGATCGTAGGAGACGCCGGCTGCGAGGCCGGTTTCCCAAAGTGCGCGGGCACCGGACCGATCGGAAGACCTCGTCATTGTCGAAGAGGGATTGCCGACCGCCGGCGATCTCTCTTTTTTCTTTTCGCGCCTTCGCACTTCGGCCCCCATACGACGAAAAGACGCGCGGCCACTCGCCAAGCGTCCATAAGACAGGCTTCTCCGCCGCGTTGCAAGCGGCGTCCTCGAAGCACCTCCTATTCTCTTCTCTTCATAAAAGGCGCGCACCGGAACGGCGCGCCTTTTATACCAAGTTGCCATCAAACGGGAGTTTACGGTGTGGCGACCGGCCATACAAACCAGCCTTAACGCGTTACCCTTCAGGCCGTTGATTTCAAATTGGCATGAGAGACATCTCCCTCGGTTTGCTTTGCGCGTCGAGGGGGATGTTTTTCTTGTCTCTTCTCGCTCGGATTGCCCATTTCCCTTGCCATACGCCTCCTATATATGTTACCGTTCCTTTAATAAAACATTGGAGGTGGCACCGTGGGTTTTCGAATGCACCAACTGTACTGGAGCGTTCGATAAATAAATTTCAGGGGGTATGTGTATGTTCGGCAACAAACGTCAAGCATTTTGGTTTCTGTCTCTGGCGCTGCTGTTTTCTCTGTTCCTCGTTCACCCGGCCTCGGCGGCCGGGCGCGTGCGACGCCCCGTCGAGGCGATGCCCGCGCTGGGGGTGGGCTCCGGCTACTTCTATAAAGAGGTGAACGATTTTCGCGAGATCGCCTCGCGCTTCTCGCTGTCGAACGCCGCACGCTGCTTCGGCATACTCGACAAGGATCTCCGGGTATTCATCGAAGTGTTGCGCTTTTGGCCCGCCGAGTCGATGTCGTTTCTGGCCGGCGAGCGGGGACCGAAGGAAGGGCGAGAGGTGGTCTGTTTCGCGCTCTCGTACCCGGAGGCGTATCGCGGCCCCCTGCAGAAGATGGCAAGCGGGAAGATCGACGACGGGGAGCTGCGCTCGCTCTTTCTGGGCAAAGGGCGGGACGACGAAGAGCTCCTGCGGGTGACGCGGGAGGAGGAGAGCCCTTCCATCTACAAGGTCCGCTTCGGCGGTCTCCGCTTCTACTGCACCGCCCGCGACAATCTGTTGCTCTGCGCCTTCGACGAGGACGACCTGGAGGTGCCGCTCGGCGCCCTGTCGAGCGGGAGGCACTTCCGGCCCGAGAAGCCCGGGGAAAACGCGCGCAACTTCGCGATCTTCGAAGCCGGCCCCCTGACCGGGGATATTCTGTCCGGCTTTTTCGGGCGCGAATCCGCGGAGAGAGTGGGGGGGAAATCCCTGCACGTGGAGGCGGACTTTGCCTTCCAGTCCGGCGGGTGGAAGCTCGACGTCGCGTCTAACTTGATTGACCTGCTGAGCCCGGGCGAGGGCGGAAAGAAAACCGACCCGGAACCGGCTGAACCAGCGTTCGAGCGCCTCGGCGGCGGCCGTCTGCTGGCCGCGACCTCTGCCCGGCTGGGTAAAGAGGCGCTCTACTCTTCCCTCTCCCACGCCGGTTGGCGAGGCGTCGCCGGCAGCTCGTCCCCGCCGATTCTGCGAGCTCTTCTCAACCCGGGCGAGAGCGGACTCGAACCCCTGCGCATGGAGCGCGTCGACGTGGCCGCCGTCTCCTATCCGGGCCGTAAGTGGCCGAATGGCATCGGTGTATACACGTACGCGAAAGTTACGAACCGAGACCAACTGGCGGCGTTGCGGCGAGAGACAGACGCGTTCCTCGCCGAACACGCGAAGGAGGACCCCTACGAGAAGCTCGAGAGCGCGAAGTGGAAGCACCTCTACGCGATGGACCTGCGAGGCGACGGCATCGAGTCGAGCGTGATGCTCGGCTTCGCCGACGACGCCTTTATGTTCTCCTTCCTGCCGCGCACCGGCTTCGACGAGCCGTTCTCGACAGACCGCGCGCGCTTCGAGGAGCTGGCGGCGAAGCCGGACGCTTTTTTTTACGCCGACTTCGGGCAGACCCGCAAGGGCATACGCGAGATGTACAAGAGAGGGGATCTAGAACGCTTCGCTGGCCGGGGCGTGATGGACGAACTCTTCGTCTTTCTGTTGGCGGCGACCTCCGATATGACGGAGCTCTCCGTCGTGGAGAAGAGCCCCGGCACGGTCACGATCGAAGCCCAGACCGCCCGCCCCGAGATCGAAGAGCGGATGTGGCTCTACGAGCTGGTGGAGGAGATGCGGTAAGGGGCTGAGCAAAGGAATCGCGTAGTACCCGTAGGGACGCGCATTGCGCGTCCGCTCTACCGCCGGAACGTCCCAGGAGCCGGACGCGCGATGCGCGTCCCTACGATGATATTGCATGTTTTGTCGTTTGGTAAGCCGAGGCCTTCATTGGTACGTGTTGGGATGATATAATGCGAAAATGAGGGATTATCCGCAGCGAAAGAATATCAGGTTGCGTGATTACGATTACAGCTGGGATGGCATGTATTTTGTGACTGTCTGTGTAAAGCAGAAACAAAACCTGTTATGGGACGAAACGATGTACGCCCCTCGTAGAGACGCGCATTGCGCGTCCGCTACCGGCGGCGCCACCCTATCTGAAATCGGCACGATCGTTGAAACGGCGATTCGGAACATTGCCGTCGTATATGGAAATGTCTGTGTTGATAAACATATCGTTATGCCGAACCACATCCATATGATCCTGGTTTTGTCGCATGAAGCGACACCCGTGGAAGGCGGACGCGCAATGCGCGTCCCTACGGTTTCCGGGATTGTGAATCAAATGAAGGGGTACGTGACGAAACGAGTGGGCTTCAGCATATGGCAGGCACGATTTCATGATCGTATCATTCGCAGCGAAGACGAATACCGGAAAATCTGGGAGTACATCGACACAAATCCACAGAAATGGGCGGAGGACGATTATTATTCGTAGGAATCGGGGGGGGCGCCAGGGGGAGACCCCGCATAAGGGGGCACAGCAAGCACACAAGACCCCCACAACTGAGTTG
>JAVBQG010000048.1:0-4469 GCA_031549185.1 Synergistaceae bacterium | reverse complement strand
TGTCCTGGAATTTTACGTCGGGTTGAGTCATAATAATCGCACCTCGCTGGTGAAAGATGGTGTCTTCTCAAACAACATCTTATCACGCTGCTCGCGCAGTTTCAGCGAGGTCTTGCTTGATTTGAGGTGGAGATTGGGGTTCCTGTGGGTCAATTGCTTTTCTCTGGGATTGGCCCCTTCTGGCAGCGCGGGCAGAACACACTGCTCCTGCCGGCGACCACGATGCGGCAGAGGGTTTTGCCGCACGTGGGACAGGGTTTCCCGGCGCGGCCGTAGACCTGCAGAAAGGGCGTGTTGCGGTAATCCTGTCCCTTGCCCGCGAGATATTCCTCCGGCGTGATCACGTTTTTTTCGACGAAGTAGGCGAGCCGTTCCGGGATCGCGTCGGCCAGGCGCTGCCACTCGCGATCGGTCAAGCTGCAAGCGGGGCGGCCGGGGCGGACCTTCGCCGTGAAGAGGATCTCGTCGGAGTAAATGTTGCCGACCCCGGCCACCACGCTCTGGTCGAGCAGGCAGTCCTTGATCGGCCTTCTCCGCCTGCCGAGGCTCGCACGCAGGTACTCCACGGAGAGACTGGCGTCGAACGGCTCAGGGCCCAGTTTGCCTGCACCGCTGTATGTGTCGTCCTCTCCTGCGTGGATCAGCCAGAAGCGCCCGAAGCGGCGCGTGTCGATAAAACGTAGATCATGACCGCCGCTTAGATGGAAGGTCGCGTGGGTATGTTTCTCGGCGGGGTAATTCGAAGGGGTAAGAAGAAGAGAGCCGGTCATGCGCAGGTGGAGGACGACGGTATCGCCGCTCTCGAGCCGGATCTGCAGAAATTTACCGCGTCGCCCCATGCCGCCGATCACCTGTCCGGCAACCATCCGGCAAAACGCCGCCGCCATCGGATGGGCGATCACCTCCGGACGATCGACGTCCACACTTCCGATCTGCAAACCGCTGATCTGCGGTTCCAAGACCCGTTTTATCGTCTCGACCTCCGGGAGCTCCGGCATGATTATCCCAACCTCTCTTTTTTCGCCGACTGGCGTATCCGTTCGTGGTAGAAGTAATTCACGACGACCGGCGGTTCGCCTGGAAGCTCTTCTGCGCGCCCTGCTGTACGATGTCGTCCGGCTTCAGATGCCCCAGCAACAACGGGGAGTCCGGGTCGTGCAGCTCGTAATTCTCGCAGGCCTTTTGGGGATTCCTGTTCGCGTAACAGTACTTGCAGCCGTTGGGGCAGGTGTCGTACGCGCCGATGTCCCGGCTCTCGATGCAGTGGCACCCCTCGCGCATCCCCTTGTGCCGCAGGTTGCGGAACGCCACGCCGTTCGCCCTTCCGAGGATCTCCAGCGTCGCGCAGCCGGAGGCATGAATGCCGTAACGGGTGTAGTCCCCATCCGTGCCGCAGGTCTGGATCTGGATTCCGTATCGGGCCGCAATCTCGCCCAGCCCCCGCGCCAGCGCGTCCCTGTTCTCCGCAGAGAGCGGTATCAACTCCGGCATGTTGTACTCCAGCTTCTTGTACATTTCGACAAAGCTGAAAATGCAGCGGTCGATATGCGGGGCTAGGCGTTCCGCCATGCGCTCGAAGGTCTCCAGGTGCCGCCGGACCGTGTAGCCCTTCACCAGCAGGATGGGGTCATATCGCCACGCGACTCTGCCGCTGCCGACGATCTCGGAGAGCCGAGCGAGCGTCTCCACGCTCTCGCCGATGGAGGGCACGCCCGGCTCGATCTCCCTGCCGTAGGCGGTTATGGTGTAGTGGCAGTAGATGTTGAACTTCCTGGCGATGTCGCCGATGTGCGGCAGGATCGGCGCGTAGTTCTTGGAGCAAAACAGCACGCAGTCCACGTCCGCCGGCGTCAGCTCGTAGCGCGTGACTTTGTTCGGAAAGAGCGGATTGCGGGAGAGGGCATAGCCCTCCTCGAACCGCCTCAAGAGCCATTTCGTATAGTACTGGACGGTGTCCGTCCGCCCGCCGGTGTTCAGAATCATCGCAATCGCCTCCCGTGTAGTATATAACCTTTTTGCTCTGGAGATACGCAGTGTCGTCTCGTAATCGCCTCGTCCCGCACGACAAGTCCCGTCCCGCAGATGTATAATTTGCGGCGTGAAATTTTTTATTTTTTCTCAATTCGAGGGGGCTTTCTTGTGACGAAAAAAACGGCGGCGATCATGTTGCAGGGGACGGGATCGGATGTGGGGAAGTCGCTGCTCGTCGCGGGGCTGTGCCGCTATTTCGCGCGCAAGGGTTTGCGCGTGCGCCCCTTCAAGCCGCAGAACATGTCGAACAACGCGGCGGTGACGGCGGACGGAGGCGAGATCGGGCGCGCCCAGGCGCTGCAGGCGCGGGCCTGCGGCGTGGAGCCGATCAGCGACATGAACCCCGTCCTGCTCAAGCCGGAGAGCGACAAGGGCAGCCAGGTCGTGCTGCAGGGGCGCGTCTGGGGCGCGACGGGCGCCAGGAATTATCAGAAGTACAGGTCGCAGTTCATGTCCTGCGTGATGGAGAGCTACCGCCGCCTGCAGGACGCGTCCGACATCGTAATCGTCGAGGGCGCGGGCAGCATCTCCGAGGTCAACCTGCGCGACGGCGACATCGCGAACATGGGCTTCGCCGTGGAGGCGAACGTTCCCGTCGTCCTCGTGGCGGATATCGACCGGGGCGGGGCCATCGCCTCGATCGTCGGCTCGCACGCGTTGCTGCCCCAAGGCGAGCGCGAGCTGCTCAAGGGGTACGTCGTCAACAAGTTCCGCGGCGACGTCGGACTCTTCATGCCCGCGGTGGAGATCATCCGCGAGCGCACCGGCCTGCCCTCCTACGGCATCGTGTCGTGGTTCTACGGCGCGTCGAGCCTGCCGGCGGAGGATTCGCTCTCCCTGTCGCGGAGCGAGCGGAGGCTGTTCGTGGACGGAAAATCGCGGATCAAAATCCGCGCGCTTGCCCTCTCGCGAATCTCCAATTTCGACGATTTCGATCCGCTGGCAGCGGAGGACGACGTGGATTTCGCGTTCGTTCCGCCGGGCGAGCCGATTCCGGGCGACGTCGACCTCGTGATCCTCCCCGGCACGAAGGCGACCCTCGCCGACCTCGCCTTCCTGCGCGCGCAGGGGTGGGACGTCGACATCCTCGCGCACGTGCGCCGCGGCGGGCGGGTGCTCGGCGTCTGCGGCGGGTACCAGCTGCTCGGTGGGGAGATCGAGGACCCGATGGGGATCGAGTCGCTCGATGCGTCGTCGGCGCACGGTCTCGGACTTCTGCAGGTGCGCACCGTCCTCGACGAGGAGAAGACGCTGCGGCGCTTTTCGGCCTCCGCCGGTGAGGGCGTTTCGATCGATGGCTACGAGATACACATGGGGATTACGAGCGGACCGGACACGGCGCGCCCGATGTTCTTGCTCGACGGCGCCTCCGAGGGCGCGCGGAGCGAAGATGGCAGGGTCGAGGGCTGCTACGTCCACGGGCTTTTCACCAGCGACTCGTATCGGACGCACTACCTGTCCGCGTTCCGCGCCGACCGCGCGGCCCCTGTGGCCTACGAGGCGACGGTCGAGCGGACGCTCGACGAATTGGCCGATCACGTGGGGGAGCATATCGAGGTCGAGGCGCTGGCGCAGATCGCGGGGCTGTAAAATCGACCTCGCCCTCCGACCTGTACGATATTGCAGTGCTTGTAAATATACCAGGGGCGAACACAGTTCGCCCTTTTGCAGCGATATTGCACAGCCTCTGGCGATTTTTCAATTTTGATTATTGAGTTTTCTAGGTTACTCAACTTTCGCACATCGCGCCTGGCGCTCGCACCTTGATAAATCAATAACGGCTGGCAAAAAAGAAGTGGCATGGAGCCTTTTTACGGGTAAAATTGTATCGCCAGAAAACAAATCCACCCGAGGAGGTCCATGCCATGGCAAGCGTAACACAGACCACCGTTTTTGAGAACGAACCCACTTCGATAATCGATGCGTTTTTTCGCACGTTCGGACTCGCCGCCCTTCTTAAATGCGTGGGAGCCTGCAAGATGAAGGGCGTCCCCGCCGCCAAACTCTTTCGCGAACTCTTCGCGTTCGCCTTCCAGCACCGGACGATGTTCCAGTCCGTTTCGTCCGCCTCGCGGGAGACCGGCGGCAAAGATGCGTTCTACCGCTTCATAAGCATCGAGGAGCTACTGCCATGGCTGTATCTGAAGGGGGTTTCCACGGGCGATTACCAGGAGGCGCTGGGCTCCATTCTGGGACACGACGCACCGGGGCTGTCGCCGAACACGGTCTCTCGCCTGAAAGCGAAGTGGCTGGACGAGCACACCGAGTGGCGAAAGCGCGACCTGTCGGGCAAGGCGTACGTCTACTGGTGGGCGGACGGCATCTACAGCAACGTGCGGATGGACGACAGGCTCTGCCTGCTGGTGATCATCGGCGCGACGAAGGACGGCAGGAAGGAGCTTGTGGCGGTGGAGAGCGGATTTCGGGAGTCCACGGAA
>JAVBQG010000049.1:0-26405 GCA_031549185.1 Synergistaceae bacterium | reverse complement strand
CCGAGGCCTCGGCGATGGCGGCGCTGTACGCCTTCATCCTCTCCATGTTCATCTTCAAGACGATCACATGGAAGCAGATGCCGCGCATCCTTCTGGAAAGCGCGATCGACAGCGGCTCGGTCATGCTGCTGGTCGGCACCTGCTACGCCTTCGGGTGGGTTTTGACGAACGAACGGGTCGCCTTCAAACTCACCGAGTTCATGCTCGCCATGAACGTGGGGATATGGGTGAAACTTCTGCTCATCAACCTCGCTCTCCTCGTCGTCGGCATGTTCATGGACAGCGCGCCGGCGATCATGCTCGTGGGACCCATTCTGGCGCCCGCCATGTTGAAGATGGGGATCAACCCGGTTCACGCCGGCGTCATGATCTGCCTGAACCTCACCATCGGGCTGGCGACGCCGCCGGTCGGCGTATGCCTCTTCTCCGCCGTCAACATCGGAAAAGTATCCTTCGAAAAGGTCTCCAAGGCGGCGCTGCCCTTTCTGGCGACGGTCATCGCCGTGCTCATGCTTGTCACCTACGTCCCCTGGGTCTCGCTGGCGCTGCTGAACCTGCGCGAGCTCTTCAGATAAAGGAGCGCGGATATGCGACAGACACAGTCGATCTTTGTGGTGGACGCCCATACGACCGGCACGCCGATACGCGTCGTGACCGGCGGTATTCCACCGCTCAGAGGAAACACGATCACGCAGAAGATGGAGTATATGAGAGCGCACCACGACTGGATCCGTACCTGTATTATGCAGCAACCGCGGGGCTTCGCCTCGCTCGTGGGCGCGATCCTCACGGAACCCTGTTCACCGGAGGCAGACTATGGCCTCTTCTACATCGACGCGCTCACCTATCAGCCGATGTGCGGCGCGGGAACGCTCTCCGTGGCGAAGGTGCTGGTCGAGACCGGCATGATCCCCCGCGCGGAGCCGCAGACCGAGATCCGCCTCGAGACGCCGACCGGCATCGTGACGGTCTTTGTCGAAATGGAGGACGGTGAAATAGCGAACATCTCGCTCGAAAACGTGCCCGCCTTCCTCTATCGCAGAGACCTCGCGATCGACGTGCCCGGCATCGGCGAGGTCACAGTCGACATCGGTTACGGAGGGAATTTTTTCACGCTCGTGGACATCGACTCGGTCGGCAGAGAGATCACGGCCGCCGGCATGGGCGAGCTTCGAGAGCTCAGCAAGGTCATCCTGGCAGCCGCGAACCGGGCCGTCAGCATCGAACACCCGTACAATCCCGACGTCAATTACATGGATCAACTCCTCTTCTGCGACAATAAGCCGAACGCGAACGGCGAATACACGGGCCAGTGCATCTTCGGCGACGCGCAGGCGGACATCTCGCCCTGCGGCACCGGTACCTCGACGCGGATTGCGCAGCGGTACTTCCGCGGCCTTATCGGGATAGACGAGGCCTTCTATCAGAAGAGCGTCTACGGAGGCGTCTTCTGCGGCAGGGCGTTGCGCGAGACGAAGGCGGGGGATTACCCGGCGATCATTCCGAAAGTGTCCTGCCGCGACGTCCACATCACGGGCTTCAACCACCTCGTGGTGGAGCGGAACGACCGCCTGAAAAACGGATTTACGAGCTGGTAAAGGAGACTGCCAATGGATAAGCTTCCCTCGAGTATTTTCAACGACGTCATCGGGCCGGTCATGCGCGGGCCCTCCAGTTCGCACGTGGCGGGCGCTTCGCGCATCGCGGCCATCGTCCGGCAGTCGCTGGGAGGCGACGCGAGCAGGGTTCTGGTCGACTTCGACGTGAACGGATCGCTGGCGGAGTCGCACGACGGGCACGGCACCGACATGGGCTTCGTGAGCGGCATCATGGGCATCGAGATGACGGACCCCACCGTGCCGGACGCGGAGCGGCTGGCGAAGGAGGCGGGCGTCGACGTCCGCTTCCGCGTGCTCGACTACGGCGCAACCCACCCCAACCACTACCGGATCGCGGCCACCGGCAGGAACGGCGTCTCCCACGACTGGGAGGCGATCTCCGTCGGCGGTGGCATGATCGAGATGCAGAAGTTCGACGGCTTCGACGTGCGCATCGAGGGCGACTTCTACGAGCTGCTCGTCACGGCGGACGCCACGGCTCACTCCGCAGACGAACTCGTCGCGAAAGTCAAGGAGATCTGTTCCGGTTTCGACTTCATCGATGTACAACACGCGGCGGACAAGTCGGGCAAAATTCTCGTGGCGCTGAAGTTCGCGGCGAAGCCCGACGCGCCGATCACGGAACCGCTGCGGACGTTGCCGGGCGTTCTCGACGTCGTCCAGTTGGAACCGATTCTGCCGACGCACTCGCGCGCGGGCTGCACGGTGCCCTTCCGCAGGCCGGAGGAGCTGGCGGCGCTCGCGAAGAGCGAACCGCGCGCACTCTGGGAGTTCGCCGCCCGTTACGAAGCAGCCAGAGGCGGCACCTCGCCGGACGAGGCCTTCGAAAAGATGCGTGGCATCGTGGCGATCATGGAGAACGCCGTCGCCGAGGGACTGCGCGGCACGGCCTACGAGGACCGCATCTTAGGCCCCCAGGCCTTCAAGATCGACGAGGGCAACACGAAGGGCCAGTTGGTTCCCTGCGACGTGCTCAACACGACAATCAAGTTCATCACCGCAGTCATGGAGGTGAAGAGCGCCATGGGCGTCATCGTGGCCGCGCCCACCGCCGGCTCCTGCGGCTGCCTGCCGGGGACCGTCCTCGGCGTCGGCAGGACGCTGGGCCTCTCGCAGGACGAGATCGTGAAGGGCATGCTGGCCGCGGGCATCGTCGGCGTCTTCATCGCCGAGCTCGCCACCTTCGCGGCGGAGGTCGCGGGCTGCCAGGTCGAGTGCGGCGCGGGCTCGGGCATGGCGGCGGCGGGCGTGGCGCAGATGATGGGCGGCTCGGTGGCGCAGTGCCTCGACGCGGCCTCGATCGCCCTGCAGAACATCACGGGGCTCGCCTGCGACCCGGTCGCCAACCGGGTGGAGGTTCCCTGTCTGGGCAAGAACGTCATGGGCGGCACCAACGCCATCGCCAGCGCCAACATGGCCCTGGCCGGCTACGACAGGGTCATCCCGCTGGAGCAGACGATCCTGGCAATGCTCGACATCGGCACCAAGTTGCCGCTGGAGCTGCGCTGCACCTTCGGCGGCCTCGGAAAGACGCAGATGTCGCTGGAGATCAGAGAGAGACTGGAGAAAAAGAAATAACGCATATCACCTGCCATCGACAGATCACAGATCGAGAAGAGCGAGGCAGAGACAGCAGAGCCGGATTCAAACCAGAGAAGAGTCGATGCAACCGGATAGAAGAAGAGGAGAATTTCGCCCTAACCCCGCCGAAATTCTCCTCTTCGCTTTTGTGCTCGCATTATTCCAGTGCCAGCTCATATCTCCTGTCCGCACCGCTGCGTCGGATTGCCGGTTATTCATAAGCATAATGTTTTAGAATCCGAATTTTATTCTCCCAACAACTCCCGCCATTTGGCAAGTTTGTCCTCGAAGGTTCTGATGCTTCTCTGCGGTATCGGGCTCGACGAGGGGAGCAGGAGATATTGTTTGCCTTCGCGTTTCTCGAAATAGCGCAGAAAAATTTTTTGCGACTTCGTGCCATTGAAACAGATGGAAACAATCGTTGGATGTTGGTCAAGAAACGCGTTGATGTCGTTGGGCGTCGCGTCCGCGATGTCCTTGTCGAGCGAACCGGGGCGCACGCAGGTCGCGGCGGAATCCCACAGTGCGATCTTATGCTCTTCGAGCAGCGCAGTTTTAGCCTCGTAGTCCGTCGGCAGTGCCACACCGAGCACACCAGCAATGAGCCGCCAGAAATGGTTGCGCGGGTTCGCATAATATTCGCCCTGTTTCAACGACTCCACGCTCGGCATCGTACCGAGGATCAAGATCCTCGGATCGTCGCCCACAAGCGGCTCGAACGAGCGAACCGTTTTAATCTTTTTGCCCCTCACCGACTCCATAGCAGCACCTCTCTCCCGGCGGCTTTAGGCTTTAGGGACGCACGCGTACAACTTCTTTCTCTTCTGCACGATGCGATAAGCGGGATTCGCCTCTTTGATGATGGAGGCGAGAACTTCCGGATCGTCCGGCAGGTGGTATGTGCAGATCGCCAGCTTCGGGGCGAAGCGCGCGAGGGTTTCCCTCGCACCCTTGAGCATGTACCGCTCATGCCCTTCGATGTCCGCCTTGATGAAGTCGACGCGGTCCAGCTTGTTATCCCTCACAAAATCGTCGATGGTGGTAATTTCGATGGTGTCACCCGTTCCGCTGTTTTCCTGCGTGTCGATTTTCAGAGAGAGCGAGTTGGAGGCTCTTTCATCGATATTGACAGTCGCCGGTGCGTCGCCAAGTCCCATTTTGACGGGGTGAATATTTCCGTTCAGCTCCGCCGTTTTCAAAAGAGTATGATTATAGAGTTTGGAGCCGGGTTCGAACGCGTACACGAGCGCCTTTTTGACCGAGGCGTAGGCGGCGAAATCCCCTATCCAGCTGCCGACGTCGAAGACGACGTCGCCCGGCTCTATACTGACGTCGACGACGTCGTTCTTGAGGCAGTACGTCCCCTCCGGCAGCGAGTCGTAAAAACCGGTCATGGACTCCTCTCGATAGTCATCGTCGTGCTCCAGATAGACATGGTAAATGTCGTCGAAAACCCAGCCGAAAAAGAGGCTTTCATCCTCCGCGTCCAGCAGGGGGAGGCGGGCTTCCTTAAAGACGAATGCCCCATCTCTCAGATACTGCCCCCTGAGACGGTCGGCTTTGGCGGAATAAGCCAGATGCGGCTTGCCCCGCGCGGGTCTTTTCAGCAGGGCGTTCAGCAGCAGCAGGACGAATTCTTTTTTCGTCAGAAAACCGAGCTTTTGCGCCCTGCGAAAAAAACGCAGGCGTTCGGTCGCCCAATCCAGAAGACTCTTCTCTCTCTTCAATACACTTAGACCTCCAGCGTCTCGCCCGGTTTCAAAATCTCCAGTCTCGTGTCGGTGCCGACTTTCTTCATGTATTCGGCGAGCTTTTCGGGGTCGGCCTTGATCGGAGGGAAGGTGTCGTAGTGGATGGGAATCGTGATGATCGGCTTGATGAAGCCGATCGCGCGCGCGGCGTCCTCGGCGTCCATCACGTAGAAGCCGCCGATGGGCAGGATCGCCACATCGACTTCCTCGTACGCCAGCAGCTTCATGTCCATCGCGAGGCCCGTGTCGCCCGCGTGGTAGATCTTCTTGCCGTCCACCTCGATCAGAAAGCCGCAGGGGACGTCGGAGTAGACCATCCGGCCGTTCTCGAAGATCGACGAGCCGTGGTGCGCGGGCGTCAGCTTCACGCTCCCGAAGGGAAAGGCCGCCCGGCCGCCGATGTGCATGCCGATGGTCTTGAGACCCTCGTTCGCCAGATACTGGGCCAGCTCGTTGGTCGCGAAAACCGAGGCGCCGGTGCGCTTCGCGATCTCGACCGTATCGCCCAGGTGGTCGCCGTGCGCGTGCGTCACGAAGATGTAATCGAGCTCGGGCCGCGCATCGGGGCCCTCCGAGGCCGTCGGATTGCCGGAGAGGAACGGATCGATCAGCGCCCGGATGTTCTCCCCCTCGATATAAAACGCCGAATGGCCGAGATACGTCAACTTCGCCATTTTCACACCCTCCCTTCCTGTGATGTAAAATATTATAGGCGTTTTTCCGCAATATTCGGAGCACGAATCGGCCGATTTCATCCTGACCGCGGGGCCGAAATTGTAATATACTCTCCGGTAGCGCAACAAAAATAGCGACAGGGAGTTGATGAGGGTGATGAAAAAAACGGTTTTTTTATTGAGCGTCTTCCTTCTGATGGGCGTCCTCGCCTCGGCCGCGGGGGCGGCGATCATCCCGGAGCCGAGCTCCACGCAGATATCCTTCTCGCTGCCGGCGCCGCAGAAGAGCGGCGGGCAGGGGGTATTCGACGCGCTGGCAGGGCGCGCCTCGGTGACGCGGGGCAACTTCCCTACGGGCAAGATCTCGCCCAAGGAACTCTCGACGATTCTGTGGGCGGCAACCGGCCTCAACCGCTCGGACAAGGGCTGGACCGTGCCGATGGCCATGGGGCGCGAGCCGTACTGTAAGGTCTACGTGCTCGGAGCTGACGGCGCGTTCCTCTACGACTGGAAAAAACACGAGCTGCGCACGGTCGCGCGGGAGGACGTCCGCCCCGCCATCAGCGGGCAGGCCTTCGTGGCCAAGGCCCCGTACGTGCTGGTCTTCGTGGCGGACGGCAAGGGCCTCGCCTCCTTCAAGGAGCCGACGGCCGCCATGGCTTGGGCGAACGTCGCGGCTGGCGCGATGACGCAGAACGTCTATCTCGCCTCGGGCGCGCTCGGCATCGGCACACGCTACATGGCCTCCTTCAGCGAGGCGGTCGCCCTCGACGCCCTCGAACTTGACAAGGACGACATGACCATCTGCATCATGCCGCTCGGGAAGAAGTAGCGCGGAGGCGAGGCAATTCGGACGAGGCGCCGGCGGAGCGCTGCCGGCGCCTCGCTTTTCGGGAGAGTGGTACAATACAGGACAGAATAAACACGACAACGGCCGGGGCCGCAATCAAAGCGGCTTCGACTCCACAACCCGGAAGAGCGGATCTTTACAATCCATCGGCATATTTAAAGGAGAGTGTTTCACGTGGCGCAAAAGAACGACTCCCTTCAAAACATCGCAAAGCGCATGGCGGAGCCGGGCTGCAAGACCGCCGTCTTCACCGGGGCGGGGATGAGCACCGACTCGGGGTTGCCGGATTTTCGATCGGCGAAGGGAATCTGGAGCAGGCTCGATCCCATGGAGCTCGCCACGAGCTCGGCGATGCGCAACAACTACGACCGCTTTCACGAGTTCTACTCGCTGCGCCTCGAACAGATGAAGGGGGCCGCCCCCAACGCCGGACACAGAATTCTGGCCGACTGGGAGGCGCGGGGCTTCGTCTCCTGCGTCATCACGCAAAACGTCGACGACCTGCACGCGGCGGCGGGGTCGAAGAACATCCACGAGCTGCACGGCTCGGTCGGCAAGGTGCGCTGCATGGACTGCTCGTGTCCGGCGACGGACGAGGACTTCATCGCGAAAAAACCGTGCGAGCGCTGCGGCGGGCACCTGCGCCCCGGCGTGGTGCTCTTCAGCGAGAACCTGCCGGAGAGCGCGCTCGACGACGCGTGGAACGCGGCCGAGGAGGCGGGCGTCTTCCTCGTGCTCGGCTCGTCGCTGCAGGTCTCGCCCGCCAACCACCTGCCCGTGGTCGCCAAGCGCGCGGGCGCGGCCCTCGCCATCTGCAACCACGACCCGACCCCGCTGGATCACATAGCCGACTACGCCACGAACGACGGCATCGCCGACTTCCTGGCCGCGCTCGACGCGCTGCTGCCGCGAAAAACATCATGAAAATCCACGTCGTCGCCTGCGATATCTTCAAACCCGAGCTCGACGCGCTGTTTCGCGCGATGAAGGAGGGCGGGGCCGAACGATACACGAGGTGCGAGGTTGAGGTGACGTATCTCTCCGCCCTGCTGCACAGCGACTTCGACGACCTTGCCCGCGCCGTGACGGAGGCGCTCGATGCCCACCCGGGCGGGCGAGCGCTGCTGCTCTACGGCTCGAAGTGCCACCCGGCCTGGGACGGCGTCCTCGCCGGACGCGACGTCACCCGTTTCGCGGAGAGCAACTGCATCCACCTCGTCAGCGGGCGCAGCGCAGAGCTGGGCGCCTCGCGCGACTTCCACATGACGTCGGGCTGGTTCGTCCAGTGGCCGGGCTTCCGCGGCGAGGACGCCTCGCACGGCCTGACGCCGGAGAAGTGCCGCGCGATGTTTGCCCACCACTGCGACCGCGCGCTCTTCCACGACACCGGCGTCCGCCCGCCGAGCGGCGACGAACTGGCGTACTTCGAGGAGACGACCGGCCTCCGCGTGGAGACGGAAACCGTCGGGCTGGAGATCTTCGCGGGGAAATTTCTGGAGAAGCTGCGCCTGCGGAGCGCACACTGTGCGCCCGTCAAGAAGCATGATTTTTCAAGGGCTGCGGGCGAACACTGTTCGCCCCTACGTTAGCACTGCGCCGTCTCCCAGAGAGAGTGTGATCCTGTTATGAAGTTCGAAATCGGCTTCGACACATGTCCGCAACTTATCGAGATTCCCGACCGCAACGTGATCGGCGTGCTGGAACCGGAGCGCGTCGAAATCCCCGTCAAGGGGGAGGCGCTCGTACGCGCGGCGATCGAGAAGCCGGTCGGGACACGACGCCTCTCCGAAATGGCCGTCCCCGGACAAAAGATCGCGATCGTGACCAGCGACGTCACCCGCCCCCTGCCGAGCCGGAAAATTCTGCCGGCGATTCTCGAAGAGCTGGCGCGCGCGGGCGTCTCGCTGGGCGACATCGTCGTCGTCTTCGCGCTCGGCATCCACAGAGGACACACGCCGGAGGAGATGCGCGAGCTCGTCGGCGACGAGGTCTTCGAGCAGGTCCGCTGCGTCGACAGCGACCCCGGCGACTGCCTCCGCATGGGAACGACGGCACTCGGAACGCCGGTCGACGTCACGCGCGCCGTGGCGGAGGCGGACCTGCGCGTCTGCCTCGGCAACATCGAGTACCACTACTTCGCGGGATACAGCGGCGGGGCGAAGGCGATCATGCCGGGCGTCTCCACGCGCGCGGCGATCCAGTCCAACCACAGCCGCATGGTGCTCCCCGAGGCTACAGCCGGGCGCATCGAGGGAAACCCCGTGCGGGAGGACATCGAGGAGGCGATCCGCCACTGCCCGGTCGACTTCATCTTGAACGTTGTGCTCGACGAGCACAAGGAGATCGCGTACGCCGCGGCGGGGCATTATATCGAGGCACACCGCGCGGGCGTGCGCTTCCTCGACGCGATGTACCGCAGGGAGATCCCCGCGCGCGCCGACATCGTGATCGCCTCGCAGGGGGGCGCGCCCAAGGATCTGAACCTCTACCAGACGCAGAAGGCGCTCGACAACGCCAAGGGCGCCGTCAAACCCGGCGGCGTGATCATATTGGTCGGCTCGTGCAAAGAGGGGCTGGGGGAGGAGACGTTCGAGCGCTGGATGACGGAGTCGCCGTCGCCCGCGGCGATGATCGAGCGCATCGGGCGCGACTTCGAGCTGGGAGGGCACAAGGCGACCGCCATCGCGCTCGTGCTGCGCGAGGCCGACGTCTACCTCGTATCGGAGATGCCGCCCGCCTTTGTCGAGAAGATCTTCCTGACGCCGTTCGCCACGATCCAGCCGGCGCTCGACGCGGCGTTCGAAAAGCTGGGACATGACGCGACCGTGCTGGTCATGCCCTACGCGGGCTCGACGCTGCCGATGGTACGGGGGGAGTAATTTTATAGCGCACGCCGCAGAGGCTGTGCAATATCATTGTAGGGGCGCGCATTGCGCGTCCGCTCTGCCGCTGGAACGCCCCAGGAGCCGGACGCGCAATGCGCGTCCCAACGAAAAAGAAAAACGGTGCCCCTTATTTTTTCCCCGCCTCCAGCCCCAGATAGGACACCACCTGTGAATGATCCTCGACCCGGTAGCGCTCCAGAAGCTCCTCCAGGCGTTCGACGCCGCCGACCAGATTTCTCGCCTCGACGGCCACCTCCTCCGACAGATGTCCCGTCTCGCCGATCGTATCCCCGATCTGCCGCATGTAGTCGGAGATCTCCGTCGTCGAGTGCTTCACCAGGTCCACGATGGACTGCATGTCCTGGCTGCAGCCGGCCTGGCTCTCCGAGGCCTCGGCGATCTGCTGGATCAGCGCGTCCGTCCGCTTCATGGAGTCTCCCATCGCCTTGAGGCGGGACTGCATCGCGAGGGTCGTCTCCATAACGGTCTCCGTCAGGCCGACGGCCTCGTTCGTCGTGCCGCGGCTGTCGTCCGTGTCCGACTTCAACGCGACGATCAGCTCCTCGATGCGCCGGGCCGCCACGTTCGACTCCTCGGCCAGCTTGCGCACCTCCTCGGCGACGACGGCAAAGCCGCGTCCGGCCTCGCCTGCGCGCGCCGCTTCGATGGCGGCGTTCAATGCGAGGAGGTTGGTCTGGTCGGCGATCTTGCGGATGATCGCGACGAACTCGACGATGGAGCCGACGGACTCTCCGACCTTCTCGATGCCGGAGAACACGGCCCCGGCTTTTTCGCGGACCTGGCGGACCTGCACGGCAGTCTGGTCGACCTGCCCCAGCGATTCTGTGCTGAGTCGCGAGACCTCCGAGGAGAGCTGCGCGCCGTCATGCGCCTTGCCGCTGACCTCGCGGGCGCTCTGCAGGACCGTCTCGGCCGAACCGGAGAGCTGTTCGAACGCCTCCGCGTTTTTCCGCGAGAGTTCGTTCACCTGGTCGACTGTGCTCTTGACCTCCTCGAACGAGGCGGTCGTATCCTGTGCGAGGTCCTCCAGCTTCTTGGACGAGTGTCTTGTCTTGCCCGATTCCTCGCGAATGGCGAAGATGCTGTCGGCAACCGCCTTTTTGAAGATGGTGATCCCCTGCACCATGCCCGCGACCTCCAGCTTGGGGTTGAGCGCGTAGTTCCGCAGCCACTGGTGTTGCGGGTGCACGCGAAGATCGAGCGTCGCCAGGAAGGAGAGAGCCTCGGAAAGCCCCTTCACCGGCTTGATGATGCTGCGCGCGGTGAAGAAGATGAGCGCGAGCGAAACGAGCGTCATCAGGCCACCGACCAGGACCTGCCGCCAGGCGATGCCGGCAATCTGGCGTTGCAGCTCCTCGCCGGGGTAGACCGTTCCGAAGATGACGTCGCCCGCCTTCGCGTAGAAGACGAGGCGTTCGGAGCCGGTGATGTCGGTCTTGAGCGTGTCGGTGGGAGTAAACTGATAGACGATCTTGCCCTCGGGGCTCGTCGACGAGACCATCTTGCGGCCGGCCTCGGCAAGGGCGGGGACGATCTTGTCCGTCGCCACGGCGATGTTCTCGCCTGCGTGATTGGGGAGCGTGGAGACGATGAACTTTCCGTCGAGCAGCGTGGCGAACGCGTATCCCTTCCCCTGGATCCGCTGCTCGCCGATCAGCTCCTGCAGACGATCGGGCGCAATGTCGACCGCCGCCACCCCGTAGAACGCGCCGCCGGGAAGGAAGATCGGGGCGGCACACGTGATCACCGGTTTGCCCGTCTGGCTGTCGACGTAGGGGGAGGTGATGATGGCTCGGCCTGCGGTCTTGGCCTCGATGTACCAAGTTCTCGTGCGGGCGTCGTAGTCGGCGGGCTCTTCCCACTTGGAAGCGTCCGCGAGCCGCCCGCTGCTTTCCAGCCCCACGTACGGGGGCGTTATGTCGGAATCGAGGTTCGCGTCATGCTGAACGAGCAGGAACGCCTCGAGTTCGGCGTCGTTCGCCCATTTGTACTGCGCCTGCGACCGGGCAATCCTCACCGAAATATCGGCCACGATCGTCTTCGCCTGGCGCAGGTAGAGCTCCACGATGTGGGCACCGCTTCTGGCCGTTCCTGCAGCCTGTTGGTCGGTGAAGGAGCGGAGAGTCCTGCCCGACTGGTAGTACATCATCGCCGTGAGAACGACGAGCATCGTAATGATTGTGCAACCGAGCAGGATCATTTTTTTCCTGATAGACATGGTGGCATGGCCCCCCGAGCGCGTTCGAATTTTTTGAGGTTTGGACTCGTTTTACATTTTACATTGTTTTTTATAATGCCTAAAGTAATACTGCAAATTCTCCCGCCGGAGATCACTCAGCGACGCGGTACGGCGGCAGGTTTCCGTTTCCCCAGGGTGGAGCAAGCCACGGCGACCATGATGATGGCGCTGCCGATCAACTCCTTGGCGGTGGAGTTCCCCCCGAGCAGGTAGGGCGTCACGGCAAGCGCGAAGACGATCTCCAGCGAGCAGATGAGGCTCATCGCCGTGGCGGAGATATATTTGAGCGACGCGAAGAGACAGAGGAAGGCGAGCAGCCCGCTTGCAATCGCCGGATACTGCATCAGCGCGAAGATGCGCGGTGTGACGCCGGCGATGTCGCTCCATCCCATCAGAGCGCTCTTGCCGATCAGGAGCATGATCCCCCCGAACAGGTGCGCGAAGAAGACCTGCACAATCGGGTCAGCCGTCCCGCCCTTCGCAACGACGCGCGTCAGGAGCGCCTGCCCGGCGAAACCAAGGACGGAGATAACGCCCCAGACGGCGCCGGCGACGGAGATACCGACGAGCCCGGCGCCGCCCATGTCGAAACCGATATAGACGCCCACGAGGATCAAAATCGCCGCGGCCGCCTGTATGGCCCTCGGCCTCTCGTGCATGATCCAGACGTCGCCCGCCAGTGTGAGCAGGGGGAAGGTGTAGTGCAGGATCACCGCCTGCGGCACCGTCAGGTAGACGCAGGAGACCATGTAGCCGCCCCCCATGCAGACGATCGTCAGAAAACCGAGCGCGACGTAGATCTTGAGCATCCGCCCCGACGGAAAGAACGCCGGCATCCCCTTCTTCGCGCAAATCCACCCGCCAAGCACGATCGAGATGAAGATACAACGATAGACCATTACCGAGAGCGGGCTGAGCCCGTCCGCCGAGATGATCTTCGTGATCGGGGCCGACGCCCCCCAGAACAGAGCCGTCGTCAGGGCAAGTCCAACCCCGCGCCAGTAGTTCGCAACCATTAAACCGCCTCCAATGAAGAGCGATTGTCGTTTTACCGCTGGATCATAGCATGGGGAGAGAAGGTTGTCACGAAACGGAAAGTCATTTCATATTATGGGATATTTTGTTCTTCGCGAGGCCGATCATGAACAGCGGCCTCCCGTCTACGTGGCATACTGATGGAGAGACACGTAAACCTTGTTCCGGAACTGCGGCAGCGGTATGCCGCTCGTTACTCCGACCGGCACGACGGCGGGCAAGCACGGCGAGCAGCGCGATGGCCGCCCAAACATAGAACGACCCGTGCCCGCCGGCGCTTTTTCCGTCGGCCTGTGGCTTTACGGTCGTCGGTCATCGTTCGCAGACTCGGAGCGTATACACAAACATGCGATCTTCGGCCCAACCCCTTAATTGGATTCTTCAAACTTCATCAATCATACCGTTAACCGGAAAAACATTTCATCGAATGACAGTATAATACCGGACATGGACAGGGGTGCTCTTTTGATGGCGAAAAAAGCGACACATGCGGAGACATGGTTCTTCTTTATCGTTCTGCTTCTCGGGTTTCTGTACAGCAATCTGATGCGGATCGCTGGCGTCGTCGTGCTGCCGCCGTTCGCCGAATCGATCGGCATCGGGGCGGGCGCGGTGGGGTTCATCTCCAGCCTCTTCTTCTACACCTACGGGGGCAGCTTCGGTGCCTGGGGGATCGTCGCCGACCGCAGCGGGCCGTACAAGACCTGCGGCATCTCGCTCCTGATCGCGGCGGCGGGGTCGTTCGTCCTGATGTTCGCGAACTCCGTGTTCACCATCGGACTCGGGCGCGCGCTCTCCGGGCTCGGGCTGTCGAGCGCCTTCACGGGCGTGATGCTCTACAGCGCGGCGGCCTTTCGGCGGGAAAATTTCGCCTTCTTCATCGGCCTCTCGATGATGATCGGGCACTCGGGCACGGTGGTCGCCGTCGCCCCCCTCGGAGCGGCGCTCGACGCGGTCGGCTTCCGCGGCATCTATCTGATTCTCGGTGCCTTCCCGCTCGCGCTCGGCCTCACGCTCCTGAGCTGGCGCAAGCACGACCCGCACCTGCTGCTCGGACACGAGGGGAACGCCCCGTTCTCCGCCAAGAGTTTCCTGCGCGACCTTCGCGAGGGAGGCGTCATGATCTGGCGGTCGTTCCCGCTGCGGGTGATCGCGCTGACCTGGGCCGTCTCCTCGGCGGCGATCTCGACGCTGCAGGGCCTCTGGGCCGTGACGTGGCTGCAGACGACGACCGGAGCCGCGGTCGCATCCGCGCGGATGTCCGCGACATGGATCAGCATCGGCATGGTGATCGGTCCGGCGGTCGGCAGCGTTCTGACGCGGCGCTTCTCCGGCGAGAGGACGGCATTCTTCGTCATGTGCGTGCTGACGGAGGCGAGCTGGATTCTCTGGATGCTCCTCTCTCTCCTCGGGTTCGGGCTGAGGGCGCTCTCGGCGGCGGGCTTCGGGATCGGCTTCTTCTCCTGCATCGGGTTCGTCTTCATGGGCAACGCCGCGCGCGAGCTGTCGCCGCCCGGCAAAAACGGCGCCGCGCTCGGCATGATCAACATGGCGCTCTACTTGCTGTTGATCGTCTTTCAGTGGGGCACGGGCCTGGTGCTCGATCTCTTCCCGTCGTCCACGATCCCCGGCACGTACACGCAGACGGGCTACCAGGTCGGCTTCGGCGCGATCCTGCTGCTGCAGGGCTATGTGTTCTATCTGGTCATGAAGGTGAAGGCGTTTCGGTGAGGGGCGGGGTCACTGCCGCCGCAGGCGCTCGTATCGTTTGTAGCAGAAGGGCAAGGCGTAATAGTCGAGGAACCTGCCCATCGGGGCTGCCCTTGTTTAGAAAGTGATCTCTTCGCCGTGGATTCGCGCGCCCCTCAGGAAGCGCAGAAGGCGCTCCGCCAATCCGGGCGTCCGGGCTGCGCGGGCCCTTCTTCGCGCCGGGCGGATGGTCGGTGGTTTTTGCGGTTCGCCCGAGGCGGCCGCGCTCGCCGGCTCTTCGGCGGCCTCCGGCTCGTCCCAGTAGCCGCACTCTCCGTTCACATCGTATGCGAGGCGCCGCTCCTCGTCCCCCAGGACGTGGAACGCCAATTTGAGGAGCGCGGCGCGGCGCTCCCTCTCCATGGGAGAGAGCTCTCCCACGCAGAGTTCGATCATGCGCACCTCGTAGGCCACCCGGATCATCTCCGCAGAGGCGTTGGTCGGAAGGTCCAAAATGGCGTAGTAGTCGAAAAATTTTCTCACTGGAATCACCCCGTCGATTTCATTAATTATATTAACATATAATTCGGCGAAGCGATGATTGTGATGGGTAACAAATGACAGACCGAGGTAACGAACGGTGAATGAAACTAATCCTGTGGAAATTTCTCCTGTAAAATCACAGGGACGTTTCGCGAATGATGGATCATGTCATAGATAACGACCTGTCGATTTTCAACATCGATGACATAAAAAATCGTGTAATTCCAATCAATCACGTTCATTTTGCGAAAACGAGGATCAAAATCATACACCGGGTACAGGTTGGGCATATCAAGCATACCCTCAAGTTGTTGCCCTACTTCATCGAGGAAACGTTGCGCAATGGAAGGTGATGCTTTATCGCTTAAATAGTCGATTATTTCGCCGAATGAAAGAATAAAAGTATCTAAGTCTATGCGAGTGAATTTCATAGGGCGGCAAAATCTGCATAACGCAAGGTTTTTTGCCTTGCTCTGGCCGCATCAACTCTTTCTTGCATCAGTGCGCGCGTCTGTTCCGGTTCGTAAAAAACGGCAGAGGAAGCGTGCGCACGCTCCCAGAGTTCGTCCAAGCGTTCGCAAACCTGCTTATCCCATTCACTCATTTCCTGGGCGTTTCTCTTTATATTTTCCATATTTATATCATACCACAAGATTAAATGAGCTACGACGGGATTTATAGGGATACGAAATGAGGTTCAATATATTACGCTTTACAGACCGAAGCGGAGGGGGGTTTTGCCGATGAACGTTGTATTGAGACTTGAAGAACCTTTAGACTACCGCGAGACGGAGAACGTCACGCGGGAGGCGTTCTGGAACCACTATGCTCCGGGGTGCGACGCGCACTACCTGCTTCACATCATGCGCGACTGCCCGGCATTTTTGCCGGGGCTCGACGTCGTCGCGGTATCGGACGGCAACATCGTCGGGAACGTCGTCTACATGAAGTCCACCATCGCGGCGGACGACGGGAACGAATACGAGGTGTTGAACATGGGGCCCATCTCGGTGCTGCCGGCGTATCAGCGCAAGGGCATCGGGGGACGCATGATCGAGCACACCAGGACGCTGGCCCGCGAGATGGGGTTCCGCGCCATCCTGCTCCGCGGCGATCCTGCCTACTATTCGCGACAGGGCTTCATGCCCGCCGAAAGGTTCGGCATCCGCACGGCGGACGACATGTACTTCGTCGCGCTTCAGGCCTGCGAGCTGTACGAGAACGCCCTCTCCGGGCTCAGGGGCCGCCATTTCGAGGACGCTATATACGAGGTCGACGAGGCAGCCGCCGCCGCGTTCGACAAAGGTTTCCCGCCGAAAGAGCGTCGCCGGCACCCCGTCGCAGAGACGGTTCCAGGAGGTTGTCGCGATGCAGCGGAAGGCGGAGTGAAGGCTAAATCACCATCACCCAGCGGCGAATAATACGCCAGCAGCGAATCCCCGGTGAGGAAGCGCATGGGCTCCGAGGCGGCCTGCGCGAACCGGCTCGATGCGCGGGGAACCGCCCAGCGTCCACAAGAGCGCGTTCGTGTCCAGCAGAATTTGCGTCTACCTGCCCTCGAAGGAGTCCAGCACGTCGCCGGGGAGCGGCGCGCCGAAGTCGTCCGGCCAGGATGCCGATCCTTTTTTCGGCCAAGCTGCGTCCGCGGCGGTCAGCACCACCTGCGGTTAGAAGACGCTGGCGAGAAACGAGGAGGGCTGCAGGAAGAACGGGCGCCCTCAAAAATCGCCGCTCTCACAGTTTCTTCTCCAGACGGCCGAGCTCGTCGAGCATGGCGGGGCGGCGTTTGAATTTCTCGCGGAGTTCTTCGATCGTCGCCGACGCCTCCGATGTGCCGCCGAATTTTTTCAACCTCTCTATCAGCTCGCATACGCCCTTGTATGCCCGCCGGTCGTTCGCCCGCTGCGCCTCTCGCGATATTCTCGCGCGACAGAGCTCGAAAACCTCCTCGCCGAATTTCTTCGACAGGTCGGCCCCGTAGTCGAAGACCGATGACGGCGCCTTTCGCACCTCGTCCATCAGAAGGTCGAGCTCCTTCTCCTTCCGCAGAATCGGCATGTACTGGTAAGGAGAGAGCGTCTCCATGACCTTGCGCAAAATCCCCGCGTACGCCTCGCCCCACGTCCCGGCGGCAATGTGGACCTTGCGGACGACGTCGTAGTAGGTCGTTTCCCCCTTCAACAGGAGCGAGAGCGCCACATCGAGCCGTTTCGCCTCGTCGCCCGCACATTCGTAAATCTCGTACAACCGTTGCCGCCAAGCCAGCGCGCGCCAATCCGCCTCCGCCTTTTCGATTTTCTTCAGTTTTTCGAGGCAGAGCGCCTCCGCCCGCATGAAACGCCCCGCCTCTACCGCGCGGTTGATCGCGATCCTGCGGAATTCGTCGATCTCAAGGCGTGCGTCGATAAAGGCCTCCGCCTTCTCCGGTCCGTCGAGTTTTTCGACGGCCGCCAGGCGTATCAGGTCGATCTGTACGGCTGCGTATTCCAAGGACCATTCGGAAGCGTTGTCCTCTTTTTTCATACAATCGAGAGCGCGAGCAAATTTCGATTCGTTTTTCCGGTTCAGGAAGAAGACGGCATCGAGCAGCAATTCGCGTCCCCACTCCCCCCAGCCGTCGAACGCCTTGCTCCGGGACTGCCTCAGCAACATCTCGAACGCTTCCCCGCGCTCGGCATCGCTCCCGCGCTTCGATATCAGGTCGCACGTCCTCTTCAGCAGGGAGAGAGAGAAGTCGATGGTATCAGTCAGCGCGCCGGAGCTGGAGTCGGCGTGGGAGGCCAACTTCGCGGCCGCGAGGAGTATCTCCAGCGCTCCGTCGAAAACGAACATGAACGTCGTATCGTCGAACCGCTCTTCCAGCGCGTGCAGGCGCTCGTCGAAAGCCGCGCAGATTCGGTTGCAGCCGCGGTAGTCGACGAAACCCCTGCTCGTGTTTTCGCGCACGACCAGCTTGACAAAATCCTTCGTCGCGGAAATCTCGGCCTTTCGATCCGGTCTGCCCAGCAGGGCAAGCAGCTCGTTTCTGAAATCGCCGCCCTTTTGGGCGAATTTCATCGCGACCGCCGCCAGTTCTTCTTTGGAAGCGCTCTCCAGCGCTTCGCACAACAATGCGTCCGAAGAGGCCTCTCCGGCGGTCTCGCTCGTCTCGAAATCACCGTTCCGAATGGCCAGCGCCACGGCAACCAGGTGTTTGCAGGGACCGTCGAACTCGTAGGGGCAGTCGCAGCTGCAGGCGACGACCTCTCCGTCATCTCCCAGGCGCATCCTCACATCGTAGGGCTCGAAGTCGCTGCCCTCCACCAGGGCGTTAAAAACACCCCGCTCCGCCTGCGACACAGAGAGCACTGCCCCTCCCTTGTAATAAGACTCGCCTCGCTGCCGCACCTCCGGCTCCGCATTGCGCAGAACTTCTTCCAGCTTCATTTCGCAACACCTCTTGAAAGATGGCTATGCAATCCCGTACAGACTAACGCGGCCTCCACGCGATGTCAATGCGCGCCCATGACAAACAAATCCCTGCTCTTCACCCGGCACGGCTACTGCGTCGTGTCACAGGGCAAGCCCATCTTCGGGAGCAAGCGCATCTCCACCTTCTGGGGCCAGAACAGCGAAGCGCTCGAGGAATTCCGCAGAAAGACGATCCCCGCCATCGAGAGCATGGTCGGCCTGCAGCAGGGCAGGACGTTCGCGCCATCTGTCGATCAAAATCGCCGGCGTGAAAAAACCGCTGCGCCTCTCCGCGGGACGCCCGAAGCTCGGCGAGAAGATGAACCAGGAGCTCTTCGCCCTGGCCGCACTGGCCGGCTTCGACCCATTCCAGAAGATCGACTACCAGCAGAAAAGAACCGGCGGAGGGATACTGGGTATTTTGTAAGGGGAAATATATTGCGGGCATTCGGCGGGCTGCCACCATTCGTGTGGCTGTCCGCCGAATCCGTCGTGCTGCAATTATTTCCCCGCGGGCCTCAGCAACAACAGTGCGTTTGCCGCGGAGACGGCGACCAGCGAGGCGTACGGCATTCCCCCCTTGAGAAAAAGAACGGCGTGGACGAGGGCAACGACAATGTTGGCAGCCCCGGCAGCGTAGCGCCCCATTCGCCGCTCGTTTTTCACCGCACTCTCCACCCCGCGCCAGAATATGTTCGCCGTGTACCAGAGCAGAGCGGTATCGAACACGAAGAGCACGCCGGCGCCGGAGCACGCGTTGCCGCCCGTTGGCCTCATGCGCAGCAGGATGACGCCCAGGCCCAGGAAAAAACAAAACGGGCAGAGGAGCGCGTCGACGATTGCCAGCGCGACCTCGCAGTGCCTGAAGATCGATTGAAGGCCTTTCCGGCCGCTCTCTCCCTCTCGCATATACACGCTCCCTCGGGCACTCCTGCCCGCGCCCTCATTCGAACCCGGATGGCAGCCTCAACAATTTCATGATAGCCGAAATCTGCGTAAACGAATACAGATTTCAGCCAATCGAGAAGTACAAAGCGCCCCGCGGCTGTTCATCATGAACCGCGGGGCGCCTGGCATTTTCAATCGACAGAGATTACGCCCTGCCCCCGCCCGGCGGCAGGGCCAGCATGACGGCGTTTTGCTCGTTCGTGCGTTCGTCGTCGTAGACGAACATCTCGAGGATGTTCTGCAGTCTCTCGACGCCGGCGCTGAGACGGGTGGCCTCCTGTGCCACGTTTTCGCTGGCGGCGGAGGTCTCCGCCGTGGCGTCGCGAATGCCCCCGAGCGTCCTCACGACATCCGACGTGGCCCCCGTCACGCGGGCGACGGCAGACGCCATTTCGCCGCTGGCGGCGGCCTGCTGCTGCACTGCCGAGGCGATCACCTGCATGTTGCCGGAGAGGGAGTCGACCTCGGAGAGCCCGTGCCCCAGTTTCTCCCGCGCCTGTGCGGCCTGCGAGGCGGTCTCCTCCAAGGCCCTGCTCATCTGCCGGATGATCGCACTGGCGCTCTCGGTATCCTCCTGCAGTGCGGAGATCAGTTTCTGCACCTCCTGCGCCGCACCGCCGGACTCCTCGGCCAGCTTGCGAACCTCCTCCGCGACGACGGCGAAGCCCCGCCCCGCCTCGCCAGCCCGCGCGGCCTCGATGGCCGCATTGAGAGCCAGGAGGTTGGTCTGGTCGGCGATGCCGGTGATGGTCGAGACGAAACCCGTGATCGCGCCGACGGACGCGTTCACCTTGCGGATGGATTCGCCGCTCTCCTTCGAGCTGCCGCCAACCTCATGAACTCTCTCGACAACCTGGTTGACCTCCGATACCGCGTTCTGCGTCAGTCCGGCGGTATTGGCCGCCGCGGTGGCGCCGGCTTCCGCCGAAGCGGCGGCCGCACTCGCGGACTGCGAGACCTCCTCGACGCTGGTGTTGGTCTCCTCGAGCGCGCTGGCGTTGGACTCCGACAGGCGAGCAACCTCGTCCACCGAGGCTTTGACCTCCTCCATCGCCGCCACCGACTCCTGGGAGATCGCCGCCAGCGTCTGCGAGCTCGTGGAGAATTTCATCGCCTCCTCGAGCAGGCTGTGAAAGACGCGCGTCAGGCTGACCTGCAGGTTCATGTAGGCCTTCGCCATGAGTCCGATTTCGTCGCCGTATCGCATGAGCCATGCCTTCGAAGGATCGGTGCTGAAGTCGAGCCGCGAGGCCTTCGTCATCATGTCGGAGACGGCGACGATCGGACGCACCACCCGCCCGACGATCCAGAGCACGACGACGCCCAGAAGCAGAATGCCGATCGCGGCGGCGACGGACGAATTGCGCGTGATCGCCCTGGCCTCGGCCAGCATGTCGTCGCGGGGAACACCGACGTTGACGGACATGTACTGTTTCGCCGCCCCAATCTTGACGGGCACATAGGCACTCAGTGTCACCAATCCGGTCGCCGGCGACTTGTCGTAGGTCTCGAACTCCAAACCCTCCTTCACCGCGCGGACCACATCGGAGACGCCCGGTTGCGCGCCGAGGACGTCGGCGATGTTCCGTCCGATGTCCTCCGGCTTCGGGGCGTAGACGACCGTGCCGCCGTTGCCGATCAACAGGGCGGTGGAGCGGTCGCTGATGACCCTGATTTTCGATACCATATCCTGGATCGGCTTGTAGCCGATATCGACGCCGATCACCCCGGCCACCTTGCCGTCCAGGCGGATCGGCACGCAGAAGCTGGAGATCAGGGCCCTGGTGCCGTCCTCGTAGGAGTAGAAATTCGGCTCCGTGATAGTCGCCTCGCCCGCCCGCAACGGAACCTGGTACCACGCCGCCTCCTCGGGGCGGTAGAGGAGCTCCGCGTTGACGTTCATCGTCCTGTGCGAGGTGCCGTCGCCGTTATCGCCATAGCAAGCGACAAACTGCCCGCTCTTGCCGTACCACTTGCTGCCGGCGAACTCCGCGTCGCGCCCGTCGAAGGCGTTCGGCTCGAAGGCGATCCACATGTTGAGCGTGCGGTCGCTGAGGGTGGCACCCGTCGCGATCATGTTCAGCACGACGTCGCGCGCGTCGCGTTTGGACCTGTCCATTCTGGCGATGACGTTGCTGAGCGTTTGCACTCGTTCGAGATCCGCGCCCAAATCGGCCTCGATGCCATAGCTCACGGTCCGTATGGTCTCCATGGCGAGCGCTTCCGCATCTTTCTGCGCTTTCCGGGAGGACGAGATCGCCACATAAAAAATGATGGCAACGAAGAGAATAACGACGATGCTTAAAATACTGATGGAGATCTTGCTGCGTAGTTTCACTGAAATCGCCTCCTCGATTATGAAAATCTTTATCACATCATAAATTATTGAACATTTCAAGATATAGGCAAACAAAAGTATTTTCCCATTGGCAATTTTAACGAAAAGATCTTTCCCTCTTTCGTGCAATTTAACTGCGAAGCCGGCAACAATCAATGTTTACAAAAACGGCAGGGCGCGTATCGCCGAAAATACGCGCCCTGCCCCTCGGTGTTTTGACGGTGTTGCCGATTCGCTACGCCCTGGCTTCTCCCGGCGGCAGACTCAGCATGCCGGCGTTTTTCTCGTTCGTGCGCTCGTCGTCGTAGACGAACATCTCGAGGATGCGCCGCAGTTTTTCGACGCCCTCGCTGAGGCGCGTGGCCTCCTGCGCCACGTTTTCGCTGGCGGCGGAGGTGTCCGTCGTGGCGTCCTTGATGCCGCCGAGCGCCCTGACGACCTCGGTGGTCGCCTCCGTCACGCGCGCGACCGATTCGGCCATCTCGCTGCTGGCGACCGCCTGCTCCTCCGCCGCGGACGCGATCGTCTGCATGTTGTCGCTCAGGGAGCCGACCTCGGCCAGGCTCCTGCTCAGGCGCTCCTGCGCCTGCTCGGCCTGCGCGGCGGTCTCGTGGAGGATCGACCCGATCTCCTCGATGATCGCGCTGGCGCTCTCCGTGTCCTCCCGCAGGGCGGAGATCAGCTTCTGCACCTCCTGTGCCGCGCCGCCGGACTCCTCCGCCAGCTTGCGGACCTCCTCCGCGACGACGGCGAAGCCGCGCCCCGCGTCGCCGGCGCGCGCCGCCTCGATGGCCGCATTGAGCGCCAAGAGGTTCGTCTGGTCGGCGATGCCCGTGATGGTCGACACGAACCCGGTGATCGCCCCCACCGACGCATTCACCTTGCGGATCGACTCGCCGCTCTGCTTCGAACGCCTGTCGACCTTCTGTATCCGAACGACGACCTGGTTGACCTCCGAAGCCGCGTCCCGCGTGAGGTTCGCGGTATTGGCCGCGGCGGTGGCACCCCCCTCGGTGGAGGCTGCAGTCGCGCCCGCAGACTGGGAGACCTCGTTCACGCTCACGTTGGTCAGCTCGAGCGCGTTCGAATTCGTCTCCGACAGGCGTGCGACCTCGTCCACCGAGGCCTTCACCTCCTCCATCGCGGCGACGGACTCCTCGGAAATTGCCGCCAGCGTCTGGGCGCTCGACGAAAATTTCGCGGCCTCCCCGTGAAGGTCGTGGAAGACGCGGGTCAGGCTGACCTGCAGATTCATGTAGGCCTTCGCCATCCCTCCGATCTCGTCCCTGTACTTCAGAAGCCACGTCTTGGATAAATCCGTGCTGAAGTCGAGACAGGAGGCCCTCTCCATCATCCCGGAGACCGCTACGACCGGGCGCACCACCCGACCGATGATCCAGGCCACGAGGACGGCGAGGAGCAGGATGCCGGCCGCGGCTGCGATGGCTGCGTTGCGCGTCATCGCCCTGACCTCCGCCAGCATGTCGTCGAGGGGGACGCTGACGTTGACGGACATGCGTTGCTTGGCGGAGCCGATCTCGACGGGGGTATAGGCCTTCAGGGAGATGAGGCCGGTCGTGAGGGATTTGTCGTACGTCTTGAACTTCGCGCCGTCGCGGACGGCGCGAACCACATCGCCGCCACTCGGCTGTCCATTCAGGACCTCGGCGATGTTCCTCCCGATGTCCTCCGGCTTCGGAGCGTAGACGACCGTCCCGCCGTTGCCGATCAGCAGGACGGTGGAGCGGTCGCTGATGACCCTGATCTTCGCCACCGACGCCTGGATCGATCCGTAGTCGATGTCGATCCCGACGACGCCGGCGATCCTGCCCCCGAGGCGGATGGGGACGCAGAAGCTGGAGATCATCGCGCTGCTGCCGTCCGAGTAGGTGTAGAAATTCGGCTCCGTGATCGTCACCTCGCCCGTCCGCAGCGGGACCTGGTACCACGCGGCCTCCTCGGGGCGATAGATCAGCTCAGCGTTGACGTTTTTCGTTCTGCGCGAGGTTCCGTTTCCATTGTCCTCGAACGAGGCGACGAACTGCCCGCTCATGCCGTACCACTCCGTACCAGCGAACGCCGCGTCGCGCCCGTCGAAGGCGTTCGGTTCGAACGCGATCCACATGCTGTGGGTGCGCTCGCTGAGAGTAGCGCCGGTCGCGATCATGTTCAAGGCGACCTCCCGCGCGTCCTCCTGGGTCCTGTCCATCTTCGAGACGACGCTGGCGATCGTCTGCACGGTGCCGAGCTCCGTCTCCAGCTCGGCCTCGATTCCGGCGCTGGCAGTCCGGATGCTCTCCATCGCGAGCGCTTCCGCGTCCCGCTGCGCCTTTCGAGAGGACGACGTTGCCACATAGGAGACGATAACGACGAAAAGAACGACGACGATGCTCAAAATGCTGAGGGAGATCTTGCTGCGCAGTTTCAACGGGGGGGTCCTCCTCGGTATTGAAATGTGACATGATTATAAAAAATTCCAAGGAGTCTGGCAATTTTTGGATAAAAAAGAAAGAACGGCCTCTGCCGAAAAGTCGCGAAACATCGCGTCACTCTTGTTTTTAAAAAACTGAATTGCCGGCTGTTGTTTTCAAAATAATGGCGTATTTTCGAATCGCCGCATCCATAAATAGCAAAAACCACCCCGATCATACAATCGGGTTTTTTTGAGGACCTTCACTCCTACGGCGTACCATGGATGAGGGTTCGGCGTATTTTAACGACGGGAGGTTCCTGTTTTCTGCTTTGTGCGGGCGGGCGGCAGGCGCTAGAATCCTTTTCAGGCGACCGCAACGGCCGGCTTCGCAAAAAAGAGGAGGATATAGCATGAGAAGAAAAACGGCGTTCGTATTCATACTGGCGCTTGTACTGGCGCTTCCGACGTGCGGCGCCGCATCCGCAACTGTCTACGTGGGAAGGCTCATGATCGAGGATCGGCCCCTCCGTAGCACGATGCACGTCATGGAGGGGAGCATCCCGACATTCATCGACGTGGGCGACGCGAATCTCGTCGAGCGACTGAACGGGATCGTGGGGCGTTTCTACAGCGAGGTCACGCTCTCCGCCCGCCCCAAGAACGGCGGGCCGTATCCACCGGTTCGTTTCGCGTACGACGTCTTCGACAGCGCGCGCTACCTCTCCGTGCTGCTCCATGGCAGCGTGAACGCGGGCAATACGGAGTCGCACCTCGTGCGGACGATCGTGCTCGACCGGCAGACGTACCGGATTCTCTCTCTCAAGGACATCCTGGGCGAGGACGGCGACGCGACGGCCGAGCGCTTCATCCGGAGCGAGATGCGCAGAGAGCCCTCCCGCTACCTGCCCGACGCGAAGCCGCCAAAGGTCGGCGATGATACTTCGTTCTACCTCACCGGCATGGGGGACCTCGTCTTCATCTTCGACAAATACGAGATCGCGCCCGGCTCGGCGGGGACGCCGCAGATGGTCTATCCCGCGGAGGACCTCCCCTGGCGGCGTTCGGACCGCGCCCGCATCTCCCTCGCCACGGGAAAGATCCTGGACGCGACCATGAACACCATCGTCATCCAGGCCGACGACGGTCGCAAGCTCTCGTTCTCCACGATGGACGCCGACAAGTCGAAGAGCCGAGGCCTCCAGATCGGCTCGCGGGTCGAGATCTACTACGCCGGGGCAATCGATGGCACCGACACCTCGAAGGCCACCGTCGTCCGCGTAAGACAGCCGAAGGAGTAGATACGGGCGCACACTGTGCGCCCCTACAAAAAACCGCTTTTTTCACAAGCACGGGAGATCGGGTTGCTTTCCCAGCACCTGCTCCTCTCGCTCGACCGCGTCGTCGATCATCGCGCCCAAGTGGGCCTGCAGCGCGGTCTTGGCGTATATGCCGAGGATGCCGCGCGTACGGCCCAGCTTCTCCATCGGGAGCGTCCACTCCGCCAGGCGCTCTTTGATCGCCTCGTCCGGCAGGTCGAGCTCCACCGCGCGGGCGTCGATGTCGATTTTAATACGGTCACCCTCCTGGACGACGGCGACGACACCGCCGACGGCGGCCTCGGGCGAGATGTGGCCGATCGCCGCGCCCTCCGTGAAGCCGGAGAAGCGTCCGTCGGTGAGCACGAAGACGTCCTGTCCCATGCCGATGCCGACCAGAGCGTCGGTGGTCATCATCATCTCGCGCATGCCGGGCGCGCCGCGCGGGCCCTCGTAGCGGATCACCACCACGTCGCCCTTTCGGATCGAGCCGGAGACGACCGCCTTGTGCGCCTCCTCGTCGGAGGCGAACACGCGCGCCGGGCCCTCGAACTTGCGCGTCTTCTCCGAGATCGTCGTCGTGCGGCAGATGGCGCCGTTCGGCGAGAGGTTGCCCCTGACCACGACGATGCCTCCGCTCTCGAAGACGGGGTTCTCAACCGTCGTCAGTACTTCGTGGTCGGACGAGCGGCGCAGCTTCGCCACGTCGCCGATCGTGTGTCCGGAGACGGTGAGGCACTCTTTATGCAAAAAATTCCGCATCTCGCCGATCACGGCTGGGACGCCGCCCGCGTTGTGCAGGTCGATCACCGAAGCTCGTCCGGTGGGGATCACGCGGCTGATCACCGGTATGGACTCCGACAGCCGGTCGAAGTCGTCGAGCGTGAGTTCCACGCCGACCTCGCGGGAGAAGCCCAGCAGGTGCAGCACCGCGTTGGTCGACCCCGCGACGGCCAGCGTCAGGATCGCGCCGTTCAAGAGGGCCTCGCGCGTCAGGATGTCGCGCGGTTTGACGTTCTCTTTGACCAGCTCGACGATGCGGCGGCCCGTCTG
>JAVBQG010000005.1:0-66848 GCA_031549185.1 Synergistaceae bacterium | reverse complement strand
TGTCCTGGAATTTTACGTCGGGTTGAGTCATAATAATCGCACCTCGCTGGTGAAAGATGGTGTCTTCTCAAACAACATCTTATCACGCTGCTCGCGCAGTTTCAGCGAGGTCTTGCTTGATTTGAGGTGGAGATTGGGGTTGCGTGAAAACGTTGAAATGTTTTTTGCCTTTGAGCGCACAAGTTGCGTTAGAATAGAGGGCGTTGCAAACGCCCTCATATTGGAGGTAACTTCTGCGATGAACCCACTTATGACGATTTTTCTGATTGCCTTTCTTGGTTATGCGATTGGGAGCGTGAAAGTATACGGCCTTCAGCTCGGTACATCCGGCGTCCTGTTGGTGGCTCTTCTCTTCGGGCATTACTCGATCGAAGTTCCCGGCATCGTCAGGGACATCGGGCTCGTCTGTTTCGTCGCGTCCGTCGGTTTTATCGCGGGGCCGATTTTTTTTCGCAATTTCAAAAGCCAGGCGACGCACTACGTGGTGCTTGGAATCCTGATCACGGTCGGTGGTGGACTTCTCTGTGTCGCTGCAATCAGGTTTTTCGGAGTTCCGTTGTCGCTTGCCGTCGGCATCCTGATGGGTGCTTTGACGAGCACACCCGGGCTTGCCGCCGCGATCGAGGCCACGGGCGGGAGTTTTGCCTCGATTGGGTATGGCATCGCCTATCCCTTCGGCGTCGTCGGCGTCGTGCTTTTCGTGCAGCTGACGCCTCGACTGCTGAGGCTCGACCCGCTCGGAGAAGGGAGAAAAAAGGACGCGATCTTTGCTCAGGTCGAGAAAAGAACGGAAGAAGAATCGTATTATGCGTTCGATCCACTGGGTTTTTTCCCTTTCTCTCTCTCCATCGCAATGGGGCTTTTGATCTCGCTGTTGCGCATTCCACTTCCGGGTGGGGCGATGTTCAGCCTCGGGACTACCGGGGGGCCGCTGTTGATGGGGCTCCTCATGGGACATTTCAAACACGTGGGAAGACTGTCGCTCTCCGTGCCGACGTCCGTTTTGAAGGCGATGCGCGAGCTGGGTCTGATGTTGTTTTTGATCGGGGCCGGAACGAACGCGGGAAAGGGATTCATCGAAATCCTGGGCCAGTACGGCGTGATGTTGTTCCTGCAGGGGGTCCTGATGACGCTTCTGCCCATGCTCCTCGGTTTTTTCGTCGCCTACTATGTGATGAAGCTCGATCTTCTCGACTCCCTCGGGGCCATCTGCGGGGGAATGACGAGTACCCCGGCGCTCGGAGCGCTCGTCTCGACGTCTGGCACCGATAACGTCGCCGCCTCATACGCCGCGACGTATCCGATCGCCCTGATCTGTGCGATTCTCATCCCGCAGTTTATTTCTATCCTTATGTAAGATAAATTCCAATCGTTTTACGCCGGCATGTTTTCATAATTCCTCGATTTTATCGATGCGTTTTGTTTCGAGACGAACCGCTCAAATTTGCTTTTTATATGTCGATATTGTAGTGAGGCTTTCGGCGTTTTAAAAAATATCGGTTCACTACGTGCCATCTTTCGGAGGGGTTTTCTGATGAGACTGGGTCCTATGAAGTTGAGAAGCAAAATGTCCCTGAGCATTCTGTCGATCGTGCTTGTCCTTTTCGTTGCAGTCATTGCATATGTTGCGACTGCTTCTTCGAGGAAAGCGCATCGAGACGCGGAGGCGCTTACCCTGGAGACGATCCAGAGCGCAAGCAATCAGATTCAGGCCGATTTGGAGGAGGAGCTGAATCTCGTACAGAACCTTGCGAGCATCATCGAGAAGATGGATCGCAGGCAAAGCGATGCCAGAAGCGTTGCCCTCAATATGATCGAGACAGGGGCTACCCTCAGCGACAGAAGCATTGGCATGTGGATTGCGTTCGAGCCGAACGCATTCGACGGCCGGGATTCGGAGTATGCGAACACACAGTGGTACGGAAAGACGGGACAGTTTGTCGCTTCGTATCAGGACAACAAAAACGGAACGACCACGCGAACGAAGGAAGTAAACGCCGAACTCCTCTACGAGCCGGGGCAGGAGTACTGGTACCAGGTTCCTTTGAGGACGGGAGAGGTGACGATTACGGAACCGGGTGTCTACACCTTTCAGAGTGGCAAGCAGGAGTTCATGTCGAGTTTTTGCGTTCCGATCAAGGCCGAGAGGGGTGTTATCGGTGTCATCGGCGTGGACGTTGGCTTCAAGGAAATTCAGGAAATGCTCTCGAAAATTCGAATTATCAGTGGCCGGGCCAGCTTGCAGCTTGTCTCCAACGGCGGGACGCTGATCTATTCTCCGCAATCGGAGCGGATTGGTAAAAACCTGGCGGATATCATCAAGGGGCAGAAGACCAGCGGCGAGGTTATTTCCTCCATCAAAGAGGGCCGGGAGTTTTTCGTCTATGAATACGCGGCCATCCTGAAGTCGAACGCCCTGAAGGCCTATACGCCGGTTACGCTTGGTTCGTCGAGGCAGCATCTGTCCGTCAACGCGAACGTCCCTGTGGATGACATGATGGCGGAGACGGAGGTGATGACGAGGAATACAGTTATCGTGAGTATCGTCGGGATATTGCTTCTCGCCACCGTCGTCATTTGGATCGTTCACAGAGTGGTCAGGCCGATCGTGCTTGTCTCCCAGATGATGCAGAAGGGCGCGAATCTGGATTTTACGCCTGACAGCTCGATTGATGGGCTCCTGCAGTCCAGGGACGAGACGGGAGAAATGGCCAGGGCGTATCTGAGCTTGCAAAATAGTCTGACGAAGGTTTTCCACGAATTGCGCGACGAATCGGAAAATTTTGCGTCGACCGCGCAACACCTCGCAGCGATATCGGAGGAGTCTGTCGCATCTATGCAAGAGGTGAAGTCCTCAGTCGACGAGGTGGTCAGGCTGTCCGTATCCAATTCAGCCTCGCTTGCACAGACCAATAGCGCGGTCGAAGAGGTTTCGCAATCCGCGGGCGCGATGGCGTCGTCTTCCGAAAGTGGGGCAGAGGCGGCGACGAGGACGGCTGATCTGACGCAAGAAGCTGTTGCAGAGGTAAACAACGTTGTGGATAAAATGCAGGTGGTTGGAAAACGCTCCAAAGAGAGCGGCGAATCCATAGGGAAGGTCGGCACTTCCGTGGGTGCCATTACCGGGTTCGTCTCGACCATTACGGGTATCGCGGATCAGACGAACCTGCTGGCGCTCAACGCGGCGATTGAGGCAGCCCGTGCCGGTGAGGCGGGGCGAGGTTTTGCGGTCGTCGCCGAGGAGGTCCGAAAGCTGGCGGAGGAGTCGGGGCACGCGGCGCAGGAGGTTCAGAAGCTGATTGCGACGCTACAGACAGATACCGGAAACGCCAGTTCCGTCATCCGCGAGATGGGGAGCATCCTCGACGAAACTGTTGTGCAAGCGGCGGAGGCCCAGGGAAAATTGGCGGATGGCCTGAAACAAGTTGCCTCGCTCAGCGGCGATATGCAGACCATTGCAGCGGGCGCGCAGGAACAGGCCGCAGCCTGCAGTGAAATGGCAAATTCCGTGACTTTGGTGACGCGAGCGACGACGGAGGTCGTGAATACGCTGGATGCCATCAAGATGGCGACGCAGGATACGGCTTCGGCAAGCGAGAACGTTGCCAAGGAGGCGCACTCCCTTAACGAGGGCGTAGATAAACTTCAGGCGCTTCTGGCCATGTTTCGGTACGGTGACAGAACGTCCAGCGAGCGTCGGATGCTCATGCCCGAATTCGGAAAAAGGCCGTTGAAATAAGAAGCGGAACTGAGCGACGATTTGTGATAAAATAAATCGCGCAAGCATTTCATCCAGTCGCTGTCGGCTTGTGCCGATGGAGGAAAGTCCGGGCTCCACAGGGCAGGGTGCAGGAGAAACTCCTGTGGGTGCAAACCCAAGGAAAGTGCCACAGAAAAAATACCGCTCCGCGAGGAGTAAGGGTGAAAAGGCGAGGTAAGAGCTCACCAGCCGCGAGGTGACTTGCGGGCTTGGTAAACCCCACCCGGAGCAAGATCGAATAGGGGAGGATGAGGCTGCCCGCTGACTCCCGGGTACGATCGCTCGCGTTTCGCTGCAAGGCGAAACCAAGATAAATGACTGGACACGACAAAACCCGGCTTATGAAGTGCTTTCGCAGAGGAACCCCCGCATACGGTGCAGGGGTTCCTCTGTTGTGAGAAGACGATGCGGTGACGCTAGAGAATATTTTTATAGATCTCCCCGCGCTGCAAAATAATCTTGATGTTGTTCCTGTCGGAAAACGCGGCGGGATTTTCCAGCGGATTTCCGTCCACCAGAATCATGTCTGCCTGCTTGCCGACTCCAAGTGTTCCGATACGATCCTCTTGGAAGAGAAGCTTGGCATTTTCTTTCGTCGCGGACATGATGGCTTTCAGCGGCCCCATTATTCTGGCCTTCAACTCGATCTCCATATTTTTATGCGGCTGTCCGTCGCCGACCACATCCGATCCGGAGCCGATATTGACCCCGGCGTCCATCGCGTTCTGTACCGCCTCAAGGGCGTGCTCCCTTACCTGCTTCATCTTACGGAGGAAGTATGGTGGGATTCCTAGTTTCTCTCCGTTCTCGCTCATGAAGAAATAAGTAGTGAGCGTGGGGACGAGCCAGCACCCCTTTTCCTTGAGCAACCTGGCCGTCGCCGCGTCGAGGTAGTTGCCGTGTTCGATGCTGTAGACGCCGGAATTCGCGCAGAGTTTCATGCTGCTGTTGGAGTAACAGTGCGCGAGGACTTTCTTGCCGACCGCGGACGCTTCGTATACGACGGCCTCGATCTCCGCCGGTGTGTATTGCACCGTATCCGGTTCGTCCGCCTGACTTGCGCAACCGCCGCCCGCCATGATTTTCAGATAGTCGACCCCCTGTCGGAGTTGTTCGCGTGCCGCCCTTTGCACTTCGGGGACGCCGTCCGCGATGCTCGCCGAAAAAGGAGAGAACGCGGGAGCGCTCTGCTCTGTGGAGTAACGCGGGTCAGCGTGTCCACCGGTCATGCTGAGGGATCTTCCGCAGACCGTTATGCTCGGCCCGGTTATCAAGCCTCTCTCTACGGCGACCCTGAAACCCGCGTCGACACCACCCGCGTCTCTGACAGTGGTGAAACCCTGATCGAGCGTATCCTTGAGGATTCCCATGGCGTTTACGTAGTGCATGGCAGGGTAGTGCAGCCTGAAGATGCTGCCGAGGTCGTTTTCGAAAAGGCTGGCGTGGATATGGGCATCGATCAGACCGGGCATGAGGGTCATGCCGCGGCAGTCGAACGCCTCCGTGTTTCGTGGAGAGGGAGCCTTGCCGGCTCCGATCTCCTTGATGGTATTGTCCTCCGTCCAGACCCACCCGTTTGCAAGCGGCTCCGATCCGGTGCAGTCCAGCAGAAGAGAATTTTTAAATAGCTTGGTAGTCATCTTCGACCCCTTTCCTCACGTACGAAAACAAGGCCTCCCGAGGGGCAGGAGGCCTGCACAAACTTTTCCCCTTTGGTCACCTATTTGATGTTGCCATATTTTGCTGGAACCTTCAGTTTTGGCGTTCCCATGTAGCCCTTGCCGAAGATATACGTATCCTGGTAGACCATGAGGAAATTTTTCATTTTGGTGCCGGTGCTCGCGTCGGTATAAATACTCCCGTTCCAGTCCACGCCGGGCGTGAATTTGTTGTAAGCCGCCCAGACGTCTTTCATGTTGCCCAGCTTCGCCTTGCCCTCGACGACATTCTTTCCCAGTTCTGCGAGTGCACAGGTTGTACTCCAGCTGAAGGAATACGTCCAGGTACCCATGCGGCCCTTGCCGCCCGCAGCAATGACTGCGGCTTCCACTTTTTTCTGGATCGCCAGCCAATTGCCCGCTTCTTTCTTCAGATCGACCCCGAATGCTCCGGGATAACCCATCAGCGTGGAGGGAGAACTCGGCTCGACACAGATCGCGCCGTACGCCGCTACCTGTCTCAAGAGAGGTTCGGTCAGGCCGTCGTTGGTTACGAGGAAGGCGGTGTCCTTGCCGTACTTTTGAACCCAGCTGGGAACCTGTTCCAGCATGTATTGCTGTGCGCCGGGCAACCCTACGTCGCTGGTGGGGTCCGGTGCCGTCTCGAAACCGTATCTGAGTCCCAGATCCTTGCAGGCCTGTTCGATAACGGCACGTCTGCGCGCCAGGAGTTCGAAACCCATGTGCCGTGGGAACGAAATATGGACGAACGCCTTTGCGCCAAGCTGTTTTGCCGTGTGTACCAACAGGTATCCCCGTGTGATGTTGTCCGGATTGAGGGAGAGATCTGCCACTTCGGTGATGACAACGGGGTCCTCCTGCGGCATTCCCGCGAAGCAGAGGATATCCTTGCGCTTTTCCTTGACACGGCGGAAGCCTTCCGCGGTTCCGGGAATGGCATCGTCGACGACGATGACTTTCATTTTAGGGTCGTCTGCGAGGCTTGCGATCTGCGAAATAGTCGTCTCCATCTCGGCCATGAAATTGTCGGGCAGGGTCACGTGTTTGATCATACCACCCTTAGACACCTCGCCGTACAGCTTGGTCATGTGCTCAGCGGCGCGGTATGTATCCTCTGCCTGCGATACGGTCAGCGTAGCGATGCCGATGTGAAACGCGGGTTCCGCGGCGAAAGCTGTGCTACAAATCGCCATCATGAAAAGCGTTGCGAAAAACAGTCGAACGTTGCTCATCCTCGGCTCCTCCTTACAAGTGCACTATGCCATGCTTCGAATGCCTGAATCTGCGCGATGTTCTTTGTCGCGGAATCCGTGTTTACCTATCGCTCTCCGATCATCCCCTTTCGAAGAAAATCAGGTGTCTGTGGAAGTTTTTATATTATGCCACAAATATAAGAACGCGAGTAATTCCAATCGCGTTTTCTCCACTGACCGAAGCGTTTCAGCGAGTGCAAACGGCACAAGAGGCATCAATTAGTATATATTTAAGTATTTATGATTACATGAAGTAATTATTGAGTTTCAAGAAATTTTTGTTAAGGAAAAACAGCAAAAACTCTTGTCAGAAGAAAAAAGTCATGGTAAAGTGGCAAAAAGTGGTAAACAGTGTCATAAAATGGCGAATCGAGGGGGATTGGTGGTGCCGGTGGGATTGCAGGGTAGCTATACCCACAAACTCGACAGCAAGGGCAGAATGGTTCTTCCTGCCCGGTTCCGAGAGGAACTGGGGCAATCTGTCGTTGCGACCATCGGTATCGAACGTTGCGTAACGGTTTACCCTCAACCTCAATGGGAGGCGTTTCTCGGCAGGCTTGAGGCGATGTCGTCGAGTACGAGCAAGTCGCGCAATCTCCGCAGGATTATTCTGGCGCACGCTCATGAGATCGAGATAGATGGGATGGGGCGCATTCTGGTGCCTCAGCAGCTTCGCGATTACGCCGGCATCGGACAGGAAGTCAGCGTCAACGGAAACGGCGACAAATTGGAAATATGGGACAAGGCGGCGTGGGAGTCCTACAGGGATTCCAGCTGGGAGGACCTTAGAGAGCTGGCGGAAGGCGTCGAGGGAATATGAACCTTCATATTCCCGTCATGCTGCCTCAGATCCTTGGCATTTATCGGGAGCACGTGAAGCGGGAGGGCGCAGCCCTCTTCGTGGATGCGACGCTCGGCGCCGGAGGGCATGCCGCCGGTGTGCTGGGCGCTTTTCCGAACGCCGGTCTCGTCGGCTTCGATCAGGACGAACAGGCGCGCGAGTTGGCGAGCGAGCGCCTTGCCGAATTCGGAGACCGCACGCGGATTGTGGCGGACAACTTCAGCGAGATGGAGCAGTTGCTCGACGATCCAAAGTGGCCCGGGGCCGACGGCATTCTGTTCGACCTGGGCGTTTCGAACATGCAACTGACGACCCCCGAAAGAGGTTTTTCGTATCAGGATCCTGGGCCTCTGGATATGAGAATGGATCAAAGCGCGGGTTTGTCGGCGGCGGACCTTTTGAGGGAGTGCGATGTGCGGGAGTTGACGCGAATTTTTCGCGAGTACGGCGAGGAGCGTTATGCATTTCAGATAGCAAGAGGAATCGTGCGGGCGAGAGAACAGGGGCGCGATCCGAAGAGCACGGCGGACTTGGCCGCCTTGATCCGTGAGATTCTGCCGGCCCCGGTGCAGCGCAAGATGGGAACGCATCCTGCGCGAAGGGTGTTTCAGGCGTTGCGGATCGCCGTCAACGAGGAGATGGACGTTCTCGATCGGGGGTTGGACGCGGCCTTCGACGTTGCGGGCGATGGTGGAGTCATTCTTGTCATCTCGTATCATTCCCTCGAGGACAGAATGGTGAAACGAAGATTCCTGCGGTGGGCCGGCGAGGAGAGGGGACAGGTGGTCGTGAAGCGTCCCCTGGTTCCGTCGGAGGAAGAAGTCGAAGCGAACAGGAGTGCCAGGAGCGCGAAATTAAGGGTTTTCAGGGTGAGGAAAGCCTGAAACCGGAGAGTCCAAGGAAGGTCTGGGGGTGCGAAAGGTGAAGGCTCCGGTTCCGAAACACGAAAGAGCAGGGTCGCAGTCTACGATATGCGTCATCTGCCTGTTGGGAGTTATTGTCTCTGCCATGTCTCTCGGAAGTATGCGTCTTTATGGTTTATATCTTGAACACAGGCTGGCGGATGTCACTACTCGAATCGAAGCGATGAACAGCAGCAACTCGGGAATGGAAGAGCAGTATTCGGTCCTCCTTTCACCGTCCCGCATCTATAACTATGCCCGCTTGCAGCTGAACATGACGACGGCAAGAGAGATCGAGGTTATCAAAATCAGAGACGGCTCGGAGGGCACGGTTAAACTTGCGAGGGCTGGCGGGCAAGTTGAGAGAGGGCCCGAGAGCGAGCCGGGCGGATTTTTCGGCTTCTTTGTAGGAAGGGCTAATGCCAAAGATTAAAGACCGGGTACCGAGGGAATCCTGGAATTCTCGAAGTGCCTGGGCCGCTCTTTTTATGGCGATTTTTCTTCTCGGTTTTCAAACGGTTCGCGTCCACATCATGCCGGATCCCAGGACCAGCAGGCAGTCGGAGAGACAGTACTGGGCGCAGGTCCCGATCTCGACTTCGAGGGGTGACATCCGGGACAGAAATGACGTTCCGCTTGCGATCTCCGTTCCGACAGTGAGTTTTTTTATCGACCCGCAGTATTGGAATCCGGCGAGCGCCGACGTTCTGGCTCGTTATTTCGGCAAACCGGTGGCCGACAAGTTCTCCCGCTCTCTGACGGGGCGATTTCATTGGGTGGTGCGCAAGGTTCCGGAGAACGTGGCGCAGCAGTTGATCAAAGAGAAAGTTCCCGGTCTCTTTACGGTACACGAGAGCCAGCGTCGGTATCCGCACAGCGAGTTGGCATCGCACGTAATCGGTTTTTGCGATGTCGACGACTCCGGTCTCAGCGGAGTAGAACTTGCTTGGAACAACGTGCTTTTTTCGCCGCCGCAGAGCCGCCTTTTCGTTCGAGATGCGCGCGGAAAGCTACTCGACCTCATCGGGAGCAATGCGGGTACGCTTCAGCGCGGTGCTGGCTCGATCAAATTGACACTGGATTCGAAGATACAACAGGTCGTCGAGTGGAAGTTGAAAGAGGGCGCAACCAGCAGCAATTCGAAGTGGGGCGTGGGTATCTGCGTCGATCCGCGCACGGGCGAGGTTCTCGCCATGGCGAGCTATCCGTGGATCGATCTCAACGAGCGCGGCAGCTTCGGCAATGTGAATGCGATGCGCAACAATGCCACCGGTAGGGTGTACGAGCCGGGTTCCACGTTCAAACCGATCATGCTGGGCATCGCCATGGAGATGGCGAGAGCGTCCCGGAACGAAAATTTCTTCTGCAGGGGCAAGATCGGCATCGCGGATGGGGTCATTCGCGATGTAAGCGTACACGGACAGCTCAACCTGCAGGGGCTTATCATCAAATCCTGCAACACGGGGATGGCGACGATCGGCAATCGATTGAAACCGCACTTGACCTACGCGATGCTGCGGCAGTTCGGTTTCGGGCAGAAGACCGACGTGGAGATAGCGGGAGAGGAAGAGGGGCTGCTGCGTTCTCCGGAGGAGTGGTTGGGTACTGCTCCCGCAAACGTGGCGATCGGACAGGGGTTGGCAGTTACCCCGTTGCAGCTCGTAATGGCCATCAGTTCGATTGCGAACGGCGGGGATTTGCTCAAGCCGTACGTGATTGCGGAGGTCAAGAATGCCAGCGGCAAGGTGATTCACCAGGGGAAACGCCGCGTCCGCGCGACAGTTCTGGGGCGGGATACGGCAGTCTGGCTGCGCGAGGCGATGCGACGAACCGTAGCGGAGGGAACCGGCAAAGCGGCGAGGTCGGAGATCCTCAACATCGCGGGAAAGACCGGAACCGCGCAGATCGCGGCTCACGGCGGATACGGGAAAGGCCAGTATGTAAGCTCGTTCGTCGGTTTCTGGCCAGCCGACAGGCCGGAGTATGTGCTGCTTGTCGTGCTGGGCGAACCGTCGGGCGCGAGGTATTACGGCGGAGAGATCGCAGCGCCCATCTTCAAGGCGATGGCGGAGGATATATCTCAAATTTCCAGATTTTCGGCAAGCGTAAAACGGTAACGGGCCAGAAGGAGGGAAAGGGATTGAAGCTGAAGAAGCTGATGGAAAGGATGCCGCAGGCTTATGAAGCCAGATTGCTTTACGGAGGAAGCGATCCTGATGTTTCTCTGCTCGCTTATGACAGCAGAGAAATTCCCTCTTGCTCGGAGAACGTCATCTTTGCGTGCGTCAAAGGAGAGCACAGAGACGGGCACGACCTGGCAGCCGAGGCGCTTGCTTCCGGCTGCGTCGCTCTTCTCTGCGAGCGCGAATTGCCATTCGACATCCCTCAATTGATTGTCAAAAACACACGGGCGGCGATGGGCGAAGTGATGGCCCTTCTTCTGGACAGACCGGCGGATGACCTGACGATGATTGCCGTCACCGGCACCAACGGCAAGACGACGACCGCCTACCTCGTGCGCTCCATTTTGAGAGCGTCCGGACGAAAGACCGGCATGATGGGCACGATCGTCTACGATGACGGCTCGGAAGAGGTCGACGCGATTCACACGACCCCGGAGGGGCCTGATGTTCAAGAATTGCTCGCGAAAATGAGAGAAAACGGCTGCGAGGCCTGTGTGATGGAGGCGTCGTCGCATGGACTCGACCAGGGGCGCCTGACCGGGTGCTCGTTCGACCGCGCCGGTTTCAGCAATCTCACATCGGAACATCTCGAATATCACAAGGATTTGGAAGCTTACTTCGAGGCAAAGCGTCTCCTCTTCTCGGATTACATGAGGGAGGAGTGGCGGGCGTCGATCAACGCCGACGATGCATATGGCGCGAGGCTTCTCCGGGAGTTTCGCGACAACGCGCTGGGTTTTTCGCTTCGTTGGGATTTCTCCGCCGATTACCGCGCGAGAATCCTGAAGCACGGCATAGAGGGGCTGGCGCTTGAAGTCCGCTATCCCGACGACAAGATACAACGACTTGCCTCCGGGCTGATTGGCGAGTACAACGCGTACAACATTCTGGAAGCCGTTACGATCGCCGATTCTCTCGGGATAGACAGGAGTCTGATTTACAAAGGAATACGCGACTGTTCGCGTGTTCCCGGGCGGCTCGAACGCTACGATCTCGAGAACGGCGTGACGGCCTTCGTGGATTTCGCGCACAGCTCCGACAGCATGGAAAAGGTTCTTTTGACCCTGGCGTCGCTTGTAACGGGAAAAATCTGGGTTGGCTGGGGTGCGGGGGGGGACAGGACGCCGGTGAAACGCCCTGTGGTCGGCGGCATCATGGCACGGCTTGCCGACCGAGTCGTCGTCACCTCGGACAACCCGCGCAGCGAGTCTCCTGCCGCGATAGCAGCGCAGGTTGAGGCGGGCATCCTCTCCTCGACGGACAGAAAAGAGGGTATGTGCCATACCGTGATATTGGACAGGCGGGAAGCGATTCATCATATGCTGAATGGCGCCGAAACCGGCGATGTCGTGTTGATAGCGGGCAAGGGACCGGAGCGTTTTATCGACTATGGCGACAGGAAGGAGCCTTTTCTCGATTCGGACATCCTGCTCGCATGGGCGCGGGAGCGCGGAGTGGGGGTTTCGTAGCGATGGGAAAACACGGCGATGTAAAAAGGTTTTTCGACATCGAAAACGTGGCCTCCAGTGTGAATGGTGAAATTGGCGGTGACGTGCGGAGCGAGCCGCGCCTGTCGCAGCATTTCCGTGTGGATAGCCGCACCGTGAAGCGCGGCGATGTCTTTGTCGCCATGCGTGGCCAGAACGACGACGGGCATAACTATATCGCCGATGCGGCGCGTCTTGGGGCATCGATCGTATTGTTCGAGCGCGCGCGTCGCGACGAGTGGTTCCCCAAAGCGGAGGAATTGGGGCTTGCGGCGATCGCCGTTCAGGACCCGGAAGCGGCGATGGTGGCCCTCGCCCAAAAATGGTTCGCCGAAGTCTCTCCGAGAGTCGTGGGCATAACGGGTAGCGTGGGCAAGACGACGACGAGGGAATTTCTGTACGGCATGTTGAAGGATTCTATCAAGGTTCATGCTGCGATCAAGAGTTACAACACGCTGGTGGGATGCGGTATGACGGTCCTTTCCATGCCGTCCGATACGGATGTCCTGTTGCTCGAACTGGGAACGAACCATCCAGGCGAGATTCGCGAGCTCGTCGCAAATTTTCCGGTCTCGCACGGGGTTATCACGGAGATCGTGCCGGCGCATATCGAGGGCCTGGGTTCGCTTGACGGGATCCTGAGGGCCAAGATGGAGATAGCGGAGTCGAAGACTTTGCGATTTTTGTCCTATAATAATGATAATGGCCAATTGGTTGCTGCGGTTCAGGAGTGGGCGAATGGTTTGCCGGCGGATCGCGAGGTGAAAAAGATTGGCGTCGGCCTGGCTCCGTCGGATGTCTCAATCCGCGATGTCAGGCAGTGCCTCTCTGCCGATGGAACGCCGTCGCTTTCGTTTTATATCGATTCGCAGGAGGGGGAGTATCGCTGCGAGGCAAAAATTTTCGGCAAACAGCACGCGCGCAACATCGCGTACGCTTTCGCGCTCGCCACGGAACTGGGTGTCTCCCCGGAGGTTGCGTGCGAGAAAGTGACTACGCTTGCAACTCTTTCAGGAAGAGGTAAAATTTATAGCTTGCGGGGCGGCGGATTGCTCGTCGACGAATCGTACAACGCAAACCCCGGTTCCGTGTCGTACGCGCTGAAGAATGTCCTCGAAGCGGATGTCCCGAACGGGTTCCGGCGCGTGGCGATCCTCGGTGGCATGAGAGAGCTGGGTTCCGAATCGGCCTATTGGCACGAAGTCGTCATGAGCCGGGCCAGTCTGTTCGACGAGGTTTATTTAATAGGAAGTGAATGGAATTTGATTGAAACGCAGCAGGCCGCCCTGCGGGGGCGCTGGGATACGACGAAGTTTTTTATGAACGAAATGGATGCCGTCGCGTTTGACGGAGCAATTATTCTCTTGAAGGGGTCGCGTTATTACGAGCTGGAAAAATTGATACCGATGCTGGCGGAGACCAGGTGATGAGCCTTCGTGAGGTTGTTCTTTGTCTTGCTCTGTGCGTCGTTCTTTTCGCCCTTTCTCTCTTTTTGCAACGGTTGTGGATTTCGTGGATGCGTCGATTGAAAATCGGGCAGGCGATTAAAAAATACGGGCCCGCGGCGCACATGAAAAAGGCAGGTACCCCGAATATGGGCGGAGTTGTCGCTCTGTTTGTTCTACCCTTCGCCGTCGCTTGTGCGGCGTTCGTGGGGTTGGCCGACTTCAAAGACCTGGCGGGTTTGTGGCTCTATCCCGTTCTCGCCGCGATGGTCGGTCTGCTCGACGACGGGTTGAAGTTTCGCTCGAATTCGAGCGAAGGTCTGCGCAGCCTTCAAAAGCTCCTTCTGCAGATCGTGGTGACATTGCCGCTGGCGATCTGGGTGGCCGCTCGCGGCGTGTCTCTCTTGCCGGGGTGGGAGCTGAGGGCGCTATACGCCGTGCCGTTTCTGCTATTTCTGGGCGTGGGCATTCAGAACGCGGTCAATGTGACTGACGGATTGGATGGTTTGGCGGGCGGAGCGGTTGCCATTTCGCTGGTGGCGGTTCTGTTGCTCTTCCGCACGAATGCGGTGATCGTCTCCGCTGCGGTCGGACTTGCGATCCTGATGGCATTCCTCTGGCACAACGCGAATCCTGCGGCGCTTTTCATGGGGGACGTAGGCGCGCATTTATGGGGAGGGTTTTTGATCAGCATCTGCGTAGCGGCGGACTCGCTGCTTTTGATCTTCCCGATCGCGTTCCTCTTCGGGATCGAGATGGTGACCGTGACGATGCAGATCGTCGCGATTCGCAGATTTGGGTGCAAGATCTTCAAGATGAGCCCGCTTCACCATCACTTCGAGCTCTCGGGCTGGGGAGAGACGAAGATCGTGACGCGCTTCTGGCTTGCTCACACGGTCGGTATGGCGGCCCTGTTGGCAATCATCTTTTTCGCAAGAGAGGGAGGTGTGTAGATGTCGCACAAAGCTCTTCTGTCGGGAAAAAAAATAACGATTCTCGGAGCCGGTATAAGCGGCATAGCCCTTGCCAGGTTGGCCTCGCGTCTAGGGGCGAAAGCCTTCCTCTCGGAAGCCAGAGATATCCCGGCTGAAGTAACCCAATCCTTGAAATCGAATGGAATCGAGTATGAATCGGGCGGGCATTCGATCAAGACGCTGGGTTGCGACAAGGCCGTCGTCGGCTCCGGATTCCCCCCCTCGGCCGAGATTATCGGGGTGTTGCGCGAGCACGGAGTCCCTATGGCGGGAGAACTCGATTTCGTATACCCGTATCTATCAGGGCGCCTGATTGGCGTTACGGGCAGCAACGGCAAGACGACGACGACTTCTCTCATCGGGCATCTGCTCGAGTCGAGAGGCGGGCGCGTCGCGACGGCCGGCAACATCGGCCGGCCGATCGCCGATTTTGCCTGTGAGGAGTTCGATTACATAGTCGCCGAACTGAGCAGTTTTCAGCTCTACTGGTCGAACGATCTGGCGGTGGACGTGGCGGTCGTGACGAACATCGCCCCAGACCACATCGACTGGCACGGGTCCTTCGAAGATTACGTGGAGGCGAAGGCGCGGCTTCTCTCGTCCGTGAAGGAGAATGGTTTTGCGATTCTTCAGGAGCGAGATATGGATATTCTGGGCGCGCGCGAGAGAGGGACTTTTTCCCTCGCCTGGGATAAGACCCTGTGCGAAAACGCCATTCTTCTCGATGACCGGGCAGGAAGCGCGAGGTTGCGCAGGGAACGGGCGGATGGTGTTCCCGTGATGGAAACACCGCTTTTCAACTTCGCGGATACGACATTGCTCGGCAATCACAATATGGAGAACGTGGCGATGGCCATGGCGGCGGTGAACCTGCTGGGCGTGGAACCTTCGCGCGTTCTTCCCGCCCTCGGGACGTACGTGCCTCCGCCGCATCGTTGCGCGCTTGTCGCGGAGGTGGGCGGCGTTTCCTATGTAGACGACTCGAAAGGCACCAATGTCGCGGCGACCGTTACTGCACTCACGTCGCTTCCGGGAAAGAAGGTCGTCATTCTCGGCGGTAGGGGCAAAGGTGAAGACTACAGTCAGTTGAAAGACGCCCTGAGGGAGAACGCCAGGTGGGCGATCCTGCTCGGCGAAGCAGCCCCTGCGATCGCAGATGCCCTGAGAGGGAACAGGTACAACGATTTTTCGATGGTCGCGGACATGGAAGAGGCGGTGCAAAAAGCGACGGAAAGAGCGCTCCCGGGGGATATGGTGCTGCTCTCGCCGGCCTGCACGAGTTGGGATATGTATAAGAACTATGGCGAGCGCGGCGATCACTTCGCCTCCCTGGTTCGCCGCATGCAGGAACAGGGATAGCGATGTTTTCGCACGCGGAAGCAGCCCAGCCGATCGAGCAAAAGATGCCGCGGATGGATCCGCTGATCTGGCTGATTCCCCTGGTGATGAGTGGAATCGGAATCCTCATGGTAACCTCGACCACAAGTCCTGTGTCGTTCGAAATTTCGGGGACACCCTTCACGATGGGCATCAGGCAGCTCCGGTGGCTTGGGTTGGGGATCCTGGCGATGATCTTTACGTACTCTTTCCCCCTGCGCTTCTGGTTTCGCATTGGGGGTGGGCTATGGCTGTTTTCCCTTTTTTTGGTCCTGCTTACCTTGGTGCCGGGGATCGGGAGCAGTGCCGGTGGAGCCAGTCGCTGGATTCGTGTGGGGGGCATATCCGTGCAGCCCGCCGAGATCATGACGTTTGCCGTGGTTCTGGTCGTCGCAAAAATGTGCATTCGGAACGAGTTGAACGCCCCGCTTTGCTTCAGAAAAATTATCTTCGTCCTTCTCGCCTCCGTGACCGCGTTGATGTGTCAGCCGGACCTGGGGTCGACGATTCTGGTACTTTTGATCTGTATGGGTATGTATGTCGAGCGCTTCGGCTGGAAACTGCCGCTGGCTTTCGGTGCGGTCGGCGCTTGCGCGCTCGCGCTGTTTATACTCTTCGAGCCGTATCGCATGCGGCGGATCAGCGCGTTCGTAAATCCCTGGCTTGATCCGCTGGACAAGGGTTTTCAGACAATTCAGGGCCTGATCGCCTTTGCGAATGGAGGCACGTGGGGAGCGGGGCTTGGACACGGTTTTCAGAAACTGCAATATCTTCCTGCCGCGTACACGGATTTCATCTATGCGGCTCTGGGGGAGGAACTTGGGTTGTGGGGGACGCTGGGCGTTCTTCTGCTCTGTTTCATGTGGGCGGTGAGGACGAGGGTTCTTTACAATTATGCGCCGGAGGGTTACGAGACGTCGTTGGTCTGGGGGTTGACACTCACCATCATTCTGCCCTTTTTCATCAACATTGCAGGAGTGACGAATCTGATGCCCCTTACGGGTATGCCGTTGCCGTTTATCAGTTACGGCGGCAGCGCGCTGGTCATGATGTGGATGCGCATCGGAGTCCTTCTGCGATTGCACAAGGAATCCTTTATAGAGGCAGCAGAGTGAAAAGCGTGTTGCTCGTTGCGGGTGGAACGGGGGGGCATATCTGGCCGGCGGTCTCCTTTGGGGCGTGGCTTACGATGCGTCGACCGGAAATTCGAATCGAATACATCTCGGGGACACGCGAACTCGAGCGGGATATTTATGAAGCTGCCGGGATTCTGCCGCATACGATACCGCTCGATGGTTCGCCGATCGGCGCGCCCCGGGGGACGAAGTGGAAACGTTGGCACGATATTGTCAGAGGGTTTTCGAAGGCGCGCAGGCTCGTCGGGGAGATATCGCCCGATTTATGTATCCTCTTTGGCGGCTATGTCTCGGTTCCGGTGCTGTTTGCCGGCCTCGCGAGGAAAATTCCGCTTGTCGCGCACGAGCAGAACGCGCACGCGGGGCGTGTTACGCGTCTGGCGCATAAATTGAAAGTACCTGTCATGACGGGATGGGATCGGTGTACCCCCTTCAAAAAGGGGAGCTTTACGCACGTCGGAGTTCCTGTCAGGGCATTCGAAAGGAAAAACATAAAGGAGGCGTGGTCTTCTCTCGGCCTTACGGGAGAAAAACCGGAAGGGCCGGTCGTCGTAGTCATGACGGGGTCGTTGGGCAGCAGGGCGTTGCAGGGAAAAATCGAAGAACTCGCGAAACGATCGGATTTCGCGGCGTGGCGTTTCCTGATTGTGGCTCCCGAGGTGGAGGCACCGGTAGATATCACGGAGCGCCTGACCCTTTTACCGAAAAAGTGGGATATAGGATCTTTTTATACGATTGCGGACATCCTCGTCGTTCGAGGAGGCGCGTCTACACTGACGGAGGCGCTGGTAGCGGATATACCGGCAATTGTCGTGCCATGGCGCGGAGCGTCGGACGACCATCAGGCAAAAAACGCCCTTGCGTTTTCGAGTGAAGAGGGAGCTTTCATCTGGAATGAAAGAGAAGAAAGCATTGACGATTTTGCAAAAAAAATAAAAATTCTCCACCAGACTCACCCTGCTAATGCAAGCGCCGAAGATAAAAGGATGTATAATGCTGCTGGAAATATTTGTGAAAAAGTGTGGGATGCGGCCCTTCAGGCATACGAAAGGAGAGATGCTCGTTGAAGGCAGATTCGGCCTCCATTGACATAAAGAATGTAAAACATGTACACCTCATGGGCGTGGGAGGCGCGGGGATGAGCGGTTTGGCTCTCCTGCTTCGGGCGATGGACTTCGAAGTAAGCGGCTGTGACATGGTGGATACTTTCTACCTGCAGCGCGTGAGGGAGAGCGGCGCCAGCGTTATGATGGGGCACCACAAGAAACATCTGGATCACTTTGCCCCGGACCTTATCATTCATACAAGCGCGATTGCGCAGGATCATTCCGAATTGATCGAAGCTCGGAGGCGAGGCATCACTGTCGCCAGACGGGCTGAAATTTTAAGCCTGCTCTTCAATGCCCGCAGAGGCGTTGGCGTTGCGGGAACACATGGAAAGACGACGACCTCGTCAATGATATCCCTGATTGCGGAACGGGCCGGTATCAACCCGACTGTCGCGATCGGCGGAGAGCTGTGCGATATAGGATGCAACGCGAAGCTGGGTGCCGGCGATTATATGGTGGCGGAGCTGGACGAAAGCGATGGTTCCTTTGAATTTTTCTCTCCGGATATTGCCGTCATCACGAACATCGACTGGGATCACATCGACCACTACCCAACGCATGAGAGCGTGTTCGAAGCGTTCGAACGTTTTGCGGACGGGAGAAAAGAGGGGGCGCCGTTGATTCTCTGCGGCGAGGATCCGGGAGCACATAGGCTGCTGAACTGTAAAAAAGGAAACGGCGTCATCTCGTACGGCTGGGGTTGCGGATGGAGCTGGGGTGCGACCGAGGTGAAACACGCGGTCGGCGGTGGCGTCAGCTTCGTCGTAAATAAAGATGGCGAGGCGGTTGGGGAAATTTCTCTGAAGGTATCGGGGGAGCACAATGTCCTGAACTCCCTTGCTTCGCTCGCCGCGGCGCATGAGATGGACATTCCCTTCCAGATCGCAGCGGAGGCTTTGGCGACGTTTACGGGCGCGAAGCGCAGACTGCAGTTCGTCGGCGAAGCGGGAGACGTCATTATATACGACGACTACGGGCACCATCCACGCGAGATCGGCGCGACGCTCGGCGCGGTCGATAAAATGTTCCCCGGACGAAATCTGCACGTCGTTTTTCAACCCCACCGTTATACTAGGACGGAGGCTTTATTCAAGGATTTTGCGGAAGCGCTTTCCGTGGCGCGAAAGGTTTACCTCCTGCCGATCTACTCGGCGGATGAACCCCCCCTTACGGGCGTGTCGTCTTTTCTGATTGCCGACGAGCTCTCTCGCGATGGCAGAGAGGATGTTGTCGTATGCGGCGACTTTCAGGAAGCGACGATTTCGGTGTGCGAAAACGTCAAGACGGGCGATTTTATCCTGACAATCGGCGCGGGGAATGTGGAACAGGTGGGCCGCCAGATATTGAGAGAACTGGAGAGAAGGGTCTCGCTCAGCAATGCCTTTGTTGTCGGCGCCTAGTCAACTTTCCGACTTTGTCGCCTACGGCCGGCAGGTGGCCGCGCTCACGACATGGGGAGTTGGGGGAACGCCGGGTTGCCTGATAACACCGCGTAACGAACGAGAGATCGCTGATTCGTTTGAATGGTTGAAGACGGAGGAAATTCCTTTCGAAGTACTGGGCGGGGGATCCAACGTCCTTGTCGCGGAAGGGGAGTTGCCGCTGGCGTTGTTTCGCACAAGCGGGCTTTCTCGCATGGATGTCTCGATTTGCGGAGATAATGTTTGGGTCGAATGCGGCACAGGTGTGTCTTTGCGCTCTCTTTTCTCGCTCGCACTGAGATCGGGCTGGAGTGGACTTGAGTTTGCGGCAGGCATTCCCGGCACGGTTGGCGGAGCGATTATGGGGAACGCGGGGACTCACGAAGGAGAAATACGCGATATCGTCTCCGAGGTGGAAACGGTGGAGTTTGATGGAGTCGCGAGGAAATGGGATGCCTCCGAGATTACATGGGACTACCGGAGGTGCGGCCTTGCCGAAGAACGGAGGAGGATTCTCTCGGGCGCAAGGTTGAAGCTCACCGTTTCGTCCAGGGAGTCGGTCTTTGAGGCGTCCAGAGCGTCGGTTCTGGGACGCAAGGCACAACCCAGAGGGGTGAGATCGGCCGGCTGCGTGTTTAAAAATCCGCCGGGCGACAGTGCTGGACGGCTGCTTGACGCGAGCGGGTGCAAATCTTTTTTCCTCGGTGGCGCGCGCGTTTCTCCAGTGCATGCGAATTTTATCGAGAATCACGCTGGCGCTTCGGCCGAGGATATATTGTCCCTGGCGCTCCTGTGCCGGAAGAGCGTATTCGAGTATTTCGGCGTTACGCTTGAATTCGAGATAAAGCTCATAGGGATACCGACGCAACGTTTGAGGTAGAAGCCGGTGGGAAAGGGAAAGAACTGGAAAAGACGATTGCTCCTGTTCAGCCTGCTGATCGGAATTCTATACTGTATCGAGTCCCGATACAGCTTTTTCCGGCTGCGAAGCCTGGAGTTAGAGCCGAAGGGTGTGCTGCCAGACGCACTTGTCTGGCAGGCCGTTCCTGCTAAAACGGAGAATTTCTGGCTTGCGCTGATGTGGGACGGTGGCGGGCTGAAGGGGAAGATAGAGAGTTTTTACCCGGTTGAGGCGCGTCTGCGGGTTGCTGGTTGGGGACGGTACAGATTGGAAGTTTCCCCACTGAGGGTGTTTGCCCTCGTTCACTGGAACTCCAGGATGTGGCTTGTGTCGACGAACGGACGCATGTGGCTCGCCAACCTGCCGGCAAACGCGAAGATGAGACTGCCGCTTCCGAGCAAACCGATTCTCGAATGGGATCGCGGAATGCCGATACCGATCAACACCGAGGGACAGCGCGGGGATATATCTCCTTCGAGCCTTCCGCTTCGCAAGATAACCGGGTGGATGGATACGCTCGAGAAAACCGGTTGGATGGGTGATATACATAAAATTGTTGCGAAAAAAATCGACGGGCGCCCCGTCGTAAACGTGATGCTCGGTTCCGGCGAACGCATTGTGGGAGAAATAACGTTGAAAGAGGATACCGGCGATTGGCTCCAGTTGGCCCAGGCTTTCAGGCAGGAGGGTATTTACCCTCTTGCGGACGGGAAGCATGATGTGATAGAAATCAATGCGACATTTATAGATAAGAAATTCACCGTGAAAACCCGGCTGCCGGGTGGTCAGTAATGTTGGGCAAATTTGTCGGTATCATAATTTTTGATAGATAGGAGGACCCCGCATTGTTTAAGAAAACTTCAACTACATCCGGCTACAGGGATCCAGAAGTTCTGGTGGGGTTGGATCTTGGAACGAGCAAGATCACGGTCGTTGTAGCCGAACGCGATGGTCCGAGCGGAGAAGCGCAGATCATCGGCATGGGGCAGGCTCCTTCGCACGGAATTCGCAAAGGATTGATCGTTCATCTCGACCAGGCAGTGAGGGCGGTAAGGCAGGCGATCAGCGACGCCGAGAACATGGTCGGACTTGAACTCTCGGAGGCGACCGTTTCTTTCAGCGGAGCGGATGTGACGAGCGTGCGCTCGAGGGGGATGATCTCTCTCGGACGTTCCCCCCGCACCGTCATGCAGCTCGACATCAGCCGTGTAATCGAGGCGGCGCAGGCCGATGTTTCCGTGCCGACCAACCAGACGATTCTCCATACGATTCCGGTGGAGTATTCTCTGGACGGCAACAGTGGCATCGACGATCCTCTCGGCATGACGGGAATGCGTCTGGACATCGATCTGGAGTCCGTCATCGTGCCCACCGCTACCGTCCAGAACGTCCTCAACTGCGTCGAGAAGGCCGGTCTTGATGTAACGGGTTTTGTGATCAAACCCCTCGCATCGGCGCTTGGCGCTGTAACCCCCGAGGAGAGCGTGGCCGGTGCCGTGTCGGTCGATATCGGGGGGGGAACCTGCGGTGTGGCCGTGTTTGTCGACGGCCGGCCCAAGCATCTTGCCGTCATTCCTGTCGGGGGGGACCACATTACGAACGATGTGGCAGCCGTCCTGAAAATACCGATTAATAAAGCGGAGGAGATCAAAAAGGAAGTCAATCTGTTCGACTCCGCGTCGCAGATGCAGAACGAACGCCTGGAGTTCGACCACATGGGGAGAAATTACTCGTACGCCTTGAGCGAACTGACCGAGATTGTCCAGTGCAGAGTCGAAGAGCTTTTCTCCGTGCTGGTGAGGAACGAGATTGCCAACGCGGGCGTGACGATGTTGCCCGCCGGCCTCGTATTGACCGGCGGCGGCGCGAAGAGCGCGGGGATCGATCAGTATCTGTCGAGGGTCATGGATATGCCGGTTCGGGTGTCCCAGCCGCTGGATGCCAATCGAATGCCGCCCGGGAGAAACGGCGAGGAATACTCATGTGCCGCTGGCATCATTCGCTATGCCCTGGAGCAAGAGCGCGATCCGTTCCGATACCTGGAGCCCTCCATGCAGATCATTAAAAACCAACCCGGCCGTTATCCGAATCCGAATATGCCGGCCGGTAAACAGGAGCGCGACTATCAGGGACCGGCAAACCGAGGCGAGTCTGGTATGCCGAGGAGTTCGATTATAGAGACGATCAAGGGTGTCATTAAAGAGCTTTTCTAAGTTCGCGGATTGTCGAACTCTCTCGCGATGGGTTAGGAGGAGAGATTATGCCGGAGTTTTCCAAAGAACTTTTTCAATTGAATAAACCCAGCAATACCAATCGAGAAATTATAAAAGTGGTCGGCGTCGGGGGAGGCGGAAACAACGCCCTCAACCATATTATCAGAGGCGGCGTCGGCGGGGTCGACTTTATCGCGGCAAATACGGATCACGCACATCTCGATCTTTCAGAAGCCACGCACAAGATCGTCCTTGGCAAGGAATTGACGCGCGGACTTGGCGCCGGCGCGGACCCCACCGTGGGACAGAAAGCCGCACTCGAATCGAGAGACGAGATCCGTGCTGTACTGGAAGGCGCTGATATGGTCTTCATCGCGGCAGGCATGGGCGGTGGAACGGGAACGGGGGCCTCGCCCGTGATCGCCAGCATCGCCAAGGAGACCGGAACGCTGGTCGTGGCAGTTGTGACGCGTCCTTTCGAGTTCGAGGGCAAGAGGAGGGCAGCCTATGCCGCCGAGGGTATCGAGCGGCTCGGCGAGCAGGTCGACGCGTTGATCGTCATTCCCAACGACAGGCTGCTCAGCATTGCGGATAAGCGCACCTCCCTCAACGATGCGTTCAAACTTGTGGACAATATTCTACACCAGGCGGTCCAGGGCGTCACGGATCTCATTCTCCGGCCGGGGCTTGTAAACGTCGATTTTGCGGACGTCAGAACCATCATGAGCAACGCAGGAGCGGCGATCATGGGGATCGGAGAGGGCTACGGCGAGAATCGCATATCGACCGCCGCGCACAACGCAATCAACAGCCCGCTCATGGAGACGCCCATGATCGGAGCAAAGGGCGTTCTGTTCAACATATCCGCGGGTGCGAACGTCAGCATACATGAAGTCAGTGAAGCGGCTCAAATTATCAACGACGCCTGCGACGAGGACGCGCATGTGATATGGGGACATGTATTCGACCCGGATCTGGAGGACGCGGTGAAAATCACGGTCATAGCCACGGGTTTCAGCGAAATCGCCAAACGCCCGGAGCCGCAGAAAGCGGCCGCGACTCTTACGACGACCGCCGCGAAAGTGGCGACATCCTCTTTTTCCGCGCTCCAACAGAGCGCGCCTCTGGGAAGCTCTTCCCGTATTTCTTCTCCGAAAGCTCGCCCTGAACTTGGGGAGTCGGAAGTCCGGCTCGCAGGTGACCAGGAGGACCTCTTCCGCACGAGCGGAGTGCCGACGAATCAACTCGACGTGCCCGCGTTCCTGAGGAAGAAAAAATAGTTGCGGGCAGAAACGACACGCTGGGCCAGTTGGGCGCCTTACAGAAAGGACGAACTGGCTGCCGTTGAGATACCGGGCGGAGGAGACCTGCCCTCCGCCCTTTTTTTCCCCGCCGATTATACGGTGGGAATGGCGAACCTTGGCTATCATTATATATTTCGCGGTTTGCGAGAACTTGGCGTTGCGGTGGAGCGTTTTTTCAAAGCACCCATTCCGTATCGCTCGGTGGATCGGGATACGTTGTTCGAGCGCTTCCCGCTTTTGTTGGCGAGCGTTTCGTACGAGGGTGACGTCCCCGTCTTCGCAAAGTGGCTGAGAGAGGGGGGCGTCGCGCCCTCGCGGCTTGCCCGTAAAGAAGGTGCGCCTTTGGTGGGAGCGGGCGGTGCGGTTACGTATATCAACCCGCTGATGCTGACGGGCCTTTGCGATTTTATTCTGCTGGGCGACGGATTGCCACTTCTTCCTTTTTTGGTGGAAACGCTCAGAGGGAGTGTTTCGCGGGAAGATACGCTGCGACTGCTTGCTAAACACCCTTCGATTCTGGTCCCATCCATTCACCTTGCACCGGGGGGCGGAGGCTGGCGGTTGAACGCTTGCAGGCAGACAGATATTTCGGAGGCGTATGGCCACGGAAATTGGGTGACGCCGAAGACCGCTTTCGGCGACACGTTGCTGGTGGAGCTGCAGCGCGGTTGCAGGATGGGTTGCAGATACTGTACCCTGCCCTCCTGTTTTTCGCCATTCCGGCAACGGGATGTGACGCGTGTGATTGCGGATATCAGAAGAATCGCTTCACGTGCGGAGTTCGGACAGGTCGGGCTGGTTACTCCGGAGGCGAGCGATTACCAGGATCTCGACATCCTGCTTGAAGAACTGGCCCTGCTGGATAAAGGAGTTTCTTTCGCCTCCCTGCGGGTCGATCGACTCACGAGAAACATCGTAAGAACGATGGTGCGTGGAGGGCGACACAGCATTACAATCGCACCGGAGTCCGGTGACGATTCTTTGCGCAGGAGCTGTGGGAAAAATTTCGATAACGAGCGGATCCTTGATGCGTTGCAGATGGCAAAGTCGGAGGGCGTAACAAAGGCAAAGCTGTATTTTATGATCGGCCTTCCGGGCGAGAGCGACGAACACGTTCTGGCAATTGCGGCACTCTGCGAAAGAATCAGGCGCCAGACGGAGATGGGGTTGACGATTACGGTGGCTCCCTTTGTGCCGAAACCCGGTACGGCGTGGCGGGACGCGCCATTCGAGGGCGCGGGAAACCTCCGGCGCAAGTATTCTTTGCTTGCCGGAGCCAGCAAGAGCGTATCCAGGGGCGTTCTGCAAGGGGTGAGCGTCAGGGAGGCGGAACTCGAGTACACGTTGACCTGGAGCGATTCCGCCCAGGCATTGAGAGTTGCTTCAGGTGAAAAAATAGGGAAGTTTATCGCCGAAGTGGACCGGGAAAGAACACAAAACGAGCTGCAAACGCTGGGGTTGGTGAGGTAAATGCGAAAAGAGGAAGGTGGCGAGAAAATGACTTCGGGAAGCAGAAGATCGAGAAATTACAAGGAAAAGCGCCCTATGTTGGCATTCGGTCAGATTGTTCTGCCGATCGCGGCATTGATCGCAGTCGGGTTGCTCTTCGCCGGCATTAAACTGTTTTTTCTGACACCGCCGAATCGCGCTGGAGTGGAAGTGGTTGCAAGCGTCGAGGACACTCAGAAGGCCAACGCGTCGGAAGCGGAAAATCTCGGCGGCAAATCGGAGGACACGGCTCCCGCGGTGGCGACCGTTAAATCGGAAGAGAAGAAGCCCCAACAGTCGAAGCAGAATGTCGTGCTGGCCGGCCCAGTAGATCCGGCCAAAGCAACCAAGTCGGCGAAAATCGAATCCAAACCGGCTGCGGCGAAACCAGCGCCGACAAAGCCTGCCGGATCGGTTGCGGCCAAGCCGGCGACGACGAAACTTTCGGTTGCGAAACCGGCGACAACGACGCAAACTGCGGCGAAACCGGGCACGAAGATAGAAACTACTCCGACTGCGAAACCGACGGCGCAGGCGCAAAAGAAACCGGAGACGATCCCATCGCCGACAACCGCAAAAGCCGGATCGAAGTGGGGCGTTCAGATCGGAGCTTTCACCAAAGAGGAGGGGGCGCAGACTCTCTCGACACAGGCGAAAAAAGACGGTTACGCGACAACGATCAGTGCGACGGATGCCTCTGGCACCAAATATTATAGAGTTCGCGTCAGCGCGGGAGATACCAGGGAGAAGGCAGAGAAACTGGCAGCCGAGTTGGAGAAAAAAGGTTACCCGGTCGCGGTTCTGCCGATGCAATAGGAGATTTTTTATACCATGGCAGGTTTTGTACAGGAAGTTCGCCCCATTGCGGAGTGTGTGGATTTTGTCGCAGAGACGCTCTCGTTCCCATGGCATACGGAGGGAATCGAACGGCGCATGGAAGACGCGACGATGACGCGATCCCTTCGCGATGTGGTTTCAAAGGAGGCGCACCCGCCGTTTACCAGGAGTCTGAGGGATGGGTATGCGCTTCGCCATTCGGATACGACTGGCGCTTCGCCCGGAGCGCCAGTTTTTTTACGTTTTGCAGGCGAGGTAGTCATGGGTGAGGCGCCGCGCGTGACCGTCGGCCCCGAGGAACTCGTCGCGATCCCGACCGGCGGCATGCTCCCCGAGGGCGCAGATTCGGTCGTCATGATCGAGGATACGGCCCGTGCCGGCGAATGGGTGGAAGTTCGCAAGGCGGTGCAGCGGGGGGAGAGCCTGCTCTTCGAAGGGGAGGACGTCGCCGCCGGCGACGTCCTGCTCGGACGTGGAGAACTGATCGATTGTACTTCCGCGGGCTTGTTGTCCACCATGGGGATCGGGAACGTCGAGGTGCTCGACCTCAAGGTCGGCATTCTGTCGACCGGCGACGAGATTCTTCCGATCGAGACATCCCCCCTCCTCCCGGGGTACATTCGAGACGCCAACGCACCCATGCTGGGCGCCCTGCTGCGGCAATACGGTTTTTCGTCCCGATCGTACGGCATCGTGCCGGATCGGGAGGACGTCATGGAGGTACGAGTGAGGGAGGCGCTTGCGGAGTGCGATATACTCCTCCTGAGCGGTGGATCGTCCGTCGGGGTGAGAGACCACTGCTCTCGCATGATGGAGTCGCTTCCTCCGCCGGGACTGCTCGTGCGCGGCGTCAACATGGTTCCCGGAAAACCCACGCTGATAGGAGCGTCCGAGAGAGAGCGGAAAATCGTCTTCGGCCTGCCGGGACACCCTCTCTCCTGCATGGTTGCGTGCATCTTCGTCGTGTTGCCGATTTTCCTGCGCATGATCGGAGCAGAGAGCGAACATGTCGGCAAATATCTCAGGCTGCCACTGGGCGCGGATGTACAGGGACGAACGGGGCCGGACGAGTTTACGCCGATGCGCCTGGTGGATAATTTCGTCGTTCCTCTTGCGGCCAAATCCGGCTATGTATCGGCTATGCAACACGCGGACGGGTTCATAAAACTCTCCTCCAATCAGGAGACGCTGAGGAGAGGGGAGGATGTAGACGTATGGATATGGTGAAAGATAAAAGGAAAAATGCCGCATACGGCGAACACTGTTCGCTGGGAGAATCTCTTGACCTGTTGTTGCGCGAATTTACGCCGAAAGCGCCCCGCACGGAACGAATTTCTCCGGACAGAGCGTTGGGGCGCATGCTGGCTGAGGATGTCATCTCCCGGCGCAATGTCCCGCACTACACGGCCTCCGCGGTCGACGGCTATACGCTGATGGCCGGTTCTACCGCGGGGGCGACGTCCGCCACACCGGTCCTCATGGAGCCCGGCGGGTTCGAATGGGTGAATACCGGGATGCCGATCCCGGAAGGCGACGCGGTCATCATGGTGGAGGACACCTCCCTGGACGAGAGCGGAAAACTGAAGGTCTTCAAAAGCCTTACGCAGGGCGAAAACGTGCGGGCGGTTGGGGAGGACGTGATGGCTGGGCAGATTCTGGCCGTCGACGGGGACATCATAACGCCCGCGCTTGTGTCTCTCCTTCTCTGCGCGGGTATTTCCGACGTCGGCATTCGCGCGCGCCCGAGGACGCTTTTCATTCCGACCGGCGACGAGATCGCCAGCCGGGAGTCGTGGCTGGCAAGAACGGATATCCCCGCCGGAGTCGTAGTGGACAGCAACTCCGCGTTTGCGCACGCGAGCTTCGAGCGGTGGGGTTTTGAGATCGACGTGCATCCGATCTTGCCCGACAACCCGACTCTGATTCGAGACGCGATCAAAGACGCGGTACCGCGATACGATCTGGTGCTTGTCAGCGCAGGATCGGCCAAGGGGAAACGCGATCACACCGCCGATATATTCCTGGATATCGGCCGAATGCTCTTTCGGGCCGTGAGAATGAAACCCGGTCGCCCCGTTATGGCAACAGTCGTTGCGGGCAAGCCGGTGATCTGTACGCCCGGATTTCCGATGTCGTGCACGGTCGTCCTCTGGTCGCTCGTCTATCCGCTGCTGAACGCGATGGCGGGCGAATCGGCGGACGACGCGCTGAGGAAGAGCATGGGGGCGTCCGAGACGATCGAGGCGAAGTTCATGCTGCAGCACTCGTCGCCGGCTGGCGTGGCCGAGTGGCTTCGCCTGAAAATAGCGGACGTGAAGGGACAGGTGCTGGCATGGCCTCTCACCGCGGGGGCCAGCGTCCTCTGGGCTCTGGCGGAAGCGGACGGAATCGCGCTGCTCGATGAGGAGACGCTGGAGTGCGAGAGGGGCTCCGCTGTATGCATCCATCTGACGAAAAAAGTGGACCTGAAGCGCCGTTTGCTCTTTCAGGGGTCGGACGACCCCGCGATTCAACTCCTGATCTCCCTGATGAGGAAGCGCGGAATGGATCTCGCGATCAGGGCGGTCGGCAGTATGGGAGGCCTTGCGGCGCTGAGCCGGGACGAGGCGCACTTTGCGGCCGCACATTTGCTGGATCCCCTCGACGGGTCGTACAACGCCAGCTACATCGAAAGATTTTCGGCGGGCAGAAACTGGAGACGACAGCTCGTGTTCTACCGGCAGCAGGGGATCATCGTCGCGAAGGGCAATCCGAAGAATATAACGAAATTCGAGGATCTGACCGGCGTCGTCTTCGAAAACCGCCAGCCCGGCGCCGGCACGAGGGTGCTGCTCGACTACATGTTGAAATCCGGAGGGCTGACTTCGCAGGATATACCCGGCTACGACCGTCAGTCGATCACGCACCTCGAGGCGGCCAACAAGGTGGCCTCCGGCGTCGCGGATGCCACGCTCGGGATCAAGGCGGCCGCCGACGCGCTGGGGCTCGATTTCATTCCGATCGCGCAGGAGCCGTATGAGCTCGTCTTTGCGGAGGGCTTTGACGAACACATGGCTGCGGATGCGCTGCGGGACGCGATCGCGAGCGACGAATGGCGCGCGAGGGTCGAACGGATGGGCGGTTACGAATGGAGCGCCTGAGTGACGCAAGGGGCAGGTTGATCGATTACGCGCGGATCTCCGTCACGGACCGTTGCAACTATCGATGCGTCTACTGCATGCCGGAGGAGGGGGTTTCGCTCCTGGATCACGCGGACGTCATGCGCTACGAAGAGATCCTGCTCATCTGCGACATTCTGCAGGAGTTGGGTGTGCGAAAGATCCGCTTCACGGGAGGGGAGCCTCTCGTTCGAAAAGGCATGGTCCCGTTTCTGTTGGAATTCCGGAGAAAATTTCCCGACATGGCGGTCGCGCTCACGACCAACGCCGCGCTTCTCGCCCGTCATGCCATCGATCTTGCCTCCGTGGAGTTGTCGGGACTCAACATCAGCCTGGATACGATCGATCCCCGGAAGTTCAGGGAGATTACCCGGGTGGGCGAGGTCGCGGATGTGTTCGAGGGTGTCGATGCGGCTGTGAAAGCCGGCATCTCGAATGTCAAAACCAATACGGTGTTGATTCGAGGTTTTAACGACGATGAGTTGATGGACATCATTCGTTATGCCTGGTCGAAAGGCGTTACGCCGCGTCTGATCGAATTCATGCCGCTGGGCGACGACGTCTGGAATCGGGAGAAGTTTATCAGCTCCACAGAGATTCTCTCGATGTTGTCGCGTTGCGGAGAATGGTTGCTGGCGGAGAACAACGAAATCGACGAGGGAAATTTGGCGCCGCGCGGGCCAGCAAAGTACTATTTCGACGCGCAAAGCGGCAATCGTGTGGGCATCATCGAGGCCGTCTCGAATCACTTTTGCACGACGTGCAACAGGCTGCGCATCACGGCGGCGGGCAGAATGCGCGCGTGCCTTTTCAGCCGTACGGAGACGGACCTGCTGCCGCTGCTGCGCGCCGGAGACAGGGAGGCCCTGAAAAGGGCGATCGTGGATGGGATCAATCTAAAGCCGGATTACTGGGAGAACATACGAGACGGCAAGCTTCGGATGTCCGGCATCGGAGGATAGTGAAATGGGAGAATGGACACACTTTGACGAATTCGGGCGCCCCGCGATGGTGGACGTGAGCGAGAAAAAAACGACGAAGCGCCGGGCGCTTGCGGAGGGTTGGATCGATCTGCCCGAGGCGATCTATCGCGCGTTGGTGGAGGGGGGGACCGCGAAGGGAAACCCCTTCCCTATCGCCGAGATCGGAGGCATTATGGGCGCGAAGAGGACGCCGGATCTCATTCCGCTCTGCCACGGGATCAAAATCGACAGCGTCAAAGTCTCCTGCGAACTGCACGATCCGTCGAAGGCGATTTGCATTCGTTGCGAGGCGGTCGCGAACGACGTCACCGGGGTGGAGATGGAAGCGCTCACGGGGGTAAGTGTTGCGGCATTGGTGTTTTACGATATGTGCAAAGGCATCGATAAGGGTATGATCATCAGGGACATACGGTTGCTGGAAAAATCCGGCGGCAAAAGCGGCACCTGGAAGGCGGACGATCGATGAGAATACTGGGGCTTTATCGTACCAAGGAAAAAGAGTGGGATAAGCTGATTTACCTTCATCGCAATGCCGAAGGAGGCACGTGTGTGAATGGAGCCCTGGCACGCGTCCGCCTTCACGCGGCGGGAGCAGGCGATGTGCCGGAGGATGCGGACTATGTGATCGTGCTGCCGAAAGAGACGGAGTTGCCGGAAAATCGTTTTCTGGCGGTCAACGGTGGCGAATGCCTCCTCTGGAAAGCGGAGGGGGAAGAACTTGCTGTTTGCAATGCTGGTTTTCTGGGCGTCTCCGCCCCCGTGGAGCTCTGGCGCCCGATGCGGGTGGGCGTACTCACCGTCAGCGACAAGGGCAGCCGTGGAGAGCGTGAGGACACCGCAGGCCCCGCGCTCGCGGATATGATCGAGGCGCTTGGCTCTGTTGTCGTGAAGCGGGATATCGTTCCGGACGATCGCCGGATGATCGCCGAACGCCTCGCCGAATGGGCCGATGGAGAAAAACTGCAGATTGTCCTGACCACAGGCGGTACCGGTCTCTCGCTTCGGGATGTAACGCCCGAGGCGTTGATGGACGTTCAAGACAGGCTGGTGCCCGGTTTCGGCGAAATCATGCGCGCTCGCTCGATGTTTCATACGTCGCGCGGTTTTCTTACGCGCAGCATCGCGGTTTTGCGCAAAGGGACGTTGATCATTGCCTTTCCCGGCAGCGAGAGAGCCGTGCGCCAATGTTTCGAGGCGATTGCGCCCGCCCTGCGGCACGGTGTCGAAATTTTGTGCGGCTGGGACGCCGAATGCGGCCACAGCGGACACCCGTAACATAAAGAAGCAGAAATTCAGGGGGGAGAGAATTTGAACAAAGGGGTTCAAAAATGTGTCATCATAACCGGCCTCTCCGGTGCGGGCAAGTCGACAGCCCTCAATATTCTGGAGGATCAGGGCTTCTATACGATCGACAACCTGCCGCCCTCCCTTCTTCCGCAGCTTCTGGATGTGCTCGCGAACAACAGCGCCGCAGCGCAGACCGGCGTTGCCGTCGTCATCGACGTCCGCGGGGAGTCGTTGTTATCCGACCTCTTCTCGACGATCGACCTTCTGAAAGGGACGCTTCTGCAGGTGCGGCTGATCTTTCTCGAGGCCTCCGATAACTGGCTGGTCAGGCGCTACGAGACGACCAGGCGTCGCCATCCCCTCGCAGGGGGGCTCACGCTTCTCGAAGGGGTCGAAAAGGAGAGGGAGAGCCTCGAACTGATCCGCTCCCACTCGGACCTGATTCTCGACACGTCCTCGCTTCTTCCTGGCGATTTGAGGGCGCAACTTTTGATGAATCTCGAGATGGTGAACGATCCGCTCACCGTCATCGTCAGCTCCTTCGGTTTCAAGAACGGCATACCGAGGGATTGCGATTTCTTGTTCGACGTCCGTTTTCTGCCGAACCCGAATTATATCCCCGAACTCCACGATCTCTCCGGCAAAGACCCGGAGGTACAGAACTATCTTGAAAAGTTTCCCGAGAGGCGCATCTTTCTCGACAGGCTTGTCTCGCTGCTCGAGCTTGTGCTGCGGCAATACGAGAACACCGTCAAGAAACAGGTTCATATCGCCATTGGCTGTACGGGCGGCAGGCATCGCTCCGTGGCCATCGCGGAACAACTGGCGATTCATCTGAGCGCCGCCGGACACAGGCTGGTGGTCCATCATCGCGACATAGACAAAGAGTCGAAGAGATGAACGGCGGCATTCTCTGGCTGGGGCTTGGTTTTCTGATCGGCTGCGTCTTTGCCGTGTTTCTGCCGAAGGGGCGCAGCTTCAAGGTGCCGGGCGCTTCCTCGCGCCGCAGGCGCGACATCATGGAGAGCGCACTGGAACAGAGGCTTCTACAGGGACCCCGGTTCGTTTGCATTGGCGGGGGGACGGGGCTTTCGACGCTCCTTGCGGGGCTCAAGGGTTTTACGCGCAACATCACGGCCGTCGTTGCCGTCACGGACGAAGGCGGAAGCTCCGGGCGGCTGCGTCAGGAGTGGGGCGTGCTACCGCCGGGGGATGTGCGGAACTGCCTGGTCGCGCTGGCGGAGAACGACAACTCCCTCAACCGTATCCTCAACTTCCGCTTCGATCGCGGGGAATTGAAGGGACACAGCCTCGGCAACCTGATTCTCCTGGCCGCGTGCGAGCTGGTGGGTGATTTCAGCAAGGCGGTGGAGGAGCTAAACCGGCTGCTCGCCATCCGGGGGCGCGTGCTGCCGGTTACGACGGAGACGGTCGTCCTGTACGGAGAGACGGAAGACGGCAGATCCGTACACGGCGAGCTGGACATATCCGAGAACGGCAGCTGCATGCAAAGAATGTGGCTCGAACCCGGATCGGCAAGACCTCTTCCGGATGTGATCGAGGCGATCCCCGAGGCCGATCTGATCGTCATGGGGCCGGGCAGCCTTCTGACAAGTGTCCTGCCCAACCTTCTGTTGGAGGAGGTCACGCGGGCGATTCGCAATGCCTCCGTGCCGAAGGCCTACGTCGCCAACCTGATGACGCAGACGAAGGAGACGGAGGGGATGAACATCACGGCGCACCTGGACTGGATCGCGAGCGTCCTTGGCCAGATGCCGGACTACGTTGTGGTCAACCAGACGCCGATTCCCGCCGACTATCTCGAGCGCTATCGGGAAAAGGGGGCGGAGCCGCTCTACGTCTCCCGTGAGGAGGAGGCGTACCTGGAGAGCCACGGCTGCAAAATCGTCTACGCCGATCTCGTCAACATCAAAGACGGAAAGTATCTGCGGCATCACTCGCAGAAGCTGGCGGAGATCCTGATGCGCATCGTCCGCGACGAGCGCGATTGACTCTGATTTCAAATCAGAGTTGGTAGCGCGCCTTGTGCCGCGACCAACGCGTAGCGTTGATTTTGGATTGGGTTGAGACGATATGGAGAAAATAAGTACGCTCATATGGGACGAACTGGTCAACCTTCCGATTGCGGACGGCCAACCCGAGCTGCTGGGGCTCTTTGAAACTCTGCCTCATACGCAGGTCGGGGGGGATCTGCTCGTCGCATCGCCCCGTCTCGTCGTGACCCGGCGGCTTTTGAAACTGTGGAGGGGGTTGAACGAAAGGCGATTTAATGCGACAATTGTGGCGGCAGATGGGAGCTTGGAGCTTGATCGCGCGCAGGGGAAAGCGCGATTTCGGGTCGCCGTCTCATCGTATCGCAATTTTCTCGCCGGAAAAGAGCGTCTCGAGAAAAAGGAAATGTGGGCGTGGGCGAGGGGTGCGTGGGCCGGCTGCGGCTCCTTTTACCTTCCACGTGCGGGGTATTATATGACGTTGCGTTTGCCCGATTCTTTGCAGTTGGAGACGAGGTTGAAGCGGACTTTTCGTTCGGCGGGCATCGTGCTGGGGAGCAGGGTGAAACAGGGAAAAACCGAGCTTATGTTGCGCGATCAGGGGCAAATCGTGACATGCCTCGCCCGGATGGGGCTTGTGCGCAGCTCGCTCCTTCTCGAAGAGACCGCGATTATGCGCTCGCTGAAAAACAGAGCCAATATGCTGGTCAACTGCGACGAGGCGAACATCAACAAAAGCCTCGACGCGGCGCGAGCACAGCTTGTACTGGTAGAGCGGATCGACGCGGAGGGTTTGTGGGAGGAACTTTCGCCGGAACTGGCAGAGCTCGCCAGGGTTCGAAGAGAAAATCCGAGCGCCTCGCTCCGGGAACTTGGGCAAATTCTATCCAGACCTGTTAGCAAAAGTACGGTAGAATATAGGTGGAGAAAGCTCGAAACTATAATTCGGAGAGATTCGATATAAAGAGAAGGGGATGGTTGCCATGTACTTGGGCAAGGCGGATGTGAACACCTACGATAAGGGGGTCGAACGCGAGTTTCTCGTCTCGAACGGCAGTGGCAACTACGGCTCATCCACTGTGGTCGGGGCGAACACCAGAAGGGAGCACGGTCTTCTGGTCGCGCGGACCGAAGGAGCCGCCCAGCACACGGTGCTGGTGAGCAAAATCGAAGAGACACTTTACGCGCACAACAAGAAATATCAACTCTCCACGAATCGCTATAAGGATCTGATCTACCCGGATGGTTACCGATATCTTCAGGAGTACCAGGGAACGCCAATCCCCAGCATGCTTTTCGTAATTCACAGCATATTCCTCAAGAAATCAATCTTCATGCCGCAAAATGGGACCTGTACGATCGTCAAATACGAGCTTGTTGCATCCCCGGAGCCGCTTTGTATGGATCTGCGTCCGCTCTTTGCGCACAGGATAAACAACGACATTTCAGACGGCGGCGAGAAGGCCACATTCGGCTCCGAATCTTCGCCGGAGGGTGTGATCAGCGTCAACGGACGCGATCGGATCAGCCACGTCTCCTTTACATCGGGAGCGTCGGAGACTGCCAAGTGGTCGGCCAAGCCTCTGTGGTTCGAAAATATCATCTACGAGAGAGACGGCCTGCCCGACAAGCCGGTTGTGGACGCCCTCTGGTCACCCGGTTTCGGGTCGGTTTGCCTGAAGCAGGGCGAGAGCGTCTATATCGTTCTCTCCGAAGAACCGATCGCCTACAGCCTCGACGACATTCGCGCATTGGAGAAGGAGACGATCGACCGCCTGGGGGCGTTCGTCGCCAGGGCGGCCGTTCCGAAGGAGTACAGCGTCGTTCGCGACATGATTCAATCCTCTTACCATCTTGTGGCCGATAACAAGGGGACGTCGCCGGCGATCTTCTCCGGTTTCCCCTCCGTAGAGCAGCGCGCGCGCGACACCTTCATCGCGCTGCCCGGCCTCACCCTTGCAACCGGCCGCCTGGAGCTCGCCTGGGACATTCTCGATAAATGGCTTGGCGTGGCGACGGCGGGCGGGGACGTCATGCCGGGTTCGATCGACTACGCCGGCAAGCCGGTGTTCGACGAGATCGACGCCGGCCTCTGGTTCCTGTATGCGGTCGACAAGTACTCGGCGGCTGTGGGCTACGAGAATGCCGTGAAGAAAGCGGACGAACTCGCCGCGCTGGTCGAAAAATACATGGAGGGCTCGGAGACGCTGGGAGTCGTGATGGACGACCACACGAAGATGCTGAAGTACTTCAAGCGGGACACGACTCGTCACTGGATGTCCGGAGACGCCGGCGGCGAACCGCTGGTCGATCGAAAGGGCTACCTGGTCGAGGTGTGCGCCCTGTGGTACAACGCACTCTGTGTCATGCAGAAGATCGCCGAGCTTGCCGGCAAGAAGGACGCGGCTGATCGCTATTGCCAGTTTTCGGAGGCGTGCCGCAAATCTTTCGCCGAGACGTTCTGGAATGAAAAGGATAAGTATCTCTTCGACTGGGTCGATCCCGCCATGGGGGAGAAGGACGACGCGATTCGTCCCAATGCGATTTTGTCGGTCTCGCTGCCGAACCCCGTTCTCGACGCCGAGCCGGGGCGTCAGGTTTTTGCCACATGCTGGAACGAGCTCTATACCACGTACGGTCTGCGAACCCTCGACCCTCACCACGAGAAGTTCAAGGGCAGGGCCGAGGGACGGCCCGACCAGAAAAAGAAGGCTCGTCTGCGCGGCATGGCGTGGCCCTGGCTGCTGGGGCAATTCATCTCCACATATCTGCGCTACAACCCCGAGCCGCTCGACATCGGCTGGTCGTTTATCCGTCCGTTCGCCTCGCACCTTCGCAGAGGGTGTCTGGGTGGCGTGGCCGAATACTTCGACGGCGTGATGCCCTACCGGCCGAACGGTGACGTTCTGAGCGCCGTCTCCCTTGGAGAGCTCCTCCGCGTGCTCCACGAGAATCTCGAGTTCCGCGACGGGGATATGTAGCCTCCGATCGCCCCAATCAACCGATAGTTCTTCGACGAGACAGAGACACCGTCCTTGGATTGGCGTCTTTGTCTCGTCTTTGTCTGTTGACCTCTCCCACCTTTTTTGATAGTCTCGTGAAGAGCTAAAAGCAGAAAGCCCAAGGATGTTTCAGGTATTCACATATTCCATCACAATCTTAAGGAGGTTCTTCTATAATGGCAAAGCGCAAGGTTGCTATCAACGGATTCGGTCGTATCGGTCGCCTGACTCTCCGCTCGTATTTCCTGGGCGGAAAGGAGCACGACTATGAAATCGTAGCGGTCAACGACCTCACTCCGCCCGAGTCCTTGGCGTATCTCATGAAGTACGATTCCGTCTTCCGTCGCTTCCCCGGCACCGTCACACTCGACGGCGACACCCTCGTGATCAACGGATCGAGGATCAAGGCGATCGCCGAGCCGGATCCGGCAAAACTTCCATGGAAGGAGCTGGGCATCGACGTCGTCGTGGACAGCACGGGGCGCTTCACGGACGGCGAGAAGGCAAAAGCGCACCTCGAAGCGGGGGCGAAGAAGGTCCTCATCTCCGCGCCTGCCACGAACCATGACGTAACGATTGTCATGGGTGTCAACGAGGGGATGTACGATCCCGCGAAACACAGGATCATCTCCAACGCCTCCTGCACGACCAACTGCCTGGCGCCGGTCGCCAAGGTCCTGCACGAGAAGTTCGGCATCGTCAAGGGGCTCATGAACACGATACACTCCTACACGAACGACCAGGTGACACTGGACTTCCCGCACAAGAAGAACCCCTCCCGCGGCAGAGCGGCCGCGCTGTCGATCATCCCGACCAGCACGGGCGCGGCGAAGGCGATCTCCGAGGTCATGCCGGAGCTCAAGGGCAAGCTCAATGGCTTCGCGTTGCGCGTGCCGACGCCGGATGTCTCCGTCGTCGACTTCACGGCCGAGCTCAAGAAGCCCACGACGAAAGAGGAGATCAACGCGGCGATGAAAGAGGCCTCGGAGGGTTCCCTGAAGGGCATCCTGGGTTACGAAGAGGACGACCTCGTGTCGATGGACTTCGTCGGCGACTATCGCTCTTCCATCTTCGCGCCGATGCACACGACCGTCATCGACAACATGGCCAAGGTACTCTCCTGGTACGACAACGAGTGGGGCTACAGCAGCCGTGTGGTCGATCTGGTGAACTACATCGTCAAAAAAGGATTGTAGGAGATGAAGCTCAAGACCTTTGCACCTCAGGATATCGCCGGTAAAAAGGTTCTTGTGAGAGTGGATTTCAACGTACCGCTGACCGCGGATGGCAAAGTCTCCGACGACACGCGCATACGGGCGCACCTGCCGCTGCTCCGGACATTGCGCGAGGCGGGGGCGAAGATCGCGCTTTGTTCGCACCTCGGTCGCCCGAAAGGTGCTCCCGTCCCCAAGTACAGTCTCGCGCCCGTGGTGGACGAGCTTTCGAAGCTGGCGGGTTGCAAGGTGCGCTTTGTGGGCGACTGCGTGGGCTCCGAAGTTGCGGCTGCCGTGAACGGCATGGCCTCGGGCGACGTCGCCGTGCTCGAAAATCTGCGCTTCCACCCCGAGGAGGAGAAGAACGACGCGGCGTTTGCGAAGCAACTCGCGGCTCCGTTTGACGTCTTCGTGATGGACGCCTTCAGCGCGGCGCACAGGGCGCACGCCTCGACGCGCGCCGTGGTCGATTTTCTGCCGTCTTTCGCGGGGCCTCTCTTGATCCGTGAGATCGATATGCTGGGTTCCGCGCGGGACAACCCTCAAAAACCGTATGTGCTGATACTTGGCGGGGCGAAGGTGTCCGACAAGATCGGCGTGATCGACAACATGCTGAGTGTCGTCGACACGATCCTGATCGGTGGCGGTATGGCCTTCACCTTCCTCAAAGCGCAGGGCAAAGAGATCGGTAAGTCCCTCTGCGAAGAAGAGAAGCTCGACTTTGCCGCCTCGATGCTGAAACAGGCCGAGTCGAAGGGCGTGAAGATCCTTCTGCCGCAGGACGTACTGGTCGCCGCGGAGGTCTCCTCCGAGGTGCCGCTCGACATCGTCTCGGTCGACGCGATGCCGAAGGACAAGCTGGGCCTCGACATCGGCCCGAAGACGCGAGAGGCGTTCCGCACGGCCCTCGCGGACGCGAAGACGGTGCTCTGGAACGGCCCCATGGGCGTATTCGAGCTGCCTCCCTTTGCGGGCGGGACGCGGGTGATTGCCGAGGAACTCGCGGCGATCACCCTCAAGGGCGCCCTCACGGTCATCGGAGGGGGAGATTCGGCCGCGGCCGTCGCGCAGCTTAGTTACGAGGACAAAGTGACGCACGTATCCACCGGCGGAGGAGCGAGCCTCGAGTTTTTCGAGGGCAAGGTCCTGCCAGGCGTGGAGCCGTACGTCGTCGCGTAAAGAGAGGCGCAGCGATACGACGAGAGGCGGTATTCTTCTTCTTCGCGACGAGACGGAGAAGGGAATGCCGCTCTCTTTATATGCTTTCAGAAGGGGAGCGAAAAACCGATGCAACAGATGGGCCGGACAAAGATGATCGCGGGCAACTGGAAGATGAACAACGGTGCCTGGGCCACGAGTGAATTTGTTCGCAAGTTAGAGGAGTGGCTGGAAAAGGACGGGATGGGCCAGAACGTGGCGAAATCGGCCAAGGGCGGCGGGGTCGAGATCGTGATTGCCCCCACGTTTACCTCCATCGCATACGCCGTAGGCGCGCGCAAATCGGACCTGATCGGGATATCGGCGCAGAACGTGTACCACGAGCCCAAGGGCGCCTTTACGGGGGAAATTTCCCTCGAAATGCTGAAGGAGGTCGGCTGCAAGTACGTGATCCTCGGGCACAGCGAGAGGCGGCACATCTTCGGCGAGACGAACGACCTGCTGGAGAAAAAGCTGCAGGCGACGCTGCGCTCGTCGCTGTTGCCGATCTTTTGCGTCGGGGAGCAGCTTGTGGAGCGCGAGACGGGCAACATGGAGACAATCCTGCAGAATCAGCTTGAGAGCGCCTGGAAGAGCTTGAACGGACCCGAGGTGGCGGAAAAGGTCGTCGTTGCGTACGAGCCCGTATGGGCGATCGGAACCGGCCAGACCGCCAGCGACAAAGACGCACAGTTCGCGTGCAAGTTCATCCGTTCGCTCGCTGAAAAACGATTTGGCGCCCATATATCGGAGCAGCTCAGAATTCTGTACGGCGGCTCCGCAAAACCGGACAACAGCGCGGGGCTTCTGGCACAGCCGGACATCGATGGCCTGTTGGTCGGCGGTGCGTCCCTCGAGGTCGAACCCTTCGAAAAGATGCTTCTTTCGGCAATATAAAGAAATCAAGCAAGACATAAGTATTATTATAAGACATTTTTGAGATTGCAACTCCCACAAATAGAACGAGCCGCCTCGATGTTTCAAGGCGACTCGTTCACATGTTTTGCGCGCAAGAAGTTTCTACTCGGGGCTCTCGAATCTCTGGATCGGAGCGTCGCCCCAGAGTCTTTCCAGGTTGTAGAATTCGCGTCCGTTGCGGCTGAAAATATGGACGACGACATGCCCTGCGTCGATCAGGCACCAGCGGGAGCTTGTCTCGCCCTCGACTTTATATGCAAGCCCCATCGAGTCGAGCGCTTCCTCCGCCGCATCGCGCAGTGTGCGCGCGTTGATCTCAGATCTTGCCGTTGCGATGATGAACGCGTCCGCAAAGCCGGATATTCCGCTCAGGTCGATCAGGTCGATCTCCTGTCCGTGTTTGGACTGGAGTGCCTCGATAATGGGCATGTACTCGGCGGTTTTCGTCGTTGCAGTGTCCTTCATGGTATCCCTCCCTCAGTTGTTGTCGTTGTCCGATACGTAGCTTTTCTCCAGGAGTTTTAGCAGTTTTTCGTAATCGTGTCCTACGATCAGCGACGGATAGACGGCAAGCGCGTTTCTCCTGGTAAGCGTAGGGCTCACACCGCACAGCTTGGCCAGCAACTGCGCCGCCTTGATCGTCGACTCGCCCGCTTTTTCGGGATAGATGACGTTGGTGGTCCTGTAATCGAAGTGTTTTGCGTTTCCGGTGTACACCACGTCCACTCCCATTTTCTGCAGGTGCTCGGCTACCTTCTGGCTCATACCTGCTTTGCCCGTTCCGTTCAACACCGCTACCGCTTCCGGGATGCTCGTTACGATGGACATGACGTCCTCCGGTGTCGGAGACGCCGCCTCGGCGGCACGTAAGGCGTTCGACGGGCCAGCGGTCGTCGTCTTTTGCGCGCCGTTGTCGTTGTCCGGCGAGTAATCACCGGCTGTCGTAATCGTCGTGATCGGATTTTGGCTGCCGGCAAGACGCGCTTCCTTATCCATGGAGACGAGTTCGTCCGTCGTCGCGTTCAAAAAACGCGCCGCGTACCTCGGATCGCCGACCCAGTAGCTCAGGTTGTCGATGGTCTCCGGTTGTCCGTTCAGCATGACAAAGAAAATCTTGTCGATCTCTTTGTCGAGCTGCTTGACGAACAGGCATAGTTGCAGCGTCTCGCTCGGTCGCATATCCGTGTCCAGCGTTTCCGTAATCTGTTGCGACAATGTGGCGAAATTTGCCAGATTCGCCGGCTCATACATCTTATGAAGAACGGCTTTCAGAAACTGCTGCTGGCGCCTGACGCGGCCGATGTCGCCCATCGGATCGTGGCGGAAGCGCACGTATTTGAGCGCCATCTCGCCGTCCATGTGGTGTTTGCCGACGGGGATGTTGATGTTGAGATTCTGCTTCCTGTCCCGGTACTTCATCGCCTTGCCGACGTAGATGTCCACTCCGCCGATCAGGTCCACAAGCTTCGGGAAGTTGTCGTAGTCGATTTTGACGTAGTAATGGATCGGTGTGCCGATGTAATTCTCGATCGTTCTACGCAGAAGCTCCTGCCCGCCGTACGCAAACGCGTGATTCAGTTTCTGCGTCCCATGCCCGGGGATCGGAACGCGCGTGTCGCGCGGCAGCGAGAGGACCCGGATATTGCGGTTGTCGACGTCGATGGCGACGAACGCGACGGTGTCCGAACGCCTCGACGCCTCGACGTTGTCCTCACCGATCAGAAGGACATTGATGCGTCCTTTGAGGGTAATCTTATCGACGTCGTCAGATTTTGCAAATTGATTTTCCTCGTCGCCATTCGAAATAACCACAGGTACGCGGATATGTGTTATCTTGTAATACACGCCTGCACCGAAAGAAAATGAAGCGATGATCGCTGCAATGATCAGTGTTTTCCAACTCAATTTTTTTCACCATCCGAAGCGGTATCGATAATTTCTTCCATCGTCAGAGGCGCGGCCACGGCCGTCCTCACTCCTGACGTTTCTCTGGTTACGTCGCCCTCGCCCTCAGGCGAAAAATCCTCTGCTGTCGTAACCGCCAAATAATCCTGCGCCTTCTTTGCCGACATGCGAGTTTCCATGTCCATGGAGACAAGCTCCGTCGCTGTCGCGTTGAGGAACAAGGCCGCATATTGAGGGTCGGCAACCCAATAGCTCAGCCTGTCGATCATTTTAGGCTCTCCAGGGAGCGTCTTGAAGAAGACGCGGTTCGTCTGCCGGTCTAGTTTCTTGACGAAAAGGCAGAGCTGCAACGTCAGACTCGGAGGCATATCCGTGTTCAATGTCTCCGTCATTTCGCGCGACAAAGTGGCGAATTTCGCCAGGTTTGCCGGCTCGTATACCTTGTGCAGGAACGCCTTCAAAAATTGCTGCTGGCGCCTGACGCGGCCGATATCCCCCATCGGGTCGTGGCGGAAGCGCACGTATTTGAGCGCGGTCTCCCCGTCCATGTGATTCTTGCCCGCCGGGATGTCGATATGAAGCTTGCCCCAGTTGTCGTCGTATTTCATCGCCTTGCCGACGAAGATATCCACGCCTCCGATCATGTCGACGAGCTTCGGAAAGTTGTCGTAGTCGACCTTGACGTAGTAGTGGATCGGCGTGTCTAGAAACCGCTCGACGGTCGCGCGCAGGAGGTCTTCCTGGCCGTACGCGAACGCATGGTTCAGCTTTTGCGTTCCATGTCTTGGTATGGCGACGCGCGTGTCGCGCGGCAGGGAGAGCACCCGAATGTTGCGATGGTCGAAGTCCATCGCAACAAAGGCAACGGTGTCGGAGCGCCGCGACTCGTCGACGTTATCCTCCCCGATCAGGAGAAGATTGATGCGCCCCTTGACGGTAATCTCCTCTTTGTCTTTCTCATGCGCTAAGTCTGGAGTCTCCGCAACCTCCCCATATTGGCCTAGGTCGTGATGATATGTAAAATCGATCTGGGTCATTCTGAAGTAAGCTCCGGCCCCGAAGGAAAAAGAGGCGAAAATCGCCGCGATAATCAGCGTTTTCCAGCTCAATCGCGTTCACCGTCCGTCGCGGCATATATGCGGTGTTTTTCGATGTAGCCCTCGACCGGCGGAGGCACCCGATAGCGGATACTTGCGCCTTTTCTCACGCGATCCCGGATGTCGGTCGCCGAAAAGTCCAGCATCACGGTCTCCAGTGTACATAATTTTTCGCGAATTTGCGAGGGTAACTCTGCCAATTTACCTTTATCGTATCCGGGGCGCATAACGGCGACCGGCGTGCTCAGCCTGCAGATTTCAAGCGGTTCGCGCCAGTTCGGCATGTCCAGAATGCTGTCGAGGCCTGCGATCAGGAAAAAATCCGTGTTGGGATAGAGGGCATGCATCTCCATCAGCGTATCTTTGGTGTAGCTGTTGCCCTCCCGCTCCGTCTCCAGACGCGAGACCTCGAAAAAAGGATTGTCGTCGATGGCAAGGAGCGTCATGGCGTACCGGTCTTCCGTGGAGGCCATGTCCTCGTAGTGTTTGTGCGGAGGGGTGCCGGTCGGCAGAAAGACGACGCGTTCCAGATCGAAAGCCTGTCGCGCCTCCTCTGCCGCCAACAGATGACCGTAGTGTATGGGGTCGAAGGTGCCCCCCATAATGCCGATACGGTGTTTACTCCCGCTCATCATCCTCTTCTCCGTCCACCTTGGTCGACATCGTCTCGTCGGGCCAGAAGTCGAACTCCATGTGCCCGATGGAGACGGAGGCACCCGGCTGTGCACCGGCCTCGACGAGCAACTCCTCTACCCGATGCTTGCGCAGAAGGCGCGTGAAGCGCGCCTGGTTCTCGGGCTGCGAGAGGTCGTAACGCTCCGCCGCGTTCTCCATCTGTGGATGCAGAACGCGGAAGCTGCCGTCCGGCAGCGACACGATCTGAATCTTCACCCTTCTGCGCGGGTTGAGCGGTTGTTCGTCTCCGTCCGGGATTGTGGCGAAGAGCCTGACCTCGCCGTGCGGGCGCGGATGATCGCGCGCGAAATCGACGATCTTTCCGACCAGCGCCTCGATGTTGTCCCCCGTGAGGGCGCTCACCGTCTCGAAGGCGAAACCGCACCCGTTGAAGAAAGCCTTCAGCTCACTCGTAAGAGCGGCAGGATCGTCGCACAGATCGGTCTTGTTGCCGATCACGATCGAGGGACGATTCCCCAGTTCGGGGTCGTATTGCAACATCTCGTCGCGCACAACACACCAATCGTCCTCGATCCGCTCGGCGTTTTGCGAGGAGAGGTCGAGCACGTGCAACAGGAGCCGCGTTCGCTCGATATGGCGCAAAAACGCCAGCCCGAGCCCCTTGTCATTGCTCGCCCCTTCGATCAGCCCGGGTATATCCGCCAGTACGACAGCCTCCACATCTGTGAAGAGCACGCCCAGATTTGGGGAGAGCGTCGTAAAGGGGTAATCGGCGATCTTCGGCGAGGCGTTGGATACGGCTGCCAGGATGCTCGATTTCCCTGCGTTCGGCAGACCGATCAGCCCGATGTCCGCGATCAGCTTCAACTCCAGGCGCAGGCGGCGGTCCTCGCCCATCTCGCCTTTCTCGGAGAAGCGCGGAGCGCGCCGTTGAGAGCTCGCAAAGACACGGTTGCCCCTGCCTCCCCTGCCACCGCGTGCCGCGACGAAGCGGTCCCCCGGCTCGACCAGGTCGGCGAGACCGTCGCCCGTCTCGGCGTCGTAGACGAGTGTACCGCACGGCACGGAGAGCACGAGCGTCTCCCCTGCCCTGCCATTTCTGGCGCTCCCTTGCCCGTGATCGCCGTTGCCGGCGACGAAGCGTCTGCGATGTTCGAAATCCGCGAGCGTCTGCAGGTTCGTGGTGGCTTCGAGGACGATATTGCCCCCACGCCCGCCGTTACCGCCGTCCGGGCCGCCATTGGGGATGAATTTTTCGCGTCGGAAGCTCATACAACCGTTGCCGCCTCTGCCGCCAGAAACGGAAATGGATAACATATCGACAAACTTCATGAATCAGTCTCCATGATAGAAAAATACAACAAGGGAGCCGGGATTGTCCAGGCCCCCCAGGTCAAAATTCGATGGCTGCGTCTTTATTCGGCGAAGCTGTGTGCAACGACCGTTACGACTTTGCGCCCCGCCTTGGTGAGGAACGAAACCTTGCCGTCCGAGAGGGCGAAGAGGGTATCGTCCTTGCCTCTGCCGACGTTGCGGCCGGGATGGAACTTCGTGCCGCGCTGGCGCACGATGATCGTGCCTGCCGTGACCACCTGGCCGTCGCCGCGCTTCACGCCCAGATACTGCGGGTTGCTGTCGCGTCCGTTGGAGCTGCTGCCCTGTCCCTTTTTATGGGCAAAAAATTGAATGTCGAACATCCTGATCATATCTATATGTCCTCCTCTGTCACTGTCACGAAATCCGGATAAGAACTTGCCACCGCCTCGAGAGATCGGAAGATGGTCTCCGCGACGATCTGTCCGTCCTCATCTTCGCTGTCCCAGGTAAAGACCATCCTGGGGATCTCCGGAGCCGTGTCGACTTCCACGTCCTCCATCTCGAGAACGTCCTGCAATCCGACCAGCATGGCCTGCATCAGGGCCGATACAGCCGCGCAGACGATATCCGAGCCTTGTTCCGCATAGCCCGTGTGTCCCTGGGCCGATATGGAAAAAATGCCGAAATCGTCGCGTTTTGCGATGACCTGCATCATGGGTCGGTCGTTAGGCGTTGATGGACTCCACCGTGAGGTCCGTGTACTGCTGCCTGTGCCCTCTGAAACGGCGATAGTTCTTCTTGCGCCTGTACTTGAAGACGATGACCTTGTCCTCTTTGCCGTGTCCGGTGACCTTTGCCGTGACGCTCGCGCCGCTGACGAAAGGTGCGCCGACGACCGTGTTGTCGTCCTTACCCAGAAGGAGGACCTTGTCGAGGCTGATGGTGCTCCCGACCTCCGCGTCGCACTTCTCGACGCGGATCCTGTTGCCCTCGCTGACACGATACTGCTTGCCGCCTGCTTCAATCACTGCATACATATACTTGTTTCCTCCTCTCGCTGCCGTTCGAGGTAGCGATTCCTCGCGTTTAAGGGTTCATAATCTTTACCCTATAGGCTTCTAGCAACAAATCGGCCCTTTTTAACCTCCGGCAAGCGTTCTACAAAAGCCGATTTATTTTACGCTCGAAAAGGGTTCGAGTCAATGGTCGAGACAAATATTTCGCTATATCCCGTGGCTGTCGCTTAAACCCCGAGCAGCCTCGACAGCGCGGCGGCGACCTCGGCGGGATCGGCCTGGCCTCGGGTCTCCTTCATGACGAGACCCTGCAGGAACTTGACCTTCGCGCCCTTCTTGTCCTGGCCGGATTTGATCGTTTCGACTACGTCGGGCTGCCCGTCCATGATCTTTTTGATCATGTCGTCAAGCTCGTCGCCGGCGAGTTTGCATCCCGTAGCGCCGCAGCGCTTGATCGCGTCGTCAAGCGAGACGTCCTCCTTCACCAGCAGGTCGAGGATGTCCTTGGCCACGGTGCTGGAGAGCTCCTTGTCGTCGACCTTGCGCACGAGGGAGGCCAGCGTTGCGGGTTGCACGTGAAAGTCGCGGATGTTCCTGCCGAGGGCGTTCAAGACGCGCAGGACCTCCATGCGAATCCAGTTCGCCGCGCGCGCCGGAGGGGCTCCCGCCGCCACGGTGTCCTCGTAGTACCTGGCCAGCTCCTTCTGCTCTGTGAGGATCGCGATCTCCTCTTTCGAGAGGCCGAAGTCCTTCGCGAAGCGCTCGCGCTTCTCCCAGGGCAGCTCCGGCATCTCGCGCTTGAATCTGGCGATCTCCTCGTCGGAGACCACGACCGCCGCCAGGTCCATCTCCGGGTAATAGCGGTAGTCGGAGGCGGTCTCCTTGCTGCGCATCGAGCGGGTAACGCCCTCGGCGTCGTCCCAGAGGCGCGTCTCCATCACGATCTTGCCGCCGGAGTCGAGCACCTTGTTCTGGCGCGAGATTTCGTACTCAAGCGCGCGCTCAAGAGCCTTCAGCGAGTTCATGTTTTTGATCTCGACGCGCGTGCCGAGGCTGCCGTCGGGGTTGGAGAGAGAGATGTTCGCGTCCACGCGCAGCGAGCCGGACTCCATCTCGCCGTCGGAGACGTCGAGATAGCGGGCGATCTGCCGCAGGCGCGCCACGTAGTCCTTGGCCTCGGCGGGCGACGACATGTCCGGCTCGGAGACGATCTCCGACAGCGGCACGCCGCCGCGGTCGTAGTCGACCAGCGAGTAGGTCGCGCCCGTCAGGCGTCCGTCCGTCGTCGGGTGCACGAGCTTGCCCGCGTCCTCCTCCAGGTGCAGGTGATGTACCCGCACGCGCTTCGGCACGCCGTCGATCTCGATGTCGATGTATCCGCCCACCGCGATCGGCAGCTCGTACTGCGTGATCTGGTACGCCTTGGGGAGGTCGGCGTAGAAGTAGTTCTTGCGGTGGAAGTTCGAGTGGTTCTGGATCGTGCAGCCCAACCCCAGCCCCATGCGCGAGCCCAGCTCGACCGCCCGGTCGTTGAGCAGCGGCAGCGTGCCGGGGACGGCGAGGCAGATCGGGCAGACGTTGCTGTTGGCCGGTTTGCCGATGTAGTCCGTGGAGCAGGAGCAGAAGAGTTTGGTCTTCGTGTTGAGCTGGAGGTGGACCTCCAGGCCGATGACGATGGGTCGTTTCATCTTACGCCACCTCCTTGGCGGACTTGGGCGAGGCGATCGCCGGTTTGCCGACGACGCGCTCGATCACGGACGCGATGCCGAGCAGGTCGGCGTCGCCGTAGCGCGGTCCGACGAGCTGCACGGAGAGTGGCAGTCCTTCGTTCGGCGTGAAGCCCATGTTGAGGCTGATGCCGGGCAGGCCGCCGAGGCTGATCGGGACGGTAAAGATGTCGCCGAGGTAGAGGCGCGTCGGGTCCTCCTCTTTCATGCCGAGCTTGTAGGGCATGGAGGGGGACGCGGGCAGCAGGTAGGCGTCGAAGCGGTCGAAGAGCTCGTCGAACTCCTCCACCATCTTCGTGCGCACCTTCAGCGCCGGGGCGTAGTAGTTCTGGTAGAAGCCCTCGGTCAGGAGGCATGTGCCGAGGATGATCCGGCGGCGCACCTCCTCGCCGAAGCTCTCGGTGCGCGTGTTCGTGTACATGTCGAAGAGATAGTCGCCCTTGATGTGTGTGCCGTAGCGCATGCCGTCGAAGCAGGCGAGCTTCGAGCTGGCGTCCGCCAGGGCCGTGACGTAGTAGGTTGCCACGCCGTATTTGACCGCGAGCGGCAGGTCCATCGGCTCGACGACGGCGCCCGCCGCCCTGCAGAACTCGGCGGTCCTCCGGAGCGCGCCGTAGAGGTCCTTGTCCATCTTGTCCGCCTCGAAGCCCTCGAAGACGCCAATGCGCTTGCCCTTCAGGTCCGGCAGCGCGAGGGCGTCGGTGAACTTCGGCCTGACGTAGGCATCGCAGGTGGTGTCGTTCACATCGGGGCGAGCGAGCACTTCCAGCGCGAACGCCAGATCCTCGACGCTGCGGGCGATGGGGCTGACCTGGTCGAGCGACGAGGCGTAGGCGACGACGCCGTAGCGGCTGACTTGCCCGTACGACGGTTTCATCCCCTGCACGCCGCAGAAGGCTGACGGCTGGCGCACGGAGCCACCCGTGTCGGAGCCGAGCGCCAGGGGCGCATAGCCCGCCGCCACCGCCGCGGCGCTGCCGCCGCTGCTGCCGCCGGGGACGCGCGAGAGGTCGCGCGGGTTCTTCGTGGGGCCGAAGATCGAGGTCTCCGTCGAGCTGCCCATGGCGAACTCGTCGAGGTTCGTCTTGGCGAGCATCACGGCGCCGGCCTCGTCCATGTAGCGGATCGTCGTGGCGTCATATGTGGGCACCCAGCTTTCCAGCATCTTGCTGCCGCAGGTCGTGCGGATGTCGCGCGTGCAGAAGTTGTCCTTGGCGACGTAGGGCACGCCCGCGAGGGGCCCGGTGGGCTCGCCGGCGGCGATCTTCCGGTCGATCTCGCGCGCCCGCTCGATCGCGCGCTCTGGCGTGACGGTGATGCAGGCGTTGACGGTTTTCTCGCAGGTCTCGAGGTGCGCCAGACAGGCCTTCGCGGCATCCTCGGCGCTGAATTTTTTCTCCTTGACGCCGGAGGCGATCTCCTTTGCGGTCAGTTCGTACAGTTCCATCGTATCAACCCTCCGACGAGATGCGGGGGACCCGGAAGAAGTCGCCCTCTATGGTCGGCGCCTCGCTCTTGAAGCGCTCGCGGTCCGTCCAGTCGTCCACTTCGTCGGAGCGCCGCGATGGCAATTTTTTCATCTCCCACACAAAGTCGGGCGTGCCGTTGCAGTCGAGTTCCCCGACCAGCGCGCAGATCGACAGCAGGTCGTTGATGCTGTCGGTCATGGCGTCCACTTCGTCCGGCGCGATGCGCAGCTGCGCCGCCTGCGCCATTTTGAGCGTGATCGCTCTGTCCACGGACATCTTCAAAATTACACTCCCCCTGTTTTCTGAAAACCGATTTGTCGTTAAAGGCCTGAAGAATAAAGAATGAAGCCGCATAAATCAGCTTCTCTGATACCCCGCTTCTGCGAGCTGCCGCAGGAACTCCGCCTCGTCCCAGATGGGGACGCCGAGGCCCAGCGCCTTGTTGTACTTGCTCCCCGGCTTGTCGCCGACGACCACCACGTCCGTCTTCTTGCTGACGCTGCCCGCGATCTCCGCGCCCATGGAGGCCGCGAGCGCCTCGCCCTCCGAGCGGGTCATCGCCGACAGTTCGCCGGTGAAGACGATCTTCTTGCCCGCGAACTGCGCGGCGTGCGCCTGTTTCGCGGGCGGCTTGCCGCTCATGATCATGTTCACGCCCGCCGCGCGCAGCCTTTGGACTGTTTCCAAGTTATTCGGATCGTCGAAATACGACTTGACGGAGGCGGCCACCACGGGGCCCACGCCGTCGACGGCCGCCAATTCTTCTTCGCTCGCTGCGATCAGGGCGTCCATGCCGCGGAAGTACGTCGCGATGTCGAGCGCGGTCTTCTTGCCCACGTTGCGGATGCCGAGCGCGTTCAGGACGGCGGGCAGCGGCCTCTCCTTCGAGGCTGCGATCGCCTCCACGAGCTTATTCGCCGACTTCTCCCCCATCCGGTCGAGCCCGGCCAGGGATTCGACTCTCAGGTCGTAGATGTCGGCCACGTTGCGCAACATGCCGCTCGTCGTCAACTGCGCCACCAGCTTCTCGCCGATGCCGTTGATGTCCATGCACTGCCGGGAGACGAAGTGCAGGATCTCCTCCTGCAGCTGGGCCGGACAGGATTTATTCGGGCAGCGGATCGCCGCCTCCGTCGGCAGCCGAACGGCGGTCGATTTGCAGGCGGGGCAGACGTACGGAATTCTGTACGGTTGCTGGTTCCCGTCGCGCAATGCGAGGTCGACGCGGAGCACCTCCGGTATGATCTCCCCCGCTTTATGCACCCAGACGACGTCGCCGATGCGAATGTCCTTGCGGTCGATCTCGTCCTGGTTATGCAGGCTCGCCCGTTGCACCGTCGTGCCCGAGAGCTGGACCGGCTCCAGATGCGCGGTCGGCGTCAGCGCGCCGGTACGCCCTACGGTGATCTCGATGTCCAGGATCTTCGTCCGTTTCTCCTCCGGCGGAAATTTGAAGGCGATGGCCCAGCGGGGGGCCTTCGCCGTGCTGCCGAGCCACTCGCGCAGGGCGAGGTCGTTCAGTTTGAGCACCACGCCGTCGGTGTTGACGGAGTTCGTGAGGCGCTCGTTTCCCCAGAGGGCCAGATACTCCTCGATCTGCGAGAGGTTCGAGCAGAGCGCCTTGCTGCGCTGTGTCGGCAGTCCCCATGCGCTCAGGCGTTCGAGCAGCTCCCACTGGCTCCCGATCCCGTGTTTCGCCGCATCCTGTATGTAGTAAAGGTAGATTTTCAGCTTTCTCGAGGCCGTGACGTGGTGGTTGAGCTGGCGGAGACTGCCCGCCGCCGCGTTGCGCGGGTTGGCGAAGAGCGGCTCCTCCGCTTCCTCGCGCGCCCTGTTCAGCTCCGCGAAGTCCTCGCGCGTCATGCAGACCTCGCCGCGCACCTCGAGTTCGCCTTCCGGCGCACCCTGCAGGCGCAACGGAAGTGAGCGGATCGTGCGGAGGTTCTGCGTTACTTCCTCCCCAGTGACGCCGTCGCCGCGCGTCGAACCGGTCTTGAGGACGCCGTTTTCGTAGATGAGGGAGACTGCGAGCCCGTCGATCTTCGGCTCGCAGACCCACGCCAGTCCGTCGGCACTCTCCCGGTCGAGCGCTTTGGCCACGCGGTCGTAGAACGCGCGCAACTCGTCCAGATCGAGGGCGTTGTCCAGGCTCTGCATGGGGTTGGCGTGTATGACCTTGCGGAATTCGCCCCGCGGCTCGCCCATCACGCGCACGTTGGGTGAGTCGGGCACGAGCAGTCCGGGGTAGGCCTTCTCGATCTCCCCCAGCTTGCGCAGCAACAGATCGTACGCGCGATCCTCGATCTCCGGGGAGTCCATCACGTAGTACAGGTATTCATGTCTGGCTATTTCGCGCCGCAACTCCTCCGCGCGTCTGGCGGCCGTCGCAAAATCCATGGAATCGTCCGTCTTCTACAGCGGCCTCATGGTTGGAAAGAGGATGACGTCGCGGATGCTCTTGGAGTCGGTCAGCAGCATGACGGTGCGGTCGATGCCGACGCCCATGCCGCCCGTCGGCGGCAGGCCGTACTCGAGCGCGTTGACGAAGTCCTCATCGAACGGGTGCGACTCCTCGTCGCCCTCGTCCTTCTTGCGCGCCTGGTCGACGAAGCGCTCGCGCTGGTCGATCGGGTCGTTCAGCTCGCTGAAAGCATTGGCGAACTCCCAGCCGTTGATGAATAGCTCGAAGCGGTCGGTCACGTCCGGGTTCTCCCTGTTGCGTTTCGAAAGCGGAGAGATGACGGTCGGGTGTCCGAAGACGAACGTCGGCTGAATCAGCTTCTCCTCGACGAACTCCTCGAAGAAGAGCGGCAGGATGTCGTAGCGCGTGCTGTTCTTCAGCACGTCGATGTGCTTCTCCTTCGCCAGTTTGCGCGCCTCCTGATCGGTGATGCTCAGGAAATCGACGCCGGTCTCCTCCTGTACCAGCTCGGCCATCGTCGCGCGACGGAAGGGGGGCGTGAGGTCGATCTCGCGCCCCTGGTAGTTGATCTTGCGCCCGCCGAGTTCGTCCGCACAGGCGACCAGCAGCTCCTCCGCCAGGTTCATCATGTCGCGGTAGCTGCCGTAGGCCCAGTAGACCTCCATCGCCGTGTACTCGGGGTTGTGGCGCGTGTCCATGCCCTCGTTGCGGAAGTTGGGACCGATCTCGTAAACGCGGTTGAGCTGTCCGACCACGAGGCGCTTCAGGTACAGCTCCGTCGCGATGCGCAGGTACATGTCGATGTCGAGCGTGTTGTGGTGCGTGACGAACGGACGCGCGTTGGCGCCGCCCGCGAGCGTCGAGAGGACCGGCGTCTGCACCTCCAGCGTATCGTGCGCTTCCAGTACGCGGCGGAAGGTCTTGATGATCAGCGCCCTCTTGCGGAAGACGTCGCGTACCTCGGGATTGGCAATCAGGTCGACGTAGCGCCTGCGATAACGGATCTCGACGTCCTTGAGACCGTGCCACTTCTCGGGCAGCGGACGCAGAGCCTTTGAGAGCAGCGAGAACTCCGTGACCTTGAGCGACAGCTCGCCGCGCTGCGTGCGGAAGGGCGTGCCCTTGATGCCGACGATGTCGCCCGCGTCGACCCACTTCTTGAAGAACGTGTAGGCCTCTTCGCCCAGGATGTCGTGCTGGAAGTAGAGCTGCATCTGCGCCCGGTCGTCTGCGAGGTTGGCGAAAGCTGCCTTGCCGTGGCGGCGCAGGGTCATGATCCTGCCCGCGACGGAGAGCTTGTCGGGGGATTCCTCGTCGATGCCGAGGGCCGCATAATGCTCGCGAATGTACGACAGCGTCTGCTCGCAATCCCACTGGTCGTTCACGTAAGGATCGTAGCCCTCCTCCGCGCGGAGGCGCTCCAGTTTGTCCTTGCGCTGGCGAAATATCTCCTCCTCGGGCATTTCGGTCGCGACTTCGGGATTCTTTATCTCTTCAACCATTACAACTGCTCCTCTCGGGATAAAGCGTATCTTTATCGTATTTTCGAAGACTGTCCGTTATTTTACTCCACAACATCGCAAAAATCCATCGGGAACGAACCTAGGAGCTCCCTCCGTCAGCGCTTCGCGCTGCCACCTCCCTCGCCCCGGGAGGGGGGCAGAAGACGCATATGCAAGTATGTGATTTTTTATCGAGGGCACGGTTCATTATGGGAATCGAAAAAAGCGCTGAATCTGATAAAAATCTGGCGATCTCCAGGTGTCCCTTGTCTCCAAGAGGGAGTGGTCGCCGCAGGCAGGCGGGAGGAGTGCTTCTAGCCTTCCCGCAGCTCCGCCAGTCTCTCCTCCAGCTCCGCCCATCTCTTGCATGAGGCGCAGGCTTGGCGGATCGCGGCGGCTCCGGGGAAGCCCTTGAAGAGTCCCGCCAGCATCCGCCTCGTGAGCACGAGTGTGAACGACTCGCCCTCGTGCGCGATGCCGGCGCGTCCGATTGCGATCAGGGCATCGATCTGGTCGGCGACGGTCGGGTGTAAAAATTTCTCCGATACGCCGTAACCGAGCGCAGCGAGCGTCTTTGGGATGAGAAAGACGTCGCGCAGCACGCCTCGCGCGGCCAGCACGCCGGCGCATCCGCCGTCCAGATATTCGCGCGCGTCGTCCGGCGTGTAGTAATCCCCGCTCGCGACGAGCGGCACGGAGAGCTCCTTCGCCACGCCGCAGACGGCTTTTTTGTCCGCCTTGCCTTCGTACCGCTGTGCCGGGGTCCTGCCGTGCAGCATCAGGAGATCCGCGCCCGCGTCGGTGAGCATGGCACAGAAATCTCGCGTCGACAGCGGGTGTTTCTTCGAATCGCCGATGCGCGTCTTCACCCACGTCGGAAGCCCGAGCGCCTTCAGGCGCCGCGTCATCTCCGCGGCCACGTCGGGACGTTCGATGAGTCGCGAGCCGGATCCCTTCTTCGTCACCTTCGGCATCGGGCAGGCCATGTTGATCTCGATCGCGTCGAAGCGGCGCGCCCGAACGGCGAGCTCGGCGCCGCGCATCAAGCTCTCCGCGTCGGGCGCGAAGAGCTGCAGCACGATCGGGCCGGGCTCCGAGTCGTCGCCCAGCAGGTCGGCGGTCTTGCGGTTTTTGTACGACAGGCCGACGGCGCTCACCATCTCGGTGTGAACGAGCCCCGCGCCCAATTTTCTGTGAAAATTCCGGAACGTGCGTGTGGTGACGCCCGCGAGCGGCGCGAGCCAGATCGGGGACTCCGTTCGTACGCCGCCGAGAAGAAGATCTTTTGTCATCGAGCGTTCATGCCTCTGCAGCGCTTGTAGAGGATCAGAAGGCCGTCGAGGGTCAGCCACGGTTCCACGTGCGTGATGGTCTTCGACTGGCTCGCAAGGATCTCCGCGTGTCCGCCCGTAGCGACGACGGGTGTTTTCGTCCCCAGCTCCGCGAACATCCGTTCCACCAGCGAGTCGACCAGCCCCACGTAGCCGTAGACGATGCCAGACTGGATCGCGCTCTTCGTGTCATGCCCGATGGCGCACTCGGGGGCTGTGAGGACGACCTGCGGCAATTTGGCCGCTTTCGAGAAGAGCGTCGCCATGCTGACGGCGAGCCCCGGTGCGATGGCGCCGCCGATGTAGGCGCCCTTTGCGGATACCACGTCGAGCGTGACCGCCGTGCCGAGGTCGACGGTGATCAGGGGGTATCCGTACTTTGCGATTGCAGCGACCGAGTTGACCAGCCTGTCCGCGCCGACTTCGGCGGGGTTGGGCATGTCTATGCCCATACCGAGGTCCATCTTCGACGTCACGACGAACGGCTCGACCCCCAGATACGCCTTGATCGCGTCGTGCCACACCTCTTCGAGGCGAGGCACGACGCTCGAGAGAATCGCGCCCTCGATCCTGCCGCTCGAGACGCCGTTGGCTTTGAGCAGATCCAGCAGCAGCAAGCCCGCTTCGTCCTCCGTTCGCTCCAGCGACGAGAGCCTCCAGTGTCCCGTAAGCGCCTCGTTCTCGAAGAGCCCCACGACGATGTTCGTATTGCCTATATCCAGAACCAGCAGCATGATCGAAGCCTCCCAATAAAATTCGAAAAATTCGAGTCGATCTATTTTACATCATGGCAAGAAAATAGAGCGTCCCCAGGGTCACGGGAAAGAGGAGGAGATATGCGCGAATCCGTGAAAACCCGGAGGCGGTCGCGAAGAGGAACGCGAGGAGCAGGACGCAGGAGAGCGCGAGGGGCGCCGAGAAGGCAATTTTCCATGGGCAGAGGAAGACGACGTTGCTCGAAAATTGTTCCCAGCGCGCGAAGAAAAATTCCGCGACGTTTGCGACTGCGTATCCGCCGGGCAGGCCCGCAAGCGCGGGGATCGAAAGGGCGAAGGAGGCGGGAAGCAATACGGCGAAGACCGGGAGCGCCGCGTAGTTCACGAAGATCCCCGCCAGCGGAACCTCGCCGAACGTCCACGTTGCCTGAAGCGCCGTGGCAAGCCAGACGACCGGGCCCGTCAGGAACACCTTGACGGCGTTCGAGCAATCCACCTTCACGATGGCTGTGAGGGTGAGGACGGCGAGTATCGACAGCCGCCACCCCACGTCCCAGAATATCCAGGGGCTCCAGAGCAGCATGGTCCCGCCCGCGACGGCGGTCGCGTTGAACGCTCCCCCGCTCCTGCCGAGGAGGTTTCCGAGCAGGACGATCTGAATCATGGCGGCTGCTCGGACGGCGCTGGGGGCGGCTCCGGTGAGGAGCGTATAGAACCAGACGACGAGAGCGATCGCAATCGAACGATACCGAAAGCTGCGCAACAGCCACGCGAAGATGCCCGCCACTACGGCGACGTGAAAACCGGAGACGGCAAGAAGATGCGACGTACCCGCCGCGCGGTGCAGGGATTCGAGCTCGGCGTCCCGTTTGCCGGTCCACGAGGCGAGCACGTAGCCCGCCGTGCGAGGGGGCAGGCTCCCCTCGATCCGCTCGTTCAGCGCCTCGCGCCAGGCAGGAAGCCCTCCGGCGTTGCCGCGTACGAAGACGGCGGCGTCCTCGACGGCGCAGAGTGCACCTCTGGCGCGCCAGTAGAGGTATTCGTCGAATTTGTTCTTCTCGGACGCGCGGGAAAAAAGGGATGTCGTGCCCGAGAAGAAGACGGCATCGCCCGGCTTCACGGAGACCTTACCCCGGCCAAGGCGCAGGACGTATTTCCCCGACTCGGTTTTCACAAGCGCGATTCGCCCGTAGCCCCATTGCCTCTCTGCCAGAACCGTCCCCTCCGATTCGATATACGGCGGAATAGCCTCCACAGACGTCACGCGTCCGTGAAGAAAGATGGAACCGGCCAGCAGAATCGGGATCGAAAAGGCGCACACGGCGAGGGATGAGCGGTTGGGCGTCGTCGTGCCGAAGAGGAACCAGCCCGCCGCGACGGAAAAGGAGAGAAGACATGTTGTCCAGAGAGGAAAAAGACCTGTCTCGGCGCACGCAACGACCGCGCACCAGGCGAGAAAGACGCCGAGGGCGGGCGCGTCGGCCAGCGGGCTTGCAAAACGATGGGGGGAGAATTCGTGCGGTTCTTCCATCCGGCGGGTTTTCTACGGCGAGATCGTAATGAAATCCCTGGCGGCCTCGAAACGCTTTTCCGCGATGCCCCTGACGTTCTTCAGATCCTCCGCTGCCATGAAGGGGCCATTCGCCTCTCGATAATCCACGATGGCTTGCGAGAGCTTCGGCCCGATGCCGGGGAGGTTTTGCAGTTCCGCAGCAGACGCGCGGTTGATGTCGATCTTGCCCGCTTGAGGCTGGGTCTTCCCGGGCGCGGCGTTGTTCTGGGGTGCGGTCCCTCCTTTGGCGGGTGTAACGGGCGCGCCCTGTTCCCCTTGCCTCGCCTCGCCTTTCTCCGGTATTCGGATGTGTACGCCGTCTTCGATCTTCGCGGCGAGGTTCACCGCCTCGGGGTCGGCGTGAATGGAAAATCCGCCGGCCTTTTGCAGGGCGTCGTTTATTCGCGCTCCTGCCTGAACCTCGTAGACGCCGGGGTGCATGACGGCGCCGGTGATGTAGACCACCCAGCGGTTTGCCGCCGCCGTGCTCTCGTCGAGGACCTCGAACTCCGTCGGAGCCTCCTTCACCGTCTCCTCGGGCGCGAATTTTCCGCCGAACAGAGCCGTCAGCGAAAAGGCGACGAACAGGCAGACGGCGCCCCCGGCCAGAAAGAGCCACTTGTGGCGTGAAAATTTGGAATCCTCGAAGAGGATCATATCAATTCTCCGTCGAGGCACCACGGGCTTGCGTCCGTGATCTTCGCCACGCAGGTCCTGCCGATGTCGTCGGGCGTCGCCGCCACGAGGACGACCTTGTCGGTGCGCGTGCGTCCCTGCAGAAGTCCCTTCCCCTTCGGCGCGGGCTCGTCGAGAATGATCTCGGCGGTGCTGCCGATCAGCGATTCGTTGATATCGCGGGAGATCCCCGCCTGTATCTCGTTGATCTCGACCAGGCGCCGCGCCCGTTCGCGCCCAGGGACCTGGTCCGTTCTCGCCGCCGCCGGCGTCCCCTCCCGCGGGGAGTAGGCCGCCGTGTGGACGAGGTCGAAGCGCACCGTCTCCAACAGCGAGACGGAATCCTCGAACTCCGCCTCCGTCTCGCCGGGAAAACCGACGATCAGATCGGTCGTCAGGCCCAACTCCGGTAGCGCGTCGCGTATCCGCCGCACGGTGTCCATGTACTGCACCCGCGTGTACTTCCGGTTCATCTCGCGCAGTACCTTGTCGTTGCCCGATTGGACCGGCAGATTGATGCCGGGGCAGATGTTGCGGTGCGAGACCATCGTCTCGAGAATGTCGTCGGTGAAGTCGATGGGGTGCGACGTCGTAAAGCGCAGGCGCTCGACCCCGTCCAGCGACGCCACGTCGCCCAGCAGACGCGCGAAACGGTAGTCGCCCCTCTCTCCGCCGAAGTCCTTGCCGTAGGTGTTGACGTTCTGCCCCAGCAGGGTGACCTCGCGAACGCCGCTTTCCACGAGAGTCTCGATCTCGCGCAAAATTTCGTCCGGCGCGCGGGAGCCGAAACGCCCCCGCACGTACGGCACGATGCAGTACGAGCAGAACTGGTCGCAGCCGTGCGCGATGGTGACGTACGCCTTGTGCGGGTTGCTGCGCTGCGTCGGAGCGCAGGCGAGGTCGTCGAGCGCGTTCGGATCTTCGTCCATATGCAGGCGCACTTTATCGTCCGAGGCGCTCGCCAGAATGGCCCCCGGAACGGCCCCGAGGTGCCTGGGCCCCGCGACGACACGAATCCAGGGGAATTTCTTCGCGAAGCTCTCCCCCGTCCGCTGCGCCATGCAGCCGAGCAACGCGACGCGCGGCTTGCGATTTTTCTCCCACGACGCGCGGAAGCGGCCCAATTCGCTTGCAACCTTCTGCTCGGCCTTGTCGCGGATGCTGCAGGTGACGAATATGACGAAGTCCGCGTCATCCGGGGCGCTCGTCTCCCGCCAGCCGTGAGCCGTCATCGCGCTGCGAAGGCGGTCGCCGTCGTAGACGTTCATCTGGCAGCCGTATACCTGAATCGAAAATGTATTGGGCACGTGTTTTTCTCCTTGCGTCTTCGCGTGTAAAATCTAAAGTGTGTTCGCGAGAGTACAGTATATAATAACCGGGGGTGATCATGTGCATATGACACAAAAAAATTTCAGACGATTTCTTCTGACGCTCCTCTCTCCGCTCTTTTGCCTTGTCCTCTCCACCTGCGTCCTCGCGCAGGGTATGCCGAATCTTCCCGACGTACCCGGATGGATCTGCGGCGAACTGAGGACGACGAACCTCGACACCGTGTCGGGTAATCAGGGTGTCTGGCTACAGCGCGACTATCGCGCGGTCTCCGGTCTTCCGATCCGCGCGACGCTGATGGTGGGCAAGGGGCCGAAGATGCTGCGCTTTCCACCCATGAATGTCGACGTGAACGACGGTCCACTTGGCTCCGGTTGTACCTATCGGACGTTCGAAATCGGCGGGCATGCCGCAATCGTCGAGACGCACCCCGTCCTGGGCGTTTCCGTAATCGTGAATATGGACGGCGGGTATCTGACCCTGGAGAGCAGCGATTACGGCGTATCTGGCGAGGACGTCGTGGCGGCGGCAACTTCGCTTCTTTCCAGCATGTGATCATGAAAAAGCAGGGCGTCAACCCCGCCCTGCTCTCGGTGTTCTGTATTTTGAGATTTGGCGCGAGGACTCGAACCTATTCGGGCTCGAACATGTCCTTTCCCACGCCGCAGACCGGGCATACCCAGTCGTCGGGGATATCCTCGAAAGCGGTGCCCGGCGCGATGCCGGAGTCGGGGTCGCCCGCCGCGGGGTCGTAATTGTAGCCACAGACGGAGCAAACATACTTTTGCATCTGGTAACCTCCTTTTGATTTCTGTCGATTCGATGATTGCGGGCGGTTTTATCCACCACTTGAGCCATTATAAGCGTCTTCTCGTTTTATGCAAACCCTGCTGATGGGTTTGGTTCGGCAAAATATCGAAAAAATACTCAAACGCGCGATTCCGCTTGAAAACTGACTTTTCCTAGTATAAAAACTCCTTGCTCTTGATCAAGTAGTCGAGTCCAGACCAGACGGTCAAAATCATGGCAACCCACATGACCGGCGTCGCGAAGGGGATGTTGAAGATCATCATGACGATGGCGATAATCTGCGTCACGGTCTTTGCCTTGCCTCCAGCCGATGCGTGGATGACGACGCCCTCGACCGCGGCGACCATACGGATTCCCGACACGATGAACTCGCGCGAGACGATGATGACCACGATCCACGCGTCGAGCCGCTGCAGCTCGACCAGGCAGATGAGCGCCGCTACGACGAGAATTTTATCCGCCAGGGGGTCGATGAACTTGCCGAGGTTTGTCACGATGCCGCGTTTGCGCGCGATGTATCCGTCCGCCGCGTCCGTAATGGAGGCGATGATGAAGACGACGCCTGCCAGAATGTCGCCGATGTTGACTCCGAACAGGTTGCCGAATTGCCCTCTCACGGCCAGAAAGACCATGACGAGCGGAGCGAGAAAGACGCGCGACAGGCTGAGCAGGTTGGGCAGATTCCACGATGACGAAGTCGACGACATGACACACAACTCCCCTTTTTCGTTTGGTGACAAACCGAAAACAGCTATAAGTATACCCTTTTCACGCCTCTTTCTCCACCTTGGAAATACGAAAAATTCCATCGAGCGTCCTTGCGCAAAAAGGCATGTCTGTGATACTATTACCTCTGCTTTTGGAGAAGGAGGTGAATGGGGTGCCCAATAAGAAATCCGCGGCAAAGCGCGTTCTGATCGCAGAGAAAAACAGGCTCTACAATCGTTACTGGAAGACTCGTTGCAAGACGACGGCGAAGAAGTTTCTCGAGGCGGTCGCCGGTAGTGACGCAGAGCAAGTTACGATGCGTCTGAACGAAGCGCAGAGCGCACTCGACAAGGCGGTGGTCAAGGGTGTCATTCACCGGAATACCGCTGCGCGCAGAAAGTCGAATATGGCCTTGAAAGCTGCTAAGTTTGGCAAGGCAGAATAATAGATTTATCACACGAGGCTGAAAAATGGGACCCCATGCGGGGTTCCTTTTTTTTTACCCGCTCATCAGGGCAACGATCGCGATCTGCAGGTCGCGCCAGCCACCGCCCAGGCCACTCTTTTCCCCCGCGTTGATGCGGATCAGGTTTGCGACGAAGTCGAGAAGTTTCTCGCGTCCATACCGCTTTGCCGCTGACTCCGCCTGACGCCAGGCGTAATCGCGTGCGCCGAGGGTTTTCGCGAAAAGCGGCCTGTCCGAGGGAAAGACAGCTGCGTAATATGCGAGCCGCGCCCGGTTGTGCAGGGCGCTGACGAGCGGTAGCAGCTCCCCTCCCCTGTTTAGAAGCTCCAGATGCTCCAAACTCTCCACGTATGCGCCGGTACAGATGCCGTCCAGCAATTTCAGCAGGCTGCGACTGCCGTCCGTGAGGCAGAGCATCTCGATTTCGCGCCGCGAGATCTCCTTTTTGCCGGTCATCTCACAGAAGCCCGCCAGTTTCTCCGTCTCCGAAATCAACTCGCCGACGTCCTCGAAGAGCTCCTTCAATAGCGAAATACCCTCGGGGCGAATGGATATGCCGCGCGCTTTCACCGCGTCCACGATCGCCGTGTCCCGCTCCTTCGACCACGGGGACGGTTCCGTCGCCTTCGAGACGGTGCATTTTTTCAGGAGGTCTTTGGGGATGGGGTTTGCGCTCTCCGATTTGCAGACGAGCAAAATGACAACAGCTGCCCCCTCCGCTTCGAGCAGAGGGGCCAGCTGTATCGGCATGGGGCCGAGTTTTTCCGCGTCGTCGACCGTGACGATGCTCCTGTCGCCGAACAGTCCCGCGCCGCGGTTCTCCGTCAGGAGGGCGTGCCAGTCGCCGCCCTCCTGACGTGTGCCGGGTTCGTAGCCCCTGGATTCCAGTTTTGCCATGGTCGTCTCGATCAGGCGGCGCTGTGCCGTGCCGCCGGCGATCAACAGGTGAACGTGCGGCACTAGCCCTTCACCACGATGTTGACCAGTTTGTCCGGAACGGCGATGACCTTGACGACCTCCTTGTCTTCGATTCTGTTTTTCGTGGCCTCCTGGGCCATCACTTGCTTCGTGAGCTCGTCTTTGTCGAGGCCCGGATCCATCTCGAACTGTTCGCGAACTTTGCCGTTGATTTGCAGTACGATCGTGACCTTGTCGACTCTGAGCGCGTCCGGTTCGACCGTGGGCCACGACGATCTTGCGAGCCATTCGGTGTTGTCGAGCATCTCCCACAACTCCTCGCAGACGTGCGGGCAGAAGGGGTTGAGGCAGAGTAACAGCGTTTCCGTGCCTTCGCGCAGCAGCGCCCAGTCGGCTTTATCCTGCGGTTTGAAGGCGACCAGGCCGTTGCAGAGTTCCATCAACCTAGCGACTGCCGTGTTCAGCTGGCGCTCGTCCTGGATGTCGCGCGTAACGCGGTCGATGGTCGAGTGGATCAGCCTCTTGAGGTCCCGCTGCCCCTCCCCGGTGAGGGCGGACATCGGCAGGCGCTTTTTCTCCGCACCCCGCAGGCCTTCGAGCCTATCGGCGACGAAGCGGAAGACTCTGTTCAGGAAGCGGCTGGCGCCGTCGACGCCCTTCTCGGACCAGTCGAGACTCTTGTCCGGCGGCGAGGCGAAGAGGATGAAGAGTCGCGCCGTGTCGGCGCCGTGTTTTTTGATGATCTCGTCCGGGTCGACGACGTTGCCGAGCGACTTCGACATCTTGGCCCCGTCCTTGATGACCATGCCCTGCGTGAGCAGCCCTGTGAAGGGCTCGCGAATTTCTTTGGGCAGAAGGCCGAGGTCGGAGATGACCTTGGTGAAGAAGCGCGCGTAGATCAGGTGCAGGCACGCGTGCTCGATGCCGCCGATGTAGAGGTCGACGGGCGCCCAGTACTTCGCGTCCTCCGATTTGAAAGGCATGTCGCCCGTGCCCGGCGAGAGGTAGCGATAGTAGTACCACGACGAGCAGACGAAGGTGTCCATCGTGTCCGTCTCGCGCTTCGCCGGCTTGCCGCAGGTCGGGCAGATGGTGTTGATCCAGTCCTCGCAGCCGAGCAGCGCGTTGCCGCCGTGTTCGGGGATCTGCGCGTCGAGCGGCAGCTCGACCGGCAGCTGGTCCTCCGGGATCGGCACGATGCCGCACTCCTCGCAGTAGACGACGGGGATCGGCGTCCCCCAGTAGCGCTGGCGCGAGATCAGCCAGTCGCGCAGGCGGTACTGCGTCTCGCGCTTGCCGATGCCCTTCTTCTCGAACCACGCGGCGATGGTCTCGATGGCCTTCGGTGTCGGCAGGCCGTCGAACTCGCCGGAGTTGCAGGCGACGCCGTCGGCGTCCACCGCCTCGGTCATCTCGTTCGGGTCGGGAATCGGCTGCCCTTCCTGCCGCACGACGGGGATGACGCCGAGGCCGAACTTGCGCACGAAGTCGAAGTCGCGCTGGTCGTGCGCCGGCACGCCCATGATCGCGCCCGTGCCGTAGTCCATCAGAATATAGTCGGCGATCCAGATCGGCACGAGTTCGCCGTTGACAGGGTTGATCGCCTTGAAGCCCGTGTCGATGCCGAGCTTGTCGCCGCCGACGGCCGTGCGCTCGATGGCGCTACGCTGCGAGATCCTGGCGGCGAAGTCCATGATCTCCTCGGCCTTGGCGTCGCTCGAGCGGAGCGCCAGCTCGTGCACCATTGGGTGCTCTGCCGCGAGGGCGACGAAGGTGATGCCGAAGATCGTGTCGATGCGCGTGGTGAACGCCTCGATCGAGAGGTCGGTGTCGGCAATGTCGATGTCGAAACGCACGCCCTCGGAGCGGCCGATCCAGTTGCGTTGCATGGTGAGCACGCGCTCCGGCCAGCCGGGCAGCTTGTCCAGATATTCGACCAGCTCCTCCGCGTAGTCGGTGATCTTGAAGAACCATTGGTCGAGCCCGCGCTTGACAACGGGCGTCTCGCACCGCCAGCAGACGCCGTCGCCGACGACCTGCTCGTTGGCGAGGACCGTTCCGCACGTCTCGCACCAGTTGACGGGCGCGTGCTTTCGGTACGCGAGCCCCTTCTTGAAGAACTGCAGGAAGAACCACTGGTTCCATTTATAATAGTCCGGCAGGCAAGTCTTGACCATGCGTCGCCAGTCGTAGCTGCACCCCATCGATTTGAGCTGCTCGGTCATGTGGTCGATGTTCTGCAGCGTCCACTTGGCCGGGTGTGTCTTCATCTTGATGGCGGCGTTCTCCGCGGGCATGCCGAACGAGTCGAAGCCCATCGGATACATGACGTTGTACCCCTTCATGCGCAGGAATCGTGCGGTGAGGTCGCCGATCGAATAGTTGCGAAGGTGCCCCATGTGGAGTGCCCCGCTCGGGTACGGGAACATCTCCAGGCAGTAAAACTTCGGCCTGCTCTCGTCCCGTTCGCAGTGAAAGGCCCCCGCCTCTTCCCAGCGAGCCTGCCATTTCGGCTCTATGGCGCTGAATTCGTAAGCCATGTTCTTGATCGCCTCCGTAAAAAATCGCTGTCAAACGTAAGGGCTATTATAGTCTTCTTATTGCGGAAAAAACAATAGCGCGCGCGGCGGGGCCGGTGTAGAATGCCCCGATAGCCGAACAAACGAGCGGCTGAACAAGAGGAGGCCTGGGCCATGAAGGAAGTCAAGATGTTCATACTCGAACACTGTCCGCACTGCAGGAAGGCGCGCGAGATGAAGGACGAGATCCTCGCCGCGCACCCCGAATACAAGGAGATCCCCTTCAAGATGATCGACGAGGGCAAGGAGCCGGATTACGCGAACAAATTCGACTACCATTACGTGCCGACGTTCTATGTGGGCGAAGAGAAGTTGCATGAAGGCGTGCCGACGAAAGAGGTCGTCGAGAAGGTCTTCGCGGAAGCGTATAAATAAAAAACAACCTCACCCCTCAGAACCCACCCGTAGGGGAGGCCGTCCACGGCCTCCCATTGCGTATATACTGCGTATATACATCGGATAAAAATCGGGAGACTATGGGCAGCCTCCCCTACGAGCGATAGGGTGCCCCCGCGCTACTCCTCCATCTCCCTCTTGAAATCCTCGCGCACGGGCGAAAATGCGTCGACGACGACCGCGGCCTCGAGCACGGTTCCCCCGTGTGGTTCGTTCGACGGGAAGACGACGAAGCCGCCCGGCCCCACGACCAGTGGCCCCTGCCCTTCGCGGTCGAACTGCATTTTGCCGCTGATCACGAACGTGATCTGCTCGTGCGGGTGCGCGTGTGGGACGAGAACGGCTCCCTTCTCCAGAGCCCAGTGCGTGAGGCTGAGCGAGTCCCCGTGCACGAAGCTGCCGGTGAAGCCGGGACGCTTGGTGTATTTCCTGATCTGCTCGAGCTGATACGGTTTCATATTACTCCTCCTCGCGTGCGGTGTTTTATGTGCGTTGAGAATAACACAAAAACCCGCTACGAGAGCGGGTTTTTGTCATGATAGTTAAGATTGGCGCGCCGGACAAGATTTGAACTCGTAACCTTCGGATCCGTAGTCCGATGCTCTATCCAGTTGAGCTACCGGCGCGTTTGTTCGATCAACCGAGAAGAAATTTTATAGCGCTCAGGCCGAACTGTCAAGCCCTTTCGGCCTCTAACATCATTTAGTGCGAGCGTACGATCTCCTTGATCACCATCAAGCGGCTGAGCGTCGAGCGCTCCATCTCCTCCAGCTTCATGGAGATGCTGCGGATCGCCTCTGCGAAGGACGGGATCATGACGTGTTCGAGCGCGTTGACGCGCCTGCGCGTGCGCTCGATCTCCAACGCCATCAACTTGAGCCCCTTCTCCGCCGCCGCCAGCTCCACCAGACGGCGCATGATTCGCGAAAAGCGTTCGAGAGCGACGTCGAGGCTGCCCGGAGATGACCCGAGGCCGTAGCTCATCTGCACGCTCATCTCCGGCATGACGAACTGCGGTACATTGACGCTCATGACGTTCTTGTGCGAGACCTGAATTTTCGTCGCTCCGCCAGCGCACATGAGGGACTGTTCGATCATCGAGGGCAAGGTCTGCGCGCGCGCCATCTGAAAGCTCTGATAGCAGAGTTGCAACTCCTTCTCCACGTCCTCGCGCAGCGCCTTGACCTCGCGCGCCTTCTGCAGGAACTCCTTGATCAGCGCGTCCTGCTTGTCCTTCAGGAGTTTATGGCCGCGCTTTGCCACCACGATCCGTCGCTTCAGGCGCGACAGCTCCATGCGATTGGGGTTTACGTTGAGAGCTTTGGCCATGCCCCTCCCCTCCTACTCGGAGACGCCCTGGTGCGCCTTGTCCTCTTTTGCAGCGAGCAACGGCTGCAGGTATTTCTCGATGTAGGCGTCGCGGATACGCTTCAGCTCCTTCACCGGTATCAGCGTGAGGAGCTCCCAGCCGAGTTGCAGGGTCTCTTCGATCGTGCGATTCTCGTACTCGTCCTGGCGCACGTAGGTGTCCTCGAAGAGGTCGGCGAATTTGGCGAAGGCCTTGTCCTCCTCGGTAAGGGCTCCTTCGCCGAGGATGACCGCCAGCTCCTTCGCCTCCTTGCCGTGCGAGTAGGCGGCGAAGAGCTGGTTCATGAGATCTGCGTGGTCCTCGCGTGTCTTGCCCTTGCCGATGCCTTTGTCCTTCAGTCGCGAGAGGGACGGCATGACGTCGACCGGCGGATAGATACCCTTGCGGTGCAGCCCGCGTCCCAGAATGATCTGACCTTCCGTGATGTAGCCGGTGAGGTCGGGGATCGGGTGCGTCTTGTCGTCCTCGGGCATAGTGAGGATCGGGAACTGCGTGATCGAACCGTCCTTGCCGCGCAGACGTCCCGCGCGCTCGTACATCGTCGCGAGGTCGGTGTAGAGGTAGCCCGGGTAACCGCGGCGTCCGGGGACTTCCTTGCGCGCTGCGGAGATTTCGCGCAGCGCCTCGCAGTAGTTCGTGAGGTCGGTCAGGATGACGAGAACGTGCATGTCGTGCTCGAACGCGAGGTACTCCGCACAGGTGAGCGCGAGTCGCGGCGTCGCGATGCGCTCGATGGCGGGGTCGTCCGCGAGGTTGACGAACATGACCGTGCGTTCGAGGGCGCCCGTCTTGCGGAAATCCTCCATGAAGAACGACGCCTCTTCGAA
>JAVBQG010000033.1:0-9205 GCA_031549185.1 Synergistaceae bacterium | reverse complement strand
GCAATCGACGATTCTCTGCCGGTGGCGCCGACACGGAAAGAAGCCTTAAGAAGACTCCATAACAAGGAGCCGATGTGTCTCTTTGAAAACATCTACCACTGTTATGATTTAACTTGATGAATTTGTGTCAGTCACTCAGCTCCATCCCTGTAATCCATGTTGGACGCGCAAAGGCTTTGTACGGGAGTCTCCCTGCCCGCGCCGTAAAGGTCGGCGCGGAACGTGAAACTCCCCCAACCTGAGCCGACGTCCATGCTGCCGATCGCGTAAAAATCTCTTCCAGGGGCGACAACGCTCTCCGCCGGGCTTGGATAGAGAAACCGGATCTCCGCCGCCATCGCCCGGAGCTCGTCCAGCAACGGCAGACAGATAATCAGAAACACGCTTGCCATACGTGCCATAAATCGAAATTTCTTCACGATGAGCATCCTTCTTCCTTATGAGCTCGCAACGCGAAAGCAAGGCGAAATTTTTTCTCTCCTTTCCGAGGGCCTCCCTTCGGCCCTCTTTGCCCATTGCACCCGATTGCGGCAGGAAAACGGTATTACGGATCGGCCGGAGGAGTTAGTTTCAAAGTTTCATTTCTCTTGTCGATTTATGTCGACTTGCCCGAAGAGGTGTTCTATGAGAACGCGGGGCGCTTCCTTACGGAATGCCCCGCGTCTTCCTCATCGCCTGCCTGTCTGTCGCGTCCTCGTCGCCGATCAGCTTTTTTTCCGGCAGATCGCCATTCCCGCCAGCGCGACCGCAGCCAGCCCCGCCCCGGACAAAAGGCCCGCGTCGCAGCCGCTCGAACCGCTGCCGCTAGGCGTCGGCTCCGGGCTCGGGTAGCCGGGCATGTCGGCGAGTTTCAAGCCACCGTTTGCGAACGTCTGCGCGTACAGGCCGTTGTCGCCCTTCAGCGTGTACTCGATCTTCGTGACGACGCCGTTCTCGATCGCGTCCCGGTTCGCCGCCGTGCCTCTTATCTCCAGATACGGAGCCGACGCCGCCATCCGCGCGACCGGCGTCTCGCTGCCGTCGGCGTTCACGATGCCGTACGAGACGTTCGCGAGGCCGAGCGAACTGGCGATCATCTTCACCGTATCCAGCAGGGCCGGGTTCGAGTTCTGCGCGAACGGGATGCGGACCTTCACGGACAGTGTGCCGTCGGCGTTCCGCGTCACGACGATCTCGCAGTCGGCCACGTTGATCGTGAAGAGCGTCTTCTCGGTCGGGCCGGGGGCAGGGGCCTCGGTCACCGTGATCTCGCAGGTGGCCGTCTTCTTGCCGTCGTCGGTGGTGGCCGTGATCGTGGCCGTGCCAGGGCCGACCGCCGTCACCTTGCCCGTCTGGTCGACGGAGACGACGTCCGGGTTGCTCGACGACCAGGTCACTTTTGGGTTCGTGGCGTCCGCGGGCTGCACCGTCGCGGCGAGCTGCGACGTCTCGCCGGTCTTGAGGTCGAGCGCCGTCTTGCTCATGGTGACGCCGGTGACGGAGATTGTAGACGGACTGGGATCGGGGCCGGGTCCCGGTGGGGCTGGGGTTACCGTAACCGCGCACGTCTCATATGCAGACCAAACGACGTTTTCGGTCCCACCTCCGGCCACAGTAATTGCGAAATCTCCTTGAGCAAGGCATCCAACCATTGTTGTGCCTGCCGCTACGCCGGCCACCCGGCCATTGGGGTCTACTGTAGCAATAGCAGGATAGCCGGAAGACCACGTATATTGCATGGCAGGGTTCGCTTCAAATAGAGACGGTGTTGCGACAAGCATTGTATTTGCACCGGCGACGAGCGACAAGACTGTTTGATCGAGCGCCATGTTCGGCCAAGTGGTCGGTAGCGTATAACTTTTGACGATTGCGTCCGAGGGATAATTACCCTGTCCTGGTGTAATAGCGCCATTCGTATAGATCTTGAGTGCCGCCGGGACATTGGTAAACACGGTGTTATTTACTACGGTCGGTGCCATGTCTCCGAACAACAACGCATCGAGCTTCCGGCAACCCCGAAAAGCGGCGTTGTTGATGGTTGCCGCCTTCGGGAAATCCAGGGTTGCGAGCTCTTCGCAATATTCGAATGCGTTCGTACCGACTGTCGTCACGAGAGGAAAACTCGCGCTGACAAGCTTCTTGCAATTCGTAAAAGCAGTTGCGCCGATGTTTGTCGCCTCCGAGAAATCCAGGGTTACGAGCTCCGAGCAACCCGAGAATGCGCTCGCACCGATTGTCGTCGCGAGAGGAAAACTCGCGCTGGTGAGCTTCGCGCAATTTTCGAAAGCCGATTGTGCGATGTCTGTCGCCTCCGGGAAATCCAGGGTTACGAGCTCTGTGCAACGGAGGAATGCACTAGGGCCAATGGAATTCACCTTGTTTCCCTTGATGGCTCTAATGGCGGTATTGTTGAGCATTACATCGTTGGCGATCGTCGTCGTCGCATCATTGAGTACAAGGGAGAAAGCGTCGGACAATTGCTTAAGCGTCCTCCACCCGCCGAGTTGCGTAAGAGCCTCACTTCCGGTGACCGTAATTGTTTCATTTGCGTTATAGGTCGGGGGGGTTCCATTGTTCAGAGCGGATGCGCTGATATCGACAGCCCATGCCATGTGGCTCCCCGCGGAGAATACCAGCATTAAAACCCAGAAACCTAACCCGTACTTGAAGATTTTCATTGCATTACCCCCTTATTAGTCACTCCGGTACTCAGGCAGTGGTTGCCCATTTGCGAAGCACTAGCCTGAGAACCAAAGTGTTAATCCTCATATAAGAATCTTCATCAAGGTTATCCCTTTGTTTTCCGCGGAAAACTATCAAAATTTAAAGGGGATATTGAAGAGTGTACACATAAATTCCGTTCTGGGGATTAGGTTCAGGTAATCCGATTGCCCCATCAAATACCTTTATTTTCGGATGGGTGACATTGTTGCTCTTAAAATCTAATTTTTGTTGTGTAATGGACAGACTGTAAGCATCCGACTTAGAATTGAAAACGCACGAAAGAAACTCGCCTTCCAGCGCATTCCCGATGCATATCGCCGGGACTCGTTTGTTCGTCCCTGGGAGCGTGATGACTTCATGCTTTGTCGTGTGCAAATGACCGTAGAAAATACCCGAGATGTTGTAATCTTTTATTGAACCCAAATACTCTTTCCGTTCTTCCTTATTCCAATGTTTATTCAATATTTTTTCATCTATGAAATGGAAACCATAATGGTGAAAGAGGAAAATCGGCTCGTTTGTGCCTATCGCTTTTAGTCGTTCCCTCAAAAAAATCAGCGCATTGTCCGGATCGCTATTTCTCCGATCCTGATCATTGCTAAAAATATTGAACTCACCAATATTGTTGATTTTTCTACCACCAATTCGTCCTCTGCCTTCGCCGGGAAATTTATTCAGCATGATAAAGTGAACTCTCTCGGAGGAATCCGCTGAAGCACACGACCAGCTATAATGTAAATTGTTGCAGCTTTTCAGGGGGTTGTCTGATTGATTGGAAATTGTAAAGCTTATTTTTTTATTGGTATGGTTCGATAGGGCATTGACGGCCAGCCTTTGGAGATTATGGGGGATCAAATACTTTTTGGGATAGTTGGCCTTGGAGAGTTGCTGCCAATCCGTATCGTGATTGCCGATCCCTTCACATAATAGAGGCGTTTCGCCTTTCTGGAAACTTTGACATGAAAACCCCTCTTCCCACCATATTTTATTAAACAAGTCATCCTCTTTGGTTCTTGCGCGATCCATTAAATCACCACAAATCGCAACAAAGCTGTAGTCTTCGTTTTTATGTTTTTCTTTGATTTTTTGCACCAACGCTTTGTTCCGGTCCTCGCTGTCTTTGGGAGTCTCTGAACTTGGCCCGCCGCTGGCTCGAATATGAGGATCTCCTAGCACTGCAAATGCAACACGAAGACTCATTTTATACCCCTCCTAAAATGAAGGATACGACACTGGAAATCTCATCTCTTGAAACGTGCTTTACTGTATCGATGCGATAAGTTTGTGCATTGGCGAAATTATAAACGCATTCCTTACAAAATAAAAGCCCCCCAACAGAAGCCTCAAGAAATCTTGAGACTTCTCTTTCCGATATCCCTGTATAATTTTGTCGATGACAATTCGCGGGGAGGTGGGCGCGTGGCAAGGGGATTTTCGGCCGTTCTGATCGTGGACGACGATCCGGAGATCGTGCGGCTCTGCCGGGATCACCTGGCGGCGGAGGGGTACGACGTCGACGCCGCCGGCAGCGGCGCGGAGGCCATGGATGCGCTTGCGCGCCGGGCCGTCGACGTCGTGCTGCTGGACGTGGGGTTGCCGGACGCGGACGGGTTCGAGTTGGCGTCCCGCATCCGCGAGGTTGCGCCGCGCATCGCCGTCTTCTTCGTCACGGGGCGCGACGCGCCGCAGGACCGCGTGGCGGGGCTGGAGCTGGGCGCCGAATACCTGACCAAGCCCTTCGACCTGCGCGAGCTGTCGCTCCGTCTCGGCATGCTCTCCCGCCGAGAGGCGCCGCACCTGTTCGAGCTGCCGCCCCTCTCGCTCGACCTCGAAAGACGCCGCGCCTTTTTGAGCGGGCGGCCGCTGCCGCTGACGGGGACGGAGTTCTCCCTGTTGCTGCGCCTCGCGCGCACGCCGGGGCTGACCGTCTCCTTCGCGGAGCTGTCCGACGCCGTCTGGCCGAACGAGAGCGTGGCGCCGCAGACCCTCATGACCCACATCAGCGCGCTTCGCTGCAAGCTGGGCGAGGCGGCCGCGCACGGTTTCCATATCGAGAGCAGGCGGGGTATCGGCTATCTTCTGATCGACATGCCCAGGCCGAAGGCGGAGGACGGCTGACGTGCGCGGCGTGCCCTCGTCCCCGCGGTTTCGCGCGGGGCTCTTCGACGCGGCTTGCCTCCTCGCCAGCGTGGCGTTCTTCGCCCTTCTGCCGCTCGAAACCCTGAGGGCGTCGGGCGAAGCGGGGCGCATCCGCGCGGTCTGGGCCGGCACGGCCATGGGCACCTTCCAGTTCGGGCTTTTCGCGCTCGTCCTTTGCATCTGGTTCTTTTTTCGGCGGGAGCGCGGCATGCTGTATTTCGCGCTCTCCGTCTTCTTCGGCGGCGGCTTCGTCGCGGTCAACGCGTTCGAGGCGGCAAAAGGACCCACGCTCTTCAGCAACGTACTCTACAGCATCGGCGTCACCTTCGCCGTCACCTTCACGGCGCTTTACTTCCGCGAGGCGTGTGAAAAAATTTGCCCGCTGCATAGGGCCGGGTGGGCGGACCGGGCGGCGGCAAAGGCCATTTCCTTTCTCCTCTTCCTGATCGTCGCCGGCATAGCCAGCCTTCCCCTCTACATCGCGGGCAACCCGTTGTATCTCGTCACGGACGTCGCTAACCGGTGTTTTTCCGGGCTGATCGTCGTTCTGACGGCTGGGCGGGTGTGCGCCTGCCATGTGCGGTCGGGCGACCGGGCCCTTCGGCCCGCCGTCGCGGCGGTGATCGCGTACGGCACCAGCGGCCTGCGCGAAATCGCGACGAAGACGCCGGCGGACGTCTTCGTCGTGCACTATGTGGCGATGGGCGCCGTGCTCATGGGGTTGATCCTCTTCGTGGGGATCGCGATGGAATACGCGGCGACGCAGAAAAAATTGCTCTCATGGAACGCGGAGCTGGAGGCGGCGGTGGCGCTGCGAACGGCCGAGCTGGCGAAGGCGGAGGAGGGACGGCGCGATATGATCGCCAACATGGCGCACGACCTCCGCACGCCGGCGGCGGCAATCTGCGGGGCGGTCCAGCTTCTGGAGGAACGCTGCCTGACGCCGGAGTCGGAGCCGTTCGTCAGGATCGCCTCGCAGCGCTCGCGGCAGCTGACGGAACGCCTGGATACCCTGTTCGACCTGGCGCGCCTCGAGGCGGGGATCGTGAAACTGGAGCCGAGACGCATGTCGGCGGTGGAGACGCTGCGGGCCTTCTTCGCGCATTACGATATGGAATTCGCAGGGCGCGAGGAACCGCCCCCGAAACTGTCGCTGGACATCGGCGCGGATGCGGAGGATCTGGAGATCGAGGCCGATTTCAACCGCCTCTGGCAGATTTTCGACAACCTGGTGTCGAATGCGGTGAAGCACGCGGCGGGGCCTCTCGAACTGACGTTCGGGCTCCGGCGAACGGAGGGGAAATGCGTCTTTTTCGTGGGGGACAATGGCAAGGGCATCGCGCCCGGGGATCTGGAGCGGGTGTTCGAGCGGACCTTCATGGCCTCGCGCAGCCGCGAGGGAGGCAGCGGTCTGGGACTTTCCATCGTCAAAAGCCTGGTAGAGATGCACGGCGGCCACGTCTGGGCGGAGAGCGCGCCGGGCCGGGGCAGCCGCTTTTCGTTCGCCTTGCCGGCGCTGGACGCCAGGGCAGACGCATGAAAAAACTCTTTTGGCCCGAGACCCGACCTCTCCCTCCCCCGGCCCCTCCCTCCCCCAAAGCGGGGAGGGAGGGGAGCGAAACGAAACCGGAAAGCAGAATCTTCTTTGTGTCTCTGACTCTGCCCTTCTCCCCCTCTCCGCTTTGGGAGAGGGGGCCGGGGGGTGAGGTCGGGCCTGAGACTGGGTGGTCGGGTTTGATGCGTCGTCTACCCGGCGCTGTAGCGCCGCTCCCCTTTTGCAGTCCCGGAGAAAAGTGATATAATTGGAGGTGAAAAAGGGTTGCCCCCGATGGTAGGACAACCCTGGAGCAATTGCCTTCCGGCAACTACCGGATCACTCCGAACAACTTGAGCGTCAACTCAAGAAGCTGGAGGATCACGGCGATCAGAGGAGCGAGACGCAAAACCCTGGTGAGAGTTGTTCGGTCTCGCTCCTCCTTATTGTCACCGGAAGGGCGATTCGTACCTTGCGGCACTGCATCACCCCCTCCAAGAGGAGAAGACCTTACTTGACTCACCGACGCCCTCTGTGAAGCTTCGCCGGAGGCCCCATCGTTTGTATAGTATCACATGTCAACCCGTACTGCGGCTTGTTTTAAAGGAACAAAACGTGCCCCCTATTCCTTCAGCGCCCCGATCTCCCCCAGCAATTTCTCCATTTCGCCCAACGTCGCATTGAACGACTCGATCGCGTCCATGATCGGCGCCGGGCTGCTCATGTCGACGCCCGCATCGAAATATTTACGGTTGGTTTTTTCGGGGCTTGCTTCGACTCCGCGGTTCCCAAGCGGAGCCGAAGGATAATCATTTTTCAACAGGTCGCTTTATATCTTGGCCTCTCCCTGACAGGTTCGGCGCCGGATTTTCTGCCTCCCGCCGATTTCTTCTTGGCGGGCCGGCGTTCTCGCGTGCGCAGGAGCACGCCGGCCGCGGCTGCAAACAGCATCGCCGATCCACCTGTACTACCTATCCCATTTGAGCAACCCCAGGAGTCTTCTGAATCCGTTGTAAACGTAAGTGTGGCTTTTTCACAACCTGGGGACGTGGCTACGACCGTGTAGCTTGTTGACGAATTAAGGGAGTTTGCGCCTGCGCCAGTATACCATGTCAATTTTCCGTCTTGGTCGGTGATGCCTGTTGCCGACAGAGATGGGCCCGTGGTAAAGGCTATCGTGACGCTGCGTCGAGGGATGGGATCTCCGAGTTTGTTCGTCAGCGTCGCCACGAGTGTGCATCCATTTGAGGCGATGCTGGACGCGGCAAGGGTGAGATTGCCGCCTGGGGCGGCAACCTCCAGGGTGCCGCTCGCGCTCGCCGTCGATCCCGGGGAGTCAGTCACCGTGCAGGTATACGTGCCCGCGTCTTTCTCGAGTGCGCTGCCGATCGTGAAGGTGCTCCCCGTCGCTCCCGCGATGCCGCTTTCGCCCTTCGCCCACTGGTACGAGTATGGCGTCGTGCCGCCGTTCGCCGTCGCCGTGAACGTTACGCTGTCTCCGCTGACGACGGTCGCCCTGCCCGGCGAGACGTCTACGCTCAACGGAGTGATGCTCTCGACGGTCACCATACACGTGTCGGTGAGGTTGTTCGCCGTCCTGCCCGTGATCGTCGCCGTCCCCTCTTTGAGAGCGGTGACGGTGATCGGAGTGCGCGAGGTGCTGGTTGTCGCGCCCAGGCGGACGATACCCTCCGGCGTCACGCTCCAGGAGATCGATTGGTTCGTCGCGTCAGACGGCGTGATAATGCCGACGACCTTGTCGACGCTCTTGCCTTTCAGGTCGAGCGACATCACGTCGGGGCTGACGACAAACCCTGTGACGGGTACAGAGGGATCGTCGGGGAGCACGGGAGGAGCTGCGAAGACGACGTTTATTGTGAAGGTTTCAGTTTTGCTCGTACCAGTCGCAGTAATTTCGATTTTATTGCCCGGCAGCGGCAGAGTGAGCGTCGTGGAAACCGGGCTGGTCCCCTGCAGGCTGATGTCTGCGCCGTTTACAGTGACAGTCTCCCCCGTGTTCGCAAACGCTACCGTTACGGCCACCTGCGCCGTGTTGCTGGGGATCGTTGCGTTGCTGGCGATTATCGAATCGTCGCTCTTGTTGAATAGGGGATTCAAGGGAACGCCAACCATGTCGGCCGAGAGGGTGACATCGTTTAAAAAACCCCAGTCCACGCCCGCGTGTGCGCTCCCCGGAAACACGAATACCGTCGCCCACGCCGAAAGCGCTAAAAAGATGAAGTGAAAAAAAATCCTCCTCATTTGCGTGTTCTCCTCTCTCTCGAGACTGACACCAAGTTGCGACGAAAAACGTGTCAATGGTCCTGCGCGCTCACGACATCAACGGAATAAGCGCGGATTGATGAGATTATACTAATGTTCCTGACAAAAGAGAAGGTCCCAATTAAAGCCTCAAGAAATCTTGAGGCTTCTCTTTCGGATATCCCTGTATCATTTTGTCGACGACAATCCACCGGGTAGGCGAACTCTGTTTATTCCTTCAGCGCCCCGATCTCCCCGAGCAATTTCTCCATTTCGCCCAACGTCGTATTGAACGACTCGATCGCGTCCATGATCGGCGCCGGGCTGCTCATGTCGACGCCCGCGCGCTTTAGCAGCTCGATGGAGTAGTCGCTGCTGCCGCTGGAGAGAAACTGCAGGTAGCGCGCCCGCGCGGGCTCGCCCTCCGTCACGATCTGCCGGGCGAGCGAGGCGGCGGCGGAGTAGCCGGTGGCGTACTGGTAGACGTAAAAGGGGCTGTAGAAGTGCGGGATGCGCGACCATTCGAGCGCGATTCCCTCGTCGGCCACGACGCCCGCGCCGAAGTAC